>DATGIO010000001.1:0-18806 GCA_035295685.1 Candidatus Angelobacter sp.
CCATCCGCTCTTTCAGGTGATGTTCGTTCTGCAAAACACTCCCGATGTTGGCGTGTCGTTGCCGGAATTGGAGATTACCGTTGAGCCTTTGCCTGAAGTTGCCGCCAAGTTCGACCTCACTCTCAGTCTTGGCGAGCGAACCACTCCAACTGGCGATCCTCTGGGTATCGATGGTGCGTTGCAGTATGACGCTGATCTGTTTGACCGGCGAACGGTGGAAGAGATGGTTGCGCGCCTCGAGCGGATCATGCGGCAGGCGGTCGGCAATCCAAGTCTGCCCCTGCATTCCTTTGATTTGTTGAGCGCCGCCGAGCGCCAGACTCTCTTAATGGATTGGAATGCCACCGCAAAATTCATCGAGCGGAAAACGCTGCCGCAACTGTTGGAAAACCAGGTGGCGCGAACCCCTCGTTCTATCGCGCTTGTATTCGAGAGCGACTCTCTTACTTATACAGAGCTGAATGAGCAGGCAAATCGTTTGGCCCATTGGCTGATCGCGCGCCGTATTGGCCCCGAGAAGCTAGTAGGCATCTGTCTGGAACGCTCCTTTGAAATGGTCGTCGTAGTGCTGGCCATCGTGAAGTGTGGAGCGGCGTATTTACCACTCGATCCGGACTATCCCCAAGCTCGTCTGGCTCACATGTTGGCTGATGCTGCTCCCGAGCTGGTGGTAACCACCTCTGTTTTACGTGCCCGGTTGCCGCACCAGGATCGTGTTGCTGTTGCCGAAATCGACAATCTGGAGACCAAGAAATTAGTGGCTCAGTCTCCAGCAAGTAATCTGGAAGATGTAGATCGCATTGCGCCCTTGCTACCGCACCATCCTGCATACGTGATCTACACCTCGGGTTCGACCGGTGCTCCCAAAGGTGTTGCAATCGAGCATGGTGGAATTGCATCTTTGGCGGCATTCAACTTCAAGGCATTGGCGATTGAGCAGGACTCACGCATTCTGCAATTTGCTTCGTTAAACTTCGACGCTTCCATCTGGGAAATGCTCATGGCCTTTCCTCATGGAGCAGCTTTGGTGCTCTTGCGCGAGCATCAGCGCAGCGGAACTCCGTTGCGTGACGTTTTGGTTTCGCAAAAGATCACGCATGTCACTCTTCCTCCGGCCGTCTTGCCCACGCTCGAAGGGTTCGAAAATCTACCTGTAAAAGTCCTGATTGTCGCCGGTGAAGCCTGTTCGGGCGATCTTGTAGCCCGGTGGTCGGTAGGCCGCCGTATGCTGAACGCTTTCGGTCCTACCGAGAGCACGGTGCTGGCCTCCATCAGTGCGCCCTTGTCGGGTTCGCAGATACCGCCGATTGGCCGCCCTAGCTGGAACACTCGTGTGTATGTTCTCGATGATCATCTACAGCCTGCTCCCATGGAAGCTCCCGGTGAACTGTATGTTGCAGGACTCGGCTTAGCCAGGGGCTACTTGAATCGTCCAGCCCTCACGTCCGAGCGATTTGTGCCCGATCCGTTCAACACCGTGCCTGGCGAACGCATGTATCGCACCGGCGACCTCGTGCGTTGGAACAGGCACGGCATCCTCGAATATCTCGGGCGCGTCGATCAACAGATCAAGATACGCGGCTTCCGGGTCGAAACCGGAGAGATTGAAGCTGCATTACAGGCCCTGCCCGGAGTTGCCCAGGCCGCAGTGATTGCGCGTGATGGCAGCGCCTTGGGAAAGCAGCTGATTGCTTACGTGGTTCCCGCCAGCGGAGCGAGCTTGGAGAAGACGGCGCTTCGAAGCGGTCTCAGTGAACGTCTACCCGGCTACATGGTCCCCGCTTCATTTGTGGTTCTGGATGCTCTGCCGCGCACGCCGAATGGAAAGGTGGATCGTGGCAGGCTGCCCGCGCCGGTCGAATCCGGTTCGCAGCAGTCAACTCTTGCCGTACCGGAATCCCAATGGGAGCACGTGCTTGCCGATATCTGGAAGCAGGTACTTCTTCGTGAGAATGTAGGCGTGCACGACAACTTCTTCGATCTTGGCGGACACTCCCTTCTCCTTGCCCAGGTCCATGCGAGGATCCAGAGCGCCTTAGGCAGTGGCAGCCCGCTGCCGATGGTTAAGTTGTTCGAACATCCCACGGTTGCGTCTTTGGCGGCCTATCTTGAACTCCGTGAAAAGCCTGCTGTAGCTGGATTGCAGCAAGCCCGACCGTTACGGAATTCTTCGGGCGAGATGGCCATCATCGGTATGGCTTGCCGCTTTCCGGGCGCTCCTTCGATTCCTGCTTTCTGGGAGAACCTTCGCCAAGGGGTTGAGTCCATCGCGCCGCTTAACAAAGCACAGCTTGCGGCCTTGCCTCCGGAATTAGCGAATCATCCCAACTTTGTTCCTTTCATGGGCAGGCTCGAAGACATCCAGCTTTTCGATGCCGCGTTCTTCGGTCTGAATCCTGCTGAGGCCACGGCCACCGATCCGCAGCAGCGCCTTCTGCTTGAGTGCGCCTGGGAGGTTCTTGAATCGGCAGGCTATACGGGTGAAGAGAGTCGTTCCGACGTTGGAGTTTTTGCTGGTTCGGGTGAAAGCCACTATCGCGAGCTTCTAGTCGCCGACCGTAGCTTGACCGATGCGCTGGGCGAAGTTCAGTTGGTGATTGGAACCGGCAAGGATCACGTTGCAACCAGGCTCTCCTATCTCCTGAACCTGCGTGGACCGAGTGTACCGGTGAATACGGCATGCTCGACTTCGCTGGTTGCCGTTCATCTCGCCTGCCAGAGTCTCTTAAATCGCGAGTGCGGTATGGCGCTAGCGGGAGGCGTTTCCATCGCCGACATCCGGGCTACAGGATACGTCTATCAGGAAAGCAGCATCCTTTCGCCCGACGGTCACTGCCGCGCATTCGATGCTTCTGCTGCGGGCACCGTTCCAGGCAGCGGGGTGGGATTGGTTTTGCTAAAGCGTTTGGAAGACGCCCTGGCCGATGGAGATCGCATCCACGCGGTGATCAAAGGTTCTGCCATTAATAATGATGGCAATGCCAAGGTTGGCTACACAGCACCTGGAGTCGAAGGGCAGCGCCAGGTCATTCAGCGCGCTCTGGTCGCCGCCGGAGTCGAGCCAAAGCAGATCTCGTATGTTGAAGCGCATGGCACCGGCACGTCTCTGGGCGATCCCATTGAAGTCGAAGCCTTGCGTCAGGCTTTTGGACCGGGGTTGCCGGAGGGTTCGTGCGCCCTTGGCTCCGTAAAGACCAACATTGGCCATTGTGACTCTGCTGCAGGTGTAGCTGGACTCATCAAAACGGTGCTCTGCCTCGAGCACCGAGTGTTGATCCCGAGTCTGCATTTCGAGCAACCCAACCCGCAACTTGGTCTGAAGCAGAGCCCGTTTTACATCAACACCCAAACCATCGCATGGCCTTCGTTCAACCAGGAGCCTGAGCGACACGAAAGCCCCAATCGGCAACGACGCTTTGCGGGAGTGAGCTCCTTTGGCATCGGCGGCACCAACGCTCACGTTGTGCTGGGATCATGGGATCAAGAGGTCCGGACGCCGGAAGAAGAGACCAACCAGGCTCCTCCAAGCTCTTCGCGTGAATGGCAATTACTCACTTTCTCTGCCCATACGGAATCGGCATTGGCGAGTCAGCAGGCGAACCTGGCGGACTTCCTGAAGAATCACGCGGAAACGCCGCTTGCGGATGTCGCCTTTACGCTGAACACTCGCCGCAAGGGTTTTTCCGTGCGGGAAGCGTTTGTGTGCCGCGACCAGGATGACCTTCTTGCCAGCCTGGCCTCCACTCCTCGAAAACCGCGCTGTCTTGATTTGAGCACCAGTCCGTCCGTGGTCTTTATGTTCCCCGGTCAAGGGAAGGCGCACGCCGATCTTGGTCGCGATCTGTATCAAAAAGAAAAGCGGTTTCGTGAAGAGGTAGATCGCTGCTGCCATCTTCTACATCCGTTGCTGGGACTCGATCTCAGCCGCATTCTTTTTGCTGACGATCCGGAATCGCTGCGCGAGTTACACCGGCCTTCACTCTGGCAGCCGGCGCTCTTCGTGGTGGAGTACGCGCTGGCCCAGCTATGGATGTCCTGGGGAATAAAGCCATCGGCGATGGTCGGCCACAGCCTTGGAGAGTATGTTGCTGCAGCTCTTGCAGGAGTCTTTGATCTGGATGTAGCCCTGCTGCTCGTGGCGGAGCGCGGCCGCGGCACCGAAAAGCTTGAGCCAGGCGGCATGCTGGCCGTGCCTGCCAGCGAAGATGTCGTTCGTCCCTACTTGCAAGGGAGGCTCTCCTTGGCGGCTGTGAATGCTCCGCAGCTATGCGTTGTCTCAGGGCCAGTCGTGGAAATCGATCGTTTGGAACAGACCCTGGCCGCCCTTTCGCCAATCAGGCTGGAATCGACGCATGCTTTCCACTCGTCTTTGGTTGACCCGCTGATGCAGCCATTGGCGCAACTGGCTTCCGGCTTCCGGTTGCGCGCACCTCGAATTCCATACCTCTCGAATGTTACGGGTGGCTGGATTAAAGACGAGGAGGCCGTCAATCCGAACTATTGGGCGCGGCATCTGCGTGAACCCGTTCTCTTTGCATCGTGCCTGCGGGAACTGGCTCGAAAACCGGGCCGCATTTTGCTCGAGGTCGGCCCCGGAAAGGTATTGAGCGACTTGGCCCGGCGAACGTTCCCCGAAATGCACGCCATCACGTCCTTTGCCCGAGGACTTCCGGATGACCGCGCCATTGCCATGGCAATGGCGGCTCTGTGGCAAGAAGGTATACCCGTCGATTGGCAGGAATACTACAACGGCGAAAAGCATCGCCGTGTATCTCTGCCGACTTATCCCTTCGAGCGCCGCCGTTACTGGGTTGAATCGTCCGAAGTTCAATCCTCCAAAGCAGCGATTCCGCAGACTACCCCTTCCGATGCGCTGGAAACAAAAGAGCCTCTAGAGAGCTGGCTGTACTCCACTACCTGGAAGCGTTCCGATCGGCGATCGGCGCGCAGCTTGGAAGATTCCTTCGGAGAAAAAAAGGCGTGGCTGGTGCTTACGCCTGAAGCGGAATCGGCCAAAGGAAATGAGGCTGATTTTGCAGCCCATATCGCTCGCCGCCTTCTAGAGCTAGGACAGCCAATGGTTGAAGTGCGTGCAGGCGCGTCACTCACACAGCACCGCGAGGGTTTCTTCACGATCAATCCTCGAGATCCTGAAGATTACGTAAAACTGTTCGACGCCCTGCGTGCCACCGGCCGTCTGCCCAGCAGGATCGTCTATTGCTCTGGTGCGAACAGGAACCGTGCGAGCGCCCAGGTTTCGCCTGACGTCGTCGATTTCGATAGCCTGATCTACCTCTCGCAGGCGATTGCATCGTTAAATGAGCCCATCGAAGGTGATGGAAAGATCAGATTAGGGATCGTCAGCAGCAATCTTCATCGCGTGTTAGATGAGCCTCTGCATGACCCGGCGAAAGCCGCCGTGCTGGGTATCGTTCATGTCCTTCCCAAAGAGGTTCCGGCAATCGTTTGCCAAAATGTCGATCTCGATTGCAGTGAACCCTTATCGGAAAAACTATTGAACTCAGTTCTCGCAGAATTTATTGCTGAAGGCCCTGAGAACATTGTTGCTCTCAGGCATGGCCGCCGTTGGGTCCCCGTTGTCGATCAACTTCCTGTGCTGCCGGCAGGTTCTACTGGCCGTCAATACAGACTCGAGGCCGATAAGGTTTATCTCATCACGCATGCCTTTCAGGAAATCGGTCTGAGCCTGGCAGAGCGCCTGGTGCTCATTCACGGAGCGCGCGTGGCGTTGCTTGATCGGGCTTTCTTTCCGCAACCGAAGGATTGGAAGGACTGGATTGCCGACCAAGGAGAGTCCGATCCTGTTTCCCGCAAAATCGCACGCTTGCAGGGAATCCAGGGAATTGACGGAATCAATGGGATTAAAGATCGTCTGCTTGTCGTAACTGCCGATCCCGCAGACCGTGAGCGCATGTATGAGGGTCGAAAGATCATCGAGTCTGGCATGGGCATGGTTGCAGGTGTCTTCCATCTCGACACTCCCTCGCGCACGCAGCTCATCCAAGGCCGGTCCGGATCGCCCTCGGAAATACTTCGTTACGCGCTGTCCGAAGCGGAGGTGCTCAAAGAAGTCTTTGCCGAGGCCGAACAATTCGTCTTCTTCTCCAGTAATCTCGCGGAAATCGGGGGCATCGGCCAGGTGGAGCAGGCGGCTACAGGTGCGTCGCTTCTCGGCTTTGCCGAGCAACTGGCCGCACAAGGGCGCCATGCTCTTTGCATCGAATGGGGTACACGCGGCTGGCAAGAGCTTGGTGCCGGCTCTTCAGATAGAAGCCCTTCGGATAAAAGCTCTCCGGACAAAGCCTCCTTTATTTCTCAGCAGTTGGAAGAAAAGCGTGAACGCTTCGGCATGACCGTGGAGGAGTGCCTGACTGCATTGGACCGTGCAATCGAAACGGGACTGTCCAATGTAGTTGTTTCCACCCGCAACTTCGATGCTCTCATGGCACAGCAGCATCTCTTCACCACCGATTATTTCCAATCCATGATGCGAGAGAGTGCTGGAGCAACCAGTGTGGAAGGGACAAACGGCGCGAATGGCCACTCCCGTCCGGCTGTCTCTACCGAATACCTCGCGCCTCGTAGTGAAGTTGAGAAGCTTTTGGTTCAAACCTGGGGAACGGCTTTTGGCTTCCGGGAGATCGGCGTTCGTGACAACTTTTTTGAGTTGGGTGGACATTCGCTGCTGGCAGTCCAGGTTTTGAAAAATCTGAATGAAACGTTTTCGACGCGTCTCGGTCTCAAAGATCTTTTTGAGGCGCCCACCGTCTCCGCTCTCGCGGTCCTTATCTCCGGCAAGCAGCCTGATGAAGATGAAGACCAAGCGGCGCTCGAGCAGCTTCTTGCTGAGATCGAAGGTCTTTCACCGGAGAAAGTAAAGTCGGAGCTTGACGCCCAGTCTCAGCCGAAGGACCAACATGTCTGATCTGTCGGAAAGGATTCGCAATCTCACTCCTGAGCAGCAGGAGCTTTTGCGCCGTCGCTTGCAGCAACAGGAGACGCGTCAACCCGAATCGCCTTCGCAGCGGACCAGCCTCACGGACCCCGCCCCAGTTCCAGGTCCTAGAAATGGATTGGAACCCGTTGTGCCTCAGGTGCGGCGCAAGGTGGAGTTCAGCATCTTTTTCTTCTCGGCCGATGGCACAGCGAGTGTCGCGGATCGCTACCGGCTCTTGACGGAAACAGTACAATTCGCGGACCGTAACGGCTTCAACGCGATCTGGACTCCGGAGCGTCACTTTCAAGCCTTTGGCGGTCTTTATCCCAATCCCGCGGTTCTCAGCGCCGCTTTAGCAGTGATGACCCGAAACGTACAGATTCGGGCAGGCAGCGTTGTGCTGCCGCTGCACAGTCCTGTGCGCGTCGCCGAAGATTGGGCCCTGGTGGACAATCTGTCCGGCGGCCGCGCCGCCATCTCCTTTGCTACCGGCTGGCATGAGCACGACTATGTGATCGCTCCCCACGCTTATCACGACCGGCGCGAGCGCATGTTTCGCGATATTCAGGTGGTGCGGCGTCTCTGGGCCGGGGAAGAGGTAGAACTTCCAGGGGTCGATGGCAAAACAACGCGCGTCAAGACCCTGCCGCGTCCGATTCAGGCGCAGCTGCCGGTGTGGGTCACGGTTACGTCGCCTGCTACATGGAAACGGGCCGGAGAGATTGGCGCGAATGTTCTGACCGCACTGATGGGCATAACTCTTGAAGATTTGCGCGAGCAGATTACGGAATATCGGCGGGCGCGGTCGGAGAATGGCCATGATCCCCGCACCGGAATCGTCTCTTTAATGTTGCACACCTTTGTTGGCGACGACCTTGATGTTGTACGCGAGAAGGTTCGCGAGCCTCTTAAGGGCTATCTCCAGAGCTTTATCGATCAGTTTCGTCCTCTCATGGCGTCCAGTGGAGGGCTCAGCGATTCATCGTCCCACGAAATGCAAAGCCTGCTCGATTTTGCTTTCGAGCGATATTTTGAAGATAGCTCTTTGCTTGGTACCCCGGAAAAATGCATGGCGATGGTCGATCGCTTAAGCGCTGCTGGTGTGAACGAAGCGGCCTGCCTCGTGGATTTTGGCATCGACCTTGCATCCACCATGGAAAGCCTGGAGCGACTCGCTGCGCTTCAACATCATCGCCACCGCGAAATCGCTCTCGCCGCCGGACAAGACTGAGTGGTCGATGAAAAAGGAGAAGGTTACAGCTAGCGCCACGTCGTTCCAGCCCGGAGAAACAAGAGAGCCCTTTGAAGATTCAGGACAATTCACCATGCTCAATGCTTCAACAACATCGCCACCACGAAATCGCTTTAGCCGCAGGGCAAGGCTGATTGGTTTATGAAACAGGAGAAGGTTACGGCCCCGGCCACAGCGCTCCAGCCCGGAGAGGCACGGGAGTGCTCTGAAGATAAAGGACAACTCGCCACGCTTTAATGGGATAACACGTTCAATCATTGGTGCGGCGATGAAAGTGCATTCCGTATTGGACCCCGGTCTTCTGGAAAAGACCTATGAAATTTGTCTCGCGCATGAACTAAGGAAGATTGGTTTCGATGTAGAGACCCAAGTCAAATTGCCCGTTGTATACGACGGAATCCTCATGGAAGAAGGCTATCGAATCGACATGATCGTAAATGATTCCGTGATTGTCGAACTGAAGTGCGTTGAGGCTATCGTTGCTGTCCACGAAGCCCAAATTCTTTCTTACATGAGACTAAGCAAGAAAAAGATTGGCTTGATGATCAATTTTCATGTTGCGCGTCTCAAGGATGGGATCAAGAGATTTGTCACGGACAAATGAATCTGCCTTCTCATGTGAAGCAATTGAGTCGATCTGAAAGATGCTACATCATTCGAGAGAAATCGAGGTATGCCGAGACTGCTCGTACAGCCCTCTGTGACCTCCGCTCTCGTCCTCTGTGACCTCTGTGGTAAAGATTTTGACGATGCGAGAACTAAGAGGATCATTAAGCGAACTAATTAAATTTTTTTATGAGCACCCACGAAATCGCCCCCGGAGACACCGCCAAGAAGACGCTTGCGGAAAGAATCGCCAGCCTCACTCCTGAGCAGCGCGCCCTCTATGAACTCAAGCGCCGCAAGCTACAGGGGAAAGCCGAGGTTGTACGGATTCCTCGGCGCACCGATCCCGCACCTTGGCCTGCTACGACCGATCAAGCCGCTCTGTGGTTCATCCAGCAGCTCGAGCCCGGGACTTCGGCATATAACATTGGCAATGGATTCCGTCTCTTGGGAAAGCTCGATGTTGCTCTGTTGGAGCGGTGCCTGAACACGGTAGTTGGCCGCCATGACATCCTAAGGACGACGTTTGTCGCCATCGATGGCCGTCCGTTTCAGCTAGTGAACGACATGGTCCTCACCGCGCCGGTAACGGATGTCCGTCAGGCCCCTGACCCCGAGGCCGCCGCCTATGCCGCTGTTACCGAACTGATCAAGCAGCCCTTTGATCTTGAGTGCGGCCCTCTGGTTCGTCTTCCTTTGGTTCGCATCGCAGATAACGACCATGTGATGGTGGGAGTGCTGCATCACATCGTTACCGATTGGTGGTCTTACTACGTTTTTTACAACGAAGTCTTTGGTCTCTATCATGCGTTGGCCAACAATCAGCCCGATCCGCTGCCGCCGCTTCCCATTCAATATGCGGATTGGGCCGCCTGGCGCGATCACTGGGAGAAAAGTGAGGCCTTTCGCGAACAGGAGAACTACTGGCTCCGCCAGGTAGCGGGAGCGCCGCACGTTCTGGAAATACCTGCGGATCGCTCTCGTCCACCTGTTCAATCGCATCAGGGAGCGCGCGAGTCGTTCCTGATCTCCGCAGAGGTCATGCGTCGCGTGCGCGTGATGAACCGTCAGGCGGGGACTTCTTCTTTCATGACCCTTCTCGCGGTCATCAATGCTTTCTTATGGCGCTATACCGGGCAGGAAGACTTCTTGATAGGTACTCCCGTCTCTGCTGACCGCGATTCACCGGAAACGGAAAACCTGATCGGCTATCTGCTCAACACCCTTGTTCTGCGCGCCGATCTTTCTCGATATCCCAGTTTCATCCAGCTCTTGGAGAGAGTGCGCGCTACCTGCATGGATGCCTTTGCGCATAAGGAATACCCGTTCCGTGATCTCGTAGACCGGCTCAAGCTGGAGCGCGATATGGGCCGCATGCCTCTCTATCAGGTTGAATATCTATACATCAGCACAGAGAGTCCCATACAAGGCGCAGGCACCGTTGAGGGCAAGGTGCATCTGCCGGGCTTCGAGATCACGCTCTTCAATATCGATCGCAAGACCTCCCCTGTCGATTTGCAGCTTTCATTTGCCGAAGGTACAGAAGATCTCGGGCTGCTTTTGGAATACAACACCGATATCTTTGAGGCCGCCACCATCCGGCGCATGGGGGACCAACTCGTCAGCCTGCTCGATGCGGTATTGGCGCATCCGGAGCAATCCATCGCAGGCATTGCGTTATTGTCTGCTGAAGAACAAAGGCAAGTTGTTGAAGAGTTCAACCGTTTAGACCAGCCGCTATCGCCTCCTCCAAGAGGCGCTTTCCTGATGGAACTCTTCGAGGCCCAGGTCTTGCGCGCTCCACAAGCCGAGGCCCTTGTCTGCACGCCGCACACTACTTCTGGGGAATCGCAGAGGGCGGGAGACTGCGACGCGAATCTCCACTCTGCGAATCTCCATTCCGCGGGTCTCAATTCAATGACCTATGCCGAACTGAATCTTCTCTCCAATCGGCTTGCTCATCGCCTCATTGGAATGGGAGTGGGTCCCGAGAGCCTCGTGGCTGTTTGCGTCGACCGTTCTGCTGAAATGCTGATGGCCTTGCTCGCGATCCTGAAGGCTGGGGCCGCATATCTTCCGCTCGATCCGGATTTTCCCGAGGCCCGGCTGACCTACATGCTGGCCGATTCCACACCTGCTCTTACGCTGGTCAGTACTCGCCTTCGAGCGCGTCTCTCAGAAGGGATCAACGTGCTTGCCCTCGATGCGCCGGACACAATCAGGGGCTTGGAACTCCAACCATCGCATAATCCCGCGCAGGCCGCGCGGACGATTCCTCTCTTGCCTCATCATCCTGCCTACGTCATCTATACCTCTGGCTCTACCGGACTGCCCAAAGGCGTCATGATCGAGCATCGCGCGCTCTCAACCTTTCTTAGTGCAATGAACGAGCGCGTGAGCTTTATCCCCGGTGATCGGCACTTGGCTGTAACCACCATCGGATTCGATATCTCAATTCTCGAATTGTTTCTTCCGCTGTGCCATGGGGCCACGGTATTGCTGGCGTCCAAGGAAGAAGCGCGCGATCCCGCTCGACTTGCTCGTCTTATTGTTGCGGGCAAAGCGAGTTCCTTACAGGCGACGCCGAGCCATTGGGGGGTGTTGCTTCAGGAAGATCCTTCCTGTCTCCGGCATCTCAAGCTTTTCAGCGGTGGTGAAGCGCTCCCGCACTCGCTGGCCCAGGAACTGTGTGTAGCAGCAGAAGGTCCAATTGAGAATTTTTATGGCCCCACCGAGGCAACAATATGGGCAAGCACCTACCGCCATAGCGGCCTTCTTGACGAGACTTCCGGAACTGTCTCCATCGGTCGGCCTATCGCAGGCTATCGCATGTATGTTCTGGATGGATGCTTGCAGCCCCGGTCGGTTGGCGTGGCGGGCGACCTCTATATTGGCGGAGTTGCCCTGGCGCGCGGATATCTGCACCGGCCTTCGCTAACCTCCGAGCGTTTTATAGCTGATCCTTATGGATCTGCGAATGGCTCCAGAATGTATCGGACAGGCGACCTGGCGCGCTGGCGCTCCGATGGAAGCCTGGAGTTCCTTGGCCGTGCAGATCAACAGGTAAAGATTCGCGGCTTTCGAATTGAACTCGGTGAAATCGAAACGATACTCAAAGAGCAATCGGCAATCGTACAGGCGGCTGTCGTGGTTCGCGAAAATGCGTCAGGCGATCGTCAGTTAGTCGCTTATTTAGTGCCGATTGAGGGAGCCACACCCGACATCTTCGTGCTCCGCAAAACTCTTTCCGAGAGACTACCAGACTACATGGTGCCGGCAGCATTAGTCACGCTGGAACAGCTGCCGCTCACGCCCAACGGCAAGCTGGACCGGCGAGCACTGCCCGCTCCGGATCGCAGCGAGGCCCGCACCGAGTATCGCGCGCCCCGCACTCCTGAAGAGGAGATTCTGTGTGGCGCTTTTGCCGATGTGCTCTCGCTGAAGCGAGTAGGAGTCGATGACAACTTCTTCACCTTGGGTGGACACTCCCTGATGGCGACGCGCCTTGTCAGCCGTCTGCGCTCCACGCTGGGCACGGACTTGGCTCTCAAGCATCTGTTTGAAGCGCCCACGGTGGCCCAACTCGCGCCGCGGTTGAAGAAGATGGAATGTCCGCGTCCGGCACTGGTTGCCGTACCGGCCCATGCGCGGCCTCACGATCTCCCTCTTTCCCATTCACAGCGACGTCTCTGGTTTATCGATCAGTTGGAAGGCGCTAGTTTGCAATATCACATGCCGGAAGCGCTGCGCTTGCGCGGAAGCCTGGATCTTTCTGCATTGCGCCGCGCGGTGAACTGCATTGTGGAGCGTCACGAGGGACTGCGCACGCACTTTGCCACGGTTCAAGGGCAGCCGGTTCAGAGGATTGAACCTCCAGCACCTGTCGACTTGCCCGTTGAAGATCTAGAGGTGTTCGGCGAAGACGGACGACGGGAACGAATTCTTGCGGCCCTTCGGCGCGAGTGGGAGCAACCCTTCGACCTCTCTCGCGGGCCGTTACTGCGCCTGAAATTGTTCAGGCTCTCGGAACAGGACCATATCCTGCTTCGCACCTTCCATCACATTGTGTCCGATGCTTGGTCACAGGGTGTGTTCAACCATGAGTTCATGGTGCTCTATGAGGCATTCCATCATGGCCGGGAGAATCCTTTGCCTGCATTGCCGGTGCAATATGCCGATTTTGCGTTGTGGCAAAGCCAATGGCTTGATGAAGATTCGGTAGCCCGCGACCTGCAATACTGGAAAAAAAAGCTCGAAGGAATTCCCGAACAATTAGAACTGCCCAGGGACCATCCGCGCCAGGCCCGGCGCACCTACGCCGCTGAAGCCTGCACGCTCACTATACCGGCTCAACAAGTTTCAGCGCTCAAGGCTCTCGGTCATTCTTGCCAATCGACTCTCTACATGACCTTGGTGACCGCGTTCGCCGTTCTTCTCCATCGCTACAGCGGCCAGGACGATATCGTAATCGGCTCTCCGGTTGCCAATCGTCCTGAGCCTCAGCTAGAGCAGCTCATCGGGTTTTTCGTCAACTCGCTGATCATGCGCGTCCGTATCAATCCTCATGAAAGCTTCCGGCAACTTCTGGCGGGCGTGCGCGGCGCCGCCCTCGAAGCTTATGCTCATCAGGATCTTTCCTTTGAGCGTCTGGTTGAGGAGTTGTCGCCGCAAAGGCGCCTGAACGCCGCGCCTATCTTTCAAGTTGTCTTTGCTCTGCAAAACGCGCCCGTAGGAGCTAATCGTCTCACCGGATTGGAGATTGAGCCGGTAGCTACCGATGAACTCCGGGTTCGTATCGATCTCGAGGTACACGCGATTGAGAACGAGAGTGATGGCACAATCGATCTTCATTGGCTCTATGGACGCGATCTTTTCGACCAGTGGCGAATCGAGCAGATGATGCGTCACTACCTGCGCGTGCTGGAAGCCGCCACGTCCGATCCTGGCCAGAGCTTGGTGAGCGTGGAATTGTTGGAGGCCACAGAGCGGAAGCGCATTCTTGAAGAGTGGAATGCAACCAGTCGAAGCGTTCCCGATGTCACCTTGGTGGATCTGTTTGAAGCGCAGGTGCGGAAGACACCTTCTGCTCAGGCGCTCTTGTTTGGCGGCGAAGCTCTGACCTACGCTGAACTCAACGCCCACTCCAATCGTCTGGCGAACTTGCTCGTTGCTCAAGGCATTGGACCAGAAGATATTGTTGTGCTCGCCATTCCCCGGTCGATGGGAATGATCGTTGGCCTGCTCGGCATTCTCAAGGCGGGAGCGGCCTATCTTCCGCTTGATCCAAACTATCCGGCTGAACGGCAAAAAATAATGCTGCAGGATGCACGGCCTGTATGCGTGCTGACCACCCAGGACGCAGCGCATAAGCTACCGGCAGCTACCGGAACGTTAATAGTGATTGACGCTGTGGAAACGCGGCGCAATCTTGAAGCCGCTTCTACAGCCAATCCCGCCGAGTTATGGCAGCGGCCCCACCTTCGTTCGGGAAATCCAGCTTATATCATTTACACCTCCGGCTCTACTGGACGGCCAAAAGGTGTTGTGGTCACGCACTACGGACTACCGTCCATTGCAGGCGTGCGTGTCGAGCGTCTTGAACTCACTCCTGCCTCGCGGGTACTGCAGTTCGCCTCACTCAGCTTCGACGTCTCTGTGGTGGAATTGATCATGGCTTTGACCACCGGGGCGAGTCTGGTCCTGCTGTCCGAAGAACAGCGCAGCGGGGCCGGCCTCCGCGATGCCTTGATCCAGCATGGCGTAACCCACGCATCGTTGCCGCCGGTAGTTCTTCCTGGTCTTCAAGAAGAGAGCCTTGATGCAGAAAGCCTTGGAGAAGAAAGCCTTGAAGCGGAAGATGACGATCGGGGCCTGGAATCCAACCTCCCTGCTCTCACGAATCTGGTCGTAGGTAGTGAGGCTTGCACCGGTGAACTGATAGACCGTTGGTCACGTGGACGAAGGTTGATCCATGCTTACGGTCCAACCGAAACAACCGTAGTCTCCACCATGAGCGCCCCGTTATCGGGCAATCAGCCGCCGCCGATAGGCCGCCCGATTTGGAACACCAGGGTCTATGTGCTGGACGCGCGTTTGCAGCCTGTTCCAGCGGGTGTTCCTGGGGAGTTGTACATCGCGGGATTCGGAGTTGCGCGCGGATATCTCAACCGCCCTGCAGCATCGGCGGAACGATTCGTTGCCGATCCATACGGCCTCGTTGGAACGCGGATGTATCGCACCGGCGACCTCGTGCGCTGGCGCGTGGATGGCAACCTGGAATTCCTTAGCCGCACCGACAATCAGGTAAAGATTCGCGGCTTCCGCGTGGAATTGGGAGAAGTAGAAGCCGCGCTCTCCCGGCATCCAAAGGTGCAAGACGCCGTGGCTGTGATTCGAGAAGACCGCGTTGAAGCCTGGATTGAGGGTCAGACAGAAGATCGAATTAACGTCGAGCCCGGCGAAAAGCGCCTTATCGGATACGTGACCCTTGCCCGCACCGAGACTGCAGAAGCCGAAAGGCAGCAAGCCCGCATTGCTCATTGGCAACAGGTATATGAGTCGTATCGGGAGGGTCGGCAAGCCGAAGAACCGGCTGACGTGAGCGAAATAAATATCTCGCGCTTCGCCGGCTGGAATAGCAGTTACACCGGCGAGCCGATTCCAGTTCACGAAATGGAGATCTGGCTGGAAGAGATATTGGCTCGTCTCCGAGCACTCCAACCAAAGAGGGTAATAGAAATTGGATGCGGCACGGGACTTCTGCTAACCCGTCTTGCTCCCGATTGCGAAAGCTATGTTGGCCTGGATTTCTCTGCAGCCGCTCTCTCGCAACTTGGCAAGACCGTAGCGAGTCGGCCCGACCTCCAGCATGTGGTCCTGCGCCAGGGGCTGGCTCACGAGCTTTCCTTTGTGCCTGATCAGGATGTAGATCTGGTCATTATCAACTCCGTTGTGCAGTACTTCCCGAACATGGACTACCTGCTCGACGTGCTGTCCCAAGCGGCCCGGGTTCTGAAGCCTGCAGGGCACATCTTTGTTGGCGATTTACGAAGCTTGCCATTGCTCGAGGCGTATCACACGTCCGTACAACTCTTTAAAACCGAGCCTGCAACTCCGTTTGAGGATCTGCGTCTTGAAGGTCTGCTTCTTAAAGGTTTGCTTCTTGAAGATCTGCGCCGTCGTGTAGTGCAGTCCGTCGCGCAAGAAGAAGAATTGGTCGTTGATCCGGCCTTATTTCGCGATCTGGCGAAACATTGGCAGCGCCTCGGTCGAGTGGAAATCCAGCCAAAAACCGGAGCCTATGACAACGAACTGAGCCGCTTCCGCTACGACGTAGTGATCAAAGCTGGAGCGAAGGAACATATCGCGGAACCCGCAAGCTGGCTCGCCTGGGTGCCCTCCGGTGAATGGCGTGAGCACTTGCAGCAATTTCTCGCAAAACAGCCCGGTTCTGCCATCGGCGTTCGCGGCTTGCCGGATGCGCGCGTCGTACCCTTCGTGGCAGCCGCGCAGAAAATAAAATCTGGAGAACAGGGAACTGTCGAGCAGCTAACGCAGCCCTCCGCCAAGAGTGGCGACGAAGGCCTCAAAAACATCGATGAAATCGTGAAGCTGGCGCAATGCCTGGGAGTGGGCTTGTCGTGGCAGAGGTGGGGAAGCGACGGTGTCTACGACGTAATCTTGAATCCCCAATGGCAGCGCGACGAAGTACCCTCGCACTCTGAAACTCGCCCGCCGAGTTACTACCGTCGTTATGCAAATGATCCCTCTCTGGGCGGAGACACCGCTGAGTTAGGCAAAGAACTACAAGAGTATGTGCGCGAATCCCTCCCTGACTACATGGTTCCCTCTGCGATTGTGGTGATGGCCTCCTGGCCCCTCACTCCTAGCGGCAAGATTGACCGTCGCGCGCTGCCTGCGCCGGAACGCCGTGCCCAAGCAAGCCATGTTCCTCGAAATAAGGATGAGCAGGTCTTGCGTGCGCTCTTTGCCGAGATTCTCTCTCTTGAGGAAAACCAGGTCGGCATCGACGAGAATTTCTTTGCGCTTGGCGGGCACTCCTTAATGGCCACGCGTCTTGTGAGCAAGATTCGCGCCTCTTTGGGAATTGAGCTTCCGCTGCGCGCGCTCTTCGAAGCGCCAACCGTCGAGCAGTTGGCATTGCATGTTGCCCATGCGCAAAAAGCTCGCCCTCCGCTGGTTTTGAAACCGCGTCCCGAGCGGCTTCCGCTTTCCTATGCGCAGCAGCGCTTGTGGTTTATCGATCAGCTCGAGGGTGGGAAGAGCTCCGAATACAACATGCCGCTTGCGCTTCGCCTGCGTGGCGATTTGGATCTTGCCGCGTTGCGCCAAACCCTGAATACCATTTTGAACAGGCATGAAAGCCTGCGGACTCGTTTCACCGAGATAGAAGGCCAGCCGGTTCAGATCATCGATCCGTTTGTTCCCGTTGAGCTCTCTGTGGAGGAACTCAGCGGCCTGAGTGAAGCCGATCAGGAAGAGCGCGTCCGCACGGCCATGCGGCGCGATTGGGAACAACCCTTCAATCTTTCCAGGGGACCGTTGTTCTATGTCCAACTCTTTAGGGTGAGTGAGCGCGACCACGTTCTGCTGCGCAACTTTCATCACATCATTTCCGATGGCTGGTCGCAGGGCATTTTCAATCGTGAATTCATGGTTCTCTACGAGGCTTTCCAGGAAGGTCGGGAGAATCCCCTGGAGCCATTGACCGTTCAGTATGCCGATTACGCGCTCTGGCAGCGCGAATGGCTGAGTGAATCGGTGCTGAGAGGACACCTGGAGTATTGGAAAGAGACTCTGGCAGGCATTCCAGACAGCCTCGAATTGCCGAAAGATCGGCCTCGTCCGCCCATGCAATCCTACTCGGCCGATGTCTGTGTCGCGACTCTGCCCAGTGAAAGTGTGGAGTTGCTCAAGCGGCTTGGGCAAGCCACGCAAACCACCTTATATATGTCACTGCTGGCGGCTTTTGCGGCATTGCTCCAACGCTACAGCGGCCAGGAGGATATCGTGGTCGGCTCGCCAATCGCGAACCGTCAGGATGCCCGTCTTGAAGGCTTAATTGGCTTTTTCGTGAATTCGTTGGTTCTGCGCGTGCGGGTTGAGGCACAGACTGCATTCAACGAATTGCTGGCGCAGGTGCGCTCTACCGCCCTGGGTGCCTTTCAACATCAGGATATTCCCTTCGAGCGCCTGGTCGAAGAGCTTTCGCCCGAGCGTAGCTTGAACAAGACTCCGATATTCCAGGTCGTGTTTGCGCTGCAAAATGCTTCGATGGGCGCGCAGCAATTGAAAGGAATCGAAGTTGAGCCGGTAGGTGCCGACGATTTGCAGGTACGCTTCGATATTGAGCTCCACGTTTTCGAGCACACCGGTCACATCGGATTTTATTGGCACTACAATCGCGGTTTGTTCGATCAGTGGCGTATCGAGCAGATGGCGGGCCACTATGTGGCCCTGATTCAATCCGCCGTGAGCGCTCCTCACACGTCCCCTGGTAGCTTGAACATCCTGAGCAGCGCAGAGCAAGCGACGCTGCTGGCAGGTTTCAATCCGTCCACTGCGTCTTTCGGCAGGGCAAACTTACCCGCGCTGCTGGAAGAGCAGGCCGCAGCCAATCCCGCTGCAGTTGCTATTATTTGCGGCGCGGAAACGCTCCTCTATCAAGACCTGAATCGCAGAGCTAATCGCTTGGCTCATTATCTGATCGATTTGGGGATTGGCCCCGAGCAGATCGTGGGCATCGGCTTGAAACGATCAACGGACATGGTGGTTGCCCTGCTAGGCGTGATGAAGGCCGGCGCGGCTTACCTACCGCTGGACCTCGACCTTCCGGAAGCCCGACTGGCGCATATCCTTGCAGACGCCCGCCCCGCGCTGGTCCTAAGTCATCAAGGATGGCGGTCTCGTCTCCCGGAAGCGATAAGAGTGCTCAGCCTCGATAGTGAAGAGGTGGTTAGTGCGTTGTCG
>DATGIO010000002.1:0-6846 GCA_035295685.1 Candidatus Angelobacter sp.
GCACTCTGCCTCCCTTGATCGAGCGAAGGGAGTTCGAATAAGAGAATCATGGTCCCGCAGTTGGGGGATCGAATAGATGGCTGGTGGAACGTAAGTTGAGGTTCCACCCAACGATTACTTTGAAAGGCGAGCCTTGGTCGGGCCGAGCACGAGTACGAGCAACACCCAAAAGCAAGAGCAAAAGCAAAAGCTCTGGGGAAGAGAGAAAGAGCTCTCTTGGCTCCACAGGATTCGTGCGCCCAAAGCCTTTCAAATCCAAGGAAAATGTTATGCAAATGTTCTTGACATGGCCGACTTCCTCATAGATGGGCTCCACTGTCGTCGCGCCGCTGGCGCTTGGATCGTTTATGAGGAAGCGTTCTTGTCGTTCCTCGTGATCTAAACCCACCCTTTGCTCCGAGCGCAAAGATCAAGAGCGCGCTCTCCACAAAGAATGGGGCACCCTTATTTCCCGTAAGAACCAGCGCTTCATTTTCATCCGGCTTCTTCAAAGTGCTGGATGATCTCCGCCAGCATGGCAATCGTAGGAGCTTCGAAAAGGACTTGCAGCGGAATTTCAATATCCATGGCAATACGGATGCGGGAGGCCAGCCGCGTGGCGAGCAGAGAGTGGCCTCCAAGATCACGGAAGAAATGATCGTGAATGCCGATTCTCTCGTGCCCAAAAATGTCCTGATAGAGAGTCAGGATCTTTGCCTCCAGAGGGTTTCTGGGGTTGGCGTCGGCAAATTCCGCGTGCCCGCCCTTGATCGGCTTGGGCAGGAGCAAACGGTTGATCTTGCCGCTTGAAGTCAGCGGGAACTCCGTTAGAAATAGGAAGTGCGCCGGGATCATGTGCAAGGGCAGGCGCTTCTCGGCAAATCGCACCAGTTCGACTCGGGAAGGCGGAAGTTCCGGATCGCGGGCGATGATGTAGGCCGCCAGCAGGTTTTCGCCATCTTGCTCCCAGGCGCGCACCACAACAGCCCGCACCTGCGGATGTTCGGCGACCACCGTCTCGATTTCCGCCGGTTCCACGCGAAAGCCACGCAGCTTGACCTGACGATCGGCACGGCCCAGGTAATCGATTTGGCCATCGGCAAGATAGCGCGCCATGTCTCCGGTACGGTAGAGCCGACTTCCCGCGCGCCCGCTCAAATGGTCCGGCACAAACTTATCGGCGGTAAGATCGGCTCGATTCAGATATCCTCGCGCCAGCCCCATCCCGCCAATCAGCAATTCACCCACTGCTCCTTGAGGTGCGAGGTTGCCCCAGCGATCCAGCACATATGCTTGCACGTTGTCGATGGGCGATCCAATCGGCATGTTCCCGGGATGATTCCGGTTGCGTTTAGGATCGTGCCATGTGGCATCCCATACTTCCGAAGTTCCATAAAGGTTGAACAACACCGCGCCCGGCAGCGCTTTGGCAAAGCGCTCCGCAAGGTGAGCGGGAAGGGCCTCGCCACTACTAACCCAGAAACGCAACGGAGCCAGTTGCAGACGTAAAGCCTCATCCGACTCAATGATGTCGAGCATTTCGCGCAGAAGGGAAGGAACAAGCCAGATGCGGGTGACCGCGTGAGCGGCCAGCGTTCGCAAGAGAGCCAAAGGATCCGCAGCAACTTCCTGCGGCACAAAAAGCGTTGGCGTACCTTGCAGCAGCCCTCCCAACAACTCCCACAACGAATCGACAAACGTCAGGGATGTTTTCGCGCAGCTTACTTCATTGGCCGCGAAGGGGTACTCCCGCCACATCCAGCGCAAGCGGTTCAGGATCTGCCCGTGCTCTACGGCAACACCTTTGGGATTTCCCGTCGATCCAGAGGTATAGATTGCGTAAGCTAACCGATCCGGCGAGCTTTTTTCTAGAACAGCAGGTTCTGGAACAGATGGATGCTCCTCGCTGCCGTTCCATTCGCTGTTGTCGCAGCCGGCTTCTGCCTCAATATCTAGAACGAGCGGAACGCCCAATTCCGCAGCCTTGTCCGCGAGTTCTGCATTCGCGATCAGCATCCGCAGATTTGCATCCTGGCAGATGAACTTGAGGCGCTCTAAGGGCTGCGAAGCATCCAGGGGTATGTATGCTCCTCCACACTGGAAAACCGCGAGCATCGCAATGAGAGATTCCGGGGAGCGTGGCAGGAAAATACCGACAAACTCTTCGTCTTCTTCCTCTTCCTCTTTGGCGCGCAGGCTTTTCTTTTGCAGCTCGGCTGCGAGCCGATGAACTCTGGTGGAGAGCTCGCGATAAGAAATCTCGCGGCCTTGAAAAACGATGGCCGGGGCTTCGGGCGTGCGCCGCGCCTGCGCGTGAAACATTCCCGCGATCGACGATTCCAACTCCGGCTCATGATCTACTTTGGTTCGATTCCACTCGCCGATCATGTGCCGGCGCTCCGAGAGCGAGAGGATAGGCAAGTCCGAAATACGCAGGGAAGGATTCTCGGCCGCAGCTTGGAGGATCCGTTCAAAATGTGTGGCAATGCGCTTGGCGGTGGCCGCTTCAAAAATATCGGTGTTGTATTCAAAGCCGCCGCCAACTCCGTCGGCATCCTGCCAGAGCGTAAAGGCCAAATCGAAGATCGCGGTGTGCTTGTCAGCGGCAGCGGAGGGATCGTCGCTGCTTTTGGCGGAGGTGGTGTCGACCGTGGGCGCGTTGAACAACTGCAATACTACCTGGAACAAGGGATTGCGGCTCAAATCCCGCTCGGGCTGCAGCGCTTCCACGAGCACTTCGAAGGGCATGTCTTGATGCGCGTAAGCGCCCAAAGCCACATCTCTCACGCGCGCCAGCAGCTCCCGGAAATCGGGGTTTCCATCGGTGTTGGTGCGCAGGACCAGCGTGTTGATAAAAAATCCGATCAGCGCCTCGATCTCAGCCCGGTTGCGGTTGGCAATATAGGTGCCGACGGTAATATCTTCCTGGCCGGTGTAGCGGCATAGCAGGGCCTGAAATCCAGCGAGCAAGGCCATGAAAAGGGTAGCGCCCTGGCCTTCCGCCAACTCCTTCAAAACCCTGGTCACATCTTTGGGGACGCGCACCATTTGAAAAGCGCCCCGGAAAGTCTGCACAGCGGGACGGGGCCTGTCCAAGGGAAGCTGCAATGGCGTGATCCCATCCAGTTGTTGTCTCCAGTATTGCAACTGCTGCTCCAATACCTCCCCTTGCAACCAGTTGCGCTGCCAGGCGGCGAAATCGCCGTATTGCAGGGCCAACTCGGGCAGAGCCGCGGGCTTGTCGTGCAAGAACGCTTCATAGAACGCCGAGATTTCCCGGCCTAAAATGCCCATGGACCATCCATCGCAGACGATGTGGTGCATCACCAGAATCATTCGATGGGAGTCGCTTAGGCGGGCCAGCGTAACGCGCAGCAGCGGGCCACGCGCCAGATCGAATGGCTGATGGATCGCCTCCGAAGTCATGCGGGAGATTTCCATCCCCTGCTGCTCGGCGGGCAAGGCGCGCAAATCGATCTTCTGAATAGATACGTTCGATACCGGCGCTATCACTTGCACCGGTTCGCCATCCTGCGAGGAAAAGGTGGTGCGCAACACCTCGTGCCGCTGGATCACGGCCTGGAGGGTCCGCTCCATGAGGTCGAGATCCAGTTCGGCCGCAAACGGAGCGACAAAATACATGTTGTACGAGGTGCTACCGGGCGCAAGCTGGTCCAGAAACCACAACCGCCTTTGCGAGAAAGAGACTGGCCGGGCTTTCTGCTCTTTGGCCTTTTTCTTTTTCAACAGCTCGGCAAGAGCCTCACGCTTTGAGTTGGCGGAACCCTGGTCTGAAGCGATTCCAGAAGTGCTCATTGCGCGGACTCCTCACTCTGCAGCCTCTTGAGCATGGCATCGACTTCAGCGTCGGATAGCTGATCTACGTCCACATCCAAATCGAGATCCGGAGCGGTTTCCGATTGGACGGGCTCAATGCGGCTGATGGCAGGTGCGGCGGCTTCTTTCGGACGCTTGCAATATTCCTCTACGCTCTCGGCAAGCTGCGCGATGGTAGGTCCTTCAAAAAGTTTGCGAATCGGCAACTCAATCTCAAACACCTTGCGGATGCGGGAAAAGAGCTGGGTTGCGGTGAGCGAATGCCCTCCGAGTTGAGTGAAGAAATTATCGTGGACTCCCACCTTGGCCACGCCCAGGACTTCACACCAGATGGCCACGAGCTTTTCCTCGACCGGTGTCCGAGGGGCAGTGTAGGCGCCCGCCAAATCGATGCGCACCAAGCCGGGCTGCGGAAGGGCTTTCTTGTCCAGCTTGCCATTGGGCGTCAGCGGCAACTTCTCCAGCAAGACAAATGCCTGGGGCATCATGTATTCGGGCAGCCGTTCCTGCAGGAATTTTCTTAGCTCCGGCATCAGCTTCTGCGCAAACACGCCCTGAGCGGGATTATTGGCGTATTGCTCCCACGAATATGGGGGCGGCTCGGCAACGACCTCCACCGGGACAAACTCCGAAGCCTTTCCGTTGTTCCTATGGCGAAGCACCACGTCAAAGCGGCCTTCCGGGTCCAGGTTATCCCAGCGTACATCGACATCCACGTTTTGCTCCTGGGCGATTGCCCAGAAATCTTCGGGATCGATGGCGCGCGCTTGCACCAGCTTGGCATAATCGCGCAACTGCAAGGCGGTAAGCGACGCAGCATGCTTGGACAACTCAGCAAGAGCGGAACCCTGCCCGGCCACGCGGGCGTTGGGCACGCCTTTGTAGCCCAGCGCTTGGCCATTCACTGGCAATCGCTCGCGCACTTCATCGAGCGTGGATTTGGCCTTCCAGTCCTGCCAATCGATTTTTAGCTTTTCATCCGATTGGGCGGACGTCTCTGCAATACGCAACACAACGTCATAGCGGAACTGGGTAAGCTCGTTGCAATTC
This sequence comes from Candidatus Angelobacter sp., assembly GCA_035295685.1. Taxonomy (GTDB): domain Bacteria; phylum Acidobacteriota; class Terriglobia; order Terriglobales; family Acidobacteriaceae; genus Angelobacter. The sequence continues at coordinate 4,867 of DATGIO010000002.1, forward strand.
CGCCCTCGTTTAGGCCGTACTTCGACCGCGGCGATCGACGGGAGCTCCTGCCGCAGAGCGCGGAAGAAGGCGGGATCGATCAGCAGCTCCTGTTCTTCGGAAACACGAAGGATGAGTTTCGCCTGCAACTGGGTTCCCGAAAGGTCGTCGGGCGCGTTGTGCAAAATCACAGCGGCGTGAAACGCCTCGCGCAAGGGTAGACTGCGAACATCTCCGAGAAAAATTGCGCCGCCGGGCGCCATGGCGCGCACTGCCTGCCGCAAGATATCGAGCAGATAACCGGCGCTCGGAAAGTACTGAACCACGGAATTCATCACAATTACGTCGAATGTTCCGGGGGTGATGCCGGAAAAATTGTCGGCGGCCCGTTCGAGCAAGCGAACCTTAGAGGAGTCGTGGTGCAAACGCTCCATTTCGTTCCGCACATACCGCAGGGCAACGGCGGAAAAATCCGTGCCCACATATTCTTTGCAGTGCGGCGCAATGCGGAAGAGCAGCATGCCTGTTCCGCAGCCAATTTCGAGGACGCGCCTTGGTTGCAGCGCCAGGATACGCTGCACGGTATAGTCCACTTGTTCCTTCATTACCTCGGCCGGAATCTTTTCCTGCGTGTAGCTGCTGATCCAGCCCGTAAGGTTGAGCGGTACGCCCTGGTGCATGAGCGTTTGGTTTTCCATCCCTGCGTAAATAATCTCGTCGTAAGCGTTTTGCCACTGAGCAATCTGCTCACCCGACGGGGCGACGCCAGAAGCGCCTTCGCCGGAAAGGGAAGCATGAACTTTGCCGTTGGGCTTGGCATGGGTGGCAGCGGTTTGAGAATTCTGCACCACGTATGCGATTAACCTGCGGCTATCGGGGCTGTCTTCACGAATTACGACCACCGTATCCTTCACGGAGGGATGCTGCGCGAGCGTGGTTTCGATCTCTCCCAACTCAATGCGGAAGCCGCGCAACTTCACCTGATTGTCGGCGCGTGAGAGAAACTCGATGCAACCATCGGGCAGGTAGCGGACCAGGTCGCCGGTTTTGTAGAGGATTTCATCGGCATCTTCGCGAAACGGATTGCGGATGAAGCGCTGGGCTGTCAACTCAGGGCGATTCCAGTACCCGCGCGCAACCCCGGGACCGCCAATGTAAAGCTCGCCCCGCACTCCGGTCGGTACAGGCTGGCCGTTTTTGTCGAGGACATAAACCACGGTGTTGGCGATGGGCCTTCCGATTGGGACGCCAGCCGCGCCCTGAGGAACGCTTTGAATGAGATGGCAGACGGCAAAGGTGGTGGCTTCCGTGGGGCCGTATCCATTCAGCAACCGCGCGGGAGGCTCCGATTCAAGCACACGCCGGATCCATTTGGGATCCAAAGCTTCGCCGCCCACCAGCAGGTTTCCGACCGTGCGGAACATGGTGGAGTCTTCACGGGCAAGCTGATTAAACAGTGCGGTGGTCAAGAACATGGCTCCGATTCGGCGGCGCTCCAGCTCGGCGGCGAAGTCGAAGGCGGAGAGCAGCGTCTCTTTCTCGAATCCAACCAGGTGCCCGCCATTGAGCAGCGCGCCCCAAATCTCGAAGGTGGCCGCATCAAACGAAAAGTTCGCGACCTGGGCAATGCGGTCCCCGGGTTTCAACTGCACGAAGTTGGTGTTGAGCACCAGCCGTCCAATGGCCCGGTGAGGCACGCACACGCCTTTGGGAGTGCCCGTGGAGCCCGAGGTATACATGACATAGGCGAGATCGGCTCCGTGGTTGACGACCGCCGGATTTTCCGGCGTGAACGAGGCAAGCTCCTCCGCATCGCGATCGATGCAAACCACCGGCATCGATCGAGCCGGCAAGCCTTCCAGCAATCGCTCTTGCGTAATCAGCGCCTGCAGTTGAGCATCTTCAATCATGAAGGCAAGGCGGTCTTCGGGATAATCGGGATCGAGCGGAACATAAGCGCCTCCCGCCTTTATCACGGCAAGCGTGGCCACGATCATCTCC
>DATGIO010000003.1:0-63364 GCA_035295685.1 Candidatus Angelobacter sp.
TACGTCGGTCCTTCGATTGATTGCCGCATTTGCATTGCTTTGTCGCCTGCATAGCGAACCGCAAAATCAATCATGAATGTTCAACCGGAGAGGTATGAATTCCCAAAATCCAAGTCTCAAGATTTGTCCAAGACCGCTTCAATTGCGTGAAGTAATCCATGGTGTGAAACTGGTTTCAAGATGTAGCCGTCCATGCCCGCCACCAGGCATTGATTTCGATCCCCGGTCATGGCAAAAGCTGTCATGGCGATGATCGGAGTGTGTGGGCTTTTACCTCCTTCGCGAGCGCGGATCTCAATCGTCGCTTCTTGCCCATCCATCTCGGGCATCTGAACGTCCATCAATACAAGATCGAATGAGCCTTGCTCCCACGCGGTTACTGCCTCTTTCCCATTTTGTGCTATGGCAACGCTGTGTCCCATCCTTTGCAAAAGAGCTACGGCCAACTTCTGGTTGATGGGATTGTCTTCTGCAACCAGCACTCGCAGCTTTGCCTTTTCCGAAGCTGCGGCTGTTGCCGCTTGAATAGCTTGCTGGTGTTCGGCATGAGATTCTTCTATCTCGGTATCGCTGTCGTCTGGAGTACCGCCTGGAATTCTAGGAGTAAAGGTCGCCGTAAAGTGGAACGTGCTGCCTTGCCCAAGTTTGCTTTCCGCCCAGATCTTGCCGTTCATCAGGTGGACGAGCTTTGAGCATATCGAGAGGCCGAGACCCGTGCCGCCAAATCTGCGGGTGGTAGAGCTATCGGCTTGCTCAAAGGGTGCAAAGATAGTTTCCAGTTTGTGTTCAGGTACGCCGATGCCCGTGTCTTTTACGGAGAATTGCAGGCATATCGTTTCCGGGTTTGAATGCTCGCGGCAGGCATCCGAACTCGTTTCTCTCACTTGGAGCTCAATGGAGCCGCGTTCGGTGAATTTGATTGCATTGCCGATAAGGTTGGTAAGCACTTGGCGCAATCGGCCGCTATCTCCAACCAGCGAATCCGGTATCCCTTCTTCAAGCTGCAGAGAGAGCCTCAACTCTTTGCGAATAGCTGAGGCCGAGAGCTCTTTGACGGTCATGCCGAGAAACTCGGATAAGACAAAGGGGCCGGGATGGAGCAGCAGCTTGCTAGCCTCCATCTTTGAGTAGTCGAGAATATCGTTGATGACCACCAGCAGAGAGTCTGCCGACACCTTGGCGAGCGAAAGCAGTTCGTGTTGCTCCGGCGTAAGCCCCGTGGACATCGCCAAGTCGGTCATTCCGATGATTCCGTTCATCGGCGTCCGCATCTCATGACTCACATTGGCCAGGAAGTCACTCTTCGCCTGATTGGCTGCTTCGGCGGCCTCGCGCGCCGCGTGTAGCTGGCTGTTGAGCGCCGTCAACTCCGAGGTTCGTATCGCAACCAGGCTTTCCAGCCGCTGTTGGCGTCTTTCCAAGTGTGCAATGCGCCATCTCCACAGGCACCAGGTCGCGGCCAAAAGCACAAGCAGCATAGCAGCGCGAAACTGCCAGGTCGCCCAAAATGGAGGGGAGATGTAGAAGGAAAACTCCTTAACGGGGCTCCAACTCCCGCCGGGCACCTGGGCCATCGCTTGGAACGTATATTGTCCCGGAGCGAGGTTTTCATAGTGGGCATCGCGTTGTTTGCCATCGGCTTCAGCCCAGCCGGAACTCACGGGTAGCAGTCGATGACGAAACTGGAGATCGTCTTCATGGGAGAAAGTCAGAGCGGTGAATCGTATGGTTAATGTGCGGTCGGAATACATCACGTGCCAGGGACCGGGTTGTTCGTCCGGCTTCGCATTCAGCAGGTTCGAGTATTCTGGCGACGACTTGTCAAACTGAATCGACGTGAACACTACTTTGGGCGGTTCTTCCAACAATGGATTTACCGCCGGATGGTAGTGGGCCAAACCTTTGCTTGTGCCGATCCATACATCGCCATTGGGTTCAGCCCAGAATGCGTTGAAATTGGTGTCTTCCCACGGAAGGCCTTCCGCTTTGCCAAGGTGGCTCCATGAGCTCCGGTAAAAAACATCCACGCCGGTTTCGGTTCCCACGTATACGGGGCCGGTGGGGCTGGCGCCTAGGAAATAGATCTTGTCGGCGCGCAGCCCATCGCGGACGGTGTAGTGCGTCAATACCGGCCACGGTTCCTTGCCTTCAAAGGCAATCCGTGTCACTCCATGAGGTTCCCGGTAGCCCACCCAGATCGCGCCGTCAGCGGCTTCGGTTACGGTATGTGTCCGCCGGTTTTCGAGGCCTTCTTCAACGCCAAATGCCTTCCATTCGCCATTTCTTAGGCAAAGAAGTCCAAGGGTGCTTGGAAACCACAGCCAACCTCGCCGGTCGAGGATAGGCTGATAAAAGGCGTCGCTAGGCGATGCTCCAGGGACTTTGATTTTCTCAAAGCGTAGGTTCGCGCTGCCGTTCGTGACTACAGGGCTGCGAAACAGAGCGCCTGCTGTCGCAACCCAAACCCGATTCTCTGCGTCGACAAGCAGACCCTGGATGTGATCTTTGATAATGCCGGACTCTTTGCCATAGGTGGCCACCAGGGTCCCGTTGCTCTTGAATTGTGAAACGCCTCCGGGCAGAGCCCCAGCCCATATGTCCCCATTGTGATCGATGGCCACGGAAGCAAACACTTCGCCAAGGGTTCCACTCCGGCTGTGAAGGGTGCTCCAGCCACTTTTTTTCAGGCCGAGCACATTGAGTCCATTGTTGGTTCCTACCCAAAGGACGCCATGGGCGCCCTTGCGCATTTGCCAGATAGCATCACTGGAAAGCCCTTCGGCACGCGTCCAGCTTTCCCAATGTCCATATCCCAGCCACCGCACCACGCCCAAGCCGCGCATGCCTAGCCACAGAGAGCCTTCATGATCGAGCAATGCGCTGGAAACTCGATCGGATGGCAGGCCATTATCAAAATCAATAACCTTCCAGCGTTCGTTAACCTTCCAGCTTTCGTTTTCCATGATGCCCAAGCCCCGATCCAGGGGCGCCAGAACTCTCCCATCCCTTAGGGGCACAAGGGTAGGAGACAGCGAACCGGTAGGCGGTAATCCAGCGTCGCGCGGCTCAAATTCGTGAGCTCCTTTTGGAAGCACGAACACATGCTTTTCGCTCCGTATCCAAAGGTTTCCCTGATTGTCTGCAACAACAAATTCCCATTGCTGTTTGTAAAGGCCATAGTGTTGGCCGAGATCCACCACGGCGTCGGACTCCAAGCGGCACAGGCTGTCCTCGCAGCCGAACCATACATTACCTTCAGAATCCAATCCAACGCTGTGGCTGGGCTTTGCATAAAGCCATTGGACCCGATAGTGATCCCTGTTTGGGATGGCTTCCAATCGCGCCAATCCCTGTTCTGAGGCCACATAGAGTCGGCTGTGGGCATCCGACGCAAGGGCTCCACCGCTGACGATTTCTAGGGGCTTACCCGCATTCACGTTCTCAAAATGACTTCCATTGCGGCGCAGGAGGCCCTCTTGCGTTGCGATCCAAAAGGTGCCGTTGTTTGAAATATGGAGTGCTTTGATGTTCTTGCTGGGAATCCCATCCTTATCGCCAAACTTTTGGAAAACGTTTCCGTCATACCAAAACAGGCCGTCTTCGGTTCCCGCCCAGATCAGGCCGCTGCTATCTTGCAGCACGCTTGTAACCGCTGTATTGGTTAACCCCTTCTCATGTGAGTAGCTTTTGAAGCTGTACCGTTGCGCAGAAGCGGACAGGCAAGCCAGCAGCAATGGCGTAAGGCTGCGGAGCAGGCTAAAGAGCTTCGATAGCCTCGGTCTTGGTTCGCCTAGATTGTGCGTACCCAGCATGGTCGTCTTCCATTTGCCAATTGGAACTGCCTTTTTCGCCCAAATTAGCTATACAAAGTCGACAATTATTTTCAAATCTATAATGTGTTGCTACTTTTACTTAACATTGCGGGTTAGCTGTTGGCTCCGGAAGAAACGACGGTCGGAACAAAATAATCGGCTCATGTTTTTATCTTTCAAACATAAGCAAAGACAAATTCGGCCAGCGACTAAGGCCTGTCTTTTCCAACCACGACACCCGTACAAAGTGCGCCTTTAAGCGTCTTATCGTTAAATTGAGCAGGGAATCCTATCTAAGCTGCACAGCTAGGGGGGATGCGCAGCGTGAGCTCGATTCGAATACTATTACAAACTTCTAACTTTTAAAACGTAAAATATTTCCTTTCAGCACGATAGTCTTATCGAAAGCATCGGCAAGCTTGCCATGCTTACCCTAGGCCAAAGTTCAAAGCATTACAAATTCTTAATGTTATCTGATTTCAAGACCCTGGCATTCATGAAAAACCATAGCGGCAATTTTGTTCCAAAATGCTACTGAGATGGAATCGGTTTGGGAGAACATTGGGTGATAGGAGGGGCAACCACTGCAAGCGGCCTGAAGCGTTTTTCACCCTAAGCGTAAGTCACAACAACACAACATGCAGGAATGCTGAAACCCTTATAAGGTGTTTCCTACTTGGTGGGATAGGTGAAAAGCAGGGTACCCGGGCAGATCGCCTTGCCACATTTTTACGAGACTTTGGGGGCTTGACGGTGTTTAATTCAATGGGAGCACTAGAATGCAGCGCCGTCTTGAACCGAAATGGGAGAAGTGGGCCGGATGGGTCCTCGGATTGGGTGCGATAGCTTGGGCAGTTTACCATGCCAGCTATCACGTCCATACCATGGGGGAGGCCTTCAAGACCGGCTACATACGCCTCGGTCCGATGCAAGTCTTTATGGTGGGCCTCATGATTTGGCTTCATGGCCGCTTCAGGGCGTCAATGAGTGCCGATCACGCCTGAAAAAGCTAAGGCTGCAACCTGCCTAAGCCTCGCTTCTAGGCAGTTTCATATTCACATCTTCAGATCCATTCGAGTCTTCGAGGATGAGTTGGCCGCCGGTGCCCACAGCCTTGTGCCCTTTCGAGGAGCAAGGCCGGTTAGCAACCTGCGACAGCTGGCTTTTTTGGATTTTTAACATGTTGTTCTTCGGCGATGGAGATGGCCGAACGGTAAAATGAGAATTCTTTTGCCGGAGTCGACATGAAAAAAATCGTTGCAGTCCTTGCCCTTATAGGCGTGATGTCAACCTATGTTTTCGCCTGGGGGCCGAAAGGCCATAGGATCGTGGGAGATATCGCGATGGCTCACTTGAGCGAGTCCGCCAAGCGGAATCTGCAGACCCTTTTAGGGACGAACGACCTTGCCTCTGTCGCAAACTGGGCGGACGATATCAAGGGTCAGCGGCCGGAAACCTATGCTTGGCATTTTGTCGATATTCCGGCAGCGGCAAGTGGCTTCCAGGAATCTCGCGACTGCTATCGCCCCGATGAGAAACATCCAAGCAGTAAGGAAGATCACCACAATTGCGTGGTGGATCGTATCTCGAGTTTCAAGCAAGTGTTGGCCGACAAGTCCGCGCCGCCGGAAGCGCGGATTGAGGCGTTAAAGTTTCTGGTTCACTTTGTCGGAGATATTCATCAACCGCTCCATGCCGCGGAGGAAGCTCGCGGAGGCAACGATATTCATGTAATGGAATTCGGATCTGCGACGTGTGGGCAGAGGCCTTGCAATTTTCACTACGCTTGGGACATAGCCTTGCTTGAGCACACTGGACGATCCGAGTCTGATTATGTCGCCTATCTTGAAAAGCTGATTGCGTCGAAGAACCTTCAATCCAGGGCTACTGGAACTCCCGAAGACTGGGCCAATGAATCCTTTCATCTGTTGCCCAAGCTTTGGGTAAAGGATGGCGGTTCTGTGGACGAGGCTTACTTCCAATCCAACATCGGTGTGCTCGACGAGCGGCTTGCGCTGGCTGGGCTGAGGCTGGCCGCGGTTATCAATGAAGTGTTAGGATAAGTACTTGCTAACAAGGTATTTGCGCCTTGAAAGTAGTTGCGATGAACAATGTCTTCACCCGAGCATTTTCATCGTCCTATAACATTCTTTTCACATAAAGTTAAAAACCGTACGGTATGAATGCGTCATGCCGCTTTGGAACAATAGGTTGAGCGAAGGTCTATCGAGGTCGACCACGCCTCCGGTCATGCAATCTCTTATTGCCGGTCAGTTGAAGGAGATCTGCACCAAGGTCACACAGTCGACAGTAGGGCAGGTCACGGAAGGCCGTCTGGTTCTGGAAAATCTCCTGCGTGAAATTCAAGTTGAGCTGGAAATTGACCCGGCCGATATTGGCAGGGTTCCCGCAACCGGACCGGTAGTGATTGTTTCCAACCGTCCCTTTGGAATTCTCGACGGAGCGATTCTGGGCGCGGCGCTTTTGCGAATTCGCCCTGACGTAAAGATTCTGGCAAATTCGCTGCTGGCTTCGATTCCTGAGTTCCAGCCTCATTGCATCTTTGTGGAAACGGCCGCCAGAAAGGGATTGTCTCGCAAGGGGTCGGCGAAAAGAAAAGAAGCGCCGCTCAAGGGAATCAAGCGGGCTGTTTCACACCTGCGCAATGGCGGCTTGCTGATCGTCTTTCCTGCGGGAGAAGTCTCCCAATGGCAATTTCGCTATGCGGGCATCTCCGATCGTGAGTGGGGCGAAACCGCGGTTCGTCTGACTCGCAACAGCCAGGCTACTGTGGTTCCAGCGCTCTGCATGGGGAGAAACAGCGTACCGTTCCACCTGTTGGGAATGATTCATCCCGCGTTGGGAACTCCCAGGCTTTCCCACGAGCTTCTGAATAAGGCCGGTAAACACGTGCAAGTGAGGCTCGGAGCGCCGATAGCGCCTGAAAAGTTCAATAGCATTGCGGACAACGCCCTTGCAACCCGCTACCTGCGCTGGAGAACCTATTTGCTGGGCAGCCGTTCGGCTGAGTCGGAAACGCAACCCTTGCCCCTCGCCAAGCTGCCTGTGTTGCTGAAGAAGAAGCCTGAGCCCGTAGCGCCTCCGGTTGCCGCGGCCGTGATTGCGAGGGAAATCGAGTCGCTGGGTTCCGGGTGCAAGCTGGATGAGAACAAGGAGTTCTGCATCTTTGCGGCCCAGGCAGAGCAAATTCCGGAGTCCCTCACGGAAATAGGGCGTTTGCGCGAGATTACATTCCGTGAAGTCGGCGAAGGCACCGGGAAAGAGCTAGACTTGGATCGTTTCGATCCTTACTACACGCACTTGGTGCTGTGGAGCAAGGTGAAGAAAGAGATTGCCGGCGCCTACAGGGTCATGTCGACCCAGGATGTTTTGAGCCGGAAGGGAATTCAGGGACTTTATACCTCCACTCTGTTTCACTACAGCCCCAAGTTCTTCGAGAAAATAGGGCCGGCCATCGAATTAGGAAGGTCTTTCATACGGTCCGAATATCAAAAGCAATATGCGCCGCTCTTGATGCTTTGGAAGGGAATCGCTCGCTACGCCGTGCTTCATTCCCGCACCCCCATCCTGTTTGGAGCGGTCAGCATCAGCGGCAGCTATCACCGGATTTCGCGAGAGTTGATTGTGCGGTTCTTTGAGGGGCGCGATGCGGGAGGCGCTAACGGGGACGTCTCGCTCTCGGAGTTGGTCCGCCCCCGGCGTCCGTTCCGGCCCCGCCTGCTTCGCGGATGGGAGCTTTCCGGGTTGAATCGGCTCTTCGGGCTAGATGATCTTTCCGCCTCCATCTCGGAGATAGAGGCCGATGGGAAGGGCGTCCCTGTCCTGCTCAAGCAATATTTAAAGGTTGGCGGAACCGTCCTAACCTTTAACGTGGATAAGAATTTCTCCAACGTCCTCGATGGATTGATTCTCGTAGACCTTCGCAAGGCCGATCCCACCCGGCTCCAGACCTATATCGACAAGGACAAATTATCTGCTTTTCTACAGGACTTCGCCTCCAGGCGGCAGGTCGATTCCATGTCTGAAAAAGGCGTCTGAAAAGACGCCTGAGAACAGCGTCTGAACACGGCCATGAATCATGGAAGCCCAACCGGATAGGCGGCTAACGCGTTTTCGGCGTAATTTTGAGGGTCTCCCGCTCACGAAACCAGCATGGTGAGTCATTGATTTCGTCGACAATAGCGAGCACTCGGATGGCATCTCTCCGGCCACGTTAAGCGCGTTCCCCGCCAAAATATATGTGATTGATGAGTGCTGCAGTGAACCCTTTTACAGGACCTTCAGGGGGAGCTTAGGAACGCATCAAATGTCGAGTCTCAGGAGTCTCGCATTTATCCTAATTTTCAGCCCCTTGCGCGGGCGATTCCGCGCCAAAAGCCTCTCCCAAAGGAGACGCAGCCGATACGCACGCCTAAACAAGCATTGGATATTTGACTATTAGGGAGACATGATGGCAGAGATAATTGCCATAGTGATCGTGGTCATACTGCTTTTTCTATTTGCCCAGTCAGTAGAGAAGCATAGTAGCCAATCCAAGCAAGTGGCTTTTACGGCAACGAAGCACATTCCCGGATTTTTGCGGGTTTCGCGGGGCATCGGCCCATGGTTCGAATTAGACGATCTATACAGAACGATACGGGTAGACCTGAAGTGTACACGATGCGATATGGATAGAATTTTTGCCTGTAATACCAGCGGGGAAACTGAATTTGTGGATATGCATTATGCGAAAGGAAAAATTACAATTCTGCACGGCGATCATGTCCTATTTGATGGTGAACCATTAAATCTGATGAGTTATCCAGAAGAAGCTTACTTCGTGAAGATGGGCCAACCAGGGCCATCACCGCCAGAAGGCACATATGCCTACAAGCTTTACGCTGATTACATGAGGCACAAAGAGAATGGGACATTACAACAATGGTTTCAGTCCGAAAACTCAGATTCATCATAAAAGTTGCACACGCGCGCGAAAATCCTAACCATTTCACTTGGCACGACTTCAAACATCTCGAGGGAGAGTATCTGCGGAATGGCGTTTCTGATCCGACACCCGATCAAGTAAGGTCCGCACTCATCTCAGGGATGATATAAACAGGATTATTGGTCACCCCAAAGTGCCGGGTACTCCAGTAAAGTCGGGAATCACTCGCAACACAGGCCGTCCGTTCAGGTGGATTTATTATTTGTGCTTACTTTTGAACGCCTTGATCCTGTCTCACCCAGCGCTCATCTCGAAGTTGAATGGAATCGGGGGAGACAAGTTCTCCCGGCGAAGCGCACAACCGACCAAGCAGTGCAAGAATAGCCTGGTCGCGGAGGCGTTTGCGCCAAGGCGACCGCGCCGGTCCTACTTCGGTTCAAGCCGACCGCCCAAGGCGTAGATATCCGCCTACATCGCGCAAAAAACCCTTTTACCGATTCGAACTGCGAAGCTCTGCCGGGTGGCCTGGAGCGATCACAATTCCGTACTTCTCCAGCAGGGCGCCCGTGCTGTGGTCCAACTCTGCCAGAGCCTTCTGGTAGGCAATTTGGGACTGAACCAGGCTTTGTTCGGCCTGTGAGAGCCGGTCCTGGGCATCGAGAACAAAAAAGACATCGACCGCCCCAAGTTGATATTTACGCTCCTGGGCCGCAAGGTCCTTGCCGGCCACATCTTTCGATGCCTGGGCGGCGGTAATCGTAAGCTCGGCTATCTCCAGATTGCGCACGGCATTCTTCACCTGCAGGCCGATGCTCTGCTCCGTGCTTCTCATCTGGTAGAGGTCATGCCTCTTGGAAACCAGGGACGATCCCAGGTCCGCCGCCGCACCGCTGTTGCGAATCGGTAGCCGCATCTGCAACGACATGCCATAGGTCGGAAAGTTAAAGCCGCCGACTTGAGAGAGCGAGTCTCCAAAGCCTCCATTGGAAATCACGATTGGGACGCCATTTGCGTCGGTTCCGAATACCGTTCCGCCAACGCCTGCGCTGGTATAGCTGGCCGTCAGGCTCAGGTCGGGTTTTAGATTGTTGTTGGCGACTTGTACATTCACGTCGTCAATCGCAAGTTGCTGGCGTTGCCCATCCATCTCCGGGCGGTTCTTCAGAGCCTGAGAAAGCGCTTCTTTGAGATCCACGGTCGCAAGGGTCGCGCTAGTGTCGGCATTCTCGGTTAGGTCGAGTTCCATGGCCTCATAATCGTGGTCGAGATCGGCTCCTATCGTCTGCCGCAGGGCATCTTCGGCCTGTTTCAACTGCGACTCTGCTTGAATAACGCCGATCTTTCGCTGCGCTACCTGGGATTCCGAACGATAGATGTCGAGCGGCCCAAGCGCGCCTAATTCCAGGGCTCGTTTGTCGCGCTTGTAGCTGGCCTCTGCCAGTTCGAGCGACTTTTTGAGGACTTCAAGGGACTCGCGCGCCTGAACCACATCCCAATACTGGTTGATGGCCCCTCGAACGGCGTCGTTCATCTGTGCGGTAAACGTCGCTTCGGCAACGCGGATATTGCGCCGTGCAATGATCAGCGGCGCGCGATTCACAAAGAAACCGGCTTTTCTCCATATAGGTTGGGAAACAGAAAAAGTAAGCCCGGAGGAAAATGACGGATTAATGGTGGCGAAGCTGCTGTTGGTGGTGGATCTTGTCGTCGCCAAGCCTACGTTCAGTGTGGTTCCGGAGGTGAAGGATTGCTGATATCCCAAGGTAGTTGTCTGGCTGAGTGTGCTGAGCGTCGCGGCTCCCACCAGGGAGTTGGTGCTTGGCGATGCGGAACGAGTCGGCGCGAAACCGGCTACGATCGTCGGATCGAATGTCTGGCGCGCGCGCAGCAGATTGAATTGGGAAAGATCGAATGTAGTGCGGTTCACATTCACATCGCTGTTATTGACCAGCGTAAGCCGTATGGTGTCCTCAAGGCGCAGGCGAAGCTTGCCTTCCACAACATAGTCCTGCAAATGGGTGGGGCCGGAAACCTGCGTGGGTGAGCCGGGCCCGTGAAAAATGCTGTGTGCATAGGAAGGGGCCTGGAAGATCTGTGCTGCCGCGTGTCCTGCCGCAAGCGCCAGGACAAAGACAAGCAGCATGCCTATCGTGTACTTTTTCATCTGCATACCCAAAGTTTTCGTATATCCAAGGTTCTCGCTATTCGTACCGAATCGCCTCCACAGGATCGAGGCGAGCGGCTTTTCTGGCTGGATAAATTCCAAACATAAGCCCAACGGAAACAGAGAAGGCAAAAGCAAGAAGAATCGATGCAAACGTTGTGACCGTCGACCAACCGGCAAACCAGGCGATCATGCGCGATATGCCAAATCCGAAGGCTATGCCGATCAATCCTCCAAGAAGGGAAATGAGGACGGCTTCCACCAAAAACTGCCGGACCACGTCTTTCTGGCGAGCGCCAAGCGCCCGCCGGATGCCGATCTCGCGGGTTCGCTCAAGAATGCTTGCCAGCATGATATTCATGATTCCGATTCCTCCCACAAGAAGGGAGATGGAGGCGATGGCCACCATCACCAGATCGAAAATGTGCTGCGTTCGCTGTTGTTGCGCCAGAAGCTCGGCTGGAGCGATCACGCTGAAATCGCCCGCATCCCGGTGAGAGACGTTTAGCAGCGAGCGCACCACGTCGGCGGTCGGCAGGGTATCGAGAGCTGAGGAGAGCTGAAGGTAGATGCCGTCGATTTCATCCTTCAAATCGCCCCGGCTGTTTCCCAGCCGCAAGAGAGCCGCGTTCAGGGGAACATAAATGAGGTTGTTCATGTCCTGCGAGGGAAGCGCTTCGGTACTCCCCTGAGCGCTCAACTGCGCTCCGGCAACACCCACCACGCGAAACCACTGCTCGTCGACTTTAATGTATTGATCCAGAGCCTTGGCTTGTCCGAAAAGGCTTGTTTTCGCTGCCTGCCCAAGCACCGCTACCGGGGCTGCATCGCGATTCTCGGCATCGTCAAAATACCTGCCCTCCGCAAGCTTCAGGCTGGCGATCTGACGATAGTTCGGCGCTACTCCATAGACTGCCGGCATGTCATGCTGCGGTTTGGGAAACATGCGCCCGGGAATCACTCGCTTTCTCGGCGTACCCTCCACGATTCCCGAAACATTCGCTTGAATCACGCGGAAGTCGCTCAGCGTCAGGCCGGGTGAGATTTTGCGTACCTTTTCAAGATCCTCCCAGGTTGCCGCTTCGTGCGCCTCCACAATCACATTGCGCACGCCCATCTGTTCAATCAACGCCATCACCTGTTGCCTTGCGCCCGCGCCGATGGAAAGCATGGCGATCACGGCGGCTACGCCAAAGATCATACCGAGCATGGTGAGCAGCGAGCGCAGCTTGTGCAGCAGCAGATTTTCCAGGCCAAAACTGAGGTCCGCGAAATATTGGGTCCAGTCGTGCGCCAGGATTCCATCCATCTGGCCGAATCGCTTCATTGGCTGACTCCCAGAGGAGAGGTTGAGGAAGCCTTCTGTTTTTGCTCCGCGGTCATCTCCGGATCCACCAAAGCCACCTCGGTCCCTTCGGCCAGATTCTCAATTGCGATCCGATTTTCGGTGCGCACCTTGATTTTTGCCTCCATCGACTGGAAGTGATTGCCTTGCTTGACGAAAACCACGAGCTTGCCGTCTTTTTCAAACAGGCACTGGCTTGGCAGGAAAAGCTGGTCTCGCATCTCGGAGCCGCGGACGGTAATGTCGGCGGAGGTGCCGGGCCTCATGCCGCTCTCCTGATGCAAAAGAGCGAAGGTCACGTCGAAATGGCGCACGCTGCTTGCGCCGAAGTCCCCGCCCCTGGAGGTTGTCCCTGCTACCGTCTTTACTTTGGCTTCCAGAAGGTGGTCGGGCTGGGCATCGCTGCGAATCTCCGCCGCCTGGCCGGGAGTCACATTCGCGCGATCGTTCTCGCTGATTTTGGCGACTACCTCCATCTGCGCTAAATCGAGAATCTCCGCAATGAAGCGGCCGGGAAAGACCACATCGCCTTCTCGATATTCAGGCAATGACATCCCCTGGAACCCAAAACCGCCAGAGGCATCCTGGTTGTCCTTCAACGAGACCAGTCCATCCATGGAAGATTTCACCTTCATGTTGTCGATGTTCTGTTGCGCCTGCTGCATGCCCAGAAGCGAGGTCCGCCGCTTCTCTTCCAGCAGGGCGATTGCCGCCGTGTTGGAGGCTGCGCGTGAACTGATGTCCTGTTGGAGTTGTTCCAGTCGGCGCTTGGCTTCTTCTAGATTCAGAAGATTTTTTTTCGCATCGATCTCGCTGAGTAGCTCGTTGCGCTGCACATCCAGCTCAGCGCGCCGTACGTCGAACTTAGCTTTCAGCAGATCCACCTTGTCCTGGGCGGCCTTCACGGCTGCGTCAGCTTGCGCCTTCGCGATCTGTTGGCTGGCTTCCTCCAATTGCGAGCGGCTTTGTTCCAGGTTGAACTCTTGTTCGCTCGGGTCGAACTCAATGACCACGTCGCCGGTTTTGACCGCTGTACCTGTTTTCAGCAGGTGGACGATTTGCAGGGCTCCGCTCAGCGAGGGCGCTACCAGCATGGCCGTGTGCGGTGACCGCAGCTCTCCGCTCGCATGAACGTCCATCGCCAATGTTCCTTTTTTTACCCTTGTAACAGGAATGGCTCTTTGTGAAGGACGAAGCTGCCGGATGGCCAGCATCACCCCCCAACCCAGCGCCAGAACAATGGCGGCGGTCAATCCGAAACGCAGGACTTTGCGCCTCATTGTCGCGGTCCCTGCTGTTTACCGCTTTGTTCAGGGTCTTCGGTAGCGATGCGCTCTCCCGGTTGCAGCCCCCTGCCGATCAGTAGCTCGCTCTTGCTGCGCCGGGCTATGTCGACGGTGCGCTCCACGAATTTTGATCCTTGTAGAACAAAGGCCACCGAACGGCCGTTGCGGTCGAAGATGTAGCGGGCTGGTACCAGTGTGCCGTTGGGGATCGTTTCTACCGCGATCCGCGCTGTGGCG
Organism: Candidatus Angelobacter sp.; assembly: GCA_035295685.1. Classification (GTDB taxonomy): domain Bacteria; phylum Acidobacteriota; class Terriglobia; order Terriglobales; family Acidobacteriaceae; genus Angelobacter. Next base: position 13,790 of record DATGIO010000003.1, read on the forward strand.
TTCATTCCCGGACGGATTCGGGGATCCGGGTCCGTGATTTGCATCACCATGTCGAAATTCTTCGCCGGGGGCCAGGAAGAGTAATCCGGTTTGGCCAGCGGGCTTATCTCAGCCACGGTTGCGTGGAACTCTTTTTCCGGAATGGCGTCAATGCGTACAAATGCCGGTTGCCCCAGTTTCACCCGGCCCCGATCGATCTCTTCTATGCGCGCGTTGACCCTTACGCTGCTCAAGTCGGGAATCTCCGCAATGATCGCTCCCGACCATGCGTGATCGCCCGCCCGGAAATCCGGCGCTGTTCCGCCGGTCATCCAGTTATAGGCGCGGAAATTCGGAAGAATCGTGACCATTCCGTCGGAGGGGGCGCGTAGGGTGAGCGCGGCGAGCTGGCGCTCGGTGAGTGTGACGTCGAATTGCGATTTCACACGCTTCTGCTTCTTGCCTTCAATGTCCGCTGCGGAAGCGTCGCGAGTCGAGACGTCCTTTTGCTGTAGCTCCTTGAATTTCTGCTGGGAATCTGCAAGCTTTAGCTTGTTTTCGGCGCCCTCGATCTCCGAGAGGATCTCACCTTTGTTTACGTCGAGCTTGCCTCGATCCACATCGTAGCGGCCTTGAAGAAGATCGGTCGCCTGTTGCTCTGCGGTGAGCCGCGAATCGGCTCTGGTTTGTTCAATGTCTGCATCTGCCGCTTTTAGGTCCGACTGCCTGAGTTGCAGCGTATTGCGAAGCGTGGCTGGGTCAAACTGCGCCACCACGTCTCCCTGTTTGACCATGGTTCCGGGCGCAACGAGCTTGACGATGAGTAAGTCTCCTGAAATCGAGGGAGCAGTGATCTGTTTGGAACTCAAGGCTCGTACGTCGCCGCGGACTTGTACGTAGTCCACGAACTCACCGCGCTTTACTTCGGCTGTGGGTGGGGCGGGCGCGGTCGAGTGGCGAAACGCCATACCGCCCGCTCCCAGAAGAACCACAAAAACCAGGAGCACGGCCACCCGGTTCCTCCTGAAAAGACCCGAGAAAGACACGTCCTTCGTCTTCATTACTCCGACCCTCGCAGCACCACGGTATTTTCAGCGATGCCGGAAAGAACCAATTCTTCGTCGCTGGATGCGCCCGTTTTTACCTCCCGCTTGTCATAGGAGGAGCCGCCTTTGACGCGCACATAAGTTTTTCCGTTCTCCTCAAAAATCGCATCCCGGGGCGCTACCAGGACGCCGGGCTGTCGCTCGATCTGGACATCCACGGCTGCGGAGAGATCGGGGAGCAGTTTGGAATCTGTACCGTCAATCGAAAAAAGTACGATAAGCGTGCGCACTTTCTGGGAGAAAGCGCCCGCCTGAGCCACTGCCGCAACGCTCTCCAGCTTTCCTTCAAAGGAAAGTTCCGGATAGGCGTCCAATCCAATGCGTACTTTTTGTCCCGGAGTGAGGCTGGCGATATCCGCTTGATTGACCTTCGCCCGCACCTGCATCCGGCTCGGATTGACCACTTGCATGAACGGAAAGCCCGCTCGAACCTCGTCCCCCTCTTGAATGTCGGTGATGTTGCCCGACTTCCACATGGAATTGATCACCGCGACTCCGTTGGCGGAGGCGCGCACCAGCATCTTGTCGGTGTTGCCTTGGGACCAGCGCATGGCTGTGAGGGCGCGGTCCCGCTGGATCTCAAGAATCTTCATCTCGGCTTTGGCGGCGCGCCGTTTGAGTTCGAACGTTTCTTGAAGCTGTTTCAGGTTGGCGTGCGCCTGTTCGAGGTTTTCAAGATTCTTCTCGGCGTCGATATGCGAGACGATCTCGTTTTTCTTTACTTCAAGTTCGGCTGTTTTTTCCGCATCTTCGGCCTTCTTGAGGTCCGTTTCGTCGGTGGCCTTGGCGGCGGCCTGCTCGGCCTGTTTCTTCTTGATCTGCTCCAGAAGGCCCCGGTATTCCGCCTGTTTGTCCAGGACATTCCTGATCTGGGCCTGGCGGTCGAACTCGACCAGAGCATCGCCGGGGTGAACGGGGCTGCCGTTTTTGATGAGATGTGTGATCAGGAGGGAGCCTAGCCCCTGGCCTGACAGCCGCGGTACCGAAATGGTGTGCGACTCCACCGCCTCTACAATGCCATGCAAACGAACGGTCCGGATGAAGTCTTTGCGGGTTATCGTTGCTGTGCGGGCGGATTCGCTGCCCGCCTCCGCTTTTCGCTGGAAATGCGATGCTCCGTAGATGACCAGCAAGGCTGCGGCAAATATCGCCAACAGCCATATCCACGCTCGCCGCCCCTTTTGTGGCGGGGAGGGTGACGTCTCGGGCGGAACAAGAGGAGCCTCTCGGGCCGGCGCAACCTCAATCGTGTTAGAAAAGCTCGATTTAGAAAAGCTCGATAAATTCATATTGCGTGGATCAACAACGGTCGCAAATAAACATGAAGGTAGTAGTCTTGATCGTTGCGCAGAGCCCTGCAATTTCTAAACTCTACTTGTCCTTGTTCTTAAAGACCCGGTGCTGTGGCAATTCGTTGCTAAGTTTTTTGCAGATGCCTCAACTCTGGGGCCATCCCTGGAAGATGGCTTCCAAGTCCCAGGATGGTGAATCTTTGTCCCACTTTGGGAAAGATGCTCCAAACGCGGCGACCACCCATGCTATCGGGCCTTTGCCATGGAAGCAACATGCATGAAGTAACGCCATAACGCCAAACGGAAGACTCCAGATGCTTCCCACACCTGTATGACATCCGAGTCCGTCGTTTGCACTAGAGGGAATGCCTGAGGATCAGTTTCTTGCGGTATAGACGCGGTTTTTTACGCTATCGTGCGAGGAGAAACACGTTCTTATCGAAAAAGGGATGAGGACGATTTCAGGGGTGATCGTAAAAGCCGAGCGCCGAAGCAGGAGGATCTGAGGAAAGGGCCGAGAGCATAAGCTTCGCGCCCTTTCCTTTTTAACATTTTGTTTACTTCGCTGGCTGGCAGACAACCAAGCCACCGAATTTGCAGACGGTAGTCATCGTGATCGGCAGCAGCCGGGCTGGTGGCTCGTCCCCTCCATAAAGCTGTGCCCTTACCGTGGGGCGGCAGCGCTCGTCATACTGTTGGATTCGGGCGACCTTCTGCAACTCCGGAAAAGACATCAATAACTTGTTGTTGAAGAATTCAACGGCATGGTTTGGATTAGGTTGTGTCGGGCCCAAGCCAAAAAGAAACGTCCGGTCAAGCTCCGACCATGTGTCTGAAGGCCACTGCTCGGCATGCTCCTTCATATCCTGCACCTCAATGAACCGGCTTTCCTCGTAGCTGGCCAGGGAAAGTCTGGCATCATTCCCTCCAACACTGGCATACGGCTTTTCGTTCTTCGGATTCTGCTTCTTCGGATTTTGGTACAGGCGCGGATAGCGTCTTTCAACGTCGGTGCGGGAGAGTGGTTTTACTGTTTCGATTTTGGATGGCGTTTCTCCACCGATCTCCTGATAGAGGCCCTTGATCGCCTCTGAATCGGTGATAGGGTACTCAAGAACAAAGTTGGAAGCCATATTCGCGGCCTTGCAAGTCGCGGAAAATCTCACCGGTGTAAGAGGGCCGATGAAGGTGATTCGTCGTGGCGCGGGAAGGTCGACCGTTACAAAGTAATCGTCCTGGCACCACGTCTTTGCATTGAACCGAAAGTCGCTGAGCGCCGGATCGATTTCCGGTGCTTCCCGCTTGAATTCGATCCCATCGGGCAGCAATTCAAAGTGATGATTCGTAAGGCTCGATCTGGTCTCTGCCTCATTAAAAAAGAAGCCATGAGCCGGATCTCTGGGCGAAAATGCCCTCACACGGAAAAAGTTGTTTCTTTGTATGAGGACCCCAAACGCTCCGTTTAAAAAGATCCTGAGTGTGCCCCCTGCTTTGCTCGGCGTTGGAGCCGGATCTGGGGTGCTTACGCCGGTGGATTTGCAGCTGCTGATGCTGCTAATAAAAGGCAGAGCCATCATGCCCTTCATCAAGTCGCGTCGGTTCATTCGTTATTTCCTTCTCCGAGGATTTTTGAAAAAGTACGATCGCTTTAAATAAGATCGCTTTAAAAACGCTCTGACAAATACTGAAACGGAACCAAGCGGATTTCCCCTAGAGCGTTTTCAGCATAAATCCAACCGGGAATCAAGATCACGGCGCGGCTTTTCAGTTAAAGAAAAGCCGCATGGGAACCCATGCGACAGGATACAGGAATGCTGAAAACGCCAATAACCTGGCAGCTATTTTACGGAGATAGAAGGCAGGAGTGCGGAAGAAAGCGCCGGCCCACCCGCGAAAGTCTTTCCGCTTCATCTTGGACTTAAGGAATCTTAAGCCTGTGCTCTGAACGGATTGGAAAAATCGGCCAGGAACTAGGATTGCGCAGGTGGCGTCAGCGAGTGGGACGCTTGCGGCATCATAGCCAAGCGGGGATGACTTCAAAAAAGAACTGGGGTGCAGGATTTCCTGCACCCCAGTTTGTTTAGAGTCAATGGTTGAACGGTTTAGAACGAGTATTTCAGCTTAAACCGGATAATGCGCTGGCCGAAGATGGAAAGGCCATAGTTCCCGACCGTTTGTGTGGGCGCACTCGGAGAACCAAAACCGGGATCGATGCTCTGGGTGTCGATGAACGCGATGCCCGCAAGGTTATAGCTCGCCGATCCGGTATTGGGATGGTTGAAGGGATTGATCATCTCGGTGCGGAGATAGAACCGTTGCCGCTCGCCGATCTTGAATTCGCGTTGCAAGCCGAAGGTCCAGTTCTGCTGGCCGGGAGCTACAACTGAATTCCTACCCACGTTTCCGATACCGTTTGCCGGTACGAAGTAGCGCGTGTTGCTTGACGTAAGAGGAACGCCATTCTTGAATCCGATGATGTTTCCTCCGGCGTCACGCACGATGGTCGCGGTTCCGTTGACAAATGGATCGCACAGGCCTGTAGAGAGCGTGGCGGAATATTCGCACAGTTGTCCCGTCGGCAATCCGAGCTGAGCGCTATCGAAAGCCGCGTTCAGCAGCGGTGCGTTGATGTTGAGGGTGCTGGGACGCTCGACGGTCCGATCAAGACCGAGAACGTCAATGCCGTCGACAACGGTATTAGGCGCGCCGGTCTGGTAGGTGGCTACGCCGCTCATCTGCCATCCATTCACGATTTGGCCGAGGGCCTTGAACCCAAAGCTGCTGTCGTTCTTGAAGTGAGGCAGATCGTAAATATAGGTCACGGCCAGTACATGGGAGTGGTTGAACGCCGAGAGTCCGCGGTCGACGCCTCGATTTCCAAGGGTTAAGTTTGAAGGGAAGCTCGATGCACCGGTTGTGACGAACACCTCGGATGCGTCGTCAATTGCCCGCGAGTAGGTGTACGCCGTCTGCAAAAAGAGGCCCTTCGAGAACTTGCGTTCCAGGTTGAGCTGCAGAGAGTGGTAGATCGAGTCGCCGCTATTGTCGCGCACGGAAACGGAGCCGAGGTTCGGGTTGATTCTCGTTCCATCTCCAATGGCTGCATTGCCGGGGTTAAGATCGTCATTAGCGAAAAGGCGCAGTCCACGAGTGCCCACATAGGCTGTGGTCAGGACGAACTTGGCCGGTAGTTCGCGCTCAATGTCAAAGTTCCATTGATAGGTGGTTGGGGCCTTCAGATCGGCGGCAATACTCTGCACCGTGGCAAAAGGCGAAGGATTCGGATTCAGGTTTGCAAATTGCGCCGAAGCGCCGGCAAGACCACGGCCCTTTGCGTGGACCAGCAGCGGATTGACTGCATTGGGCGAAGTGGCTGCGCTGTTATCGATGATGTTGGTGAAAAGACCGTCATAGAACGTGCCGAACCCGGCGCGCAGTACGGTCTTGTTCTCGCCGAAAAGGCCGGACCAGAAGTGAGGAGTATAGGCAATGCCAACTCGCGGCGCCCAGTTGTTCCGGGCCGGCTGCTGTGGCACAAAGTTGACGGAAGATGCTCCGCCAAAGCCCTGGACTGGGACAATGGCCGGAAACTTCAGGTTATTTTCAGGAGTGCCACCGTATTCGTACCGTGCGCCCAGGGTCACCGTGAGGTTGGACTTCATCTTCCACGTGTCCTGCGCAAAGTAGTTCTGGTAGAAATAATGGGGACGGGCAAACGGGCTGCCAAAAGCTCTGGTAACTGAGCCGCTGACTCCGGTGAAATCGTCGATATAGTTTCCAAAACCGCTGAATCCGCCGCCGCTTCCGTAAGAGATGCTTCCAAAGCTGTTGAATGGAATTTCATCGACTACTTTGGTCTGTAGCAGATCCGCTCCAAATTTAAAGCTATGGTTGCCCTTGTTCAAGCTGATGGTGTCTTGGAGTTGATACGTGTCGTGTGTGCGAGCTTGGGGAATTCCGCCTGGCGCGCCAAATCCGCTTACGCCGCCGATGCCGATCGAGGGACCAAGGGCCAGCGGATTAGTGAGCGTCTGGGGTGTATCCGTGAAGCTGAAACCGATCCGCCCGAAAGACACCCTGACTTCATTCACGAGGTGAGCGTTGAAAACGTGCGAATAGTTGATGCCCGCATTGTGGACTGTGCCACCCTGCTCGGTCTCGAAACCAGGGAGCGCTCCGGGGTTGTTAAAGAAGTCTGGAGTAAGAGTGTTCTTGTCGTAAATGTACCGGACAGTGACGGAGTCGTTTTGATTGGGCACCCAGTCCGACTTAATTACATATTGGAGGTCGTCGGCAGGTTCTCCCACCGAACGCTGTACATCGCCCACCTCCAGCCCTGGACGGCCTGCGCCAAGAGCAATCGTGCTGGTTTGCGTCAGGCCGCGCAGATTGCCAATGGCCTTTAGGTAGTTAGTGATGTTCTGGTTGGCGGGTAGGGATTCCAGGGTGGCGACCCCGTTGGCGGTTGGGAGCACCAAGGTGGCTCCATTGGCGGTCTGGCGCGTCTTATCCCATTGGCTCGATCCGAAGATGAACAGCTTATCTTTCTTGATGGGCCCGCCGATGGTAAAGCCATATTGGTTTTCGCGGGAGATCGCTTTAGGAGTGCCGTTGAGTTTATCGCCGGCGTCTGCGGAATCCAGCGACGAATTGTTGATGGTGTCGTACACCGATCCATGCCAGTTGTTGGTTCCGCTCTTATAGATCAGGTTGGTAACCGATCCGCCGCCATGGCCGAACTCTGCGGAATAAGAGTTGGTTTGGAAGCTGAGTTCCTTGGTGGCTTCCACGTTGATCACCTGGAGTGCCTGGCCTTGGATAGCGCTGTCGTTGTTGTCTTGGCCTTCAATCAAGAAATTGTTGGCTCTTGGGCGGGTTCCATCGACTGAAAATCCGATGCCGTTGGTGAAGTCGCCGACCGTGGGCCGGGCTACACCGGGTTGGGAGAAAACAAGCTCAATTGGGCTGCCTGTGGCCAGCGGAATCTGGGTGATTTCCACGTTGGCGATATCATGGCTGATCCCGCCGTCCTCGGTGTGCAGCGTCTGTCCGAGGCCTTGGACCTCAATCGTGGTTTCGGCCACGCCCAGCTTCAAACCGGCGTTGGCGGTTGTGGTAACGGAAGCAGTTACGACCACGTTTTGGATCTTCAGTTCCGCAAAGTTGGCCGCTTTCGCTGTAACGGTATAAGTGCCCGGCCCAACGGCCTCAATGCGGTAGGCGCCCAAGGAATTACTGGTGCCGGTGTGCTTCTCACCAGTGTCGTTGTTAACTGCGGTTATGGCTGCATTTGGTATCACAGCCCCGTTAGGATCGCTTACGACTCCAACAAGCGTGCCATTGCTGGTTTGCGCCACTGAAGCGACGCTAAATGCCAGCAAGATGAGCAGCGCTACGGCCAAATAACTCTTCTTGCGCAGTGAGTTCATCTGATCTCATCTCCATGTCTGATTGAAGAACTTGGCAGCATCTTTGTTCGTTGTCCCTACTACCCCCGTGCTGCCATTTGAATGGGATACCCCTGATCTGAGGCCTTGCTTGGAAAATTGAGCCCCCTACCCCAGATCGACTTGCTGTGCCTAGCGCAATCGCGGTGCCATATGTTCAAGTACTAAGAACCATGTACTTAGGGGCAATTTTAAGTTTTTGCTTATGATTTAATGCAGGAGTGATATTCCATTTTTGGAATAAAAACGAAGGCGAATCCGATGTCTTATTTAGCTAAGAGTAACTCAGCTGATGAGACGCCGTCCCTAAGCCCAAGGGCAAAAGGGAGATTGGTAGACATGAAGAGGTTTCAGAGCTTTAAGGCGTTCCAGGAGTAAAGTGCAGCCACGAATCAAGACCACGGGCCGGTTTTTTGGCGTTGGCCAAACAAGAGGGCTGGCAAGCAGGTCTTCAGGGGCTTGTAACGTGCTGTGAATAGGATGGGATTTGAGTCCTGTTTTAACCGTCGAAGCTTTCGTCTCATCCTGACTTGCCGGTCGCTTGCTTGTTCAGTGAAAGAAAAGCCGTGTGAGGATATTGTAATGATGAACCCCAAAATGGATCGCTGAGCAAGATGTTTCAAAAAGAGATCGGGGTGCAGGTTCTCCTGCACCCCGATTGTTTTTGAGGTTGAGTGGTCTGAACGGCTAGAACGAGTATTTCATCTTGAACCGGATAATGCGCTGTCCGGTAGTGGTGAGGCCATAGTTTCCGACCGTTTGTGTGGGCGGAGCCAGGGAACCATTGCCGGGACCCGGATCGATGGCCTGGGTGTCGATGAACGCCAGGTTCGCAAGGTTAAAGGTAGCGTTCCCAGTGTTGGGATGGTTGAGGGGATTGATCATCTCGGTGCGGAAATAGAACCGTTGCCGCTCGCCGATCTTGAATTCGCGCTGCAAGCCAAAGGTCCAATCCTGGCGGCCAGGAGCCACAACCGAATTCCGGCCTACGTTTCCGATACCGTTTGCCGGTATGAAGTAGCGTGTGTTGCTTGAGGTAAGAGGAACTCCATTTTTAAATCCGATGATGTTCCCATTTGCGTCACGCACGATGGTCGCGGTTCCGTTGACAAATGGATCGCACACGCCTGTAGCGTTAGCGGCGGCATATTCGCACAGTTGTCCCGGCGTCCCCCCGGCGAGCGGAAAACCGCCCAGCGGAGAACCGCCATCGATCGCCGCATTGAGCAGTGGTGCATTGGGGTTGAGGGTATTGGGACGCTCCACGGCGTGGTCAAGACCACGAACGTCGACGCCGTCGACAACGCTTTCAGGCGCGCCGGTCTGATAGGTTGCCACACCGCTAATCTGCCATCCATTCACGACCTGGCCGAGTGCCTTGAATCCCAAACTGCTGTCGTTCTTGAAGTGCGGGAGATCGTAGACATAGGTCACGGCCAATACATGGGAGTGATTGAACGCCGAGAGTCCACGGTCGGCACCCCGGTGTCCAAGGGTTGGGTCTGACGCGAAGCTCGATGCGCCTGTCGTGATGAACACCTCGGACGCGTCGTCGATCGCTCGCGAGTAGGTGTACGCCGTCTGCAAAAGCAGGCCGTTGGAGAACTTGCGCTGCATGTTGAGCTGTAGAGAGTGGTAGATTGAGTCGCCGCTATTGTCGCGCACGGACACAGCGCCGAGGTTCTGGTTGATTCTCGTTCCGTCTCCGATGGTCACATCGCCGGGGTTAAGATCGTCATTGGCGAAAAGGCGCAGTCCGCGAGTGCCCACATAAGCCGTGGTCAGTACGAACTTGCCCGGCAGTTCGCGTTCAATGTCGAAATTCCACTGATAGGTGGTTGGGGCCTTCAGATCGGCGGCAACGCTCTGCACCGCGGCGAAGGGCGAGGGATTCGGATTCAAGTTTGCAAATTGCGTCGAAGCGCTCGCAATTCCACGGCCTGCGGTGCTGATCAACAGTGGATTGACTGCGTTGGGCGAACTGGCTGCGCTGTTATCGATGATATTGGTGAAAAGACCGTCATAGAACGTGCCGAATCCGGCGCGCAGTACGGTCTTATTCTCACCGAAAAGGCCTGACCAGAAGTGAGGTGTGTAAGCAATTCCGACCCGTGGCGCCCAGTTGTTCCGCGCGGGTTGCTGGGGCACAAAGTTGATGGAAGATGCCCCGCCAAAACCCTGGACTGGGACAATGGCCGGGAACTTCAAGTTGTTTTCAGGAGTGCCGCCGTATTCGTACCGTGCGCCCAGGGTCACCGTGAGGTTGGACTTCATCTTCCACGTGTCCTGCGCGAAATAGTTCTGGTAGAAATAATGGGGGCGGGCAAACGGGCTGCCAAAAGCTCTGGTAACCGATCCACCGTTTCCGGTGAAGTCGTCGATAAAATTTCCAAAAGCGCTGAAATTACCACCGCTTGCGTAAGAGATGCTTCCAAAGGTATTGAACGGAACCTCATCGACTACTTTGGTCTGCAGCAGATCCGCTCCAAATTTAAAACTATGGTTGCCCTTGTTCCAGCTTACGGTGTCCTGGAATTGATAAGTATCGTGTGTGCGAGCCTGGGGCGTTCCGCCCGGCGCGCCAAATCCGCTTACGCCGCCGATGTTGATCGAGGGACCGACGGCCAGCGGATTGGCGAGTGTCTGGGGTGTGTCCGTGAAGCTGAAGCCGATTCGCCCGAAAGACACCCTGGTCTCATTGACGAGGTGTGCATTGAAAACGTGCGAATAGTTGATGCCGGCGTTGTGGACGGTGCCGCCCTGTTGCGTATCAAAGCCGGGGAGCTGTCCGGGGTTGTTAAGGAAGTCTGGAGTGAGACTGCTCTTGTCGTAAATGTAACGTACGGTGACCGTGTCGTTTTGGGTCGGCACCCAGTCGGACTTAATCACGAATTGGGTATCGTTGGAAGGCTCTCCCACCGAACGCTGTACATTGCCTACTTCAAGCAGCGGGCGGCCTCCGCCAAGATCGATCGTGCTGAGTTGCGACTGGCCGCGCAGATTGCCAATGGCATTAAGGTAGTTGGTGATGTTCTGGTTGGCGGGTAGGGATTGCAAGGTCGCGACACCGGCGGCGGTTGGAACCACCAGGGTGGCTCCATTTGCGGTCTGGCGCGCCTGGTCCCATTGGCTTGATCCGAAGATGAACAGCTTATCCTTCTTGATAGGCCCGCCGATCGTGAAGCCGTACTGGTTTTCGCGGGAGATTGCCTTAGGCGTGCCGTTGAGTTTATCGCCGGCGTCTGCGGAATCCAGCGACGAATTGTTGATAGTGTCGTACACCGATCCGTGCCAGTTGTTGGTTCCGCTCTTATAGATCAGGTTGGTAACCGATCCGCCGCCATGGCCGAACTCTGCGGAATAGGAGTTGGTTTGCAAGCTGAGTTCCTTGGTGGCTTCCACGTTGATCACCTGGAGTGCCTGGCCTTGGATACCGCTGTCGTTGTTATCTTGGCCCTCAATCAAGAAGTTGTTCGACCTTGGCCGGGTTCCATCAACGGAAAATCCCACGCCGTTGGTAAAGTCGCCTTGAGTGGGTCTGGCTACACCTGGTTGGGAGAAAACAAGCTCAATTGGATTGCCTGTGGCCAAGGGAATCTGGGTGATCTCCACGTTGGCGATATCATGGCTGATCCCGCCGTCCTCGGTATGCAGCGTCTGCCCGAGGCCTTGGACTTCAATCGTAGTTTCGGCCACGCCCAGCTTTAAACCGGCGTTGGCGGTTGTGATAACGGAAGCCGTTACGACTACATTTTGGATCTTCAGTTCTGCAAAGTTGGCAGCTTTTGCAGTAACGGTATAAGTGCCCGGTCCGACGGCCTCAATGCGGTAGGCTCCCAGGGTATTGCTAGTGGCGGCGTGCTTCTCGCCGGTATCATTGTTAACCGCTGTTATGACTGCATTCGGTATCACAGCCCCGTTAGGATCGCTTACAACTCCAACAAGCGTGCCATTGCTGGTTTGCGCCACGGAAGCGACGCTGAATGCCAGCAGGATGAGCAGCGCTACGGCTAAATAACTCTTCTTGCGCAGTGACTTCATTCTATTCCCATCTCCATGTCTGATCGAAGAATTAGCAATCTGTTTCTTTGTTTCTAGTACCCCGTACTGCCATGAATGGGATACTTATAATCTGAGGCCCTACTTGGAAATCAAGCCCCAGAATCGGCTCGCAATCGCGGTGCCATACGTCTAAGTATTAAGAACCATGCATTTAGAAAGAAATCATGAGCGCTTGCTTATGATTTAACGAAGGATCTGAATTCCATTTCTAGAATATGAGCGAGGGCAGTCTTAAGATCTTATTAAGAATAAGTTCTTGTTTGATTGAGTCTCCTGAAACTGAAACAAGGACAGCATATGCTGAAACCGCCATTCAACAGCCTCTTGGATCATTGAGTAAAGCTGAAGTAAAACTAAGTAAAGATGAAGTAAAACTAAGTAAAGCTGAGTAAAGATGCCTTCGAAAAAGAAATTGGGGTGCAGGTTATCCTGCACCCCAATTCTTTTAGGCGAATCGTGAACGGCTAGAACGAGTACTTCATCTTGAACCGGATGATGCGCTGTCCGGCAACAGTCAGGCCGTAGTTCCCCATTGTTTGTGTAGGCGCGGTCGCGGTACCCCGGATCGGGTCGATATTTTGGGTGTCGATGAACGCGATGGTGGCAAGGTTGAAGCTTGCCGTTCCCGTATTGGGATGGTTGAAGGGATTGATCATCTCGGTGCGGAAATCGAACTGCTGCCGCTCGCTGATCTTGAACGCGCGCTGCAAGCCGAAAGTCCAATTCTGCTGGCCGGGAGCAACCACCGTGTTCCTGCCGAGGGTCCCGAAGCCGTTGCCGGGAATGAAGTACCGGACATTGCTTGAGGTAAGAGGAGTACCGCCAGTAAAGCCGGTGACCTGCCCTTTGGCGTTGCGCACGATATTCGCGGTTCCGTTGACGAATGGATCGCAAATTTTGGTAGAGAGTGCGGCGGAATATTCGCACATTGTTCCCGCTGGTGCCCCGATGAGAGAACCATCGATGGCCGCGTTTAACAATGGCGCGTTAGCATTGAGGAGGTCTGGACGTTCCACGGCCCTACCCAAGCCAACAAAATCCTGGCCATCGAGAACGTTCTGGGGCGCGCCGGTCTGGTAGGTTACAAAACCGCTGAACTGCCATCCGTTGACGACCTGTCCAAGGGTCTTGAATCCCAAGTTGCTATTGTTCTTGAGCTGCGGTAGATCGTAAACATAGGTAAAGCTCAATATGTTGGAATGATTGAAAGCCGAGAGGCCGCGGTCGAGTCCTCGTTGTCCAAGTGGGAGGAATTCCGGAAAACTCGAAGGGTTGCCGGCTGTGGCAAAAACCTCGGAGGCATCGTCAAGCGACTTGGAAAAGGTGTACGATCCCCGCAACAGGAGGCCCTTCGAGAATTTGCGGTCGAGGTTGAGCTGCAAAGAGTGGTAAAGCGAGTCTCCGCTATTGTCGCGTACGATCACGGAGCCTAGATTCGGGTTGAGCCTGCTTCCAGTTGGATTGAAAAAATTCAGGTCGTCATTGGCAAGAAGGCGCAATCCGCGGGTGCCGACGTAAGCCGAAGTGAGCACGAATTTCCCTGGCAATTCGCGTTCAATGTCAAAGTTGAATTGATAAGTGGTTGGTGCCTTCAGGTTGGTGGCAACGCTCTGTACGCTTCCAAAAGGTGAGGCCGTCTGCGGCAAGCTTCCGAATTGCGTCGAAGCATTCGCAATGCCACGGCCGCTTGGGAGAACCAACAGCGGAGTGGCCACGTTGGGTGAAGTCGCGGCGGCGTTGTCGACGATATTCGAGAAGAGACCGTCATAGAAGATGCCGAATCCGGCGCGCAATACGGTCTTGTTGTCTCCGAACAGGCTCTGCCAGAAATGAGGAGTATAGGCAATGCTGGCCCGTGGAGCCCAGTTATTCTTGGCGGGTTGTTGTTGGAAGATGGGTAACGACGTACCGCCGCCCAGACCGTCAACTACGGGAATTGTAGGGAATTTGAGGTTATTTTCAGGAGTGCCGCCGTATTCCCACCGCATCCCGAATGTAACCGTCAAGTTGGACCGCAGCTTCCAGGTGTCCTGGGCGAAGTAGTTCTGGTAGAAATACTGGGGCCGGGTAAATGGGCTGCCAAAAGCCCTGGTGACGGATCCGGTGGTTCCCGTGAAATCGTCGATATAGTTTCCGAAGCCGCTGATTCCGCCGCCCGTTGCGTACGTGATGCTGCCGAAGCCGTTGAATGGAACCTCGTCCACAACTTTGATTTGCAGTAAGTCCATTCCGAATTTAAAGCTGTGGTTGCCCTTATTCCAGCTTACGGTGTCCTGGAGTTGATAGGTGTCGTGGGTGCGGGCCTGCGGAATTCCGCCGGGCGCGCCGAAGCCGCTCACTCCGCCGATGCTAATCGTGGGGCCATTGGCGAGTGGGTTGGCAAGCGTTTGTGGTGTCTGCGTGAAGGCGAAACCGATTCTTCCAAAAGAGACGCGTGCCTCATTGACGACATGCGGACTGAAAACGTGGGAATAGTTGATGCCTGCGTTGTGTACGGTGCCGCCCTGTTGGGTGTCGAAACCGGGGAGCTGCCCGGGAAGGTTAAAGAAATCCGGAGTGAGGCTGTTTTTATCGTAAACATAGCGCATGCTCACGGTGTCATTGGAGCTGGGTACCCAGTCCGACTTTATGACGAATTGGGTATCGTTCGCAGGTTCGCCTACCGAACGCTGCACGCGGCCTACTTCCAGCGCGGGGCGGCCATTTCCTAGATCGATCGAACTGATTTGAGTCTGCCCGCGCAGATTGCCGATCGCTTGAAGGTAGTTGGTGATGCGCTGATTGGCCGGTAGGGATTGCAGGGTGGCTACCCCATTGGCGGTTGGGACGACTAGGGTGGCTCCATTTGCGGTCTGGCGGGTCTGGTCCCACTGGCTCGATCCGAAGATGAAGAGCTTATCCTTCTTGATGGGTCCCCCAACAGTGAAGCCATATTGGTTTTCCCGCGACAGCGCCTTTGGCGTGCCGGTGAGCTTGTCCGCTGCATTGGCGGAATCCAGCGACGAATTGAAAAGAGTATCGTAGACCGATCCATGCCAGTTATTGGTCCCGCTCTTGTAGATGAGATTGGTGACCGAGCCGCCGCCATGCCCGAACTCAGCGGAATAGGCGTTGGTTTGAAAACTGACTTCTTTAGTGGCTTCTACGTTGTCGACCTGCAGGGCCTGTCCCTGAATGGCGGCATCGTTGTTGTCCTGGCCTTCAATCAGGAAGTTGTTGGCTCTTGGCCGGGCTCCATCGACGGAAAATCCCACGCCGTTCGTCAAACCTGTGCCGGTCGGTCTGGCTACGCCTGGTTGGGTTAAAACCAGCTCAATTGGATTGCCCGTGGCCAACGGCACCTGGGTGATTTCAATGGTGGAAATATCATGGCTGATGCCGCCGTCCTCGGTGTGCAGCGTCTGACCTATGGCTTGCACTTCAACCGTGGTTTCCGTGACCCCGATCTTCAAGGGAGCGTTGGCGGTTGTGACAACGGATGCCGTCACCACCACGTTTTCGATCTTTAGTTCTGCAAAATTGGCTGCCTTGGCCGTCACCGTATAGGTGCCTGGCGCAATGGCGTCCATGCGATAGGCTCCGAGGGAATTGCTTGTCGCGGCGTGCTTCTCGCCTGTGTCATTGTTGACTGCTGTAATGGCTGCATTGGGTACCACAGCCCCGTGAGGGTCGTTTACAACTCCTACGAGCGTGCCATTGCTGGTTTGCGCCACTGAAACGACGCTGAATGCCAGCAGGATGAGCAGCGCTACTGCCAGATGATTCTTATAGCGCAGTAAATTCATCTTTCCCATTTCTCCATGTCTCGTTAAGAAAGTTGACAGCATCTGAGCTCTCTACTCACTGCCGTCGCTTCCGAAATGCCCCACTCTAAGGTCTTACCTAAAAAATTGGGCCCCTACCGTTAGATTGGGTTGCCCGATCTAGGGCAATCGGTATGCCAGATGTACAAGTTCATAGAATCATGTACTTATGGACGATCTTAAGTTTGTGCTTATGATTTAATGCAGGATCAATATTCCATTTATTGAATGTAAGCGGGGTGTTATGAAGCGTAAAGATTAAGCTAACTAAAATGAAGATCAGTCGTCGGGGTGCTCTGATCAAGATCTTGCTTAATAAGATTTGAGTCGTCTTTGTCGGAAAATAGTCCTAAAATGGGAACATTCTCCGATATCTAGGATTTAAGATCAAAAATAACATATATAAACTACAAGACTACAGATATCTAAGGAAGTCTTCGAGGATGGAAATTTAGAAATGTAAAGCGATTGAAGATTAGAAATCAAACATCATAAAGACAAAAAAAGACCAAAAGATCAAAAATCACGGCTCTCAAAACCAAAACCAGAGCCGCAAAAGCTCCCCAAAGTCCAAACCTCTTGAGATTGAAAGCCCCGTCGGCACGGAAGAGTATCTATCGCTTCCCTTGGCGGGCGTGTATCCGAAAGAAACGTCGTTTAAGGGAGCTCGTTCCTGGGTGAGAGTTCGGGCAATCATCCAGGATGCGGGCTTGCCTCCGTTGCTTATCACCTGTCCGTATTGAGTTTAGTGCTTGTGTTCGTGACCCTTATTCTCTTGCCCCTGATTTTCGTGACGATGGCTGTGCTCTGAAGCCTGATGCTCTTCCTCTTCTTCTTTGAAGAGGGCGGGCGTGCCTAAACTGCCTTTGGGCGGCAAATGACGGATAAAGTGAACCATCTTCCACATCTCGTCATCGTCGAGAATCCCCTTCCATCCCGGCATTCCCGAAGGCCCAACGCCGTTCTCAATGATCCATTTGAGCTGCCCGTCGGTATATTCCTGAATGTCCTTGGTGGAGAGGTCGGCCACCGGAGGAGACATCTTGTCGGCGAAAGGCACACCGGTATTTTGGCCGTCCAGGCCATGGCAAATCTGGCAATGGTGCTGAAAATGCTCGGCGCCCTCTTTTGCGGCTTCCGACGTATACGCGATCGGATTCTTCGTGTCTTTCCCTCCGATCGTCACGTTGCGCTTGATGTTGTCCATAACCGACGTTTCCACATTTCCGGGCTTGCCGGGCTTGCAGCCGGAAAGAACGAGTACGAAAAAGACCGAGGCGGAGATCAGCAAACGCTTCATTGGTCGGCTCCCATGCTCCTGTATAAGGCTTGCTCTTGCATAAGACATAAGAAATGATAAAAAAAGAATGACTTTGTTGCCGGAATATTCCGTGCGAGGTTCATCGCAACTCTATTTTCAAGCAGGCCTCTGGGCCGTGCAGGGCGAGTTTTAAGGCGCCGTACATTTGCATTCTCTACCAGCCAATGTTACCGTCCAACATTCTTCTCAATGCGGCATAGGCTTGAATTTTTCCCTGTCTGGTTGCTGGCCAAGAGTGTTGGCCTGTTACCGCGGTCAATGGCAAGAGCTTTCTGTATGGGCATAGGAACGCTCGTACACCTGCTCCATGGAAGGCTGCGGAAGGTGGGCCTCCGGAACCTCGATATCGCCTTCCCGGAGAAAACCCGAGGAGAAAAGAAAAAGATTTTGCGGGAAGTTTACCGAGGCCTCGGCCGGCAGCTTGCGGAGTTCTGCCTGCTGCCGCGCTACACCCATGAAAATGTCGCAAGAGTGGCCATGTACGACAGCTTCGAGAACTTTGCCGATGCCAACGCCCGGGGCAAGGGCGTAATTTTTCTTACCGGGCACTTTGGAGGCTGGGAGATCGGCTCTTTCTTCCATTCGCTGCAGGGGCATCCTTTGAACATTGTGGTTCGCCCACTGGATAACCCCTATCTGAATGCTATGGTCGATCGCTACCGGACGCTGCATGGGAACAGCACCTTTCATAAGCAGGATTTTGCGCGGGGGCTCTTGAGCTTACTGAGGCAAGGAGAGACGGTCGGAATCCTCATGGACACCAATATGACTCCTCCCCAGGGAGAATTTGTCGATTTCTTTGGTGTGCCTGCCTGCACGGCGGTTGGGTTGGCCCGTGTAGCGCTGCGCACCGGCGCAGCCGTAGTTCCGGCGTTTACCATTTGGGACAACGAACTGCGGAAGTATAGGGTTCGATTCGATCCTGCAATCAAGCTGGTTTGTACCGGCGATGACCAAGCCGATGCGATTGCCAACACGGCGATTTTCACCAAGGTCATCGAGAGCTATGCGGCCCGCTATCCGGAACAATGGCTTTGGGTTCACCGCAGGTGGAAGGCGCGCCCCCCCGGAGAACCTCCGCTGTATTAATCCAGCCCTGTATTAATCCAGCCCTGTATTAATCCAGGCCTGTATCAATCAAGCCCGACGCCCTCCCTGTATGCGGCATTTTTCAAGGGACTACCTTTTTTCAAAAGACTACAATGAAAGGGATGGCCCTTGTAGTCGTTGGCGGACACTCCCGGAACGTTGGCAAAACCAGCGTGGTAGCCGGGTTGATTGGCGCGTTGCGCGAATTGAATTGGACGGCGCTGAAGATCACGCAATACGGCCACGGCATTTGCTCCGCCAATGGCAAGCCCTGCCATTGCGCCACCGACGATCACACCCGCGCCATCATGGAAGAGCAGGATCGCAGCGGAGAGACGGATACATCCCGTTTCCTGGTCGCTGGAGCGAAGCGCGCCCTTTGGGTAAGAACGCGGCAAGGCATGCTTGAGGGAGCCGTGCCCGATATCCGGCGCAAGATCGTTGGCGATGAAAATGTGATCATGGAATCGAATAGCATCGTCCAATTTTTAAAGCCCGATCTTTACCTGACCGTACTGGACGCGCAGCAAGAAGATTTCAAGGACTCCGCGCGCGAGTTCCTGAGCCGCGCCGACGCGATCATCTTGCACGAGTCCGGAAACGGCGCGCCTCGATGGAAAACCGTTTCACCGGCAAGCCTGCCGGACCGCCCGTGTTTTACCATCCGTCCGCCGCAATATGTGACCCAGGAAATAGCGGATTTCGTAAAAGGCCGTATCTGCGCGACGGTTTAACTCCCGCATTTGAATAAAATCACAAGCCGTTTTGGGCGATGGTCGTTCAGAGTGTTTTTCAGCGTTCTCCAAAGAAATATTAGGTCCACGAAATTTCGCTGCGAAATGGGGAATTGAGATGTTACCGCTGGGGAAGAGGCGCTTGGCCGAAATGGTGAAAGGCAACCATTGATAATTGATAGCGCGTCAAGCGTTGCGGGCGAACATGCTGGCACAACTGTGGAAGAGCGCGGCTTTAGCCGCGCTCTGGAGTTTCTGCATTTGATCGCGCTTTTAGGAGGCAGGAATAGAGTCCCGAAGGGACGATTGACAATAGCCCACCATGGGTTCGGAGCCGTTTAGGCGACGAATCCTAATGGTGGGAACCATTCCAATAGAAATAAAAGTCCCGTTAGGGACGACTGAGGTTTATGTCTCCTAGCGATGTTTGCTGCCTGGTTCACATCGTCTTCACTACCGCCGACCGCCGGCCTCGTATACAGGAAGAAATGCGAGACCGGCTTCATTGCTTTCTTGGCGGGATCGCTCGGAAGAATGGGATGACCGCTGTAGCGGTGGGAGGGATTTCGGACCACGTCCATGTGTTGATCTCACCATTGCTATTGGGGGCCTGTGATAGGTGGCATGGGCTGTTCCCGTCTGGGGCCGTCTCCCATACGCTCAGTGTCCGGTTCGGCCAGAAAGGGACTTGGAGGCGGCATGGGCTCGTGGGATGCCAGTTTCAGGTTCTTAAGCACATCGTTTTTGTCGAGATTGTAGTCGCGGGCAAGCCGGGTAAGCGCTAGCGTCACGATGTCGGAGTGGTGAATCTCTTCCGTCCCCGGATAGCGTTTCACGTCGAGCCAAAGCTTGTGGACCAGATGAACGTCTTCCGTCTTCATGGTCGGGGTGTGGGGACCGATGCGGTACGTCTCCGTCGACCTGTCCGGATGTACCACCTGAAAGACGAACTGCCTCTTGGGTTCGGCTGCGGCTTCCCATGCCTGGCCAAGACGAAATGCCTGTTCCGGTCCTGTCATCTTGCTTGAAAGGCCGGAAACCACCGCAGAGGACTCGAGCGCGTTGGCGGTCTGCACAATCGCAGAAAAGACATCGCGGGCCGGAACCACCAGCAATGAAATCTTCTTGCCGTGACTTTCTGCGATGTTCACTGCCTTGGTGAAGAGCGTTTGCTCATAGTCGCTGAAAATCTGTTCCATGGAAACGTCATATTCGCCGCTGCCGAATCCTGTGAGGCGCGCCTCCATCACCACAATGTCCTGCTCATGCGTGTCGGTCTTGTCCAAAGCCCAGCGCAGATGGTTGAAAGTGTTGTGGTCGCGCACCGTGACTAGAACGTTACCGGGCCGCACCTCGATCGCATCCCGGTCAATTGTCTCCCGCTGCACCAGCTGGAAGTGCTCTTTCATCTGCTGCTCGGCGTGAGCGAATTTGCGTTTGTTCACGCGCTCGGAGAAGGTGAAAATCGCAAAAAATCCGATAGAAAATACAATGCCGGCCTTGGTGGCCACCGACTTCGTGAAAAGATTGGTGATCGCTACCGCCAGCAGCACCAGATGCACGCTGAGCAAGCCGACTGGAATCTCCAGCTTTCCGATGCGGATGTTGGGAGGCACCTTCCATCCGCGTTCCCCGTGGTATTTGAAACGCAATACCAGCATCGCGAGCGAATTGAAAGTGAAGCTCCAGATCACGCCAAATGCGTAAGCCTCACCCAGGGCGTAGACATCGCCGCGGCTAGCGATGATGGTGAGAAGTTGCAGTCCCACCACCAGGTTCACAATGCGGTAACTGGTGCCAAACCGCTTGTGAGGACGGCGGAACCAGTCCGTAAGAACTCCATCTTCCGAAACCCGGTTCAGCACGCCGTTGGACCCGATAATCGACGTATTGATGGCGCCGGAGAGAATGAGGAAACCGGCCACAACCACAAAAATACGGAAGAGCAGGCGCAACATAAAGGGGCCAGCCATATACATTGCCAGTCCGGCGATCAGGTTGTCCTTGTAGCTCTCGCGGGTGGCGTCGGGAATGATCATCACCGCCAGCAGGGAAGACAGTCCGGTAAAGATGGTGCTGTAGAGGGCGATTACCACCGCCGCTCGCTTGAGGTTCTTGAGCTTAGGGCTGGCAATCTCGCGGTTTACCTGCGCCAGCGACTCTTCGCCGCTCATGGCCAGTACGGAGTGGCCAAAGGCGATGATGATTCCAAAAAGGCCAAGCGATTTAGCAAAATTCGTGCCGTTCAAAAATCCTAGGGCTTCCGAACTGAAATGCATGTTGGAGGCGGTAGGAAAGGGTGGCAGGCTATAGTTGCCTTTGAGCAGCGTAATCACCGACCATCCCAGCAGCACCACCACCATGACCGTGGTGATCTGCATCACCCGCATGGCCTTGTCGCTTGACTCTTCAATCCCCTTGATGTTTTGCCACCAGTAATAGATCGTTACGGCCAGGGCAAAGACCGCCGCCGTGTAATTCTCGTTCAAGTGCGGCACGGTGTGGAATCCATGCTTGGCCGCATAATCGAAAAGCTCATTCAACAGGCCGGAAATGTACTGTCCTGCTGAGACGCCGGAGATGGGTCCGGTAAGTATGTAGTCGAACATGAGCGCGGAGACGCTCAATTTGGCGAAGGTGCCGCCTAATGCTTCTTTCACCACGCGGTAGACGCCGCCCCGCGTAAACATCGAGCAGCTCTCGACGTAGACCGCGCGGACCGCAAACGAAAAAAGCATGACCCCCAGGATGAACCAGGGAGCGGTTTTGCCGACGGCCACTTCGGCGATGCCTCCCGCGTAAAACGCGGAAGAGGCCAAATCGTTTAGCACAATCGCGGCGGCGCGCCAGTAAGAGATAAAGGTGAGCATGACCGTGGTGGCCACGACCAGCCGTACCCGGTTCGAACCTGACGAAGATGTTGGCGGTGCGGGAGTCATTCGAAGAAGGGATTCATCAAGAATTGGATCGCTGGCTCGTGCGTCTTCCTGTGATGAAGGCGCAGCTTACCCTCGCACAATCGGCCTTTTGCAAAGAATGAAGTCTACGCTGGCGGTAGGTCCAAGGTCAATTGCTTGATGGACTGTTGCCCAGTTTTTCTCTCAGTCCTTTTCCAGGATCGTTTGCAGATCCTCAACTGCGCTGATCAGTACCACCAGAGCGGAGCCTGCCATTCCGATAAAGAAGAGCCACTCAAGAACCGGAGCCAAAAATTTAAAGATTGCATCCATGTGCAGATTCTACCTGTTTTTTGATCTGCCATGTCCTTGCAGCGCCTTACATATCCGGCGACAAGAGTTGGGAAATCAGAATTCCGACGTTCTCAACCTTCCGTTTAGGAATCTGCGGCTGCTTCTTTTGCCAGGACACCGATTTCGATCACTTGTCCTGGCTGGATAGACTCAAGCGCCGCAGCACATGAGGCAAAGTGTGGCTCCAAATCGACAAGCCGATTGCTGTAAGCACGGAGAATAATGAGCGCGATTGTTCGGCCAGTCATGCTGTGTTGGTATTTAAAACCTTTGTCAATGGTGATTAGAACGTCAAAATGTGAATCGGCAACTTGCAGCAGAGCGCCGTTTACCTTACCGGCCCATCCCTGCTCTTGCGTGGTGATGCACTGGTGGCCGCATGCTATTAAAAATCGGCTTAATTTTTTAGGACAACATTCATCGAGCAGAAGTTTGTCTTGCTGATTTTCGAGGTTAAGGGGGAATGGGTCTGCTCTAGGGCCGTAATGGCATCCTCTCGCCGGATGGTGGGGTATTGATCGAGAAAGGCCTCAAGACCGTCTCCACCCTCCAAATAATCAGTGAGAATTTTGAAGGGAATGCGAGTGCCGCGAAAAACAGGCTCTCCACTGAAAATACCAGGATCGCTGACGATGATTTGTTCCATGTGGTCTACCTCGGCATCCTCGAGATATTCTACGCCCCCGCAAGGGAAAGGGGCACCCTCATTTTCGGCCCCATTTGGGATTTCAAGGATGTTTATTTCTATTTGAAAGCCTCGCCGCACGTTCAGAAGCTACCGCAATCTGAGAACGTTTGGATAAAGATACTCGGACGAGATACCGCGCTGGGCTCCTCAGCTTGCAAACCTTAAGGCCCCATCGGGGCGTGTATGATCTCTCGCAGAGGCAATCCCACCCGGAAAAAGAGTTCTTCAGCGTGGCGCCAGAAAACGAGAAATGGGCGGTCGAAGAAATATCCCTCAAGGATAGGCTCGTCGAATTTTGCCGGTTTGTCCGCGACAATGGCTTTGCCGCAGGAATGCCGGAAGTCTTAACGACTCTTCGCGCCGCCAGATCAGTCTCCATCGAGGACCGAAGCATTCTCAAGTTTGCCCTAAGGGCCGTTCTTTGCTCCTCAAAAGACCAATGGGATCGCTTCGATTTGCTGTTTCAGGCTTTTTGGGACGAATGTGAGATTCCTCGAATTGCGTCAAATACGCGGCCGGCGGACGAGAACTTCAGGGAACATGCGAAGGGCGCGGTCATGCTGATGGGCGAAGCTCATACGCAGGCACAGGAAGAAGGAAAGGCCGTTTCCGGAGCCAATGCGCGCGAGAAGCTCACCAGAACGGATTTTGCGGAAGTCCCGAGCTCCGACATGGCGGAGCTTGAAAAACTTTCGTTGCGCTTGCTGCGGCAGATGAGCCAAAGGCTCTACCGCCGCCTCGAATCCATGAAGGTTCGAGGCAAGATCGACCTGCGCAAGACCATTCGCGGCAGCATCGGTAACGGCGGCGAGCCCCTCAACCGTTATTACCGCGCGAAAAAGGTGCGGCCGCACCGGCTGCTGATTTTCCTCGACGTAAGCGGGTCGATGAATGCCTACAGCCTTTTTCTTGTGAGATTTGCCTATGCGCTACAAAAGCACTTCAGGCGCATGGATACCTTTCTGTTCAGCACCAACATCACCGAAATTACGCCAATATTGCGGAGCAGGGGAATTGCCGAGGTCTTACGGGCGCTCTCGGGCCACGCTACGGGCTGGTCGGGCGGAACCAAGATTGGCGAATCTCTCCGCGATTTCAATGCCCGATATGGGCGCAGGCTGCTTTCAAGCGACACGCTTTTCATGGTGTTGAGCGACGGATGGGACACAGGAGAGCCGGAAGTGTTGGCTACCGAGCTCGGCGAGATTCGTCGGCGCGTCGGAAAGCTCATCTGGCTCAATCCGCTCTTAGGAATGGACGACTATCAGCCGGTGACCGCCGGGATGAGCGCTGCGCTGCCGCATATTGACGTTTTCGCTCCAGCGCACAATTTAGAGAGCCTGTTGCAACTGGAGGCGCACATGGTCGGCGGGCGCAGGAGGCCCATGTCTTTCCTTCCTGCTTGAGCGCGATGAGCGTAAGATTCTGGTTCGCACTATGTCAGACAGGTTTCTAGCCAGGTTTCTAATGAAGACGAGCGAGTTGAGCGCTGCTGGGGAAGCGTTTGCCATAGCCCTGGTGGTGCGCTGCGTTCCGCCCAGTTCCGGCAAGCCCGGAGACAAAGCGATTGTCACTTCGGAAGGAAAAATATGGGGTTGGATCGGCGGCGGGTGTGCGCAACCGGTCGTTGTCAAAGAAGCGTTGAAAGCCTTGCGTGAGGGGCGGCCTCGCTTGGTTAGGATCAGCCCCGACCATGAAGAAGGAGGCCAGGAAGGGATCGTGGACTATACGATGACCTGCCACAGCGGAGGCGCTCTGGATATCTATATCGAACCTGTTTTGGCCAAACCCCACCTTGTGATTCTCGGTCGATCGCCGGTGGCTCGGGCTCTGGCTCGCATCGCGGAAGTCACGAACTTTGCTGTTTCGGTCCCCGGCCTCGGTAGCGATCCGGCAGCCTTGAGTAGCGATGGCTTTTCTTTCCCCATTCATTCTCAGCCCAACTTGGATTGGAGCGCCGCAAGAATCGCTCCCGGTCCGGATACCTATGTTGTCGTCTCAACGCAGGGTGAGGACGATGAGGGCGCGCTCCTCCACGCCGTTAGTTCCAACGCGTTCTATGTGGCGTTTGTAGCCAGCCGGACCAAGGTAGAGAAAGTCTTTGAGTATCTGCGGGAAAAAGGCATAGCGGCGGATCGGCTTGCATCCGTTCACGCCCCCGCGGGGCTGGATATCCCCGCTGCATCCCCAGAGGAAATTGCCGTGAGCATCCTCGCCGAGATCATTCAGGTCAAAGGCAGCCGCATGCCAAATGCCTCAAAGCCCGGAAAGGCCGATAAGAACGGAAAGACCGCCGAGGCGGGCAAACCTAACGAGACCGGCAAAATCGAGATCGGCGAAACCAAAGAAATCAAAGATACCAAAGACATGCCCGCCGCCGCTGCTCACGCACCCGCTCCTAATCACGCAAAAGACCCCATCTGCGGGATGAGCGTCAACGTGGACACCGCCAAATACCGATCCGAACACGGCGGAGCGCAGTACTACTTTTGCTGCGCCGGTTGCAAGCAGGCGTTCGACAAACAGCCTGAAAAATATGCGCTCGTGGTTATCGGCTAGTGCCATGGCCGATGAAGCGAAGTTAAATTGGGACGGGCGAGTCTGTAATGAAAAAGTTGAATGTGAAAGATAGGCGTCGTATGACCGGCTTGAATGCGAATGCCAGGGCTGAAGCAAGAGAGTCGATTTGGGCCTTGAGTTGAGCGAAAGAGTTGGGCGAAAGAACGGATTGGAAATTGCATGAAGCGAGAGACCTTGAATCTAGGCGCAAGGGCTGATTGAAAGGTTGAATTGAAGAGAGCGGAGTGGAGAATGGCAGGATTGAATCATTCATTACACTTGATTTTTTCGCTTTCGCAAATTACGCCCAAAAATCAATGCGAAATCAATCCCAACCAGTAAAATTAGGTTTTTCTAATTGTCGTTTTTGAAGGCACGGGCTTTTTCTAACGTGCGGGCAGCTTGGAAATCGTAGCCCAACCTTCCATCAAAAGCCGAAAGAGACGATGGCGACAGCCGAGCGGCAATCCCTCTACAATGCTCCGGCAAGTCAATTATCCGTGCCATCAAAAGGAGCATGAATGAGCGGCGTAAAGCTGGTGGTGATGTACCCCCGTCCAACAGACATCGATGCCTTTGAGAAGCTCTACCAGGAAGAACATGTGCCCATGGCAGTAAGCAAGCTGGAAGGCAAAACCAAGTTGGTTGCAACCAAAGTGGCAGGTTCTCCGCAGGGAGTGCCGGCCTTTTACCGCATTGCCGAGGTCCACTTTCCATCCATGGACGCGCTGCAAGCCTGCGCCGCCTCCGAAGGAGGCAAGGAAACTCTCGCGCACGCCGCCAAGATTTCATCGGGAGGCGCGCCGGTTCTTCTTGTTGCGGAAGAGCAGAGCTTTACCTTCTAAACGGCATTTTTGTATGTGAGAGATTTGCCCGGGCCCGCCCTATGCACGGCGGGCCTTCGCCATTCGTAGGGAGGAAGCGCGGGAAGCAAATTGTGTCAGGGGCATGATAGGCTTGGTTCACGTCATCATGAACAATACAAGCCCTTCTAGGTCGCATTTTGATCTTCAGGCCTCTGCTCGGCAATCCATGCTGGAGCACGGTTTTGAGCCGGACTTTTCACCGCAAGTGCTTCAGGAGTTGAGCGAACTCAAAGCGCATCCGCCGGAGATCGCTCCCCGGGCCGATGTGCGCGACCTGAGCGGACTCCTTTGGTCGTCCATCGACAACGATACCTCCAGAGACCTCGACCAGATTGAGGTCGCCGAACGCCTGCCCAATGGAGATATCAAGGTGATGGTGGGCATCGCGGACGTGGATTCGTTCGTCCCACGCAACCATCCCATCGATGGCCATGCGTCCAAAGCGACCACCACGGTGTATACCGGAGTCCGCAACTTCCACATGCTGCCGGAAGAGCTTTCCACAGGAACCACCTCGCTTCTGGAAGGTGAGGAGAAGCTGTGTTTTGTCATCGAGTTTGTGGTGAGCCAAGACGGAGGAGTCAGCCGGGGCGGTGTGTATCGCGCTGTCGTCCGCAACCGCGCCCAGCTTACCTACAATGCGATTGGAGCATGGCTCGAAGGAAAAGCGGCGGCTCCGCCCAAGGTGGCTGCTTCTACCGAGCTTCAGGCCCAGCTCAAGCTTCAGGATGAAATCGCCCAGATTCTCAAAGGTGCGCGCTTCCAGCATGGAGCGCTGAACATCGAAAATACGGAGTCGCATCCGGTGATGCTCCATGATCAGGTTGTGGATCTGGTCAAGCAAGAAAAGAACCGAGCCACAGCGCTGATTGAAGACTTTATGGTTGCGGCGAATGGGGTAGTCGCGCGCCTGCTCAAAGAGAGTAACGTCTCTTCGATCCGCCGTGTCGTGAAGACGCCCGAGCGGTGGAACCGCATTGTCGAATTGGCGGCGCGTTTGAATGAGACTCTGCCGGCACAGGCCGATTCCAAAGCCCTCAACGAATTTCTGGTGAGACGAAAAGCGGCCGATCCTGATCACTTCGCCGATCTCTCCCTCTCCGTAATCAAACTCATGGGGCCCGGAGAGTATGTGCTTCAGCGCGCAGATGCGCCGGAGCAGGGACACTTTGGCCTGGCAGTGCAGGACTATACCCATTCCACGGCGCCCAATCGCCGGTTTGCTGATCTTGTAACCCAGAGACTCCTTAAGGCCCTGTTGGCCCAGCAGGCTCCGCCCTACTCCGATGAAGATCTGAGCGCCATCGCGCGCAATTGCACCTTGAAAGAAGATGCGGCGCGGAAAGTCGAACGGGAAGTCTCCAAGCGGATTTCCGCTTCGGTCATGAGCGACAGGATAGGTCAGCATTTTGAAGCGATTGTCACCGGCGTAACGCCGCGCGGAACGTTTGTTCGAGTCCTCAGCCCTCATGTGGAAGGCCTGCTTGAAAAGGGCCATGAGGGCGTTGACGTCGGCGACAAACTAGAAGTCAGGCTGGCGCGCACGGATGTGCAACATGGCTATATCGACTTTGTGCGGGCATGAGTTGCACGCCGCACAGGGAAAACGGTACAACGCCAACAGTAACCGTTGCGAGTTGTTTTGAAGGGTTTAGGATTACGGAATGCCAGACCTGAAAGCGCAAGAAGGTGTGTTCCCGTTGCAGCCCAATAGTACGAGCGACGCTCGAAGGTGGAACCGCCACAAGATCGATATCCGGCTCAAAATCACGGCGCCTTCCTCCAGCGGAGGAACAAGCGCGGTTTTTGGGCGGGGCAACAGCATGAGCAGGGGAGGGATCGGAGCCTATATTCCTTGTTCGCTCGCTATTGGCGCCACCGTGGATCTCGATCTTACCTTTCCTTATTCCAGCAACGAAGTCAAAGTAAAAGCCATCGTACGAAGCTGCGAAGGATTTCGATACGGCCTGGAATTTGTCGAGGTTCCGGAAGATGTACGAACGACCATCATGAATAGCTGCAATGCCGCCGACGCCGCCCAAGCCGTCTGATAACGCAGTCTGATAGCATCGCAAAACTCTGCTCTCCTGTGGTGCTACGATAACCTCTTTTCGATGAACTTCTTTTCCCGATGAACTATTTCTCTGAAGACCAGGTCCGCAAGGCGGCGAAGCCCGCCGAAGTGATTCGCGCGATTCGCGAGGTGTTCGCGAGGGACTTTCATGCAACGTTGCAGATGCCGGTGCGCACCAGCCTCCAGCTTTCCGCCGGCATTCTGCTCATGATGCCTTGCCACGATTCCGCCCTTCCCGCCGCGGGCGTCAAGATCGTGAGCGTAAGCGGCGAAGCAGGCGTGAGCGCTACGTATCTGCTGGTCGATCCAGCCACGGGAAAGGGAATGGCTACCATGGAGGCCAACTACCTTACCGATGTGCGCACAGCAGCTACTTCGGCCGTTGCCACCGGTTTCCTGGCGCGCCAGGACGCGCGGACGCTGGGCATCTTTGGCAGCGGGCGGCAGGCGATCGCGCACCTGGCGGTTCTTCCTCGCGTTCGCACCTTTCGCCGCTTCCTTGTTTGCGGATCGGGGCGGAGGAATCTGAAGGGCCTTGCGGCACAAGTGAAAGAAGAGCAGGGAATCAACATCGAACTGGTGGATGCTCAAACTTGCGTTCGCGAATCAGAGGTGCTCTGTGCGTGCACGAATGCGCGCGAACCGCTGTTCGACGGGCGCTGGCTTCGTCCAGGCACGCACTTGAACCTCATTGGAACATTCCAGCCAGATGCAAGGGAAGTGGACACCGAGACCGTGCGGCGTTCAAGAGTTGTTGTAGATACCCGCGAGGGAGCCCTTGCGGAAGCGGGCGACCTGCTGATTCCTTTGGCCGAAGGAGCGATTGACTCTAGCCACATCATTGCCGACCTTCATGAGATTGCAAGTGGAAAGAAGATTGGAAGGACCAGCCCTGAAGAGATTACTCTTTTTAAGAGCGTCGGCTGTGCGCTGGAAGACCTGGTGACCGCTCGCCTGGTCTATGAAGATTTCCGCCGCTCGGCCTCGGCATAGCAATTCCAAAACTGAAATGGTGGCAGGGATTTCCTTTATGTCTTACGATTTTGCGGTTATTGGCGCGGGCGTGTTTGGCTCCTGGACCGCGCATTGCTTGCGTCGAAGCGGTGCGAGCGTTGCTCTTCTCGATGCCTATGGTGCTGCCAACAGCCGGGCTTCTTCTTCGGGCGAAACGCGGATCATTCGCATGGGCTATGGACCAGATGATCTCTACACCCGCTGGTCCGGGCGTTCGCTTCAGCTTTGGCGCGATTTTTTCGGGGACCTGGGCAACAATGGCAACGACCTGTTTCACCGTACCGGGGTTCTCTGGCTCAGCAACGATAGCGATCAGTACACCCGGCAGCTATGGGAGGTTCTCACCATGGAGAAGGTCTGTGCGGAGAAACTCTCCAGCGCGGAAATCAGGAAACGCTATCCACAACTGCAGATGGAAGACGTAACCTGGGGCGTTTTTGAACCCGAGAGCGGCGTGCTGATGGCGCGGCAGGCGGTACAGGCTGTTGTAAGAAACTCTGTGAAGAACGGCGTGGATCATCGCATTGTTCAGGTCTTACCGCCGAAAGGCAGCGGCAAGCTGGATTCGATCCATACGTCGGGCGGGGAGATAGCGGCGGGTGTTTTTATTTTTGCCTGTGGCCCCTGGCTGCCGAAGCTGTTTCCGTTTCTTGAGCAGAGAATCTCTCCGACGAAACAGGAAGTTTTTTTCTTGGGACCGCCCTCGGGAAGCGACGAATTTCGTCCACCGAAAATGCCGGTGTGGCTGCATCACACCCATCCACTGCTTCCCTACGCTTTGCCGGATATCGAAGGCCGCGGGTTCAAGATTGCTTTTGATCGGCACGGCGCCGATTTCGATCCGGATACTGGGCATCGCCTCGTCGAACAGCAGTCGATTGGGGAACTGCGTGAGTATCTAAAGAAAAATGTTCCAGCCCTGGGCAATGCGCCGATCGTTGAAACCCGTGTCTGCCAGTACGAGAACACCTCCAACGGAGACTTTCTTGTGGACAAGCATCCCGACTTTTCCAACGTATGGCTGGTAGGAGGGGGCTCGGGGCACGGATTCAAACATGGCCCGGCCATGGGCGAATATGTGAGCGGGCGCATCTTGCGTGATCTGCCGGAGGAGCCTCGCCTATCCCTTGCAACCAAGAAAGCTAGCCGCATGAGAGCGGTCTTTTAGACGCCTAAGTTAGGCCTAAAGTTTAGCCACCCGCATACCGCATAAAAAACAGGGGGCAAAATTCTGCCCCCTGCTGGTTTCAATGGAGATGAATACCTAGTCGATTTGGATATCGCCGGACCCGGTATGAACATCCAGCAGCGCTCCTCCGCTACCCACTTTGCCTTGTACATGGGAGTGAGAGAATGAACCCTGCGAAGTTACCGGATGGTTGACCGTAAGCCTGCCCGAAGAGGTTCTGGCGTCGAGATTGAAAGAGGATTGCGAGGGAATCTTCAGATCGATACTGCCCGAGCCTGCGCCAATGCGCCAATCGCCGGTGGGTTCGCCTTCTGCCCGAATGTCGCCGCTTCCGGTATCGGCGCGGAGGCTGCCTTTCAGTCCACGGACCTTAATACCGCCGGAGCCGCTTTCAACCTTTACGTTGCCTGGCGCGACCTGCTCGACATCAATGGAACCACTTCCTGTGCTGGCGGTAATCGCGCCTCCAATTCCAATAGCATGGATCGATCCGCTTCCAGTTCCCGCGTTCAGGCTACCTTTTACAGAAGTAATCTTTAAGTCCCCTGAGCCGGAGCTGGCATGAACCTCTCCGCCGATGTTTTCGACCGTCACGTTCCCGGAGCCGGTCTTGGCGGTGAGAGGCAGTCCGAGCCCATTTAAAGTCTGGTCGCCCGATCCCGTCTGTGCAACCAGCTTGGTTTGCGGCGGCACGATTACGTCGTAATCGATGGAAACATTCCTCTGAAGATCGCGATCTTCAATTTTTCCAATACGGATCGTATTGCCCTGCTGCTCAATGGGGGGATTTGCCTCGATGCGGCGTATCTTCTCGGAAGCGCTCATTCCCATCCAGAAGTCGCGCGCGTGGATCTTCGCTCCAACATGCACGTTTCCGTTTCCCCCGGTGTGCACGGTGATGTTGCCCGCGCCGGAGGTGATCTCCAGATCAACAGTTCCGGAAACCTGCAAGGTGCGGTCAAAGTGGCCGGTTTCCGCTTGGGCCTGCATCACGCACAGGGCGAACAAGGCAGAGAACAGCCCTAGAATTCTTATTGATTTCATTCTTCCTCCAGACAAAATTTTGGCGTTTCTTTTATTGCAGGACTACTTCGTTGTTTTCCTGGAGCCCCGATAGCAATTCGGTCTTCGATCCATTGGAGATGCCCACGGTCACCGGCACCTTCTTCTTACCTTCTTTGGCGTCCGGAGCGGGAATCTCAACGGAAGCCTTGCGGTCTTTGTCGTAGATCAATGCGCCTTCCGGAATCATTAACACGCCTTTGTGTTCTTCCTGAATGATTTCAGCATTGGCGGTCATCATCGGCTTCAATTCACCCTTGGCATTGTCGATGGAGACGCGGACTTCAAACGTGGTCACATTGTCCTTCTCCACGCCCATGGGTGAAATCTTGGTGACCTTGCCATAGAACGTCCGGTCCTTGTAGGACTCGACTTTGATCCTGGCGGGCTGCGTCAGATACACCTTGCCGATGTCGCTTTCATCCACCTTCCCTTTGACATAGACCTCGCGAGTATCTCCCAAAGTCATCAGAAGAGTGGCTGACGACCCCACTACCAGAATGGAACTCACAGCGTCTCCAACCTCAACGTCGCGGGAGAGCACCAAACCGTCAATCGGAGAAACGATCGTTGAGTTGCGATACTCTTCTTCCGTTTGGTCCAATTGCGCACGCGCCTGCGACACCTGCGCCTCTGCCTGCCGCAATTTTGCCTGGGCTACGCCTATGTTGGCGTTGCCCAACTGCTGCTTATTGACCGCCATCTCATAATTCTTCTGCGCGTCGTCAAGTTGGGCCTGGGCTACAACGCCGTCTTTCGCCATTTTCTGTGCTCGATCATAGGCCCGTTTCAGCAGAGGTACGTCAGGTCCTTCCGCGTCTACTTTGGCGTGTTCCAGGTCCGCCTTTGCGGCGCGTGCCGCAGCCTCGGCGGCTTCGAGTGAGGCCCTTTGCTGATTCACGCGCGCCTGTATTTCTTCTTTATCCAACTCGGCCAGCACTTGACCTTTCTTTACAGGGTCGCCGTAATCGACCAACAGCTTCTTCACAATGCCGCTAGCTTTGGATTTGACTTCGACCTTGGTAATGGCTTCAATTTTGCCTGTTGCAACTACGCTCTTAGCCAGGTCTCCGCGCTCCACTTTACCCAGTTTGGAGGGATCGATTTTCGCCGCGCCATGCGTCGCGGCCACCGCCAGAATCACGATAGCCACGATCGCAACCAGCGATCCAAGGATAAAAAACAGGCGTCTCTTGCCTTTTTTTGCGCTTCCGTTAGCCACTACAGGCCCCCTTCTCCGGTCTTCTAATCAATACGGCTATCGGCTTGGAAAGTTCCAAAATTAACGAGCGTTTCACGTTTTGAGCCCGCTCAAGCCGATTCCTCACTACATTAGACGTTTAGACCGCCTTCCTATTAAGAAGGATAGCCGAGATTGTGAGCGAGAGGGGCTTGATCCCAGTCCGTTCAGTGGCCAGGTGGAAACGCGGTATGCCATAAAAACCCATTGCGATCGAGTAGCGCCCATGCCTGGTAATCCCGGCGCATTGGCTACCTTAACCAGAGTCTCGGGCAGCGAGCTCCTTCGAGAACGTGCGGAACCAAGACACAAACCCAACCGAAGCAGCAAACAACTTTGCTGTATGATCTTATGAATAGACACTGATCTTAATAGACACTTGATCTGGACCAACTTCGAGGTCAGGTCATTGAACGCGAATCCGATGCGCCCGACGATGCGACGATGCCAGATGATGCGAAGATGAAGCTGAGCTGGTTGACTCCATCACATCGGGAACTGACATATCAGAGCACGCGTCAGCCTGTCGACTTCTATGCCATGAAATTCGTCGATGTAGACGCCGCCTTGCGAGACATCTCCAACCCGACGAGTCGCGCATCAGGCTTACGGTAGCCAAAGCGATGCGTTATCGTCCGTTGCGGGTGTCGCTGGCGCTTATCACCATCACCATGGTTGCGGGCCTACTGGTACGTTTCGCGCGGCTGGGGCTGCCGCCTGGCGTGATCAAGTATGGTGGCTCGACGCTGTGGGCGCTGATGCTCTACTGGATCGTCTCGGCCCTGCTTCCCTCACTACGTCTCCGCACCATTGCCTTACTCACCGGAGTTCTGGCGACGGCGGTCGAGTTCGTG
Source organism: Candidatus Angelobacter sp. (assembly GCA_035295685.1). Classification (GTDB taxonomy): domain Bacteria; phylum Acidobacteriota; class Terriglobia; order Terriglobales; family Acidobacteriaceae; genus Angelobacter. The sequence continues at coordinate 47,420 of DATGIO010000003.1, forward strand.
AAGCTCTACCACTCCCCCGACCTGGACGCCTTCCGTCTCACGCTTCCCGGCGTCCTGCTGCTGGGTCGCTTCTTCTCAGTGTGGGATATCGTGGCATATTGGCTCGCCATCGTCGCGGGTGCCGTTGTAGATCAGCGCATCCGGCTGCATCAGCGCCTTCGCTGATTGCGAGATTGCCTGTACCATATTGCCAGTGTAGTGCAGGGACAGGATACGACAAAGAGGCATAAGCCACTTTGGTTCCGCATTCTGAACCCGGTGTAAGATGAAACGGCATGGTAACTCTTGTGCTGCTGCGGATCGTCCTGGTGGCTTTACTGGTGGCGGCCAACGCGTTTTTTGTCGCCGCTGAGTTTGCCATGGTCAGTGTCCGCGACACCCGGATTCAGCAACTTATCGAGCAGAAACGTGCCGGTGCCCGAACCATTCAGAAGATCCAGAACAAGCTCGATGAGTTCCTACCCGCGGTGCAATTCGGAGTAACCCTGGCGAGCCTGGCTCTGGGTTGGGTCGGTGAAGGAACGCTGGCTGCTATTCTCCAGCCCTGGACAGCCAGTCTGCCGTATGCACGGCTCTATGCGCACGGAATCGCCGCCACTCTGGCATTCACCATCATTACTTATTTGCATGTAATTCTAGGCGAGATCGTCCCCAAGTCCTTGGCGCTGCGGCGCGGTGAGCGAGTGGCTCTCGCAGTGGCCGGGCCCATGGACATCTTCATGACCTTGTCCAATCCCTTCCTGCGGCTGATGAATAAATCGGCAAGCCTCGTGCTGCGGGGTTTTGGTTCTCAGCCGATGCGAGAGGGCGGTGTCCATACTCCCGAAGAGTTGAAGCTCATTGTGACCGCAAGCCGGCGAGTGGGCCTGCTGCCCAAGGCCCAGGAAGAGATGATTCATCATGCCATGGAGCTAGCCAATCTCACAGCGCGGGAAATCATGGTCCCCCGCCACAGCATTTTCTCTCTTTCCGCCGATATGACGGTCGAGGAAGCGATGGCACGGGTTGTAGAAGAGCAGCACTCCCGTGTGCCGGTTTACGATCCTGAGAAGGGAAAAGAGAACATTGTGGGTATGTTGTATTCCAAAGACCTTTCCCGCTTGATGCATCTACGGCTGGCGGCCGATAGGCCGTTCGCAAGCAAGCCTTCGGCCCTTCAGGTGCGAAATATCATGCGCGAAGTGCTCTTTGTGCCGGAGGTCAAGCCGGTAAGCGATCTACTTCACGAATTCCAGGAACGCAAACGGCATCTTGCCGTCGTGGTTGATGAATTCGGCTCAACGGTCGGGTTGGTCACGGTCGAAGACGTGATCGAGCAAATTATCGGTGAACTAGAGGACGAATTCGATATCAGCCATCGACCGGCAGTCTCACTGGCATCCGGCACGGGGACTATTGTACTAGAAGGCTCTTCGAACGTTCGCGACCTGGAGGTGCAATACGACATCGTGCTGCCACGCGAGCAGGGATTCGAGACTTTGGCGGGATTCGTGATGGCCCAGCTTGGCAAGATCCCCTCCGGCGGAGAATCGTTTGAATATGAAGGACGCCGCTATACGGTACTGCAGATGGAGGGGCACCGGATCGCACGGGTACGAATTCAAAACATCGCGCGCCCCGCGCCCCTGGAATCGGCCGGCTGATGCTGCGCTATCTCCTTAGCAGGCTCCTCTATGTTGTGCCCGTCCTCTGGCTCGTGGTTTCGCTCGTTTTCCTATTGATTCATCTGGTTCCCGGAGATCCCGTACAACAGATGCTTGGCGAAGGGGTCGCCAGCGCGGACGTTGAAGCTGTTCGCCACACCTATGAATTGGATCTCCCGTTAAGCCGCCAATATGTACATTATTGGAAGAACGTGCTGCACGGCGACCTGGGACGCTCTCTGCGATTCGACCAGCCCGTGGTCCACATTATCGCGTTGCGTTATCCCTGGACCCTTCAGTTGACGGTGGCCGCCATGCTGGTGGCGCTTCTTATCGCGATTCCCGCGGGCGTGCGTTCTGCCCGGCGTAGAAATCGCTGGGACGATCGGGCGCTCAGCTTCGTCAGTCTGCTTGGTTTGTCGTTCCCCAATTTCGCGCTGGGGCCCATCCTGATCCTGCTATTTTCAATACGCCTTGGATTCCTACCGGTGTCCGGGTCGGGTTCGGCGGCTCATCTTGTGCTCCCGGCAATCACCTTGGGAGGGGCTTTGGCGGCGATCCTTACTCGCATGGTCCGCACAGCGATGCTCGAAGAATTAGGTCAGGATTACATTCGTACCGCGCGCGCCAAGGGACTGCCCGAGAACGTAGTGGTTTATCGCCATGCACTGCGGAATGCGCTGATTCCAGTCCTCACGGTTGTCGGGTTGCAATTTGGCGCTTTACTGGCCGGCGCCATCGTTACCGAGACGATCTTTTCCTGGCCTGGGATCGGGCGGCTTACGATTCAGGCGATTGGCAACCGGGACTATTACCTGGTTCAGGGCTGCATCCTTGTGATTGGCCTTACGTATGTTGTGGTGAACTTCCTCACCGACCTGTTGTATTCGTTGGTCAACCCGAGAATCAGGCAATAGCACCGGCCGCCGGCAACTGGGCAAGAGCGGGTTCTCCGGGCGAACCGCCGGCGAATTTTATAATCGCCACGCTATGAAAACTCTTGTTGTTGTCTGCTTCTTCGGCATTGTCTGCCGCCTGCCTCTTTCTGCTCAGACCGAGTTTCCTAAACCCACCGGGCTGGCCCAGCCGCATGGGTATTCGCATGTTGTGGCGACCTCATCGGAGAAATTGATCTTTCTTTCGGGCCAGGTAGCCAACGACAGTCAAGGAAAGCTTGTTGGCAAAGGCGATTTGCGCGCTCAAGCCATCCAGGTCTTTGAGAACCTCAAGACCGCTCTGGCGGCTGCCAGCGCGAACTTTGACGATGTGGTCAAGATCACGATGTATGTCAAAGAATATAAGCCGGAGTATTTAGGTACCCTCCGCGAGGTAAGGGATACCTACGTCAACAAAACCAATCCTCCCGCCAGCACATTGGTGGGCGTGACATCGCTGGTACAGGACGACTACCTGCTCGAGATTGAAGCGATTGCGGCTCCTCCCTCAAAGGGTGCTAAAAAACATCGCTGAATGTAGGGAAAGGACGGAAAAGGGGCGGAAGGAAAAACCGGCGGTTCTTTGGAACAGCCGGTTTCTAGATGAACATTTCCTCATCGTGCTCCGGCTCTGCGGCGCCATCTGTCGCTTTTGGACGCACACGATGGCGTCGCAGAAATTTCAGGCCGGTATTTACGGCGCTCACGATGGCGTGGATTCTGCGTACCGGAGTGACAACGGTATTCTGAAGGAAATCCGTCGTCGCTTCGATCTTATAGGCCGTACTGCTGATCAGATCGTCGAGGCGCGCCGCTTGGGTCCGAGCCCGTTCTACGATCTCTCCGGTAGCTTCGGTCATCTGTGAAACATGGGCGCGAATGATGGCGGAGCTTTCCGCCAGGTTGTTGGTGATCTCACTCACTTTAGGCTGGGCATCATCCAGAATGCTCTCCGCAGCGGACAGGATCGGTTCGGTCCGTTGTTCCATGCGGCCAAGAATCCCCTCCATTCGCATCGAGCTACGGTCGATGGCTTTATAGAGGAAGTACAGAATGATGGCTTGCGCGGAAAACGCTACCGCGGTTATGGCTACGAAAATAGTGAGCGTTAAAGTCATTGCCAGGTGCGCTTCTTAAGAGTTGGGGTTCTTGTGTCCTTCGTGGGCCGCCTCGCGGAAAGCCTGCCGCCCGGCTTCAAATGCCGAGCCGAATTGCTCTTTACCACGATTGACGACTTCCTGGCCGCGCTGTACCCACTGGTCCATTGTTTCCTTTGCTTCACGGCCGCGACTTTTAAGGTATTCGCCGCCCTCTTCCGCGGAGTTGCGTATAGCCGCCCGCGTTTCACGGCCTGACCGGGGAGCGTATAACACCCCTAAAAGGGCGCCGAAGCCCAGCCCAGCGAGAAACCACATTACACCGTTGCCTGTATCGTGATCTGACATCTGAAACCTCCAAAACTTGGATACTACCACCCGGGATTCCGTGAATACAAATGGCTATGAAAGTTTCGTCGTCCCTTATCTCGACCTCGTGCTTCAGGCATTGGTCGTGAGAACCTGCTACCAGCGGTACAAAAGTACATATCTTTGTTGTAGGCATCTTGCTCTTCCTGGCAAATGGCCAATCCGCTGATGCAGGTTTGCCTGACCGGTTTTCCCATTGGCAGATGAACTAAATTCTTTTTTGTGCAGCGTGAGCTGTGCCACTTGTGGTTCTCTGGTTCCACTTCTTGGAACAGAGCTGCTTGCGGAAACTCCTTGCAGTAGTTCGAAAAACGAGAACTAATTAGGTATTCATATACCCGAAAAGTTACGGTGGTTTGGTGTTTGTAGTGAGACTTTTCGCAATCCAAGTTTTCTCGTAATTGCCTATGCAGAGCTCACTTTTAGAATAAGAATCCATCAACTCCGATCCATTGAAGAATTGGAATAAGCAGAATAGGTTTCTCTCGCAAAATGATGTGGCATGAGACTTGCTTATCTTCCCGCAGGACGAGAGCACGCACAAGTTTGTAGTGCGCCTCATGGAGATACAAGATGCGAAGGAAGTTGAAGAGTGCAATCGTTGTAATCACGGTGAGCTGCGCCTTGTTTTGGAGTATCGCCTCGATAGGTCAGGTAATCAGGGGCTCTATTTCGGGCACAGTAACCGATCCACAGGGCGCGGTCATTTCTGGGGCCAAGGTCAAGGTCACAAATTCAGCGACTGGGGCCGTGTTCAATACCACCAGTGACAGCGCCGGTTCGTTTAAATTCAGCCTGATCCCGGCTGGCAGCTATAAGCTGGAAGCTTCCGCAACTGGCTTCAAGACCACGGTTCAAAGCGATATTAACGTGGCAGCGGGTGGCGACGCCGGATTGGGGCTTGTCAAACTAGTTGTCGGCGAAGCGAGTACGACTGTGGAAGTAACCGCGGCCGCTCCCTTGGTGGAGTCGACCCAGGCCCAGGTAACGAATACCTTTACCGGCACCGAGCTAAAGACGTTTGTTGGCGTGCAGGAAAATCAGGGCTTGGACAGTATGGCCACGTTTGTTCCAGGCGTCAGCTCATCCCGTGACAACAACTTTTCCAATACGAATGGCGGCAACGGTTTTGCGGTAAACGGACTCCGCGGCCGCAACAACGACCAGCAGATCGATGGACAGAACAATAACGACAATAGCGTGGCTGGCCCGGCGTTGTTATTGAGCGATGCTGAGTTTGTGCAGCAATATGTGTTGGTCACCAATCAGTTTGGACCTGAGTACGGCCGTAATGCTGGCTCTGTAGTAAACGTAATTACCAAGTCCGGCACCAATAACTGGCATGGAAGCCTCTATGGCTCGGAAAATAACAGCGTTCTGAACACCATGACGAATTTTCAGAAACGTTTTCAGGGCTTGAGCGAAGTGCCCCGAGCGAATGATGAGTTCGGTGGCGGAACCATCGGTGGACCCTGGGTTAAAAACAAGTTTTTCATCTTCGGCGGATTTTCCCAGGAGATCATCTCGCAGAAGTCTGATTTCAGCTCCACTCTGTTAACGCCTACTCCCAACGGAATCGCCACTTTAAGTTCCTGCTTCCCCGCCAGCGCCAGCGTTCAGGCACTCTCGAAATTTGGTCCCTACAGCATCTCGGCGGGCAATCCAACGCCGGTCGGCCCTTTGGTTAACCAAATGATTACGGGTTGTCCCAGTCTAGTTGAGTTCGGCGGAGTTAATCGGATAGCCCCAACTCCTACCCATATATTCAACTGGCTCATGAGGGCCGATTTGCAAATGGGGAGCGATATTCTCTCCGGCAGGTATGTTTTTGGCCGTCTCAACGTTTTCAACAACGAGATCAATAGTGGCGATGGCGCCGCTGGCCAACTGGTCAACGTCCCTGCACTATCGCAGGCTGTGCTTCTAAGCTGGACCCACAACTTCAGCTCCCGCCTTGTCAACGAAGCCCGTGGCGGTTTTGACCGCGTGAATGTCCAGTTTGGCGGCAATAACTTGAGCAATCCTTCTTTGCCCGGCGATAACCAATTGGCGAATACTGTGACCCACGTGCAGTTCCTGGATCCCACGCTGCTCCAATTTGGCCCTCCGAACGGTTTCCCGCAAGGGCGCATCGTGAACACCTGGCAGGGGCAGGATAACCTGAGCTACGTCCTTGGGCGGCATCAGTTGAAGATAGGCGTAAACTATACCTACCAGCGGTCACCCAACATCTTTTTACCGAACATCAACGGCACGTTCCGGTTCGACGATTGGAGCGCCTTTGCCGCCAACACTCCCGATCGCGTGCGTATCGCGCAGGGCAATCCGTCGCTCGACTTCCGTGAACATGACACCTTTGCCTATATCGGCGACGACCTCAAACTTGGAAAGAGCTTAACGCTTAATTTAGGCGTAACCTGGTCCTACTATGGGCAGCCGGCCAACATCTTCAATAAGTTGACCGTCCAGAATCAAACCGGACCCAACCCGCTCTTTAATCCCGCTCTTCCTCTCTCGGCCACTACATTTCCCAAACTGCCTTCGGTAACCAATAGCTGGGGCCCGAGCTTTGGGTTTGCTTATGCTCCAGGCGGCGGCGGAATGTTCACCGGCAACGGGAAGACGGTCATCCGCGGCGGCTACCGATTCTTGTACGATCCACCCTATTACAACATCTACACCAATATCGCCAACTCGGCTCCCAACGTATTTCTCCAGACTTTTAGCCCGGCACAATCGGCAACGCTACCTCTTCCGGCCGTACCGACAGGCCCTAATGTACGCGCGTCGCTCGCGCCATTCACCACCCCAGGCGTGTTCGATCCGCGAACTCTGAATGAGACGACGGTGTCTCCCAACTTCGGTCCCGATCGTGTGCAAACCTGGAGCCTGGGTATCGAAAGAGAAGTGAGCAAGAACTCCGCGGTTGAGATCCGCTATATCGGCAACCATGCGACTGCGCTGTTCCAATCCATCAACGGAAATCCGGACATTACAACGTTGGCCGGACAGTTCCCAAATCTGGTGCCTCCGGGCGTGACTCCCTGCACCACTCCACAACTGGTTCTTGGTCCAGGTCAAACCGTTAACCCAGCTCTGGGTCGCGAAAATTGTTCTCAGGGAATTCTGCTGACTCGCAACAATGGAGGTTTCTCGAACTATCAAAGCCTCCAGGCTGAATTCCGCGCCAACAATCTGTTCAAGCAACTGACCATACGCGCCGCCTATACCTATAGCAAGACCCTCGACAATGTGAGCGAAATCTTCAGCACGCTGGCGGGCGGCAACAGCCTGGCGTTCGCTCAAAATCCGCTGAACCCCGCCGGCGCCGAATATTCCTATTCCGGCCTCGATTACCCCCATCAGGGATCGATTTCCTTCTCTGAGCAGTTCCCGCTGTACAGGGAACAGCATGGATTCATCGGTCATTTGTTGGGAGGATGGGGCTTCGCGGGAAGCTACGCGCTGGCGTCTGGACAGCGTTATACTCCCGTACAATTTACCGGTGGAGCATTCGCCACGACTGGCTTTGGAAATCCCTATGATCGATCGTTCGTGCGTGCCTTTGTCGGCACCGATGTTGCCCGGCCGTTTGTGGGTAACTTAGGCGCCTCGGCGACCACCGCCGGCATCTTTGCTGGCGATGCATGCAATCTCTTTGCTCCTGCGACCGATCATCTTGTAGCGGCATGCACGGCTAACCCAACGACATTGGTTAGCTTGAATGCTCAGAATATTACTGGCGCTGGGATTGCTCGCGATCAATTTGGTAATCCCATTCCGATCGTTCCCGTGGCCACTAACCAAGTGCGGTATATCTACAACGCAGGCGTCGCTCAGTCGGTATTCGGCACACCATACGGCGGGGCACGCAACCTGTCTCAAGACGCCATTACCAACATCGGCAACTTTGGCGCATTCAAGAACATCAAGCTGAGCGAGCGGGCCTCATTCGAGTTCCGCGCCACCATCCTCAACGTCTTCAACCACTCCACTTTCCAATCGGTCGATCCAGTTATAGAAGATGCCGGCCTCACAGGGCAGCTCACCGGCTTCGGCGATCCCAGCCTCTCGAATACTGTGACTGGCACTCCTTTAGGGAACCGCAGGGTCATCTTTGGAGGCGTACTCCGCTTCTAGTCCGTGAACCTCTCTTTTCGCCCGCCGGGCCGTCCTGGCGGGCCTTTTTGTTTTAAGCCGAGGCGCAAAAGATACGATTCCTCGTCGCTCGATCAGAAGCAGGAGAAGGGCAGTGAGGCTCTGAAATTATCTGATTGAATCGTTTTATTAAAACGAATAATATGGCCTGCGAGCGCGCCCGCGCCGTTAGCTGGTTTTGGCGGTAAGGGGTCCCATCCGCTCCGATGTTGTACCAATTGTAGACAACATCCGCCGAGTATCGGCGTTTTCAGCGTTTTTATATCTTGTCGATGCGTTGTTGCGCTGGCTTCCTACGAACAGAGAGATAAGCCACGCTGCAAGTTCGATTCCTGGATACACCCACGCTGCAAATGCCTCAAGGAACGTGCGCCGCTTCTGCGGCACCGGTTCAATAACCCAAACCTATAGAGAACTTATTCAAAAGAAGTCAGAGGAGGTCCGTGTATGAAGCGATCATCCCTGGCATGGTTAAGCGCAGGAATCATCTTGTCCTTTACCTGCCTTGCTTCGGCGCAAACTACTGTGACGTGCGCTCCAGCGTGGAGCGCCACACAGGTCTATACGAATGGCATGACAGCCAGCGTGAATGGAATCAACTACTTTGCCAATTTTTGGAATCTGAACCAGACTCCGGTAACCAATAACGGCGGGCCTGGAACGGGACAGCCATGGACGGTGACTGGCAGTTGCGGCGTATCGACTCCGCCTGCAACGCCTACGCCGACCCCAGTGGCCCCGCCGGCAACGCCTACACCGACTCCGATGGCGCCTCCTGCGACCCCGACGCCGGTTCCGCCGTCTACGCCTACTCCGGTGCCTCCGTCAACACCTACCCCTACACCGACAACTCCCGGCAGCGGTCCCAATGTGGCTTGTACGGCCTCGCCCTGGAATTCAAGTGTCAACTACAGCGGAGGCAGTCAGGCGACGTTTGGCGGATTCTTATGGACGGCCAAATTTTTCACCAACAATAATCAACCGGTTCCCGGCGAAAGCAGCCCCTGGAAGATCGCTGGAATCTGTGGACAGCTTCCCGGACCGGCGGCTAACCGCACGGCGGCCCCCTACGTAGACGTTACACTGCCTCTCTTCGAGACCATCACCAGGGCCGCGCGTCCACCGGTAAAGTTCCTGACATTGGCCTTTGTAGTAGCGGCATCGAGCGGAGGTTGCCAGGCCAGTTGGGCGGGCACGACTCCCATTCCCGCGTCGGGCGCGGCGCCATTTATGTCCGAGATCAATGCCTTCCGGGCTGCCGGCGGTGACATTGGCATCTCGTTCGGCGGCGCGGCCGGCACAGAACTTGGCATTGCCTGCAGCAGCGCTTCCAGCCTGGTGACGCAATACCAAAATGTCATCAACCAGTACCATCCCAGGTTTATCGATTTCGATCTGGAGACAAGCGCCACGAACGACAATGTTCGTGAACAGGCGATCGCCACCCTGCAGGCGAACAATCCAGGGTTGTCGGTGTCCTACACTCTGCAAACCGAGCCGGTCGGCATCAATGACCTGGCCACCACGGTACTCAACGATGCCAAGGCCGCAGGCGTGAATATCGGCGTGGTCAACGTAATGTCGATGGATTTGGGTGGAGCTTTTGACAACAACGCGCAGATGGGGCTGGACGCCACGCTTTCGGGTTGGTCTGTCGAGGCTACATTGCAAAACCTGTTTCCAGGCAAGACCCGCGCTCAAATCGCAGCCATGGTAGGAGTTACGGTCATGATTGGAACCAATGACAACGAGTCTGAGATCTTCCAACTCGCGGACATCAACACGCTCACCCAAACTGCTCTTGATAATGGTTGGGGCCGTGTTTCGTTCTGGTCGCTCACGCGCGATCAGGATTGCAGAACCGTTTCCGGCATCGGCGTACTGACGCCGCAACCGGCTTCCGGAGAATGCAGCGGAGTGTCGCAAAATCAATTCCAGTACTCCACCGGCTTCAACGCCTTTAACCCGTAAAAAACAGACCGCTGCGCGGGATCGGTTTTGCTCGCGCAGCGGTCTATTTGCAGATTACTTTATGCGGGATCTGGATGCCTCTTTGAGTGTGAGAAGAGGATCGGCGGCACACAACTAAAAGAACGGCAGGGCGATACATTCCTCTCGCGTGTAAGGCGATATCCGTGAGCCCATCTTATTGAAATGAACGACTCCATTGGATGTTGAGCAATAGTTGTAGCTACCACTGGATGCGGTAACGGGCACTGCGCTTACCACATAGTCGGATACAGAGTTTCCCAACTCTCTGCTCGACACGTTGTATTGATAGCCTTCCAGTTTGCACCAGTTCGCTCCGCTGCAATCGGCCCTCATCAACTTGATACTTAGTAGGCATGCGTAATCGTCGCCGCGTCCCTGGCATCCCTGCTTAGTGATGCGTCCCAATGTAGCCAGATCGGGTGCGAAACCTTTCGAAGGAGAGTTGATTGAGTATGCAGCCTCGGCGGCGTTGATCGCTCTAACTGTGACAAGCGAGGCGGATTCACCGGCCTTAAACTTCACAGTCCCGGGGCGCAGTATTAGAACGCCCCCAAGCAGCGCTAGCGGAATTACGATGCTGATGTAGCCCATGATTAGACCCGTCAAGGCCATGCCAGCTCCCGTTAGCCTGCCCAAGCTCTTACGTATGTTGGAACGCGACATGTGGCCAAGAATGACGGCGGGAATACCGAATAAAAATCCTATACAGGCAAACGTCAAGATAACGGAGAAAATCCCGAGGACCAATGAAGGAATGGCTCTGCCTTCGGAAGGGGCCCCTTGCACAGGGTAGGTAGATGATGCTGGCGCACCAGCGGCAAGAAATGCGTCTTCTGGGCGATGCTCCATATGCATTGAATTTCCGCTAGACCGTTTCTTCGACGCTTTCTTCCTCCAGCTGAACTAGAGATACTCGCTCGCGGTGCGCGAAAAAGAGTCCTGCGGGAATAATCGACATGAAGTTTACAAGCCACAGCATGATGCCGCAGCTTGTCGCAACCTCGGGCCGGATGGCAAACACCTTTTGCAGGATGGAAATGGTCGCAAGTTGCGACCCGCCTCCGACAACCGGGAGTTGCAGAACACCCCCGGCAACACTGCCCGCGGTCAGCAGAAGGACACTCGAAAGCGTCATGGTGCTGAGCTTCGGATCGACGTAGGCATGAGTCACAGCAATGTAAGAAAGGGCGATGACGATCCAGATAGCCAGGGAGAGAGCCGCTATTTGTACAAAAGATGTCAGGTCGTGGATGGTATTGAGTCCTTCGCCAAAAGAGTGGACTCGATGGGCAATCGCCTGCCCGGCCTTTTTTGAGATCAATCCGATGGTCCGCTCCACAAAGCCCGATGCCGCGCCTGGATTCTTGCGAACGAAGAATGCGATGGAGCCCGCGACCGCAACCCCTCCGAGCAAAACCATGCCGGAAATCTTGAATATCTGAAAAGCGCGGCCCGACGTTTGAAAGCCCGGAAGTAGCCGGAGCGTGGCTTCCATAACCAGCAAGTTGACTGCCGTCATCAGAGCGAAAGCGCCCATGTCAAAGATTCGTTCCACCGTCCATACAGCCATTTGCGATGCCATCCGCAGGTTTTGCTTGCGAGCGATCAAGTAGGGGCGGACAAGTTCCGCGGGACGGCCCAGCAGGGCTATGGCGGTAAAGCCAATTACGGTGGGAGGAACCAGGCTCCTCGCAGTGGTCTTGCAAACCGGCCGAAGTAGAATCTTCCAGCGCATGGCGCGAAGAACGTGGGAAAAGTGGATCAAGGCCACGCCCAGGGTAACCCATAATAGATTGATGCCCGCGGTAGCGCCGGCAAAGCTGTGCCACTCAAACTTTCTCCAGGTGCGCACCTGCAAAATAAGCAATGCAGCCAGTAGGAGAATCACAAGGGCAGTAATCAATAGTCGTTTCTTATTCATGGAAGGAATTGAGTGTAGAGCATTTCAGGGAAATTGATACGCTCCACCCGAGCGGAAGATTGGCGTTGAATGCAAGAGTGATGCTTGAAAGAGTGATGCTTGAAAGGGACATGGCTGAAAGGGAATGGAAGACTCTTATTCAGCCTGATGCGGTATTGCCGTAGCGGACGCGGAGGTCGGCTGAGGCTTAGCATTCTTGGTATTGGCGGCGAGACTGGTGCTCGCAGCCTTAGTCTTGGTTGCGGTGCTTGCTGTCGCGTTCTGGCCGGCGCTCGACTTACCGCCGGTCTTGCCGGTCGTTTTGCCGCTGCTCATGCGAAGTTTCTTCGCATTGTAGTCACGCACAATGCGGGCTATATAGGCCCTGGTTTCGTGGTAAGGCGGAACTCCTCCGTATTGTGCCACGCGGTTTTCTCCCGCGTTATAAGCAGCCAGAGCTTTGATGGCATCGTCATGATAAAGATCCAGTAGCTGGCTGAGATAAGCCGTTCCGCCTTCCACGTTTGATCTGGGATCGAATGCGTTCTTCACACCAAGATTGGCCGCGGTCCCCGGCATAAGCTGCATCAGTCCCTGCGCCCCTTTAGGAGATACGGCGTGAGGCTGAAAATTGCTCTCGGCCTTGATGACGCTGTTGATAAAATCCGGATCAACGCGATATCGCTTGCTTGCCTCCTGCACCACCTCGTTTAAATCCACTTTCTCCATTGCTGGTACCAGAGGAGCATTCTGTCGCGCCGACGCTTGTGCGGGAGCGATTTGCGGCGTGGCGCTTAAAGCGGGCGGAGCTGGAGACTGCGGAGGGGGAACATCCTCCTTCTCGAAAGACGCAATAGAGTCCGTCAGGATGTCGACATAATTGCGGCCATCTGTATAGAGGCGCGTAATGTTGCCGATTTCTTCGCGGCGCTCATGCCGAATGGAGAAACCGTTGCGTAATACGGCTAAGTCCGCGCACAGTGCGGAAAGCTGGGCCGCAAAAACGAGTGCGGCGACGCCGATTGGTTTGCGAAATCGCATTCGGTCAATCTGACTATTTAACCTGATTTGGCGGCCAAAAACCAGCCTCAAATGACTTGTTCCACTACGGCCGCCACGCCGCCTTCCGCGTTGCTGGCTGTAACGGGCCAGCCATTCTGCTTCAATTCTTCAGATGCGTTTCCCATCACAAACGGAAGGCCAGCAAATTCAAGCATTTCCAGGTCGTTGTAGTTGTCGCCAATGGCCACGATGTCCCGGCGGGAGATGCCGCGATGTTCTGCCCAGCGGCGCAGGGCATGGCCTTTGGAACAATCGCGGTTAAGGATATCGAGGATGCAGAGGTCGCGATCGTCGTATTGAGTCTTCAAAACCGTCATTTCATTCAGGAAGTCCGCTTCGCGAACGCACTGCTGCACGGTCTCCATCAAAGGCAATGTGCCGCAATACATGGCCTGAATCGGATCTTCGGTAAGTGCATTTTCAAGCGGCACTACGTACTGGATGTGCGCGGAATTCTTCTCGATCCAGCGCGCAATGCTGTGGTGCAATTCGTCGGCGCGTTCCAGCACGAGCGCACCCTTGCCGGTACGGTCGAATGTGAGAACCGCATAACCCCGGAACGCATCCATGTGGCGGATGAGCTTTTGCGCTGTTGCCGCAGGCAGGCGATCGCTATAAAACGTCTCTCCAGTACTGGAGCGAATGAGCGCTCCGTTGGAACTGATGAGCCATACCGGAATACCCAGGTCTTTCGCCACTGGCATCGCGTAGTCGTGCCGCCGTCCGGTAGCCAGCATGATCTCGACTCCAGAGGCGTGAGCCGAGTGCAAAGCCGCAAGGTCGCGGGCCGAGATCTTAAACGTCGGATCGAGCAGGGTTCCGTCGATATCCGTCACCAGGAGGCGAACAGAGGTTTTCACTGTTTGATTGTAGCAGCGTGGGCATCGGCAATCGGCTCATGGAAAGGCTCCGATAGCCGCTGCGGAAGGCAGTTTTGTCGCTGCCGCCGGCCAAGTCCGGAAGAGTTCTTGGCGCGGCGGGCAGAGACAGTACGATCATTTAATGCATTTACCGTGATTGAGCAGCGGAGCGGTGTTCACCGGTTGGCCGGAGGTTGCGTTGAGAATGATTTTTACATTGCTGGCGGTCAGGCGGTCTTCGCAGCTTGTCATCTGGTTGTTGCTGGCATTTCCTCCAGGGTTGTCCCCGGCGGAAGTCGCTCCGATCCAGATGTCAAATTCATTGATGCCGGCTTTCAACTCTCCATCGCATCCCTGGCCCTGCACCGCTACTCCGCCCGGCCCGGACGATGTGCAGTCGTCTTCCATGACGAAATATTTCTGCAAGCTGGGAATGTAGATGATCTCGCCGGCATGCACTTTGTTCTGTACCTGCGGTGCGACGGCAAAGGTGATGGGATCTTTAAAGGTGCCTGTGCCTCCGGCGCAGCCACCGTTTTGATTGTGGATGACCGGATGGGCGATGGCGCATCCCGGGGGTGAATTATCGAAATTCCCGTAGAACGTCATCGAGTCCAGGGTGAAGGATGCGTTGCTTCCTGTTGGAATAGTTTTCGCACGCTTTTTGGCGGCGCCTTGTGCGGCCAGCACGGTGAAGGCGACGATAGCGCAGATGCTCACGACGGATACAGCCTTGAATTTACGGATCGGCGTCATTGGGATCCTCCTTGTTTGTGCTTCAGTTATTCGCGGTTGCCCTTGGAGCGGGTAGAGACTTCTATTCCAGAAAGGGCTAGCCCTTTCAAATAGCGGCAGACTCTCGCTCTTCACCAGACGGTACTGCTCTTCGTTCAAGCCCGCGTTTCAGTCCCCGAAATGGACCGCGATTTTCCGGAAGATGGCTTCGCGGTTTCCCGTTCCCTGCTGTCGAGCTTGAACTTCGCCTGGCTTGTATTCAAACGTTTTAATCCTTTATTCAAACGTTTGAATACAATGGTTCCGCATATTATCCCTCTTCCAGATGGTTGTCAAACGCGAAGATTAGGAGGGTTTTTAGTGTGCCGCTAGATGAGACGGAGCAGTGGACAGGGAACCAAAAACCGTGAGTTGGCTGGCTCCGCCTACATAGACTTTGCCATTCACAACGGTAGGAACCGTAAACTTTACAGCGCCTCCTGCCTGGTCGCGCTCGGCTTGCCGATCGCTCGCATACAGGAGACTGGACAGATCCGTGGCATCATAAGCCCTCAGGATCGCCGGCCCTTTGGAGTCGTAGGCTCCGACTTCCAGCGTCCAGAGAATGGCGTTTTTGGCGCCCTCCGACGAGATCGCGAGTCCGGCCCCAGGGTAACGAAAGACTTCCTGCGTGGAGGAAAGAACCGAAGCGTCCACCAATCCATTACGGAGAGAAAATGCCCGCACAGGATCACTGCTGCCACTCACGTAAATGCGTCCATTCCAGTACGCCGGAATCCCCCACACGCCACCCGGAATCGCTAGCGGAAGCTCCTGCATAATTTGGGTATCGGAGCCGCATCCATCGCAGTAGTGGAGGTTTTTTGCAGTGAATGCATTGGAGTCAAGTATGTAGAGGGTTCCTTCTTTGCCTACATGGATCAGTAATTGGCGATGCCCATCGCCTGGATCGCGCGCCAGCAAGACTCCTCCCGATCCCAGATCCTGGTCGTGGCGGGAGAGCTTGGCCTGGTTGAAGGGAGTGAAGTAGTCGAGGAGAGGCAGACGATCATGGGCTAGCAGATTATGGGTCGGCACCTCGTGGGCTAGCCCAATCTTCACGATGCTGTTGGCCACATCGCCGGCGGGAACATGCGCGGCATCGAACCAACCGTCTCCGGTTGCCAAAAAAACGTTTCCGGAATCGTCGGCTGC
>DATGIO010000004.1:0-4635 GCA_035295685.1 Candidatus Angelobacter sp.
GCTCAACAAGCCGTGCAAGTAGACCCAGCGCCGTTCGCAACTTTGATCAAACCACAACCTATTGGGGTTGGTGGCGTCAAGTAAATACCCCTATTTTAGGTTGATCGGTAAATCGATTTGGTCCACAATAATTTCCCTTACCTGGAGGATTCATGCAGAAGAACACAATAAAGGATAAGCTCAAAGTTCAGCAGTGCGTCTATGGCACCTCCTTGGAAGACTGCCTGGATCCTGAGATTGCGGTTGTTTTGGCGGCAGCAGGTCTCGATTTTTTTTTCATCGATACAGAACATTGCACAGCAAGCCACTCCGAAATCCAAGGCTTGTGTCGCGCAGCCCGTGCCGCCGGCATCATTCCGATGGTTCGGGTTACTCAAAATGAGCCTTACTTACTTTCGCGCGCCGCCGACGTGGGAGCGATGGGCGTTATTGTTCCTCGTGTTCATTCGGTAGGGGAGGCAAGGGCTGCGGTGAAGGCACTGAAGTTCCCCCCTCTGGGAAAGCGCGGGTTTGGTTTGCGCAGCATTGTTACAGATCTTCGTTCAAAGTCGGCGGCCGAAGAAGTTGCATCCTGCAATCATGAACTGATGATCGTCCTGATGATTGAAAGCCGGGAAGGTTTGGAATGTGTTGAAGAGATCGCCAAGGTTGAAGGCGTTGATGTTCTTTTTATCGGACCCTATGATCTTACTTTGTCATTGGAAATCATCGAGCAGTTTGATAACCCTGTTTTCTGGCGCGCAGTCGACCGCGTGATTGAGGCTTGCAAGCAGGCAGGAATAGCTGCTGGTCTTCAATCCCGGGATATGGATATGTTGATCGAGGTGAGAAGACGGGGCGGCCGGTTTTTGATGTACGGGAGTGATACGGCAGTGCTTTTTGATGCCTACAAACGCGCCATAAGCCAGCTCAAAGGATCGAACTCGGGTTCCTGTGTTTTGTATTGACCAAAAATTTAAACCGATCAAATATGTCAACCACTTCTTTTTCCAGCCGCGCCCCGCTCACTGGCAACGACATTGCAAAAATGGTGCAATCTCTCTCGAATTGGGGGCGATGGGGTAAGGACGATCAGCTGGGCGCCATCAACTTGATCACTGCTCAAAAACGAAAGGAAGCGGCTTCTCTGGTGCAAGAGGGCTTACCCATTTCCCTTGCCCGCCCCGCGATCTGCACAGAAACCTTTAACTCTCCGCCATTCGAACACCGCATGGTTGAAACAGGGTATACTCCGGGTGCAGTAAGTTCCGCAGACGTCTATTCCGTTCAATACCACGGTTATACGCAGACACATCTCGACGCTCTGTGCCATGTCTTTTACCAAGGTCAGATGTATAACGGATTCTCTCAGCATTGGGTAACTGATAGCGGGGCGGCAAAGTTGTCAGTGATTAACGTCAAGGATGGTATTTTCACACGGGGAGTACTGATAGATTTACCTCGACGCCGGGGGATTCCATACCTTAAAGGCAATCAAGCCATATTCCCTCAAGAGCTGGATGCCTGGGAATCAGAAACCGGAGTGAAAATCAAGAGTGGCGATGCCGTATTTATCCGAACAGGTCGTTGGGCGAGATTTGCCATTGAAGGAGAATGGAACGTCGAAACAGGTTCAGCGGGATTAGATGTCCTCTGCATGCCCTGGTTCCGCGAGCGGGACGCTGCAATTCTTGCGAGCGATCTTGCTCTTGACGTGATGCCCTCGGGAGTCGAAGGCGTAAGAATGCCAGTCCATTTGCTCGCTATTGTCGCGATGGGTGTGCCAATCATTGATAATTGCGACCTCGAGGCCGTTGCTGAATTTGCTGCAAAGCGACAACGTTGGACCTTTCTTTTAACCGTAGAACCACTCGCGGTTGAAGGAGGGACCGGCTCACCTGTGAACCCTGTCGCTATTTTTTAAAGCTTTTTCGATCAACAGCCCTATACTTCTTCGAAGTTTAAAAAGAACTCATAGAAGCTTGCACATCGGTCAAAGTGTGCAACTCAGGGCGAGAGAAACCGTTACGCCCTTCAATCATTTGAATTTCAATCCTATGCCTCCATCCCCGTTCATTCCATTGGCTTCAGGCAACAAGGGCTTATCGGGCCTGCCCCGATTACTCCCGTGGCCCAAACGTCTGGACGTCTCATTGCTGTGCTTTTTGGGTCTGTTCGTCGCAACCTGCGATCGCGCAAACATATCTGTAGCCGCTCCATCCATGATGAAGGAGTACGGCTGGGATATCACAACGATGGGCTGGGTGTTGTCAACCTTTTATGTTGGGTACATGGGCTTTATGATACCTGCTGGCGTACTGGCGGATCGCTTTGGCCCCAAACGAATCTTTGCTCTTGCCATGGCCTCCTGGTCGTCATTCACGGCTCTCACTTCCCTTCCTCGCTCGCTGGGAGTTCTCGGCATTGTCCGCACATTCATGGGTATTGGAGAAAGCGCCACAATTCCTTCTATAAACGCCATTCTCGCTCGCTGGTTCCCTCCCGAGGAGTACTCCCGGACGGCTGGCTTTACATGGAGCGGAGGTTACGGTGGGATCATCCTTGCCTTCCCGCTCGCTTCACTAATTCTGAAATTTTTGGGCTGGCGAATGATCTTTTACCTTTTCGCCACCCTGGGAGGCTTGTGGTTGATATTTTGGCTTAAAGCAATCTATGACCAGCCAGAGGACTGCCCCACTATCAGCCGTGCAGAGATGGAGCTCATTCGATCATCCCGCCCACAAATTAAGGGCGACGAACCCATACCTTGGTCGGTAATCCTGCACACCCCTGAGGCATGGGCTGTGTTTGCTCTGCACTTCTCTTCAAACTGGTTTACATACTTCCTGATGTCTTGGCTGCCGACCTACCTGGTAATCGGACGTCATTTTTCACTCCGCCAGATGGCTTTGGGATCAGCCCTGCCTTTCCTCTGCGCCCTATGTGGAACCAACCTTTTTGGTTACCTGATCGATCGCGTAAGCAGGAGCAGCAGTCGAACACATGTAAACAAAACGTTTCTTCTTCCCTTCGCCTGCGCTGCCGGCATTTTGATAGTGATCTCCAAGGTTTCGAGTTCATCAGTCGTTGTACCTCTGTTATGCATCTCTGCCACGCTCATGACCAGTGCCACTCCCGTTTTCGCAAGCGGTTCCCTTGATTTAGTGCCTGGCTCTGCAGGAAGCTTTGTCGGCGTGCAGAACTCGATAGCGAATCTCTCGGGCGTCTTAGCCCCGGTGATTACGGGTTATCTTGCAACCTCAACGGGCTGGATGGCTGCGTTTTCATGCACTGCCGCTGTTTGCGCTTTCGGCATCACCTGCTATTGGTTGATGGGGAAAGCTGAACGAAGGCCACCCTCCCCCAGAGGCCCCATTAACTTCTCATCCTTCGAAATCAGCTCTATTGGACCCGAATTCGTAGATTGAAGGGCACTGATTCGATCTAATCCATGAGATTGGAGTTGGTTAGAAACCATCAACGGAGGAACATCTATGACGGCATCGGCTTTGTCAAGAAACATACTACCTTAGCGAGCCGGGAGGCACAGCGTAATTATCCCGAATTCGTAAGTTGAAGCGCATTTTCGGCGGTGAAATCGGACCATGGGACACTCCGGTCAGCCTGCGGTTTTGGTTTGAAGGTCCAACTTGCGCGAAGTTGGGATTTCATAGCGTGAGAGTTTGTCGAATAAAGGGTTGCGCTTTTCAAGACCGCCCCACACAGGAAGACCTGCACCCGCAAGCTCGCCAGCTGGCGATAGCCGGTCATGGCGCTGGCGCGCTGGAATTCCGCCAGCAGGTTGAACAGCATCAGACGGATCTTCCTTTTTCTAACGGCGATGTATTTCTGTTGATCTGCTTGGCCAGCAGGCAGTTACGCATTTGGCGGTTTGGGCAGCGCCTGACTACATGGCCGGAAGGCTGACGCCGAAAGCCTGGAGAATTTCTCTCTGCCGAGCGTCCGGCTGCGGCAGTTTGGTCACGGTGGTTTTTTCATCCACCCGATAATGCAGCAGACACAGACGCGTTAACGACCGCAAGGCATCGGGCAGGGTGATGGCGTCGGCTCGGGTGTCGGTGGTGCCCAACGCGGCCTGCAACCGCCGCTCCATCTCGCGAGCGACTTTCAGCGCCAGCAGGCAGCAGAAGACGTGTCCTCGCGTCCGACTCTCCTTGCGCACCCACACTGGTCGGACTTCCAGCAAGCCCGTCTTCAGGGTGCGAAAGTCGCGCTCCACCTTCGCCAGAGAGACATAGCTGTCATGCACCTGTTGCGCGCTCATCGCGGTCGAAGCCACATCGGTGGTCACCACGTAGCAGCCGGCCAAGTCCAGCGCGCGGGTGATCGCCTCCTCCCTCCGCTCCAGCTTCAGCTGTGTGCCTTCAAGTTTAATCTCGACCAGGCCCATCAGCTTGTACCGCTCCACCCAGGCGGCCATCACCCGCTGTCCGGCTTCCGGCTGGCAGCGAGGATGCGTCCGCACCTGCTCGTTGCGTGCCTCGATCTTCGCTCCCAGCTTCGCCAGCTTGTCTTCCAGCCGACCCTGCTCGCGCCGGGCCTCGGACTCGTTCTTGCGCAAAATGTAGCGCACCCCTTCGGCTTCCACCTCGCACACCTGCTCGCTGAACAGATTGAGTTGCAAGGTGCCTTGAC
>DATGIO010000005.1:0-2929 GCA_035295685.1 Candidatus Angelobacter sp.
CTTTTTTGTTGTGCTTCTCTAGCCGCTCGCCTATGGTTCAGCGAAGGTGTTATGACAACGAAATCAAGTGCAATCCTCTTTCAGATCAGAATCCGGCGTCATTTCCCCGCTGAATTGTGGTTAGCTATCCCAACCCACTGCTAGCGCTCAGATAGCGATGCGCTCAGCATGTCCAGCGAGGGTCCGGCCTGCCCCGGCAAACGCTTCAGAGTGCTATACCCGGATCGCTTGAACACCTTCTTCGGGTCCACCTTAGCGTCAAATACCAATCCCAGGAAACAATTGCTCATCTCTTCCCAGTTCTGAAGTCCCCAGATTACTTCCTTAGACGGGTCTGGATTAAACGGATTGTTGGGAGAATTATCGAAGTGCGAGATGCCAAGCAACCGAGTACCCACCGGAAGCACGACGGGCTTATCGAAGTAATAGCCTAGCTGCCAGTTGAAATCAAATTTGGCCTTGAAGAAGGTTTCAGTTTCGCCCGTCGGGTATATCGCGCGCAGCTCGTAGTCCTTCCCACGAAGGTGCATGTGAGGCTGCGCATAAACCAGCAGCGTCGGTGAAGTCACTGTGACCTCACCAACAACTTCGGCATTGCGATCGCCAGCGGGGATCACTAAGTTGCTGGCCGTCGGCCCGTATGATGTGAAGTAACGTGTGTTGTGCAGCCCCTTCGCAAAGACGAGACCTACTTTGGTTTTTTCGGACACCGCTTTGCCGTTCGTGGTGTAGTGAATCTCGAATACGATATCGGATCCCTTAGGAATGAATTTGGCCGAATCGCCGAAATTGAAATTCTGAGCACCTACGCCGGGATTATACTTGCCGATGATATCCGCGTCGTCCGACGGTACCTTCGGCATTTTAGACATCGGATACGACACCCCGTACTCGGCCCGTTCCATCCATTTCGAGCCGGGCGGTATGACCCATACCTCGCCGTGATGCACTGCGCCGGAGTTTTCGGGCCGCATCTCCGCAGCTTCGATCCAAAGATCCTCGGGGAAGTTGCCCTTTACACGCATGTATTGGTATTCAACGGTGCCCGTGGCAGGAACCTGAAATGCGGTGGGCATCTCAATGACGAGGTCGGGCTTGAGATTCCAGCCCTCCACGAATAACCGTGGAGCTGGCTTGTCCTTTGCGTCGCCTTCAAGAGCGCCGCTGTCAGCCCATGCTGATAAAGTATTCGTCTCCTCTTGGGACAGCCTACGAGAATTCGTAAAATGCCCTTCATATTTGATATCCAGGAACCAAGGCGGCATCTTTTCAGTCTTTACCGCAGCCTTGATGGCCTTAGCCCACGGGCGCGCGTCCTGATACGTGAGCAGTGACATCGGTGCTACCTCGCCCGGCCGATGGCACTCCTGGCACTTAGCTTGCAAGATCGGAAGCACGTCTTTATTGAAAGTAATTTTGGATGTTTGCGTCTGTGCGGCTAAAATTCCAGCAGCCAGAACACCAGCGATACATAAACGGCTCATGCGCAGCACCTCTTTTTCCTGAGAGTCCTTACGCCCTCAATTCAGAACGTACCGACTTTGCCGACCGACAGCCAACTCGGCGCTACTTCGAGCGGCCTGGTGAATATTATATGCGAGCGTCCAGTTCAGTGCGATCAGACCTGGGATAAGGTCGGCTCCACGGCCCAATTGTTAGCGAACCCGAGAGCCTCGAGATCTCAACGCAAATAGCGGCCGACAATTGTGAATAAATGCCGTGGCTTACCGAGTGATATGAGATAAGGGGTTTGGAAACCGGCCACCTGCGGCAGAGACTGGGAATGGCCCCCATTTTCCAGCGCAGCCGTCCGTCCTCTTACGCGTTTTCAGCGGGCTATTAGCGATCTTGCTTCTGATGGATCGGGCACTTAGCTACTCTAGCTCCCTCAACGCCTCATCCAGAGTCTTCACTGCTTCCTGCACGTTGTTGTTTGTGATTGCAAACCCTACCCGAGCGATATAACCGCGAACGATTCGCACCGACCGGCCTGTACGCCAAACAGCATTGCCTTTATCAATGCGCCTTAGCGCATTGTCGATGTGAATCTGGGCGCGCGCCATATCTTCTGCTTTGGCGTGCAACCGGGCTGCTTGGAGTTGTTCCACGAGGTCGTAACTGGCTACGTGGCGCGCCGCGGCCCGCTCTAAGCCATCCAGTTCCTCTAAAGCTGATCTGATCACGAGTGAAGCATCCAGCGCGTTACGGGCAGCTATTGCGTTACGTGCGTCAATGACGAGCTTTCGTATGTTTCGGAATCGATGGGTGCTCCAGTTCGTGTGACCGTCGTCGATGATTTGAAGAACCTCGTTCAGGTAAGACTGAGCTCTCCCATGGTCGCCTTTCTGTAGGCTTCGGCCAACCGCTCGGAGCTTGAATGCTAGCCGGTTAGATGCCACCTCTTTGAATTAAAAGGATGTCGGGGCGGCATGGTAGAGCAGTATCGCACTTTCCAGGAACCATCGTTGAGACTGTTGGCGCAGACGCCGATTCCGATTGAAAGCGCCTCCATCTCAGATACGGTCAGGAGGGCTACTGGTGAGAGAGCAAGTGCGGTTTGTTCTTTTGAACCGGATGCTTATTCCTGAGCTTTAGTTGTGCACCTCAACCATCGATCGCGCCCTCGAATTGTCGAACAGCTTCCGAATGATGCCGTCCATATCGGGTCCCATTTTGCCGTACGCCAGAATCCGATGCGAAGCATCCAATACAAACGTCAACCCGGCGTTGGAATCGATTTTGTAGCGAGCGGCCAGCCCGCTTCGATCCGGTACTTGTGGCCAAGGCACTGTAATATCATCTAAGGCCATCGAGATGTGCTTTGGATTTGGGTCCATGCTGACGCCAATGGCTGATAGTCCACTCTTATGTAATTCGTTGTAGAGCGGCAACACCGAAGTAAGCTGGTTCTGCGACTCACGGCTGTCCG
>DATGIO010000006.1:0-172379 GCA_035295685.1 Candidatus Angelobacter sp.
CGAGTCTGCTGTGCGATTGACGCATTTGCCCACAGGCATTCAGGTCACGGCTTCCGAGGAGCGCTCCCAACATCGGAATCGCGCGCTCGCCATGGCGAGGTTGGCCAGGAAGTTTGCCGCTATCAAAGAGGGTCGGCAAAGCGAGAACCGGGAAAACCGCTGGCGTGCTCATCAGGGGCTGATTCGCGGAAACCCTATCCGGGTTTTCCGGGAAGATTGACGTAATGCGCCCCAGCAGCCGGCAATTGGATAGTTTTGCTAAATCGACAACGGCATGAATCTATGGGAAAGTATCTCGTTGCTTTCTAGAACTTGCAGTATGCAAAACTTTGCACACCCGTAATAGTTACCTAAAATCAATTATCAAATTGACACAAAAATCTTTACTAATTTGAGCATCAACATAATAAATTAAAATTAGATAATTGTAATCTTCTTCCAAAAAATGCAGATGTCGATTCAAACTTGCGATGAGCAATGACGGATGAAAAGGCGGCCTGCCGCCTCAATAGCCAGTGATAAGGAAAATGAAATCATGGAAATAATAGAAATAAATACCGATAGCATCGGAAACACTCCGAGGCGTCACAAGGGGTTCGTCAAACGATTCGTCAAACGATTTCTCAAGAGCAGACCCGCTCAACGAAAAGTGGCCGAGTGGGCTAGTTATCTTTTCCTTGCCTTTGTCACTTTGATGTGGCTCCCCGCCAAGGCGAACGCGCAGGTCCTAAGTACAGTGAATGTCGGAGCCGGGCCGGTAGCTCTGGCGGTCAACAGCGCGACCAATAAAATTTATGTGGCGAATAACGATAGTGCCAGCGTTACCGTCATTGACGGCGCGACGAACTCCACGGTGGATGTGCTCGTTGACTCGCATCCGATTGCCGTTGCTGTCAACGAGACGACGAACAAGATCTATGTGGCCAATAAGGGCGCGACTGACATTACAATCATCAACGGCGCCACCAACATCACCTCGAGTGTGAATCTCGGTGAGTCGGCGTTCCCAACGGCGATTGAGGTGAACCTGGCTACCAACAAGATCTACGTCATAGCCGATGAGTTCCCTTCAGGCCCAAACAACGGCATATTGTATGTAATCGATGGCAATACGAATGCTCTCACGCAGCTCAACCTTAGAGTATCGATAAACGCTTTAGCTGTGGATTCCACGTCCAACAAAATATACCTTGCGGCTGTAGCTGCTGGCTCAAGCATTACAGTGGTCGACGGTGCCACAAATCAAAGTTCTACGATTCCCATTCCAGTGGGATTCCCGGTTCAGGTCGGTTTAAGCCAGATATCGAATAAAGTTTATGTAGCCGACCTATTTGGAACGGTCACCGTAATTGACGGGACGACCAATAGCGTCACTCAAGTTATCCCTGGAAATGGCGCTCTGCTTCACCATATGGCCATCGATCAGGGATCGAACAAGATCTACCTGTCGAACATGCTTGGTTCTTTTGTCTCCGCGATTGACGGTGCGACCAATACGGCGAGTGCCATTGCCGTTAGCGGGGCCGGCGCACTGGGAAGCCAGGAACAACTCCGCAGAATCTACGTGGCAAACGGATTCAATAGCATTGCGGTCATTAACGAGGATACCAACCAAGTAGCCGAGATACCCGTCGGGAGAAACCCGGTTGCGATCGCCGCAAACGTTACGACCAAGAGGGTCTATGTCGCCAATAGCGATAGCAATAACGTAACCGTAATCGATGGAAACCTTGCTGCGGCCCTGCTGCCTTCTCAGGCCCCAGCGACGGTCCTTCCGGCAAAAAGCGTCGCGTATATCGCCAACGAGTCGACCGTCAGTGTTGTCGACCTCACGACTATAGATCCTCTTACTTCTGCTAGTACCGTTATAGCGAACATCAACGCTGGGAGTAAGCCAGTGGCTGTGGCTCTGACGCCCGATTTGTCTCGCGGATATGTGGCCAACTTCGGCTCTGCAAATGTATCGGTCTTCGATACGGCAACAAATAAAGTGATCGCCACCATCCCGGTGGATGATACTCCCATCGCGCTGGCCATGCTCCCCGATGGATCGGGAGTCTATGTGGCGAACTTTGAGACCGGCACCATTTCTCTCATCGATACCGCAACCAACACGGTCACGGCGGATTTCAAAGTCTCCGTGCAGCCGGCGGCTTTGGCCCTCAGTCAAGACGGAAGCAGGCTATATGTCGCTGCCTTTGACGACTTCGCCATGCGAGTGATCGCAACCAATACCAACACCGGGATCGATACCGTGCAGTTGGTGACCGATCCAATTGCGCTTGCCTTGAGTCCCGATGGATTCTTCGCTTACGTCGCCAATTTTGGCGCCAGTAGCCTGTCGGTTGTCGACTTGGCGACAAACCGGGTCGTGGCGGCGCTTCCCGTGGGAAATAATCCATCCGGCGTTGTTTTGACTCCCGATGGAAGTTCTCTCTACGTCAGCAATCAAGGCTCGTCGACCGTATCGGTCTTTGATTTCCAAAGGAACGTTAGCAGGGAGCTGACGAACAACGATGCCGGGATACCGCCGAATAGCGGCTTTGCCAACCCCATCGGGTTGGCATCAACGCCGGATGGTGCGTTTATCTATGTGGCCAATTTCAATTCGAACACGGTATCTGTGATTTCAACATCCTGCCATTGCATTGTAGGCAATGTGCCGGTCGCGGGGGCCTACGGCATTACTATTGTTCCCGCGCCACCAACCTCAACGGGGATATTGAAGAATCTCTTAGGCACAATCTTGTAATCACAAACCCAGGCGGGTCCGGACGAATCCACTGCGGTCCCGAGTAGCAGAGCGGCATCGTTTGGCCCCGCAAGCCTTTAGGTAGAGCTCTACGGAACAATACGAAAATATCAAATTACCCATCCAACGGTCCAAGAGTTGGGAAGTTGGGGTTACAAGTCTCCCTTTAAATGCCCCAAGCGCCAGCGGCGCGACCAGAGAGTAGCCCACTGGCGAAGCCGTGGGTACGAGCAGAACCCAAAATTGAGTGCCAGAGGCATGGCAGAGGGATTTCCACTGAATGCACATCGCGAATTTGCGAGGAGCATTTCGAGAGAGCCCGACATCCCATGAATTCTCATGAGATCACCCTAGCCTCCTTTCTCTGCGGCACTCTTCTTGGAAAACAAACCTGCGTCGGAAACCGCGCATTGATTCCCTGCACTTACGCCGAAAAAGGCTTCAGGACATCAGCGCCATTTGGCCACAATGCGATCCAGCGCTTCATCTATTGAATAGTTCCAATAAGCAAAATGGTGGATATAAATCTATAAAAACATATCTTGCTATCTTTCAGAATCTATAATGTGCAAAATATTTCACTTCATAGTAGTTATCGGGGAGTTGATTCCCAAATTGGCACAAGAATCATAACTAATTTGGATATTAAGACAATAAATTCACACTAGATAATTAGAATGCCCAGGCAAGAAAGACGTCTATTGGATTGCGTGAGCAAATGATGTGGTTTGCGTGAGCAATGATAAGGAAAAGCGGCATGCCGCCGCAGCAGCAAGTGGAAAGGAAGCGGAAATTATGAAAATAATAGAAATGGTAGAAAAGAAGACCAATCGTATCGAAAGTGAAGCGAGATTTCAGAAACCCTATGTGAAGCGAGGATCTGCTCAAAGAAAAGTAGGTGTGCAGGCTAGTTATCTTTTCTTCGCCTTCATCGCTTTGATGTGGCTTACCCCCAAGGGGAACGCACAGGTCTTAAATACGGTGAATGTCGGAACCGCGCCGGTAGCTCTGGCAATCAACAGCACGACGAACAAAATCTATGTGGCCAATAACAGTAGCGCCAGCGTCACTGTGATTGACGGGGCGACGAACTCCACGGTGAATGTGGCGGTCGAGTCGCACCCGGTTGCCGTTGCCGTGAACGAAACCACCAATAAGATCTATGTGGCCAATAATGGTACGACTGACGTAACCATCATTGATGGCGCCACAAATGCCACCTCGAGTGTGAGTCTAGGAGAGTTCGGATTCCCAAACGCGATTGCGGTGAATCCGGCTACCAACAAGGTCTATGTACTCGCCCAACAGGTGCCGTCAGCCCAAAACGACGGCGCATTGTACGTGCTCGATGGCAATACAAACACTATCACGCGGTTCGTTCAAGACGGCTCTATAAACGACATAGCTGTGGATTCCTCTTCCAACCGAATCTACCTTGCGACTGTAGCTGCTAGTCCAAACTTTCCTATTAGCCCGAGCATCACAGTGGTCGACGGCGCCACGAATCAAAGTTCTACGATTTCCCTTCCAGTGGGATGCCCGGTTCAGATCGGCATAAGCCAGATACCGCACAAAATTTATGTAGCCGATCTATTTGGAACGGTCACTGTAATTGACCCTGCAACCAATGGCGTCACTCAAGTTATCCCTGGAAATGGCGGTCTGATTCGCCACATGGCGATCGATCAGGCATCGAACAAGATCTACCTGTCGAAGATGCTTGGCTCCTTTGTCTCCGCGATTGACGGTGCGACCAATACGGCGAGTACGATTGCCATTGGCGGAGCCGGCGCTTTGGGAGGCCAGGAACAACTCCGCAGAATCTACGCGGCCAACGGATTCAATAGCATTGCGGTCATTAACGAGGATACCAACCAAACAGTCGAGATACCCGTTGGGAGCAACCCGGTTGCGATTGCCGCGAACATCAAAACCAAGAGGGTCTATGTCGCCAATAGCGACAGCAACAACGTAACTGTAATCGATGGAAATCGTGCCGCGGCCCTGCTGCCTTCGCCGGCGCCAACGCCTGTTCCTTCGGCGAAAAGCGTTGCGTATATCGCCAACGAGTCTACCGTCAGCGTTGTCGACCTCACGACCATAGATCCTCTTACTTCTGCTAGTACGGTGGTTGCGAACATTACCGCTGGGAGCAAACCGGTGGCTGTGGCTCTCACCCCGGATTTGTCTCGGGGATATGTGGCCAACTTCGGCTCTGCCAATGTATCGGTCTTCGACACGGCCACAAATACCGTGATCGCCACCGTCCCAGTGGATGATACTCCCATCGCGCTGGCAATGCTCCCCGATGGATCGGGAGTCTATGTGGCGAACCTTGAGACCAACACCATATCCTTCATCGACACCGCAACCAATACGGTTACAGCGGATTTCAACGTTTCCGTGCAGCCCTCGGCTTTGGCCCTCAGTCAAGATGGAAGCAGGCTATATGTCGCCGCATTTGACGACTTCGCCGTGCGTGTGATCGCAACCAATACCAACACCGTGCTCGATTCCGTGTCGAGGGTGGCTGATCCGATTGCGCTTACCCTGAGTCCCGATGGATTCTTCGCTTATGTGGCCAATTTTGGCGGTAGCCGCCTGTCGATCGTCGATCTGGCAACGAACAGTATCGTGGATACACTTTCCGTGGGAAACAATCCGTCGGGCGTTGTTTTGACTCCCGATGGAAGCGCTCTCTACGTCAGCAATCAAGACTCGTCGACCGTATCGGTGTTCGATTTCCAAAGGAACTTTAGCCGGCAGTTGACGAATAACGATGGCGGGATACCACCAAATAGCGGCTTTGCCGGTCCTATTGGGTTGGCGTCAACGCCGGACGGTGCTTTTATCTACGTGGCTAATTTCAATTCGAGCACGGTATCTGTGATTTCGACGGCCTGCCATTGCATTGTAGGCAATGTGCCGGTTGCGGGAGCCTACGGCATTACCATTGTTCCCGCGCCACCGGCCTCAACGGGGATATTGAAGAATCTCTTAGGCACAATCTTGTAACCACAAACCCAGGCGGGGTCCAAACGGAATCCACCACGATCCCACGTGGAGGGAGACATCGTTTGGCCCCGCAAGCTTCTAGTTAGCACTCTAAAGAGCAATACGAAAAATATCGCGGAAGAATGGCGAATGCAGGATGCCTACCGTCTCATGGTAGGCAAAACGGAGGGGCAGACTCTAAGCTTTGCCTTGCATCTTTGCCAGCCACCACCTCATGCCCACCAGCAGGAATCGCCAGTCGTGAAAGAATTCCGGCTCTTTGCGCTCAAACGCATGCCCCACAAACTGCAGGATCCATCCAAGCACGAAGAGGCCCAACGCGTACACCCATAACCAATGGATCACGATGCTTCCGGCAAAGACCGCGAGCGACAAGACAATGATGGGAATTCCGAGGGTATGGCACAGCCTGTTGATCGGATGTTGATGGCTGCTTGCGTATTGAGCGATCCACTGTTCGTTGGTGCGTCCGCCAAGCATGGGCGCATTATACCCCTGGAATTTGGCATGACAAGCCAAAACTCAGAGGTGGTGCGGCCCCACGCGACAGGTGTCGTTGGCTGGCGGAAATCTTCATTCGAGACGTAAAACAGTGTGAAACCGCATGGGTGGTGACTGGCGCGTGACGCGGTTAAATGACGGATCTTGTTGATTGCAAAAGCCATATCGCAATAACTCACTCTTTTGCATTTTTCAAAAAACCTGCGGCTGCAAATCGTATAACGAACTGGTAAACCGTTAGTAATCGATGAGTAATCGGCAAAACGTAAGGATAAGCCAGAAAATGCAGCTTTGGCCGAAAATCAAGATATTTGCTCCACTTTTCATCGGCCGGAAATCCCACACGGTGGGAACGGGTGCCGGGCGGGAATCACCATGGGTGGTGTTACTCCACAGTGAAGACCGTGAATGATGGATCTTGCTGATTGCAAAGGCCGTGTCACAACACTTCACTATTTTGCATGTTTCAAAAGACCCCTCCGATGCAAATCGTGTAACGAGTTGGTAATTCGCTAGTAATCGATTAGTAACGAGCGAGAAATAGAGGAATTGAAGAATAGAAGCACGGAGGAATAAACGGGTTTATACGGCAGCCGCTTTGGCCGGCTTGGCCGCAACCTGGTCGCGGAGCACGCGTTTTAGAACCTTGCCGCTGGGGTTCTTAGGAAACTCGTTCATAATGAAAACTTGCTTGGGGACTTTGTAACTCGCTAGTCGACCGCGCGCGTGAGCCAGCACCTCGTCTTCCGTCAATTGCATTCCCGGCGCGGGAACCACACAGGCCACGACCTTTTCAATCCAATAGAGGTCGGAGACGCCAATCACGGCAACCTCGGCTACGCCGTTGTATTGCGCAATGGCCTCTTCCACCTCTTGGCTGGAAACGTTTTCGCCGCCGCTCTTAATCATGTCCTTCTTGCGGTCTAGAAAATAGAGCCAGCCATGTTGATCGCGATAGGCAACGTCGCCGGTGTGGTGCCAGCCGCCGCGAAACAAGGCCTCGTTCGCCGTAGGATCTTCAAAATAACCGGGCGTAACGCAGGGACCACGAACGACAACCTCGCCCGGCTTCCCGGGCTCCACATCCTTCATGTCCTCGTCCACGATGCGCAGTTCCAGAGGCATGTGCTCGATGCCGATCGGGTCCGGCGCGCTCAGCATGTTTCCCAAGTCCTCCGGCGGCGTTGACGAGCCAAGTGCATTCGTCTCTGTCTGTCCCCAGCAGTTTATCCACTCGGCGTTCGGAGCCATCGCCCGCCAGCGCTGGAAAATCGGCGTCGGCAAATACTGAAAGACCAACAGCCGCCGCAGGCAAGTGAGGTCGGCCTTCTCAATCTCCGGAAGCTGCATGAGTCCCACCCAAAGAGTTGCCGGCAATGCCATCACGCTAGCTTGGTGGAGAACAATGGCCTCCAGGATGGAATCGGCTTTGGGAAACTGGGTCACCACGCTATCGCAACCCGAGGCCAGGCATGTAAACGTAAGCCCTAGACCAGCCACATGAAACATCGGAAGCGTAAGGACGTAACGCAACGTACGATCCAGTCCATATTCAGCGTAGCTGCCCAGCAGGTACGAAAACCAGTTCAAGTGATTGAGCACCACGCCTTTTGGCCTTGCTGTGGTTCCGCTGGTAAAGATAATCACCGATGGATCTTCGCCCTCGACAAACTGTTCCACCGGAGAGCCATCGTATTCGCCTAGTCGTTCGCGGAAAGCGTGGTCGAGAGTAAACTTCAAATCCGGGCAGCGATTCACCTTCCCCGCAAACATCTCTTCCATGATGAGTGCTTTGACGCGGGTCTTCTCGAACACATAATCCACGTCGTCCGCAATGAACATCAGGTTGATAGGTACCAGCACGGCTCCAATGCGGGCGCATCCGAAGAATACGGCAGCGTACTCAGGCGAATTGGCTGCGAGGATGGCGACCGTGTCACCCCGGCCAATTCCCTGCGAGAGCAGTAGCCGGGCCACCTGATTGGAGAGCTGGTCCATCTCCGCATAGGAGAGATCCCGGCCTTGAAAGTGCATGGCGCGCTTCTGTGGATACCGCGCCGCGCTGCGCCGCAGCGCGTCACCAACGTTAAACCGATGGATGAGGTTATACCCAAGATCGCCTGCGGCTTGCATTAGAGTTTCTCTTCTTTGGCAATGATCTCTTTCATGATCTCCGAGGCTCCAGCTCCGATTGTGTTGAGCCGTAGATCGCGCCACATGCGCCCTAACGGATACTCGGTGGTATACGAAAATCCGCCGAGAATCTGCATGCAGTCGTAAGCCACCTTTTGGGACAGATCGGTGGTGTAGAGCTTCGCCATGGTAATCTCGCGCACGGCCCGCTTTCCCCGGTTCACCAGATCAAGCGCTCGATAGGTGAGCCATCGGCCCGCTTCAACCGCGGTCAGGTGGTCGGCAAAGCGATGCTTCCACACCTGGAACTTCCCAATGGGAGATCCAAAGGCTGTGCGAGTGCGGCCGTATTCGATGGCGAAGCGCAAGCCCTTGTCCATGGCCGCCAGCGCTCCAAGCGCGGTCACTAGCCTCTCACCCTGAAAGTTCTCCATGATGTAGTAGAAGCCCCTGTCCCGCTCGCCCAAGATGTACCTCATGGGGACACGGCATTCGTCAAAAAACAACTCCGCCGTATCGGAGGCCAAGTTGCCGACTTTCTTGAGCTTCTTCCCGACGGAAAATCCTTTGGTCTTCGTTGGAAACAGCACCAGCGAAATTCCCTTATGGCCCTCCGCTCCGGTGCGAACTCCGAGCACGATGTAATCGGCTCGGGTTCCATTGGTGATCCACAGTTTCTGCCCGGAAATTACCAGATCGCTGCCGTCGATGCGGGCTCGGGTCTTCATGTTTGCAACGTCGGAACCGCCGCCCGGCTCGCTGATGCCGAGAGCGCCAATCGCATCACCGCGTACTGCTGGTGGGATAAATTCCTGCTTCTGCTCTTCAGTTCCCAACTCCTGGATAACGGGCAGAGCCATGTCGGACTGCACCAGCAACGCCATGTTGATGCTGCCGCTATCGGAGTTGCTGAGCGCTTCAACGTAAGCAGCCGTTGCCCACCAATCCAGCCCCGCGCCTCCCCATTTGCGGTCGATGCGGATGCCAAAAAGCCCTAGGTCTCCAGCCTTTTTGAATAACTCGCGCGGAAAGATGCCCTCTTCATCCCACTCGGCCGCATAAGGCGCAATCTCTTCTTTGCAGAAACGGGTCACGGTCTGCCGGATGAGATCGTGCTCCTCGGTAAAGTAGGGAAATTCAGTTGCTTCCTGATGTTGAACTACTTGCGTGCTCATTGGCATCCTCCGTTGCATCGATTTCAACCAACATCTGCCCCGGCGCGACGATATCGCCAGGCTTCACCAGAATTGTTCCCACAACACCTTCGATGGTTGTCTTGATCGTCTGCTCCATCTTCATCGCTTCCAGAACAATGAGTGGATCACCCGGCTTCACCTTCTGCCCGGTAGAGACCACGATACGAAGCACCTTTCCCGGCATGGGAGCGTTGGCCGTCTCATGGTCGCCCGCACCCTCCCGCCTGGGATATCGCGGCAGGCGCGTGACCTTGCGCTGCGCAAAACTGGAGCGGACATAATATTCTTCTCCGTGCCGGTGAATATGGAAACGGCGGCAAACCCCGTCCAGTTCCAACTCAACCATCTCTTCACCCGAAGGAAGAACGTGCAAGCGCATTCCAGGATTGTGCGTGTGTCCCAGAAATTCACGCCCTCCGATCTCAAGGCGCACGGTTCCCGAGCGATAGGGATTGTTGCGATAACGCGGAGGAATGCTGGGAAGGACAGCGCGATGCCGGTGTTCGGTCTGCTCGATGTAAGCGGCCACGACGTTCGCGAATAGAGTATCGTCTTCCCTGCGGCTGTCCTCGTTGTTTCCTTCTTCGGCGGATGCGGGGATCTGGAATCCTGTGTGCGCTCGCCCTTCGCGAAATTCAGGATGCTCCAAAACCGCTATCAAAAACTCGCGATTGGTCTCGACTCCCTGCACTGCAAATTGCTTTAGCGCATAGGCCAGCTTGCGAATGGCGTTTTCGCGATCCGTAGCGTGGACGATGACCTTCGCCAGCATTGGATCGTAATAAACCCCGATCTCGTTTCCCTGTTCCACCCCGCTATCCACGCGCAGGCCATCCATGCCCGAAGGCGGCTGCCACACGTGCAATGTTCCAGTGGCCGGCAAGAAATTGTTTGCCGGCTCTTCCGCATAAAGGCGGACTTCCATGGCATGTCCGGATTGTCGAACGGCGCCTCGGGATAACTCTTCAGGCAGTTCTTTGCCTTGGGCCACTTCAATCTGCAATCGCACCAAATCGAAGCCGGTGACCATCTCGGTCACTGGGTGCTCCACCTGGATGCGGGTGTTGACCTCAATAAAATAGAACTCTCCGGTGGGTGCTAAAAGAAACTCAATGGTTCCAGCATTGGTATACCCGATCGAGCGGGCCAGGGCCACCGCCGCTTCCCCCATCCTTCGACGAAGCTCGGGCGTCAACGCGGGCGAAGGACTCTCTTCGATAATCTTTTGATGGCGGCGCTGGATAGAACAATCTCGCTCAAATAAATGAACGATATTGCCGTGATGGTCGCCAAAGATCTGAATCTCTACATGGCGCGCCCCCTCAACATAACGCTCCATCAGCAGCGTTCCATCGCCGAAGGCTCGCTCGGCCTCGCTGCGCCCCGCTTCCAAAGCTTCACGCAATTCGCCCGGCGTGCGTACGATTCGCATTCCCCTGCCGCCACCGCCCGCTGAAGCTTTGATCAGCACGGGAAACTCATTTTCCCGAGGGGTGGGCACCACGGGAACGCCCGCCGCTTGCGCTAGCTTCCGGCCCTCCTCCTTCAACCCGAGGCTGCGAATGACCTCCGAACGCGGACCGATAAAAGCAACGCCGGCCTGCTCGCACTGAGCGGCGAAATTTGCATTTTCAGAGAGGAACCCGTAGCCCGGATGAATCGCATCCGCGCCGCTTCGCCTAGCCGCTTGAAGAATCGCTGAAGAATTCAGATAGGATTCGGACGGCGTGGATGCGCCAATGTGAACTGCTTCGTCTGCAAGACGAGCATGGAGAGCATGCCGGTCGAAGTCCGAATAGACTGCAACCGTTTCAATGCCCATACTGCGGCAAGTGCGGATGATCCGCACGGCAATCTCGCCCCGATTCGCAACAAGCACTCTGCGGAAATTGGCCATTGAGTTCTTTTAAACGATTAGTGCCGGAACACACCCCACTCCATGGTCCCTTCGACCGGCGCATTGTACGACGCCGAAAGTGCGATAGCAACGACGGTTCGTGTGTCGCGTGGATCGATAATCCCATCGTCCCACAGACGCGCAGTCGCGAAATAGCAATCCGATTCGCGCTGGATCTGGTCTTCCAGCATTTTCTTCCCTATCGCGAGCTTGGCTTCATCCACAGGCTGGCCGCTCTTGGCCGCCGCCTCGCGGCGAATAATATCCATGACCCCTGAAAGCTGTTGCGCACCCATCACTGCGATTCGATGATTCGGCCAGGTAAAGAGAAAGCGCGGATCGTAGGCTCGCCCGCACATCGCGTAGTTCCCCGCTCCGTAGGAGCCGCCAACCATGATCGTAATTGCGGGCACGGTGGAATTCGAGACCGCATTAATCAGTTTTGCGCCGTTGCGGATAATGCCATCTTCTTCGTAAGCGCGTCCAACCATGAAGCCTGTAATGTTCTGCAGGAAGAGCAGCGGGATATTCTGCTGGTTGCACAACTGGATGAACTGCGCTCCCTTGCCGGACGATTCCGACATCAGCACTCCGTTATTACCCAAAATGCCCACCGGAAAACCGTGGACGTGCGCGAAGCCCGTCACCAGCGTCGGGCCGTATTCGGGTTTGAATTCAGCAAACTCACTTCCGTCCACAACGCGTGCAATCACATCTCGAACTTCGAAAGGCACTCGCACGTCCGCTGAGGCGATGCCTAGCAGCTCATCGGCATCATAGATGGGTGTTTTGATGACAGGGTCTTTGATCCCAGACTGCAGCTTAGGAGTCGAAGGCTTGGGTTGATTGAAGTGCGTTACGATGTCGCGGGCAATTCGGATGCCTTCCAGTTCGTCTTCCGCAAGGTAATCGGAAAGACCCGAAACCCGCGAATGCATCTCAGCTCCGCCCAGAGACTCTTCATCGGAAATCTCACCTGTGGCCATCTTCACCAGGGGCGGACCGGCAAGAAAAACCTGCGCCTGCTTCTTAACCATGACTACATAGTCCGACATGCCCGGAAGATAGGCGCCGCCCGCAGTAGAACTGCCGAAAACTACAGAGATGGTTGGCTGCCGCTGCCTGGATCTCCGGGTGATCTCACGAAAGCCGCGCCCGCCGGGAACAAAGATCTTGCTCTGAACGGGCAAATCGGCTCCCGCTGATTCGACCAGCAAGATGCTGGTTAGATGGTTTTGCCGCGCGATCTCCGCCAGGCGTCCGCTCTTCCACATGCCCGCTTCGCTGGTAGCGCCGCCCTTGGTGGTCGCTTCGTTTGCGGTGATCATGCACTCGCGTCCACAAACCAGCCCGACACCGCCAATCACCCCTGCCCCTGGAACTTCATTCTCCATTCCGTGGCCGGCGAGCGTGGCAATCTCCAGGAAGTAGGAGCCTTCGTCCAGCAGCATCTCCACCCGGTCTCGCGGCAGCAAGCGGCCTCGTTCCAGGTGGCGCTTCACATACTTCTCGCCGCCCCCCTCTGTGGATCGCCTCAGTTCGCCGCGCAGCCGCTCCACGGCCGCCTGCATGGCTGAATAATTGGACTGATACTGGCTCGATTGTCGGTCGACAACGGATCGAAGGATCGGCACAGCGACCTACTATATCAGCACTTAGTTCCGACGAAGGCTCAAAACTGGAGAGGGATGAGAGGCGGGCTGGGAGAAACGAAGACAGCGGCAATCCATTCTCATGGAGCGCTTTGCCAATAGTCTTCGGTGAAAGAAACGCAGCGGCCCGGCAAGTTGTAAATCCGCTCAAGTGCCCATAAACTTTCTGGCATGCACAATCCATCGAAAGACGACCGTGCGCGTTATCTGGTTGTATTTGGGAAGAACGCCAAAGATTTGGAAGACAAGCTCAATCACCCAGAATTCACGCCGCCCGGTTATAAAGTTACCCAGCTCACCTTCAATTCGGCACAAGGAGAATATCTGGCCATTTTGGAAGATGAGTGGAGATAAAATTCTTTCCTGATATCAAAATTCAATTTTGAGGATTACATGACAGAAGAACCATCGTATGAGGAATTAAAAGCCCGCGTTGCCGCACTGGAAAAACAGACGGCCACCCGTCGCGGAGGGGCCCTTGAGTTTCGCGTGAGCGAAAAGGGCGGGGTTAGCGTCTACGGACTGGGTCGGTTTCCGGTAACCCTCTATTACGAACAATGGACACGTCTGCTGGATCAGACGGAAAACCTTCGCTCCTTCCTGGAAGAGAACAAAGAGAAACTCAAACTAAAGGACAAGGAAGCGTAAAAGCTGCGCAATGGGCCAGCCCGATCCGGGCTGGCTTTCATTTTCTGAACCAGACGCTGCCAGACGCTCCAGAAAACGACCTGATTCGATAGCGCTGCCAGAAAAGAAACAACAGCCTGTATTTTCTGCGCCGCTTCTTCAATTTTTTTTCGATGGGAATCACCGTTCTACCGCTGAAAATGCGGCACCAATACGAGAAGATGGAAATGAAGAATTACACCTACCTGGTTTTCGATTCGACACCAGCGGGTGCGGGTTCGAGAGTTCCGTCTTCCGAAATCAGCGACTCAGAAATCAGGGAGGCTGTGGTCATCGATCCTACCTGGGAGATGGAGAAACTTGAGGCTGCTCTGGAAGAGCACCGGCTACGGCTCACCACCATTCTCGTGACGCATGGCCATCCCGACCACATTCATCTGGTCAAACCCCTTGTAGAGAAATATGGCTGCCGAGTGTGGATGTCTAAGACGGATTCCACCTATTATTCTGTTGGATTCGCCAACCTCACGGCCATTACCGAAGAAGCAACCTTTGTGTCTGCGGGAATGAGGATAACGCCCTGGTTCACCCCTGGACACACACTGGGTTGTGTCAGCTACATGATCGGAGATAACTTCTTTACGGGCGATACCCTTTTCATCGAAGGCTGCGGTATGTGCTTTGATGGAAAAAACTCGGATCCCACGGCACTGTACCAGAGCTTGCAAAGGTTAAAACTCAATCTGCAGCCCTCAACGCGCATTTTCCCCGCTCATTCCTTTGGAGAAGAGCCAGGCAAAGAATTTTCATTCGTTCGAAAAGTGAACCTTTATCTTAGCTATCAAGAGGAAGCTGCGTTCGTTGCTTACCGGATGCGTAAAGGCCAGACAAACCTGTTCAATTTCAAATAATTTGCTTACTGAAATCGTCCGCTACCCGCGACCCATGCCGAAAATGCTGTCCAGACAAAACATCGGAAGGTCGATCGTCGGAAGATGAATCGAAAGATCGAAAAATCCAAAAATCAAAACATCAACGACCCGCCAAAAGATTAAGATTGAAGGTATTACTCTTGTAGGCAAGCTTGCACGCATCCATTGAGGTTCAAAAACAGATGTGCAGGAACATCAAAAACCTTTTCAATTTCGATCCGCCGGTTTCACGAGAAGAGGTCCAGGCGGCCTCTCTTCAGTTCGTGAGAAAAATAAGCGGCTTCACCAAGCCTTCGAAGGCAAATGAGGAAGCGTTTCTTTCCGCAGTGAACGGGATTGCTGCAATCTCGGAGGGTCTCCTTCAATCTCTTGAGACAACTGCTCCTCCAAAGAACCGCGAAGAAGAGGCAGCCAAAGCCAAGGCGCGATCGGCGATACGGTTCGGGACATAAGCGCCTCGCTTTGCGTAAGCGAAATCCAGGTTTTGCATAAGCGGAATCAAAGGCTGCTTTTCCCCGATGCTTCGCTCTTTTTTCCTGGTGAATCGGAAAGTCGATGCAGGCGAAGAAATTTCCCGGTCGCGTCAAAATCAAAAGAAGCCTGTTCGGTGGCTTTTGATGCATTCTTAAGAGCAAATTCAAAAACAAAACGCTGAACGCCGGTCACCACGTCCACAGATTTGAATTGAGCCGAGAGCGCTGTTACGCCCGCGCGATCGTTCCATTCCGCCAGAACGTCGATCATGGGCGGAGCGCCATTGATCAGCATCGGAAACGGGTCGGCGTTTTCCCGCAGAGGATAACAAACGAAAACCAGGTCGACCTTGCCTATCTTGCGGAATTCCTGCACATAGCCCGCTTCCGGGAGTTCTCTACTGAAGGCAATCGCCTGCGGAGAGGCTGCAAATCGCCTCATGAGTGCCAGCGAGCACTCAACGTCATCATCGGCGCCACGGCAGTTTTTCCTGAATTCTTCCAGCATGTGAGCGGTCGGAGACCAAACTGCCTCAGGCCCGATTCTTTCCGAAGCCTGAGGCGTTTGAGATTGCGGCGGTGAGAACCCAAGGCAAAGATCCAAGGGCCGTAGGCAAACTAAGAAAACAACCGCGCCAACTGCCGTTCGCCGGACGCTTGTGTAGCTCATCAAAGTGCCCTCATCGCCCGTCGTTTCGGCCGGCAAGCCACTTAACTTACACTGTTTTTTCCAGAAGCTGCAGCATAAGCTTGTTAAAACGCACAGGATCGGGAATTTCGGAGCCTTCGGCCAGCAGCGCGAGCGAAAACAGAAGCTCCACCGAGTCTCCAAGCGACGCATCTTCTTTATCCCCCTGATACCGATCATGAAGGCGCGTAATAATCGGATGGGCGGGATTAATCTCCATGATGCGGCGCTGCTTCGGGCCTCCTCCTTTGCCTTTTTGGAGCAGCCTCTCCAATTGCGGGCTGTATTCATGCTCTTCGGTGACGAGACATGCGGGGAAATTGACCAGCCGATTCGAGAGACGCACCCTCTTCACATGCTCGTCGAGCTTCTTCTGAGCCATCTCCAGGAAGCCGGTGTATTCTTCCTCCTTCTTCTTGAGTTGCTCTTCCGCCTGGGCTTTCTCTTCATCGGTTCCCAGTTGCACCACACCCTTGTTGATCGACTTAAGGCGCTTGCCTTCGAATTCGTAAAGGTGTTGAACCATCAGTTCATCCACAGGTTCACTCAAATACAGAACTTCGTAGCCCTTTTCCTTCACAGCTTCGAGATGCGGGGAGTTCTCGATCACGTTCCGGGATTCGCCGGTCAAGTAAAGGATCTGAGTCTGTTCCGGCTTCATCCGTTCAACATAGCTTTTAAGGCTGGTCATCTCTTCCGGATGATTGGACGACTCGAATAGCAAAAGAGAGAGGAGTTTGTCTTTGTTATCAAAATCAGAAGCCACGCCTTCCTTCATCGCCCGGCCGAACTGCTTCCAGAAGGTAAGGTATGTCTCAGGCTCTTTTTCCCGCATTTCCGCAAGCGCATCCAGGGCTTTGCGCCCGAGCCATTTTCTAATCTGCTCTATGTGGCGATCCTGCTGCAAACGCTGGCGCGAGATATTCAGCGGCAGGTCGCTGGAATCGACGACGCCTCTGATGAACCGCAGATACCGAGGCAGCAGATCCTCGCACTTCTCCATGACCATGACGCGTTTTGCATAAAGCCGAAGGCCGGCCTCGGAGGCATGATAGAAAAGATCGTAAGGGGCCTGCGAAGGAATGAAGAGCAGAGCCTCGTACTCCTGAACGCCCTCGGCTTTCAAGGGCAGCACCTTCAGGGGCTTGTTCCAATCGTTGGAGAGGTGCTTGTAGAACTCTGCATAGTCTTCGTCGCTTACCTCGGACCGCTTGCGCGTCCAGATAGGCTTCATCGAATTCAACGCCTTTTCTTCGATCGCGTCGGCATCAATGACTTTCTCTGGTTCACCAGTCATCTGGTTGACCGGTGGTTCCGGCTTGCCTACATAGAGAATCGGATAGGCAATAAGATCGGAGTGCCGCCTCACGATGCTGCTGATCTTCCATCGGTCCGTGTAGTCTTCAATTCCAGTACCGGGATCGGCCGCTTTCAGGTGGAGAACAATCTCTGTCCCACATTCCGATTTTTCCGCATCGGAGACCGTGTACGTGCCGTCGCCCTCCGATTCCCACTTTGTTGCAGACTCCTCTCCTGCACGGCGAGTGGTGATCGTTACCTTATCTGAAACCATGAACGACGAGTAAAATCCCACGCCAAACTGTCCAATCAGGTCCGCGAAAGCCTGGGGAGAAGGAGCTTCTTCCAGCCGCTTGCGTAGTTCACTCGTTCCAGATCTGGCAATGGTCCCGATATTCTCGATCAGTTCCTTGCGGCTCATGCCAATTCCGCTATCGCTGATGGTGAGGGTCTTGGCGTCGGGGTTGGGTTTTAGCCGAATCTCGAACTTATGATCGTTCCCAACCAGGCCAGGATTGGTTAATGACTCGAACCTGAGCCTATCCAGAGCGTCCGAGGCGTTCGAGATCAACTCTCGAAGGAAGATTTCCTTCTCGGTGTACAGAGAGTGGATCATCAGATGGAGAAGTTGTTTGGTTTCGGCTTGAAATTGATGCGACTCTACGGCGGCTACAGTCATCGTGCAATCTCCACGCTTAGGTATAAATATGTGATGGCGTAAAACCTAAATTCTAAACCACCCGATCACAACAGGCGGCCCCCGGTCCCACTTTGCCGATCGAACCTATCCATCTGTTGGGCTGTAGCCGCCGTGCCTTCGATATTTCGATGTTCCAGGGTTTCGGGTTTCAGATCTTGCCGAAACATTGATTGACGCAATATTGATTTGCCAGACATTGATTTTGCCGAGCATTGAACCGATATTTCGATTCTTCGCATCCAATTCGACACCATTTTGGGAACGCCTGCCTTCCTTCGGTAGAATCAGAAAATAGGTTTTGGCGGAGGAGTAATTGAATACGAATATCGACCAGCTTTCCATTAACACGATCCGTACGTTGTCCATGGACGCCGTCCAGCAAGCCAATTCCGGCCATCCGGGTACGCCAATGGCTCAGGCGCCAACCGTTTACTGCCTTTGGCAGCGCCTGCTTCGCTATGATCCTGAAGATCCGATCTGGCCGAATCGCGACCGTTTTGTGCTTTCCATTGGACACGCGTCGATGCTGCTCTACTCGGTGCTTCACCTGGCGGGCGTCAAAGCGGTCGATCCAAATTATGAAACGCTGGGGGAATTTTCCGTCACCCTCGACGATATCAAGCACTTTCGGCAACTTGACAGCAAGTGTCCAGGCCATCCGGAGTATCGCTGGACCTCGGGCGTTGAAACGACCACCGGCCCATTAGGCCAAGGCGTCGGCAATAGCGTGGGTATGGCGATCGCCGAACGCTGGCAAGCGACATACTTCAACAAACCCGGATACGAGCTCTTCAACTACAAGGTTTACGCACTTTGCGGCGACGGAGACATGATGGAGGGCGTCTCCGGCGAGGCCGCTTCTTTGGCCGGGCACCTCCAGCTTTCCAACCTGTGCTGGATCTACGACAACAACAAAATCACCATCGAAGGCCACACATCTCTCGCATTTACCGAAGATGTCGCAACCCGGTTTATTGGCTATGGCTGGAATGTAACCCGCGTAGGTGACGCCAACGACCTTGAGATGCTCATGAAAGCATTTCATACGTTCGAGGAGACAACCGATCGACCGACGCTGATTATTGTCGATAGTCACATCGCCTACGGTGCACCAAACAAGCAGGATACAGAAGCTGCCCATGGCGAACCCCTGGGTGAAGAAGAGATCAAGCTGGCGAAACGCAACTACGGCTGGCCCGAAGACGCCAAGTTCCTCGTCCCTGAAGAGGTTCGAGAGAATTTTCGCAATGGCATTGGCAAGCGTGGGCGGGAATTGAATGCGGCCTGGAAGCAACTGTTCGAGCGCTACAAGAAGGAATTTCCCGCTCTGGCCGAAACCCTTCGGCTCATGCAGTATCGCGAGCTTCCATCGGGTTGGGACAAAGATCTTCCCTCATTCCCCGCAGACGCCAAGGGCATGGCGGGACGGGATGCATCCGCTAAAACGCTGAATATCCTGGCAAAGAACGTTCCCTGGCTCATCGGAGGAGCGGCCGATCTTGCGCCTTCTACTCGTACCCGCCTTACTTTTGATGGCGCCGGGGATTTTGAGCCCGGCCAGTACGGCGGAAGGAATTTTCATTTCGGCGTCCGCGAACATGCCATGTGTTCCATTTTGAATGGCCTTTCGTTGAGCAAGATTCGTCCTTATGGCTCCGGCTTCCTGATCTTCAGCGATTATTCGCGCCCGCCCATGCGGCTTGCGGCAATCATGGAGATACCCGTAATTTACATCTTCACCCATGACTCCATCGGAGTAGGAGAAGATGGGCCAACTCATCAACCCGTGGAACAACTTGCCGCTCTGCGGGCCATCCCTGGATTTACGGTTCTCCGCCCCGCGGATGCAAATGAAGTGGTTGAAGCCTGGAAGCTCATCATGCAATTTCGTCACGAACCGGCCGCCTTGATTCTCACCCGCCAGGCCCTCCCTACTTTAGATCGTTCGAAATACTCATCGGCCGCCGGCGTTGCCAAAGGCGCCTATGTTCTCGCAGATGCTCCAGGTGGACAGCCTGAATTGATCCTATTGGCTACCGGCAGCGAGGTTTCTTTATGCGTGTCGGTCTACGAGCAGCTTACTGCGGAAGGCCGCAAGGTACGGGTGGTCAGTATGCCGTCTTGGGACATCTTCGAACGGCAAAGTCCCGAGTACCGCGAGAGCGTGCTTCCCAATTCGGTGAAAGCTCGGATTGCGGTGGAACAGGGGTCCACTCTGGGATGGTCTCAATATGTCGGCCACGATGGGATTACAATCGGAATGAAGACCTTCGGAGCCTCGGCCCCGCTGAAGGCGCTCCAGAAAAAATTCGGGTTTACGCCGGAAGCGGTCATTGCGGCCGCTAGAAAACTACTGGAGAAACCCCCAACACGTTAGCTCACGGCATTCGCTCGCAACCCAGATACAAAGAAGGCGGACAATGAAGATTGTGATTGGCTCCGATCATGCGGGCTTTGACTTAAAACAGATCCTGATTGAGCATCTGAAGCAGCATGGGCATGATGTCTTAGATGTTGGTACGCATAGCACCCAGCCTGTCGACTATCCCGATTACGCCGAAGCGGTCGCACAGGCGGTGCTGGATGGGCGCTCCGAGCGTGGGGTTTTGATCTGTGGAAGCGGCATTGGCGCTTCTGTGGCGGCCAACAAGATTCCCGGTACGCGGGCCGGGCTCTGCCTGGATTGCTACTCAGCTCATCAGGGGGTCGAGCACGACGATATCAACGTTTTGGTGCTCGGGTCGCGTGTCACAGGGCCGGAACTTGCCAAGGATCTTTGCACAATATTTCTGAATGCCCGGTTTACGGCTGAAGAACGCCATCAGCGCAGACTGGCAAAGATTGCTACCATTGAAAGAAGGTACGCCACGTCCGTCGACACAACTAAAAAGGAGAAGACCTCATGACCGTCGTTACTGCGCTCGAAAGCCAGAAAAATAAGGCATCTGCGGAAAATCCGCTGCACGGATTGCAGAAGCTTGGACAGTCAATTTGGCTCGACTTTATTCGGCGTAACCTGATCACCAGCGGCGAGTTGCAAAGGCTGATCGATAACGATGGGCTGCGCGGCATTACCTCCAATCCCTCGATTTTTGAGAAAGCCATTGCCGGCAGCACCGACTATGCCGACATTCTCCGGCAGCTTCATGCGCGCAATCTGAAGGCCGACGACATTTACGAACAGATTGCCATCCGCGATATTCAGGACGCCGCTGATTTACTTCTCCCGGTCTACCGCTCTACTAATCGACGCGATGGTTACGTGAGCCTTGAGGTTTCGCCTAAGCTGGCTCGCTCCACCCAGCAGACCATCGATGAGGCACGCCGCCTATGGCGCGCCGTGGGCCGCGAGAACGTGATGATCAAGGTTCCCGGTACC
Source organism: Candidatus Angelobacter sp. (assembly GCA_035295685.1). Lineage (GTDB taxonomy): Bacteria > Acidobacteriota > Terriglobia > Terriglobales > Acidobacteriaceae > Angelobacter. Next base: position 21,245 of record DATGIO010000006.1, read on the forward strand.
GACGAAGGCGTTCCGGCAATTCGCCAACTGATCGGCGAAGGAATCAACATCAACGTCACACTGCTCTTCTCACAGGAAAGCTACATCAAGGTGGCTCAAGCCTTCATCGATGGGCTGGAGGCCTTTAAAGGCCCGGATCTCGGCAAGATTGCCAGTGTCGCCAGCTTTTTCGTCAGCCGTATCGATTCAGCCGTAGATACGCTAGTTGCTGCGGCACTGAAAAATGCTGGAAGTCCTGAACGTGAACAACTGCTGCAGTCTCTTCCAGGGAAAATCGCGATCGCCAATGCGAAGCAGGCATATCGGAGTTATGGAGATCTCTTCTCCAGTTCACGATGGAAAGCCTTGGCCGCGCGCGGCGCGCAAACCCAGCGGCTTCTTTGGGCCAGCACCAGCACCAAAAACCCAAATTATCGCGATGTAATGTATGTGGAAGAGCTGATTGGCCCGGACACCGTCGACACGATTCCGCCCTCCACGCTCGATGCCTTTCGCGACCATGGAAATCCAAGCCGCACCATCGATGCCGATTTAGCCGCGGCGGACCGCACGATGAGCGATCTGGAAAAAGCGGGCATTTCGATGCGCGAAGTCACCAATAATCTTTTGGATGAGGGCATCAAGCTCTTCGACGATGCTTTCGACAAGCTGATCGCGGCTGTGGATCAAAAAAAAACTGAACCCGTAAAATCGAGGCCCAAAGTTCATTGCCAAAAGCGCGACCTTCCGCCGGCACTTGAGAGCGAGGTGCTGGCGACACTGCAAGACTGGCAAGCCAATCACAAAATTGCCCGTCTCTGGAAGGGAGACACGAGTCTTTGGACAGGCGGCGACGAAGACAAATGGCTGGGCTGGCTTTATGTGACCGAGGGGCACATCGAACACCTGCATCAGCTTTCCGAAATTGCCGAGGAGGCCGCCAAAGCAGGATTCCAAGATGTGCTGCTGCTTGGTATGGGTGGCTCCAGCCTATGCCCTGAAGTTTTAAAGATGACCTTTGGCAAGGTACCCGGGCATCCTGAGCTGCATGTTCTCGACTCAACCGATCCGGCACAGATAAAAGCTGTGGAGCGGCAGATCGATCTTGCCAAGACCTTATTCATCGTATCCAGCAAGTCGGGCAGCACACTGGAACCGAATATTTTCAAGCAATACTTCTTCGATCGTGTGCAATCTGTTATAGGCAAAGAAAATGCCGGCAAACAGTTCATCGCGGTCACCGATCCAGGTTCCAAGATGCAGCAGGTGGCGGAGAAAGACTCCTTCCGCCGAATATTCCCCGGAGTAACGAGCATTGGAGGACGTTATTCTGCGCTCTCCAACTTTGGGCTTGTGCCTGCTGCGGTGATGGGATTGGATGTCCAGCGCCTCATGGATTGCACGGAGGAAATGGTGGAAGCTTGCGCGGCCACTGTGGAGCCCGAACATAATCCTGGAGCGCAGCTTGGAGCTGTGCTTGGCGCACTCGGCAAGAACGGGCACGACAAGGTCACAATTGTGACCTCTCCCGGCATCTCCGACCTCGGAGCCTGGCTGGAACAGCTTCTCGCAGAGAGCACTGGAAAACTCGGCAAGGGCTTGATACCGGTGGACCGCGAAAGGCTGGGCGCCCCGGACGTCTATGGCGACGATCGGCTCTTCGTTTATCTCCGACTCGATGGCGGCGCGAACGCTACCCAGGAATCCCAAATTGAAGCGCTGCGGCGTGCCGGACAGCCTGTAGTGCAAATTGATGTGGCCGATACGTATGACATTGGCCAGGAGTTCTTTCGATGGGAAATTGCGACCGCGGTCGCAGGTTCGGTTCTTGGCATCAATCCATTCAATCAGCCCGATGTCGAGGCCAGCAAAATCGCTACCCGCGAGCTGACCACCGAATATGAGAAAAACGGAAAACTTCCCACTGAAAAACCTGTATGGGAAGAAGACGGCCTAAAGCTATTTACGGACGAGCAAAACGCCGAGGCGCTCAAGAAGGCGGCGGGGAGCAACAACTCGTTGGCTGGAATTCTTCGGGCTCATTTGAACCGGCTTTCTCCCGGCGACTACTTCGCACTGCTGGCCTATGTACAAATGAACCAGGAGCACGAAGATATCCTGCAATCTGTTCGGCACGCCATTCGCGACCGCAAGCGTGTTGCCACCTGCCTGGGCTTTGGTCCCCGCTTTTTGCACTCGACCGGTCAGGCGTACAAAGGTGGGCCCAATTCCGGTGTCTTCCTGCAGATCACTTGTGACGATGCGGCCGATCTGGCCGTACCCGGGCAGAAATACACGTTCGGTATCGTGAAGGCGGCGCAGGCTCGTGGAGATTTTCACGTTCTTGCAGAACGCCAACGGCGCGCCTTGCGCATTCATCTGCCTTCGGATGTAAAAGCAGGACTGCAAAAACTGAACCAAATCATCAAGGAAGCTTTGGGGTAACGAAAACGGCGGCCAAGGATTGGCGACGAGTCGATCATCGGGCCATAGCCCTGGGGTCGTTGCCGGCAACGAGCTTATAGAAAAGGGAGTAAAAGAAACGATGCAGCTTGGAATGATCGGACTGGGAAGAATGGGTGGCAACATGGTTCGCCGCCTGCAACGGCATGGGCACGAATGTGTGGTCTACGATCTCGATCCACACAATGTCGAAGAACTCGTACGAGACGGAGCCACCGGTTCGACCTCTCTAGACGATTTTGCAGCCAAATTGAAAAAGCCCCGCGCCGCATGGGTCATGGTTCCCGCCGGAAATGCCACGGAACAAACCGTCATGGCGCTTTCACAAAAATTTGAAGCGGGCGATGCCATCATCGATGGCGGCAATTCGTATTTCAAAGACGATGTGCGCCGCTCCAAGAAATTAAAAGAGCACGGGATTCATTATCTTGATGCCGGCACGAGTGGAGGCGTTTGGGGCTTGGAGCGCGGATACTGCCTGATGATCGGCGGCCCTAAGGAAGCGTTCGACCACCTGGACCCGATCTTCAAGACCCTGGCCCCCGGCATCGGCGAGATTCCAAGAACTCCGGAACGCGAGCAAATAGTGAGTACAGCGGAACAAGGCTATCTTTATTGCGGGCCTTCCGGCGCAGGGCATTTTGTCAAAATGATCCACAATGGCATTGAGTATGGCTTGATGCAGGCCTATGCGGAAGGCTTTGATATTTTCCGGAATGCCACATCCGAGCAATTGCCCGAGGAGCATCGCTACGATCTCAACGTCGCCGATATTGCCGAACTCTGGCGCAGGGGCAGCGTGGTTTCTTCTTGGCTGCTGGACCTTACGGCCATGGCTCTCGCAGAAAATCCCACGCTCTCAAACTATGTGGGATCGGTGCAAGATTCCGGCGAGGGCCGCTGGACTGTAACTGCCGCCATCGAAGAAGCGGTACCCGCGGACGTTCTCTCGGCAGCGCTCTATACCCGCTTCCGGTCGCGCCAGGAACATACGTTTGCCGAAAAGCTCCTGAGCGCAATGCGCCAAAAGTTCGGCGGGCACATTGAAGCGTCCCAAAAACCCGGCAAAGCCCGATCTGGAGACTGAACGAATCATGCCTCAAATCGAACGAGATCTCGCTACTGTAGAAACGCGTGAATTGGAAGGCCAAGCGCCAAGAACCGGTCCTTGCGTCATGGTGATCTTCGGTGCGACCGGCGATCTAACGGCGCGCAAACTCTTCCCCGCCCTTTATAACCTGGCCAAGAGCAACATGCTTTCCGAGGAGTTCGCCATCGTCGGCGTGGGACGCAACGAACTGAGTACCGAACAGTTTCGGCAGAGCATGGACCAGCAGTTGCAGACCTTTGCCACCGACAAAATCGTTCCCGAATTGAAGGATCGCCTCCTCAGTTGCATGTACTATGCTTCCGGTGATTTCCGCGATCCTCAACTCTATCCGCGTGTAGCCCAAATCCTTGCAGAAGCCGACAAAGCACATGGAACCAAGGGAAACTATTTCTTCTATCTTGCAACCAGTCCGTCGTTCTTCAATGACATTGTGCAGCAACTTGGCGCAGCAGGCCTAGCTACAGAGAAGGACGGCCACTGGCGGCGAGTGGTGTTTGAGAAACCATTCGGTAACGACCTGCAGTCCGCCAAAGACCTGAATCTCCAGGTCAAGAAGGTATTGGAAGAGAGCCAGATCTTTCGCATCGACCATTACCTTGGTAAAGAGACGGTCCAGAACATCCTGGTTTTCCGGTTCAGCAATGGCATCTTTGAGCCTATTTGGAACCACCGCTATATCGATCATGTGCAAATCACGGTGGCTGAAACCGTTGGTGTGGAAAAGCGGGGCGGCTACTTCGATGCCGCGGGCACTCTTCGAGATATGGTGCCCAACCACCTTTTTCAGCTCATCTCTCTTACTGCGATGGAACCGCCCATCTCCTTCAGTTCCGACGCAGTCCATGATGAGCAATCGAAGATCCTGCGCGCGGTTCAAGCTCTCTCCGCTGAAGACGTGTTGCACTGCGCGGTGCGCGGCCAATATGGCGAAGGAACGATTCGCGGCGAGCGCGCTCCGGCATATCGCTCCGAATCCGGCGTGCCTCCGGATTCCAAGACAGAAACCTTTGTCGCCCTTAAACTTCTCATTGACAACTGGCGTTGGGCCGGCGTGCCTTTCTATATCCGAACCGGCAAGCGCCTGGCGTCGCGCCACACGGAAATAGCGATTCAGTTCAAACGCGCTCCCTTTGTGCTCTTCCGCGAAACCTCGGTCAGCAGCCTGAAGCCCAACCAACTGGTGATGCACATCGCTCCCGATGAAGGCATCTCCATGCGTTTTGGCGCCAAGGTTCCCGGTCCTCAAGTGAAGGTTGGATCGGTGGAGATGGATTTCAACTATTCGGACTATTTTGGAGCCACACCCAATACCGGATACGAAGTTCTCTTATACGACGGGATTTCTGGCGACCAAACCCTCTTCCAAAGGGCAGACATGGTGGAAGCAGGATGGAGCATCGTCGATCCCATCCTCGATATCTGGAAAGCTCTTCCGACAAGGGCGTTTCCAAATTATGCCGCGGGTTCCTGGGGTCCCAAAGAAGCGGAAGATCTCATCACTCGCGATGGCCGCTATTGGAGGAGAATCGCCGAATGATTCTGTCAGGAGACATTGGCGGTACAAACACGAGACTTGCGTTTTTCAGCGAAACGGGTGGCCGGTTACGGATGGAGCAAGAACTGACCTATCCCAGCCGCGAGCACTCCGGACTCTATGAGATCGTGCAACTGTTTCTGAGCCAGGGAAGCGTCAAGATTGACGCAGCCTGCTTCGGGATCGCCGGACCGGTGCTGCACGGCCGGGCCACCGCTTCAAATCTCCCATGGATCATCGATGCTTCCGAACTTTCGCGGCAGCTTGGCACTGAATCGGTATGGCTCGTGAACGATCTGGAAGCTCATGCCGCCGCGATTGACGATCTTAGCCCTTCCGATTTTGTGGCCCTCAATAGCGCACAATCAGCGGATGGCAATGCCGCTCTCATTGCGGCCGGAACCGGCCTGGGCGAAGCTGGACTCTACTGGGATGGAACCCGGCGGCGGGCCTTTCCCTGTGAAGGGGGGCATACCGATTTTGCTCCGCGCAATGATTTGGAAGTGGGCCTTCTAAAGCATTTGCTGCAGAAATATGCGCGGGTCAGTTACGAGCGTGTTCTTTCGGGGCCGGGCCTGAAGAACATCTATGACTTTCTTCGCGATAGTGGGACGGAGCCGGAACCCGCCTGGCTCAAAGAAGAGCTGGAGCATTCTCCCGATCCTCCCGCTCTTATATCTGCTCACGGCTTACAAGGGCGGGCGGCAATCTGTACGCGAGTTCTGGATATTTTTATGGACCTCTATGGCGCGGAGGCCGGAAACCTCGCTTTGAAGATGATGGCGACAGGCGGCGTTTATATCAGCGGCGGAATTGCAGGCAAGATCTTGCCTAAGTTCAAGGAACCGACTTTCCTGCGGGCTTTCACCGCCAAAGGCCGGATGCAGCCTGTTTTGGAGGGCATACCGGTGCGGGTTGTGATTGACGAAAAAATTGGACTGATCGGCACAGCTCGATGCGCCACCTTGCGGCGCTCGACCCAGCCCGCGGTTCCCACAAGGTAAGCATCATGGCAAACGATAGTAGCTCTTCACCCTCTTCTGAAATAAGAATTGCTGACGACGCGGCATCTCTCAACCGTGCCGCCGTTGATGAATTCGCTCGCTGTGCGCGAAACGCGATCGACGCTCGTGGTAAGTTTTGCGTGGCTTTAGCGAGCGGCTCAACGCCCAGAGGCGTGTATTCCTTGCTGGCTGAAGACGATCAAGCCGCGCAACACGCAAACTCTCGCCGCCTTCCATGGGACAAAGTATTCTTTTTTTTCGGCGATGAGCGGCACGTTCCGCCCACAGACGTGGAGAGCAACTATCGTATGGCTTCCGAGGCTCTGCTTTCTAAAGTTCCTATTCCCACTGCGAATATCTTCCGCGTGATGGCCGAACAGGACGCTAACAGCGCGGCTACGCAATACGAAGACACTTTACGGAGCCTCTTTCAACTGGGCGCAAATCAATGGCCGCGCTTTGATCTCATTTTTTTGGGAATTGGCCCCGACGGACACACCGCATCGTTATTTCCAGACAGTCCCGCGCTCAAGGAATCGTCACGAATGGTTGCGGCCAATTGGGTGGAAAAGTTTCAGAGCTACCGGATCACCTTTACGTTCCCGGTTTTGAATCACGCAGAAGAGGTAGTCTTTCTGGTTTCAGGGGACAGCAAGGCCGAGATCATTCTAGACATATTGCAGGGACAGCGCAAAGATGCCTATCCCTGCCAACATGTTCATCCTGTGAGCGGAAAGCTGCTATGGATGCTCGACCGAGGCGCTGCTAAACTCCTCGCCTGATCAGCGGATCTTCCGATCTTCAAAATCGGCGATCCTTCAACATCCAGCCAGAGCATTCCGGCAAGCGGCTCACGAACTTACTTTGCGCCCACACCGGCGCAATGCTTTTCAAAAGCCTGCTTCAATGCACCAGAGATCTCGGCGGGACCGCTCCGCTCAATTTCGCTGCGCTGCATCATGTAAACGAGTTGCCCATCGCGCAGCAGGCCAATAGAAGGCGAAGAGGGCGGATACCCGGTGAAATGCTTGCGGGCGGCGTCGGTCGCTTCGCGATCTTGACCGGCAAACACCGTGATCATCCGCTCGGGTCGGACAGCATTCTGGATGGCGTGGCGAACGCCAGGGCGCATCTTGCCTGCGGCGCATCCGCAAATCGAGTTCACGACCACCATGACTGTTCCCTTTTCGGAAACGGCCTTTTCAACTTCCTCCGCTGTGCGTGCTTCGGCGATTCCCGCCGAAGTAAGTTCCTCGCGCATGGGCGCGACCATCATTTCTGGATACATTGGATTGATCTCCTCAGCTACAAAAGAAAATTCTATCAGGCTCTCCAAATCTTTGTACCTCGATTCATGCGTCCTTTCTTTCTATACTGCGGTGTTGAGCCCATCGTCGATCTTTTGATCTTTCGTAATCTGAATCAAGACGTTAAGCTGAACAGAGATGATCTGAGCAAAGATTGCATATTCAGGAACACATTCCGCTAGCCCCTTTCACCACCTTTAAAGTGGGGGGCCCTGCCCGATATTTTGCCAATGTCTCAAGCGTTGATGAGGCAAAGGAACTGGTCGCCTATGCTGCCGAGAGAAACTTGCCCTTGTTCGTCCTGGGCGGTGGCAGCAATCTGGTGGTCGCAGACCAAGGCTGGCCAGGTTTGGTTCTTAAGGTTGGCATCAAGGGTATTCGGACCTCAGGGAATATCGACAAAGCAGATCCAACTAGAGCAGATCCAACTGAAGATCAGATCGTCTCTGTTGGGGCCGGCGAGAGCTGGGATGACTTCGTTGCCTACGCAGTGGGCAGGAACCTTTATGGCGTTGAATGCCTGAGCGGCATTCCCGGAACCGTCGGCGGAACTCCCATCCAGAATGTCGGAGCTTATGGCCAGGAGGTGGCCGAAACCGTCTTCACCGTAGAAGTCCTCGAGAAATCAAGTGGCATGGTCTCCGCATACGACAATCGATCCTGCAACTTTTCGTACCGTTCCAGCGTGTTTAACAGCACGCAGCAAGGCCGCTTTGTGGTGCTCGGCGTGAGCTACCGGTTGGCCAAAAATGGAAAACCCAAGATTGAATACGCTGACCTCAAGAAATACTTTGATGGGGTTTCTGATTCTCCTTCGCTTCAGCAGGTGCGCGAGGCGGTGCTCCATATTCGCAGGAATAAAGCTATGGTAATTCGCGACGGAGACGAGGACAGCCAGAGTGCCGGCTCCTTCTTTAAGAATCCGGTTGTAGAGAGCGGCGAGGCAACGCGCATCGATTTGCTGGCGCAGCGCAAAGCACCGGGAAAATCACTTCCTCGATATCCCGCTGGGAATGGCACGGTAAAACTATCGGCTGCGTGGCTGGTTGAGCAGAGCGGATTCCACAAAGGCTTTGATCGTGGGCCAGTTGGCATCTCAAGCAAGCATTCGCTGGCAATCGTCAATCGTGGAGGCGCAACGGCTAGGGACATTGTTGCGTTCAAGAATGAGATTCAGGCAAGAGTCTCTGCGGAATGGGGAATCCAGCTCCATCCTGAACCTGTCTTCCTTGGTTTCTAGGAAACTGGGTTCTAGGAATTGGTTTTTTAGGAAATTGGATTTGAGGCCAGGGGTTCGAAGCCAGGGGTTTCGAGGTAAGCTGACTGGCATTCGCCTCATCCTTCTAGGATTCTGAAGTTATGGACGCACGATCATGACTTCTGTCGATTTGATAAGCGCGGCCGCGACTTCGCCTTTCTTCAACCCCATTTCGGCAACGGCATCGGCGGTAATGATGCTGGTAAGCACCTGCCCGGCAATCGAGAGCCGCACTTGAGCGATGAGCCCATCCACTTTGACTTCTAGAATGCGTCCAACCAGTTGATTGCGTCCACTGATGCGCCGAAAATTACGCCGCCGCTGTGGCCCGGCTTTCAATTCGGCCTTGGGGATAAAGCGCTCCAATTCCGACTCCGGAATGCGGTGATGTCCGCCGGGCGTCGTTACGGTGTGTAACTTTCCACTGTAGATCCATTTTTTTACGGTGGGATAGCTGATGCCGAGTCGCATGGCCGCTTCCCTCGGTTTCAAAGGCATGAAAACGATTTTATATGATTCCAGCCGTTACCTTGCCACTTTTTTAGTATCGCAATCCGTTTCTTGAGATCGTAACGTACTTGATACAAGAGCAGTGGGGCGCCGTCGGGACAAGCGCCGCACACGGTTTCTTGCAATACAATAGAAGGCAAATCCTGTTGGGGAGCCGACCATGCTGATCAAGCAGAGCAGTGACATTCCGTCTTCGGAAATTACCTCGAAGTCCGGGTATATGAGCCGGCGCAAGTTCATCACCGGTGCTGCCGCAACCGGCGCTGCTGTGGCGGCAGGGTTTTATCTTCGCTCTACGGACGAAACGCACGTAGTGGAAGCTAATAACGCGCTGCCGGGCGTGATCAAGAGCCCCCTAAGCACCACCGAGAAGCCGAACACCCTGCAGGACATTACGAATTACAACAATTACTACGAGTTCAGTACAGACAAGTACGAGCCCAACGGTCTAGCGACGAATTTCCGCAGCCGCCCTTGGAATGTCTCTCTGGAAGGCCTGGTAAAAAAGCCGAAGAAGCTGGATATCGATACAATCATGAAGCTTGCCCCCCTTGAGGAGCGGATTTATCGGCATCGCTGCGTTGAGGGCTGGTCCATGGTGATTCCGTGGGTAGGCTTCCCTTTGAGTGCGCTCATCAAAGCCGCAGAGCCCCTTGGCAAAGCAAAATATGTGGCCTTTGAGACTCTTTTTGCTCCCAATCAGATGCCAAATCAAAAGAGCGGCCTTCTTGCTTGGCCCTACGTAGAAGGATTGCGGATGGATGAAGCCATGCACCCGCTCACCATTCTGGCAGTCGGATTGTATGGTGAGGCCCTGCCCAACGTTGATGGAGCGCCGGTCCGGCTGGTGGTTCCATGGAAGTATGGATTTAAAGGAATTAAGGCGATTGTGAAGGTTTCGTTTGTCGAGAACATGCCTCCTACTACATGGAACCGCATGGCTTCCAACGAATACGGTTTTTATTCCAACGTGAATCCTCAGGTAGACCATCCTCGCTGGAGTCAGGCAAAGGAGCGACGGATCGGTGAATTTCTAAAGCGCCCGACGCTCATGTTCAATGGCTATTCCGACCAGGTGGCGAGCTTATATTCGGGCATGGATTTGCGTAAGAATTACTAAATGCGACCTCCTTCGGAAAAACTGGTGAAGGGCTTAAAAGTCCTGACCTTTTTGCTATGTCTTGGCCCGGCGAGCGTACTGCTTTGGAAGGGCTTCCAGAGTATACTGGGTGCCAATCCCATCGATGTTATTACGCGCACCACGGGCAGGTGGACGCTCATCTTCCTGTTGGTGACTCTTAGCGTTTCTCCCCTGCGCAAGATCTTGGAGATGCCCTGGCTGATTCGCTTCCGGCGGATGCTAGGACTATTCGCCTTCTTTTACGGCTCACTCCATCTCATGACCTACGTGTGGCTCGACAAGTTTTTCGATGTGCACGAGATGCTGCACGACATCTTCAAGCGGCGTTTTATAACTGCCGGCATGACTGCCTTTGCGTTGATGCTGCCTCTGGCTCTCACTTCCACGACCGGATGGATTCGAAGGTTAGGAGGAAAGCGCTGGCGCGCCCTGCATCGCCTCATCTATTTCAGCGCTGCCGCTGGAGTCATCCATTTTATTTGGCTGGTGAAGGCCGATCTCCGCAGGCCATTCACGTATGGCGCCGTTCTGCTTCTGCTGCTGGCGTTCCGAGCGTTCCAGTGGGGCATAGCAAGGGTTCGTTCCCGATCACAAGCGCCAGTGGTACACGCCGAGACCCGCTGACCGCCCAACGCCTTTTGGATTAAAGCGTTCTAGATCCAGAGGGTTACTAGGCTTCCCCCTCGAAAACCATACGTCTCCCTTATGTATCCAGAATAGATGCCTGCGTAGGCTTCTTGCTTTGACCTTAGAGCTTTTGACCTCAAAACAAGGAGATCGACGTTGGGTTTTTATCTGGAAAAGCGAGTCCGAACTTCTTATCTGAAATTGGCCATCGGCCCTATTTTCATTGGAATTGTTGCCATAGTGCTCTTGCTTTCAATCGCAGGATGCGGTGGCGGCCACATGGGATCGGCATCTACAACCAATCCCGCTCCTACATCGAATCCCAACCCTGCTCCCGCCGCGAGCCCAACACCGAGTCCCGTCGCCAGCGCAACTCCCGCTCCTTCCGCCAGTCCGACTCCAATCTCGGGAGTGCCATCCACCGCCACCACCTCATCGCAAATTCAGCAGATGACTGGATGGGAAAACTGCACCGTTTGTGCCGGATTGGGAGGAAATGGCCCGGTTGCTGTGTACACCAGCCAGCAGGGCGTGTCTTCGCCATCCCTGAGCGGAAAATCCATGCAATTTTCGCTGGCGGGACGTACTCCTTATGCCGATGCAATCTGGTGGAAACAACTGGGCCCCAGCAACAGCGCTACCCATTTCCAATATGACCTGGATTTTTATGTTACGGCGCCTCAATATGCCCAGGCGCTGGAATTTGATGTGAACCAATCCATCGGCAGCCGCAAGTTCATCTTTGGGACACAGTGCAATATTCAGGGCGGTGGCGTATGGGATGTTTGGGACACAGCCGGAAGCGCATGGCGGCACACGGCAGTTCCTTGCTCCGCTCCCACAGCTTCAGAATGGCATCACTTGACTTGGGAGTTCTATCGGGACGACGTTAAGACCTATTTTGTCGCAGTTACCCTTGATGGCGTTAAGCAGGAGGTGAACGTGTCCTATAACTCCATGGCGGTGAATGCCCAGGAAGTCAACGTGGCCTTCCAAATGGATGGCGATTCCGCCCAACATCCTTATGATGTGTGGCTGGACAACGTGACCCTTTCTTACTGGTAGTCATGACTCATGATTAAGGGCGCAGGGGAACGCTAAGAGGTCTGTCTTAGTGCCTTTCGCTCTTTTTTCTCCGCTCGCCGACATTTTTCTTGAACTAAAGATTTTGGCCATCGTATAAATCGGTGAGAGGCCTTCTTTGCGAAATCTCCTGCAGGATATTCGGTACGCTCTGCGACAGCTGCGTCTGTCACCGACTTTTACTTTGACCGCCGTCCTAACCCTGGCAATTGGCATAGGCGCGACCACCGCTATCTTCACGTTAATCCACTCAATCATGTTGAAGTCGCTGCCCGTTGCCGACCCGGCACAGCTCTATCGTATTGGTGACAACGGCGAGTGCTGCTACGAGGGGTGGGAGGGAGATGACTGGAGCCTCTTTTCGTATCCTCTGTATCAGCGTCTGGTAGAAAACGCGCCGGAGTTCGAAGAAACCACAGCTTTCCAGGCATCGCCTCGCATTTATGGCACCCGCCACGCGGAGAGGGACCGCGAGGCGCGTCCGCTACGATCCGAGTTTATTACCGGAAGCTACTTTCATGTGTTTGGTATCGGCGCCTACCAGGGGCGTGTGATTACGGATGCCGACGATAAGCAGTCTGCCCCACCTGTGGCTGTGATGAGTTTCCACACCTGGCAACAATCCTATGGGTCAGACCCCAAACTCGTCGGTTCCACTTTCTTCATCGAAGGAAAGCCGGTCACTCTGATCGGTATTGCGCCTCCAGGTTTCTTCGGCGAAACGCTTCGTTCCAATCCGCCCGACTTCTGGCTGCCCATCCAACAAGAGAGCATGTTGGACGGAGCCAATGCCGTGATGAAAATCAATCAATCGCAATGGCTCTACGCGGTCGGACGATTGAAACCAGGGGCAAATACCGATGCCCTCCCCGGGCGATTGACTACGGTTCTGAGGCGGTGGCTGGAAACAGAAGACGAGATCCCTGCGAATTTCAAACCCCTTGTAGCGCCGACGATTCCGAACAAGTACATCAAGATGGCTCCGGCCGGCAGCGGCGTTGAGACCATGAAGGCAAACTACGGTGAGAACCTTCGCTTACTCCTGATGGCGTGCGGAACCGTGCTGCTCATCGCGTGCGCGAACATCGCGAACCTTCTGCTGGCGAGAGGCAGCGCGCGCCGTTCTCAAACCGCAATGCGAATGGCTCTGGGCGCCACCAGCACCAGAGTGGTACGCCAGCAACTGACCGAAGCCGTGCTGCTATCGCTCATCGGCGGCTTGGGCGGCATTGCAATCGCTTTTTTCGGTGCGCGCATCATGCTGGCCCTCACATTTCGTAGCGGATCTTATACGCCGATCAACGTGGCGCCTTCATGGCCTGTGCTTGGTTTTGGATTTCTACTCTCACTGGTCACCGGCTTGCTTTTCGGTGCGGTTCCGGCATGGTTCGCTTCGCGTTCCGATCCGGCCGAGGCTCTTCGTGGATCGAATCGCAGTACGCAGGACAATGCTTCCCTGCCGCGGCAGTTACTGGTGATTGGGCAGGCGGCATTTTCTGTTGTGTTGCTGGTTTGTGCAGGGTTGTTGGCGGTTAATCTGCGCAACCTGCAAAAGCAGGATCTGGGGTTTGCCACTGAAAATCGCGTCACCGTGGAGATCAATCCGCCCCTTAACAGCTATACACCCGAACGGCTGGATACTCTCTATCGAACCATCGAAGATCGTTTGCTCGAAGTGCCCGGAGTGCAAAAAGCCAGCCTTGCGCTCTACAGCCCCTTGAGCTTTAACAATTGGGGAGAAGAAGTCGCAATCGAAGGAAAAGGCGACGCGAAGATCGGCGGCAACTTCAGTACTTCATGGGACCGCGTCAGTCGCCAGTTTTTTTCTACCATTGGCCAGCGGATCGTTCGTGGACGCGATTTTTCCGATTCGGACTCAACCGGCAGCCGTCCTGTTGCCATCGTCAACGAAGCCTTCGTGAAGCTTTATTTTCCCAATGAAGAGCCGCTGGGAAAACACTTTGGCATGGACGTGGCTCAGTATGCGGGGACCTATGAGATTGTTGGAGTGGCACATGACGCCAAATACATTAATCCGGACCAAGCGGTCCGCCCCATGTTCTTTGTGCTATTGGAGCAACGTCTTCACTACGACGACCGATTGATGCAGCGACTGGAGACACAGTCGCAATTCATCAGCGGCATCCAGTTACTCGTGCGCGGAGATACCACCAACCTCGAGGCGCGCTTCCGCAAGGCGCTTGGAGAAATAGATCCTTCCCTCACCATCATTTCTATCAGGGCGACTGCCGATCAGGTTGCCATGAATTTCGATCAAGAACGCATGGTCGCCCAATTGACGAGCGTCTTTGGCATTGTTGCCCTGCTGCTCTCAGCCATCGGTCTCTACGGCTTGACGGCCTACAACGTCACACGCCGCACCGGCGAGATCGGTGTCCGCATGGCGTTAGGAGCGAACCGCACACACATTCTGCAACTCATCCTGCGTGGGGCCTTCTTGCATGTAGCTATCGGGCTAATGATTGGTATCCCCGCCGCCTACTATGCCGGCAAGTTTATCGCTTCCCACATGTTCCAGGTAAAAAGTTGGGACCCGCTGGTCTTTGGCGGCGCCATCCTTTCGCTTGGAGTTTGTGCAGCCATCGCAAGCATCGTTCCGGCCCAGCGGGCGGCTTCAACCGATCCAGTCAAGGCGTTGCGCAGCGAATAGATTAGAGGGAATCCGCTCACAAAACATAAACAGGCAAAGCTACAATCACCATTTGAGAATGGTCCCGAAAGAACTGAAGGATCTTGACGATGGAACACGATTCTCGCCTACCCATTGACATCGAGATTGTTCACCTTTCGGGTCAAGAAATGCTAAAGATCCATATCTATAGGGATGCCCTTCGTGATTGGTGTCTTGGATTGTGTTTGTTGAGAGAAGGGTTGGTGGAAACGTTCACCGTTATAGAACAGGGAGAAAGCGGACGAACAATTAGATTTCACAACGATTCCCGGCCCGGTACGAGAGCACGTGCCACGCTTAGCGTTAAGGCTAGCGAGGTCTTTATGACGAGGAAGAACTTGGGCCATGTGTACTATTTCTTTCTTAAGTATTACCGCGACGGGCTGGCAGAGGTGGATCATCTCGACTTGGAGGCAATCGACGCTGAAACCGGTTCTAACGAGATTTACGTTACCTTTAACGTCTCGGAATCAAAAGCGCCCATGACTCCGGAGGAAGCACAAAGGCGGCTTGACGACTGGTCTTGATCGCCATCAGTTCCAGACATGCCGCTCGTCGTTATCCCCCATCTGGCAGCGCGCACATCACCTCACTCACAGCAACGGGGCGCCCAGGACAAGGCTCAACGGAGTCATTTGTAAATTTCGTTTCTGCCGGATTCCGCTACTTGGGCTTTGCAAACTGCAGCGATGCGGAGTTGATGCAGTAACGCAGCCCCGTGGGTTTCGGGCCGTCGGGGAAAACATGCCCCAAGTGTGCGTCGCAACGACGGCAAGAAACCGAGATTCTCCGCATTCCAAAACTACGATCCTCCACGGTTTGCACATTTCCCTCTGCAATCGGCTGCCAGAAGCTCGGCCAGCCCGTGCCGGAATCGAACTTTGTGCCGGAATCGAACAATGCAGTTCCGCAACAGGCGCACCGATAGATACCGTCGTCATGCAAATTCCAAAAAGCTCCTGTAAAAGCCCGTTCCGTGCCGTCGTGCCTCGTGACTTCGAGAGCCTCTGCCGGAAGCTGCGCTTTCCATTCTTCTTCGCTTTTCACAATCTTCGGCACGCACGTAGCGCCTTGGTTCTCGCCTGCGTCTGAAAATTGAACGATTTCTACTTCCTGAGCTGGAGTCGTTTCGTCCGCCTGTATTTTCTTCATAGCACAAGTATAAGCCCAGGCCGCTCTGGCCCCGCAGAGGTCCCTTCCTCGTCTTCGCCTTCTCTTGAATGCGCGTTTGCGCACGCTAGGAACACTAGGACCGAAAGGAGACACTCACGACAGAGCACGAGTCAATCATCAACGAAATCGACAAAATCAAGGTGGCAAAGGGCAGCAGCTCTGGAATAGCGAGATCAAATTGCAAAATTCAGTTCAAAGTCTGGATGACGAGGCAACGACACATTTAGAGGGCACATCCCAAAAGGATATTCCCGACAATTCAGCTTGTGAGTTCAGACGGAACTCGCGAAAAACAGAGGAGGCCCGGTCGTGGCCGTTGCTCAATATCTTAGGCCCGTAAATCTGCTCGATACTGTCAAGAGCTACTTTTCTCCTGAGTTGGTGCGCAGAGCAGCTTCGCTCGTTGGTGAATCGGAGAGTTCCACGCGGCAGGCGCTCAATGGATCTGTGCCGGCAGTTTTATTGGGACTCACAAATATGGTGTCCTCCCGCAAAGGGGCCGACAATTTGGCGCGCCTCCTCCAGAGTGGCGGGTATGCCAGTGCTTTGGAAAATCCTCTTTCCTTATTCCGCAGCGGACGCACAACCACAAATATGCTGAGTTCCGGCCAATATCTCCTCGGAAAGGTCTTTGGGAACAAGAGCCTCTCTGTTGCGGAAACGGTAGCTAGATTTAGCGGGGTTAAATCGTCTTCCGCTGCGTCGTTGTTGAGCCTCGCCGCTCCCATCGCGATGGGTGTGGTCGAAAGAAGGGCCGAGGTTCAAGGCCTGGATGCCGCTGGTCTCGCAGGGGCCCTTCTCGGTGAAAAACCGGAATTTCTGGCCGCAGCCCCCGCCGGCTTGGCGCAGGTCCTCAACGCCGGCCCAAGGCTTGTCGTAGGACCGCGTAACAAGGACGATGGCCCGATTGCAGTTAGCATCTCCCCGGTACCAGCAAACGATGCAATTGCCTATCACCCGAACGTAGGAGCCCGCAGTGCAACAGGATGGCTACCGATGGCCTTCATGGCGCTGGGTGCGCTCGCCCTCCTGCTTTTCGTGCTCGGCCATCCGCCTCAAACCAGCATGGATACGGCCCTTCCATTCACTGCTCCGGCGGGTGGCGACTCCGTAGCCAAACTTGGGCTGCCTGGCGATCATAGCCTCTCGGTTCCCCAAGGCTCAATGAATTACTATCTTGGGCTTTTTCTGGCAGACCCTGAAGAGAGTACTTTGCCTCGCACATTCGTCTTCGACCATTTGAATTTTGAGGATGATTCCTCTCAGTTCACAGCCGAATCGACTCATACGGTGACTGAATTGGCGACGCTCTTGAAAGCTTATCCGAATACAACGATTCAAATCGTCGGACATACCGATAGCACCGGCCCCATGGACATGAACCAAAAACTCTCCGTGGCCCGAGCAGATGCCATCAAGGAGATGCTTGTGAATCAGGGCGTTGGACAAGAGAGAATCGCGACCTCCGGATTAGGAGAAGAAAAGCCGGTGGCGTCCAACGACACCGAGGCCGGGCGAGCCAGAAATCGCCGAATCGAACTGATCGTAACGCAGAAATGAAGTGTTACTTGGGAGTCCAGTGCACGTGATTGGTGAATAACCCATCCACAAAACCGATCTGGTACACCAAAAGCACACCGAATCCCAGGCTTGCCAGCCCGGACGCGGCGGTCAAATATTGGCTTAGGCGAGCGTGGCGCTTGTGAGTATAGGCAAACGGCATCGCAATCACCGAGGTAATGAGCGCCATGCCTAAGACGGTGCCGACCCCAAAAACCAGCAGATAGACCAATGCCCACCTTGAATCGTTGATTGTGCTTAAGACCAGCAAGGCCGCGGCTGCCGATCCAGCAAGGCCGTGTACAACTCCTATTACGATGGGACGCACGAAATGATAGGCGCCAAGACGGCCAGCGCCAAGATGGCCGCCGCCAAGACGACCAAGATGGCGATCAAGCCAACCTAGCCGCGTCTGTGACTCTGCATGTCCATGGCCTTGAGACTCTGCGCTTTGGTGGGAGTGAATGTAATCTCCGTGGGTATGGATGTGCTGCTGCGGAACCTTCGAAAGAGCGGAGTTGATCCAGTGCATCGCGCCCGTCAAGTTCAAGACGCCCAAAAGGATCAACATGACGGCAACAGCCAATTCCATCGCCAGGCCAAGACCCGGCGGAATGACCACTTTGAAAAGAATGATGGCCCCGCCCACAAGCAACAAAGTGACGGTGTGCCCCACACCCCAGAGTGCGCCGATTAGGCTTGCAATTCCTGTCTTTTTCTCGCGGCCCACGATCGTGGCAATGGCAATCACATGGTCTGGATCGCTAGCGTGGCGCATGCCAAGAAAAAGACCAAGCGCGACAATTACAAAGGACGGATGCATAGAAGGGGTGACGAGATTCAGCGAAAGAACAAAAGGAAAGTATATCCGTTTGTTACAAGCCGGATCGGCAGTTTCTGGCTCTCGCGGGGCGTCCACCTGGGGTTTCGCGCTCAGCGAGAAGTGACCCGCCAGGGGAAACCGTGGTAGTCTAAGCATCAACGGCGTCCAGTTTATGAGCATTTTCCCAGTATTCCAGTCGGAGCAGGCGCTCAAAGCTTCAAACGGCATCTCCAGGGCGCCGGGCGATAGCTTGAACGTGGTCATGCTATCCGATCCGCCCGGAGAACTTTCCGTTCCCGCCTTGTCACGGACATCCGTTTGTATTCATGTGGGCCCCTCTTCCCGTGTTGCCTGTCGTAGGGACGGAAAGAGTCACCGGGGAGTTGCTGTTCACGGCGACATTGATATCGTCCCCTCGGGAGTTCCCTGTGTATGGGAGCTGAAAGACACGGATACTATCCTGGCCTTAAGCATTTCAACCAAACTGGTTCAGAGGGTCACAGAGGAACTTGAGCTCGATCCAAGGCGGCTGGAAGTACTGAACCGCTACCAAACGCGTGATCCGCAGCTTGAGCACATTGGATGGGCTCTAAAAGCGGAGATGGAGCTTGATTATCCAGGCGGACGCCTCTATCTCGACAGCCTCGCCACAGCTCTTGCCACCCATCTGATTCGCCACCATAGCAACCTCGCCACGGAGTCTCCGCTTCCCCGAGGCGGCTTTCCTGGCCACAAGCTCAAACGAGTCCTTTCCTTTATTGAAGATCACCTGGGCGACGATCTCGCACTTGCTGACGTAGCCGAAATCGCTGGCATGAGCGTCTCACATTGCAAAGCGCTTTTCCGGCAGGCTTTGGGTGTACCGATCCATCAATACGTAATCCGCCGCCGCGTGGATCGCGCGGCAACGCTCCTGCGTGAAGGCAAACTGCCAATCAGCCGCGTTGCTCTGGAAACGGGTTTCTCGCACCAGAGCCACCTTGCGCTCCATCTTCGTCGGGTTCTCGGCGCTTCGCCCAAAGAGCTACGGCGGGAATCCGCAAAACGATAAGGGTTTGATTTTTTCGTTCTTCGCTCTTTCCGGTTTGTTAGCTTCCGGTATTCTTGCTTCCAGTCTTCATTTCTTCCAGAGCCTCTCAACCCTTAACTCTTAATTCGATTTCCGCAAGTCGATTTCCACTTTCCGCCCAAATGTGTTTCTTCCGTCCGAATCTGCGCGACTCAAACGCCAATGATGACCGACCATGGAGTCACAGGGGAGACCTACAAACTTTATGAACTCAACATCGGTAACATTTCCGGGGGCATTTTGCGCAATTCTGCTCGGCGGGTTAGGCGCCGGAGTTGGCGACATCACGCAGGCATTCATCATCTTCGGCATGGGCGGCAGGAACCCGATGTCGGTGTTGCAGACCGTCGCCGCCGGTGTGTTGGGGATGCCGTCCTTTAAAGGCGGCACCAAGAGCGCGGCATTGGGTGCCCTACTGCACTTTACGATCGCGTTCGGGGCTGCAATTGTCTTCTTTGTGGCAAGCCGCCAGATTGGTTTTCTGACGCAACGACCCATCCTGGCCGGGCTGCTTTATGGCGAAATTGTTTTTGTCGTGATGAACTATATCGTGCTGCCGCTTTCGGCCTTACATCGGATTCCCCCAATGAATATCGGCTTGTTCATCACTGGCCCAATTGGCCATCCGTTGCTTGTGGGTCTTCCGATCTCTCTTGCAGTTTATTACTTGGCGAAGTAGCAGGACTTGAAGATAATTCGGCGTCGGGAGGCCGCATGCCGATCCTGACTTCAAGTGGACCCTGGGACGGAATAATCCAAGACAGAACGCCGTTGTGGGCGGGAAACTCGTCGCGGGACTGAAGAGGAGCAGAGGCGCTCTCATACATCGACATGTCCCAACCCTTTCGCTCGCCCAGCTTCAGTAGCGTGCGGCGAATGTTAGCATCGCTGCCAAACAGGACGCGCGATCGCCCAAAGAGCGAAACCACTGCCGGTTCCTGACGCGATGTGTACGCAAGACTAAAACCGAAGACTGAGGCTGCGGGAATTCCACGACGGCCCCAGGTGTCCTCGATCAATTCCATTGCCTCGCGATAGCGATGACTGATTCCCCATTGCCAAAGCAGGCGTCCCAGATCTGCAGGCTCCACGTTCCCGGCTTGAAAGTATGCTTCGCACACCTTACTCTCCGGCTGAAAGGCGAACATGATTGGAAGCGATCGGCAATGAGCCAGCGGCAGCTCTTTTTCCGGAAACAAGCCGCCGGCAAGCGCAGCAAATCCGCCATCGCGCGGAACCTCTGCATAGATCTTGTAGCGGTCTCCGTTTGGCCCGTGTGCTCCGCCAAACCATGCTCCATAGACCAACGGTCCGGCGGATTGCATCTTGAAGATCGCGGCTTCCATTTCCGAACACACCGTCTGCCCCGTTAGCCGCTCATAAAGGCGAAAAGCGAGGCGGGTCTTGTCGCAGTCCAGCGTCTCGGGGCCGGCAAGCTCCGTCGCATAACGCACGGTAGTTCCGCCAAGAAAAGAAAATGCAAATTCAACGGGGAATCCATCCGGGGTAAGCCCGCTGAGCCATGCAACATCGGGCCAGCTTGAATGGCGAATTCCGTGAAGGCAGAGATCCAGCGTCTTCTTTGCCCGCCTGGTTGCATCGGGTGCAATAGCAGCCAAACGATGAAAGATCTGTTCGAGCGCCGCATTTTCACGAATGCCAAAATTCAAAAGACGCCTTCCCCATTTCAACAAGGCCTACCTAAACCAATCCTGATACAGAAACGCTTTAAGGGCAGAGCCTCTCTTTGGATGGCTCTGCCCTTTTGTCTTACGAGTCCGACACAGCGATGAGGGTTTCGGTTGTATCGGTAAAGGGACCTTCTTTCATCTGACTGTTGGTTCCCACAAACGTTAGGCGATAGCTGTATGTGGTCTTTGTTGGATCAAGCAACGCAATTCGGAGATGCGTTACAGCGGTGGTATTGCCTTGCAGCGTCAGGCGCTCCTGGCGCTCATAGGAGTTCTTGGCATCCACGTAATGCACGTCGATGAACACCATCCGGGTCACTGCCGGGTTCAGCATCGGCACGAAGTCGATCTCAAGTGCCTTGTCAAAGGGGTCATTGACGGGCAGCGCGGTTGCCTGGGTGGTCACTGGAGCAAGCTGCTTTGTGCTGCCATCCTTCAAATGATGCGTCAATTGATAGGTATAGGAACGATCTTTAGGATCGTCCACCCGCACTCGCCAGAACTGCGGAGGAGCACCCGGCGTCACGTTGAAACTGCGTCGAACCACATCGCCGGTCGGGTCGGTATGCGAAAGATCCACATCGATGGAATCGATGACCGCGGCATCCACCTGATGAGGGAAGATTCGGATCTCGAGAAATCCGATCTGGTCGAAAGGATTCAGGAACAAGGTTCGATCCTCGGTCGTAACTGGCGCAAATTGGTAAGAATAGACACGCCCGTCCCATCCGGATTCAGGATCGAAATGGTACTCCGTGGCATAGCGGTAGCCGGTGTCATGATTCGCGTTCATAAATACGGCGAACTTGTGCTCTTTCGGGCGACTTGGATCGAAGATCGCATCGTCGTGCTTGAAGTTGTTGGCGTCGTCAGGATCTCCATAGTCCAGCGAGACGTGACAGGACTGCAATCCAATCCGCTGAAAATCAATGGGAGCCTGCACCGTTACAGCGAATTCGCGGAAGAACGGGTCGTCCAGGTCCACTTCCACAAAGTGTTTCTCGCTGTCCATTAAATCGGCCAGCATCAAATCGAAAAAGCCTTGAGGCGCATAAGTGCGCTGCTCGGCATCCGATCTGTGGTACTCAAACACCATCGTCTTTTGCTCTTCCTGGTGAACATACCTCAGCTTAAAGGCAATGGCCGGTGCTCCCGCAATTTGTCCCCCTCCGCCTTGGTTATTGCCCTGCTGCTGAGGAGTGGGTGTCGAATTGGGGTTCGTTTGCTGATTGGGATTCGGGTTCGGGTTCGGATTCGGCTGTGGGTTGGGTTGAGGATTTGGGTTGGGACTTGGATTTGGTTGCGCCGGGTCTGCCGGACGCGCGATCCGCGCGTTGATGGTGGCCGCCGAAGTGCCTCCATCT
Source organism: Candidatus Angelobacter sp. (assembly GCA_035295685.1). Lineage (GTDB taxonomy): Bacteria > Acidobacteriota > Terriglobia > Terriglobales > Acidobacteriaceae > Angelobacter. Next base: position 43,634 of record DATGIO010000006.1, read on the forward strand.
GTATAGCCTTTGATATGCACAACACGGTCGGGATTGGAGGCAGAGCCTCCAGCCGCGCTCACTCGATGGGCCGTTCTGGCATCGCTGTCACCGGTAAACTGGGTCCGCGCGATCCGCGCCGCGTTGCCAATAATTCCCATAGCCACTTTCAATCTGCGCACGGAAAGATCGAGGTTGTATCCAATCGTGGTCGTATCGTCACGGCCTTCGTAGCTGGCGTGCGCATCCAGTTCCACTTCCTTAGGATCGGCGAGACGGCCAATCCATTCATGCAAGGCAGCGGCCCCGCCAGGAGGCGAAGTCCTATTGGGCGCATGACTTCCGGAAAAAGGCGCATCTGCAGGCTGCGGATGATCAAGCAGATAATTTCGGAAGGATGTGCTGGGAGGACTGTCGGAAAAATTGGCCCGCGCCGGAAGATCGTACTGGAAAAGAAGGTCAAAGGTTTCCGAAGCCCTGGGGGCGGCTGGATATTCAACCACAATGTCGTGACTCGAAGCAGGCGCAACATCAATTGTGATCTGATGGGAGGCGTTTAACGTCTTTGTGGCGCCGTCCACACGCACCGTGGGTGGCGTCGTTCCACCCGTAATAGTGATAGTTTCCGTCAATCCTGAAGTTGCGGGCGTATGCTGAATGTTGAACCCGGCTGGCGAAGGGTCCGGATTTCGGCTCACGATTTGTAGTGCCGCAGGTGCGTGAGTGGCTACTGCAGGAGTTGGAGTTGGGCTTGGAGTGGGCGCCGTCGCCGGGGCCGCGCCGGTTCCGGATCCTCCCGCGCGAGCCGGGGCGGATGACGCAGCCGCGCCGGAGACGGACGCGCTTGCCGGAGTGCTGGAGCCACCTGGAGATGAAGCTGCTCCCGGCGCTGGTGACGGTGAGCTTTGAGAACCACCACTCGCTCCTGCTCCCGCAGCAGCCGCTCCGCCGCTTGGCGTAGAACCAGATGCAGGACGTGCAGGAGAACTTCCAGCCTGACTTCCCGATTGGCTTCCCTGTTGACTGCCAGATTGACTACCCTGCTGACTGCCGGATTGAGTGCCCTGATTGCTCCCGCCCTGGCCGGATGTTGCATTCGATAAGGCCTTGCCAGCGGCATCCAGCAGATTGCCGCCGCTTGAGTTGGAGACATCGCCATGCACTTGGCCCGGATTGAGCGTTGGATCAAACCAGTCCGAAAGCAGTTTCTGCGTGAAGAAGTCGAGCGCCCATTTCTCCTTGTCCTTCGCGTCCTGATCGCTGGTGAAGTTGATGACCTCGATCTTGATGGCGCCATCTTGCACGAGTTTCTCGAACGCGGCTTCAAGGCTGGCTTTCACAAAGTAGTACTGTCCACTCAAGCTCGCGCTCAGGCTGTCATAAATGCGCTTGAAATCCGCCGTAATTTTGACGTCCAGCGACGGGCGCAGCCCTGTGAATTTGAGGTCATACACCACGCCGATGGGCGCGGTTCCCTGCTTGTAAGCCTGCTCCAGAATGATCGCGCCTTCCTGGCTGAGCGTAAGGCTGAAGCTGGCATCTTCATTGCCCTGCAGCGATGGAGTCGTTGCGCCTAAGATCGACTCGACCGCGTTGAACATGCCTGGTTGCGCCGCCGTCGCCGTTGTTCCTCCAGAACCTTGCAGGTTGAGGGCGATGCACTTTACTGTTCCCGTGTCGAACTGCACCAGGCTTAGCACCGGATCGCCAGGACCTGGAGCGATCGCCGAAAGTTGCGACTTGATGCGGCCCTCTGTCGCGGGATCGAGCTTCAAGTTCGTGGTGAACATGGTGAAGCCGCCGCCTTTCGCTCCACCCTCCACTGCCGCTGGTTTGAACTTGATAAAGGTAAAACAGGCTTCGCCGTCCGTTCTTCGGGCGATGGAGACCGGCCCGGGCAGATACCAAAACTGGTTTTGGTCCGCATGGTCGGGAAATACTGTGACTCCATCAACGGTAATGGTCTTGTCGGCGGATAATAAAAGCATTTGGACGCTCCTCCCAAAAGGCCGCCTTGCCAATGGCCTGTTGCTTAGTTGATTTTTTAGCGCAACGCTAGTTCCGCAAAACGACTCGCGAACAGCGCCGGCACACGACTACTGCCACACATCCCATTTGTATTTCAGGTGCCGCCCCGTTCGTTCCTATGTCAGCGATATCGTCAAATCAGCCGCGTCGGTCGATTGCCAATCCACATCCCGGCTCAATCCGTTGGTGTACTGAATGGTGAACTGGTAGTCGTATTTCGCCTTGGTTGGATCGACATAATCAAATTCAAAGACGCCAATGCTGTCCGGTTTAGCGAGTGTGCATTGGTTTCCGATGCTGAGGCCGTTCGAGAGATCTTCATAGCGAAGGTTCACGTTGACCTGCTTGATCTGGAGATCGTCAAAGCTGGCTTGCTGCGGACGGATGCTGACAATTCGATGGCCGCGCATATCCGCCCGGACGATGATCCGCCGATCCTGTGTGTAGGATCGCGGGACCTGCGTCATGCTTCCGTTGATAAGCAGAATGCTGATCTCGTAGGCAACTCTGTCCCTGGTTGGATCGCGCTTTTCCACCGAGAAAGTCTTCACGACCGGATCGGTTTTCGAGAAGCTCACGGAGCCTTGCTCGGAAACATTGTTGGCCGGATCGTCGTAGAAAAGATCGACGAAAATGTTCTGCACTTTGTCCCAGCTTACGTTGGGAACCACCTCGACGGTGCGCTTCGATGGATACGGATCGCGGATCAACAACTCTTCCTGATCGGTGGTAACCCAGGGCTTTTCGAGATCGTGGCCATCCACTCCGTGGTAGATGATCTTGTAGTCGAAAGTAGTGAGCTTTGAATTGAGGACAAAGATCTTCCATTCCTGCGAACTCTTGTCACTGGTCAGCAGGAACGTCTGTTGCTCATGCAAGTTGTTGCCCGGGTCGTTGTAACGCGTCTGCACCTCAACGGTCGAATACTTCGGCCACGGAAAACTGATTGCGGTAATGGGCACGTGCACCATGGAGTACAGGCGGCGTGGATCGATCTCCAGGTTATCGGCCTGCGTCGTGAGTTGCGGCGAGTCGATGCTTGGCGGGCGCTGGGTGCCGTCGACATTCTTGAAGCTTACCGTGTACTGGTAAGAGACGTCCCGTTTTACCGCGCCGCCATCCACAGTGCTCTCCCATTCAACTTTGTCGGTCCCATGGCTGGCGTCGAGTAAAACGCTCTTACCGTCGTTGCCATATTTCGTCTGGACGTTAAGAGACACAATGCTATCGTCGTCAAAGTTGGCCCGCGAAATTACATTGACCCGCCGAGTCTGGAACCATGGATCGTCCAGATTCACAGCAACCACAAAACGGCTTAGGTCCAGGTGCTGGTCGCGAAGAACTTGAAATAATCCCGCGAGGTGGCCTTGCGGATAGATGGTGCTCTTCGTCGTAACGCGTTCACGCATGTTGACGTCGAGCTTCTTCTTATCGATCCGCGTGTAATCGGTTTTCTTATACGAGAGGCTGGCGAATCCGGCGGCTCCGCCTGTAGCGGCAAGCGTCGATCCTCTTTCCAAAAAGGTTGCGGCCTTGTCCCATCCGTCGGGCTGTGGGTGATCCGGATTGATGCTCGATTCGAAAAATGCGTTCGTAATCATGTCGCGCACCTGTTGTACGGCGCGATCGCGGTTGGAAATGATGCTGGTGGTATCTTCGCCTTCCGGAACAAAGGTGTCCACATCCAGTTCAATCGCCCGGCTCTCAACCAACTTGTCAACCGCGGTATCCACCTGGCTGGAGAAAAACAGCACGTTGGCTGAAAATTGATCGTCAAGAGCCTTTTGCACGCGATCCCAATCGATACTAAGGTGCACATTGTATGCGGGCCGCAAGGCCAGATAGTCGAGCGCATACACAATGCCGATCGGAGACATTTCACCCTGAAGCGCTTGCTCCAGGACAGTAACTCCATACTGATCAAGTGCCACTGAGAACGTAGCTTGGTTGTTTCCGAACAGCGCGGGATGGGCGCTTTGATCGATCCGCAGCACGAATTTGGGTCCGGTCGCCGTACCCGCAGCTGCCCCCGAACTTGAAGAAGTGCTTGATCCCGTTGAGGTCGAGCCACTGGAGGAAGAAGAAGAGGAAGACGAACTGGAGCTTCCCGAGTGGCTTCCTGAACCCGGTGGAGGCGTGTCGGGCGTTGAGGCACCAAAAAGCAGCAGCCGGACATTGCCGCTTACGACAGGCAGAGGCCCGAGCTTAGGCTTTTGATCGAGCTTCAGCATTTGCTTGAGCTGCGTGGCCGTATCGTCCAACAGGTTATCGTCTACGCCGAGGTTACAGTCGAAGTTGAGAAATCCGCCATTCCCAGCGGAGCCTCGAAACTTGATCAACTGCAACTGAGGAACCCCCTGCCCGGTTCCGGGATCGGGCAGGAGAGTCAATTTGGGAGCCAGAGGCAGGTAGTAGAACCAAGTTGGATCCTGATGATCCGGCATCAGCGAAATGCCGTTAATCATCGGGAAAGGCGGATTATCGTAGACCATATTTACGCTCCAGTCCCGGCCGCCGCGGCCAATTCCGGCAGCAAGATCGGTTCATTGGTTGTGGTCGGGCCCTGAGTTACGTGCTTGCCATCCACGGTCACAAAGCTGAATGTGTAGTCGTAGCTCTTCTTAGTCCTGTCCTGCAGGCGCAAAGACCATGCCGGCGCCGTACTCGTGGATTTGGTGATGACGAATTCTTTGGTGCTGTCGATGCTGTTCGCGGCATCCACGTAGTGGAGCACCACCTTGAGCAGCTTTACCTTGCTGAAATCGACCAGATCGGGCTGGACGGTAACGCTTAAGAATTCGCTGTCGTCGCGCTGGCGACCCACAAGAATCGTGTTCTTGGTCGCTTCGGTTTCCGCGATGCTCTGCATCTGGCCATCCTGGAACTGGATCGTGGCAGAGTAGGTGACCTTGCCGGCATTTGAATCGACCACCGAGAAAGCCCAGTCGACAAAAGGCTGCGCCTTGTTCAAAGCCAACGAGTTGGTTTGCGTGTAGTTATTCTTGTCATCAACATACTTGACATCGATGAAAATGTTACTGATGTCGGACTGCAGGTCCCCAAAAGCTCTGAAGGAAAGCGTTTTGCGTCCGCCAAACGGGCTTCCAACGTTAATCTGATCGGCCGGATTGGTTTTCCAATCCACAAGATACGTCTGGCCGTTCTTCATATCGTATTTGGTCTTGAATTTGAAAGATGCTTTGCGCGGCGCAAAAATGACTTTCTGTAGCGCTACCGCTTTATGGTCTTTGTCGAGGGTGACTTCCCACTCGATAGGATCGACATTATTGCTGGAATCCTCATAATGCACCGTCACCAAGGCTTGGGTAACTTCGTCAAAATTGATATCGGCGGCCAGCACATTTGCGAGCAGGACACCGGTGTCTCCTACGTCAATGGTCAAAGGCTCGTCGCCTTTGCTGGTCAGCACGCCGGAATCGAAAGTTTGGCTTTGGGCTCTGTAATTGACCTTGTAGTTAAAGGTGTAACTTTTCTTGTCATTCTCGTAGTAGCTGGCGAACTTAACCAGGTCGTTCGGGCTGCTCAATGAGAATGGCAAGCTTTCGTGGATCGTATCTCCATCGTAGCTGATGCGTCCGTCGATGCTGAAGATCGGGAGATTGGTGAAATCTGCGTTAGCGCGGACATTCACGTTGATTTGTTTAAAGAACGGATCGTTCAAGTCGACGTCTTTGGCAAAATCGCTCCAATTGAGCGCCTTTCCGTCTTTTCCAGTGAGCGTATTGATGCCGGGAAGGCTTCCTTTGGGTCCCAGATCAACCTCAATCACAACTCCTTCGGTCAACCACCGATCGATATTCGCAATCTTATCGACACTCAGGTTGCGATCCAGATGCTTGACTCCGTCAGGCACTTTCCGCGCATCGCTCGAAACATCAGGGATATCTCCGACCACGGCCCGCTTGACGCTGTCTTCCATGGTCTGGAAGCCCCAATCCGTAATCTGGCCGATCACTTTTGGATCGGAGGTTGCTCCCGGATCGATATCCACATTGCCGCACTCGCTGGAGATAAACTGCTGCCGAACAGTCTCTTTATAGGAGTGGTCGCTATACCAGCCGTCGTTGATGTCCACCTTTTGCGAAAAACTCATGAACTTCTCCGCATGGAACCACACGTGGACCTTCATGTTCGGCATCTTCACCGGAGCGATAAGGTTGTAGCTGACCTGCAGCGTAGGTCCCTTTCCTTGCAGAGCCTGTTCGGCGAGAGTCGCGCCTTCGGGCGTGAACTCTACGGTAATAGGCAGAATGAGGTCGCCATAAAGAGAAGGGCCGGCGGGATTGTAGATGTGCTCGACCATTGCCGAATTGGCCCCTCCGCCATCGAATAACTGCACGCTGGCGGACCCTTTGGTGTAGGTAATTTCGTGAATCTCTACAACCGGCTTGGGATTCAGGCGTGGATTCTCGCTATTCACCAGTTCCTGCAGCTTGGCTTTGCATTGTGTGACGGTGGCGGCAGGAATCGTAACGACCACATCACAAATCAGGAAGCCACCGCCCTTCTTTCCGTTGGGGCGATCGACGGGTTCGCGATATTTGAGAAACTGAAATACCGGACTTCCATCGGGACCGATGCGAAAAGTCGGTGCAGACGCGATTAAATAAAAAACGGACACGGAGTCGCTGTCACGGTACGCGGTAACACCGTCAATGCCGTCGATTTTCAACTCTTTCGTGAAAGCAATCATGCAATTCCTCCAAAATTCCTTGTTTCCAAATTCCTGGTTTCCGAATTCCTGGTTAAAGTTTCACTTCAGGTCCGGTGGCCTCTGCGGCAGGATGCTCGACCACGGAACCATCCGCGGCGGTTTCCTGCCACGTATATTCAATAACGCCCGCTAGCCCAGAATCCCTGGATACGACATACCAGGTTTCTGTCCAATCGCCGAATCCCCATGAAATAACGGTCTCATCTTCGCTTCCGTTGCCGCTCGGGCGGTACTTTGCCCGAATCTTGATCCGGCTCGATCCGGCTTCTTTCCGTGCCGTTCCATTGAAATTTACCGCGCAAAATCCGAGTTGCTGGGGCATCAGGGCAACCGGTTCGCTGGCCGCTTCCACCTGTGCCTGGTAGGCGGAACCGCCATTGGTGTAGTTGACCTTTACCGTAACCGGCTTTCCCGCTTGCACCGTGAGCCTCACCGGGGAAAACACCGGAGGAGAGAGCGCCGCCTGCGTATTTCCCGATGTGATCTGAATAAAGGCAATGGGAAAATCCTTTGGCTCAAAACCGAGCCGGATGGTTCGGTCCACCTTGCCTTCCACGGAAGGGGCATCCGGCGAAGAAGGCGTAATCAGAATATTGGCGGCGCTCATTCCGCCGAACCATGTGCCTATGTCGGCCTCGCGTGTCATCTTGGCGGGACGAGCTTCGGCGAGCGTAACGGAAGATTCAAGATGGGCCGCATCGAGCGTGGCGTCATTTCCGCCAAGCATCTTTTGCAACAAGCCGGAGGCTTGATCTTTGGCCGCATTGACGACCCTTGTGCGGAACGCATCCGAAACGTCGTCGCCTGTAACGGCGAGTTGCAGTCGACCTTCAACCAGAGATGTATCGATTTGCCGGCGGCAATCGGCAGCCTCCGCGTTCGATTGCAAATCTTGAACATCTTGGCGCGCGTCGCCGGAGATGGTTGCGGTGCAATATGCTAGGCTCTGGCCGGAAATCTCATAGGTAACTTTAAGAATTTGCTGCCGGCCCGTCATCGCCAATCTCGACTGGCCAAAATGGGCCGCATCCAGGGGCACGTTGAACAAAGCGGCAAACGGCAGATATCCCGAAGAGGTAGTGCTGGCGATCGATTCCGATCTGCCGTCCGGCATGCTCAAATCCAGCTTGACTGCATCGACAGAGACACGGTCCATCGTGAGCTGCGGCGGAGCCGCAAGCTGAAACCTGCCGCGAAGGTAGTCTCCAAGGCTCCGCAGCCGTTCGCCGCTTACGTCCCAATGCACCCCAAGCTGCAATACTCCCCCGTTGTCGTTTCCGATCATGCTTGCGGCTGGGTTTCCGGACGACATGATTTCCGGTGAAGGGCTCCCAGGAATAAAGAAAAACACGTTGGGATCGTTGTCGCTCTGCCGGTATTGAATATCCTGATACAACTCGGTCACTGCGGGCTCCCGGCGCTGGCATTTTGCACTGCTGAACCAGCCTGCAAGCTCAATGGCTCAAAGGGAGAGAGCACATTCGACCAAGGATTGGGCGTGCCGGAACTATGTTGGCGATATCGATAGCCGGGCGCAAAAGGAGAGGAAGCGAACCAGGTCCATGCATGCTGCGGTGTCTGCGCTGTCAAAGCAATCACCGTAATGTTGGACGGTGATTCGGAGCTTCCCTCAGGAAGCAAGTCGATCGCCATCAGGCCGCGTCCATCGGGAAACGCGCAGCGAATGTCGAGCGACTGGGGACCGTACTCGCGAAAAGAGGAGACATCAAGTTTCATGGGGCGAGCCGGCATCGGCCCGAGCTTAAGTACGTGCGAGCCATCGGCCGATCGAACCTCAAACTGCAGCGTAGCCTCTGTGTCTTTCGGAAGATATAAAGTTGTGCGAGGAGCCGCCGTGGCTAAGGAGAATGATATCTGCGCGTTGCTGTTGCTCAGCGTGCCCGTTACACTGCCAACGGCCAGAAGCCGGTCGGAGGCTTCCACCAAGATAAACGTCAAAGGGAAATCATCGACGGTCAGATCCAGCTTTTCACCGGAGCGCGGCGTGTCCTGCCCTTCCACCCTTTGAATGCCACCGGAATCCTGGAGAATCACAAATGTCTGAACCAGGTACTCCAATTCCTCCTTAGGAGAGAGTTGCACGGTCATGGAGCCGGTATTGCGGGGTTCCGCAAGCTCGATGGTCTTATTGATCTGTTGCGGACGGAACGGCACTTTGGGGGGAACCTTGACGGTGACCCCAATGCTTAAAACGTTCGGGCCCTGTGGCGGTAGGTTCGCCGAGACCGAGAGCATCGCCAGCCCGGTTTTAAGGCTGGGGATCGTCTCCATCGAGAGCACTGTATCGGATCGCTGCGAGGCCAACATCGATCGAGCCGCTGCTAACGGATCAAAGCTCAAAGGAAAAAGACGCGCCGTTACGAGCGGTTGAGAAAGATCCCAATCAAAGGCCCCGCTGTCGAATTGATCAAGCGGCGGAAGCGTCAGGATCGGCTCTCCGCCTGGCTGCTGGGGAGCGGACAGGGCGGCAAAGCGCGCGCGCACATGATCGGCCATGCACTCGCCGAAAGCGGTAAGCCCAACCTGGTCGAGATTCCCATCGACCTTCCAGGGAACATCGTTGGACGGGGACGAAAACGCCGCTTCCAGTTGCGCCCGAAAAATCTGACCGGACTGCCCCGATCTTGCCGCCAGGTACTGGAGTGATCGCGCCGGATCCAGATGCACTTGCAGAGGCAGGCGCGGAGCGACGCCCCATATTTCCATGTGGGCGATCGCGCGCATGGGCGTGATGCTGGAGAGCATGTCTTTCACAAGCTGAGCGCCATGCGTGTCCAGGCGTGCAACAAAGCGCACCAACCCCAGGCCTTGCGAACTCACTGCAACGGGCGCATACAGCTCCGGGGCTGCCTGATTGAGCCCTTCCACCGGCAACAACTGAACAAAACCGTCACGAAAATTTGCCTGCTCCAGAGATGCTCCCGGCTGTTGCCCTCGCAACAGCATCAGGCCATCCTCCATCGGGAAGTCGGCTTGCAGGCGGAAATCCAGCATGCCGTAAGGCGCTGGAGGCAGCATCGGATTCGAGGGACGAATCACGCCAAGATGGAAGTCTGGGCTTCCATCCTGGCGCTTCGCGATGCCGATTGCACTTGGCAGCAGCGTGTACGCCTTGCCCGCCTGGAAAGGCGCGAGCAAAGTAACGTTGTTCCGCTGAAGCTGCCCTTGAAAATCGGGAAGTTCTTCAAACGTCATATCGATCACCGTACGGCTGGAAATAGGACCGTGGTTGTCTCCGGGGGACGCCAATCCGCATCTTTATCCTGCTGCCCATTGGAGTGAACGCGGGTGACCCGGTAACGATATTCGCCGGTATCGGTCTTGCGGAGAACATAGTCCATCACCGAATGCGGAATATCGGCTTTTACCTCCAGGTGATTGGCATTCAATTCGACAGAGATGCCGCTGTCGAAATCGACGACCAGTGAAACAATCTGTGCCGATGCATCGGATCCGGCGGCGAACGTAGAAGCCGGAGTCTTCACCGTGATCGAGGTCAGATAGCTCTCCGAGGTGCTTGGATCAAGCGTTTCTTTCCAGATAGCGTCTTTATCCGGAAGCGCATGCACGCCGCTAAGGTCATACTGGACAAGGACCGGAGCGCCGGCCTCCACCGGGCTTGCCGGGGTAATCGCAAAACTGATGGCTTGCCCTACTGGAACCTGTACCGGCTGCGAGAGATCGAGCTGGATGGTGGCAGGAATTTTTTCTTCGCCGCGAACCAGAGTGGCATCCAGAGATTGAATTTCCACGGGACTCTCGATCAGGTTTTGCCAGGTCGCTTGTACACCTGGCTCGTACGTTACGGTATGTTGAGGCTCTTGTTTGCCCTTCTTCTTGTCCTTATCCTTGTTCTTCTTGTCATGATGGCCGAGTTTGCCCAGAAGCTTTCCGGCGAGGCCACCGACAACATCTTCCACCGCACCCTCAATGTTTCCGTGAACGGCATCGCCAATGGCGGAACTGACCGACTGCGTTAGACCACCATCCGTACCGGCGGAGGGATCGGTGGAGCCATCACCCGAACCATCCCCACTCGGCGCGGAGCCGTCTGCTGCCAGCGGTTGCTCGGAATAGGAGATCAGATCGCCCGCCAAGTCGTTCAATCGCGCGCTAAATGGGATTTCTTCGCCGGCATCCGCGCCAAGATCCACGTCGATTTTTCCGGTCAGGAGCAGAGACGAAGGGCTAAAGAGCGCATCGTACATCGATTGAAATTGCGGCAGCGGAAGAATAATCGAATCATGAACGCCGCTGCGCAAATCGACAATGGCCTTGTCGCGCAACTCAAACGGCCCCTTGCTGGTATCGCACCCGGGATAAGCCAGGCTGAAATGCGTCTTCTCCGGAGCGCTCAGAAGAGGTTCAAACTGCGGTCCGGTTACACCCTTGGGCAGCGGATCGGTAATCGAAGGCTTAAGCTTGTCGGCGGCATCCACAAGCCGCTTTGGGTCCACCCAGGGCACAGCGATAAAGGAGAAGGTAGCCTTCAAATCGTCAGCCGATGCCGCCTGGCCAAAACTCACGGACATTAACGGCTCGTGGGCGCCATCAGGCCGGCGGGCGATCTTGAAGTTGTCCGGCAAATAGTAAAAGAGATGGTGGCGGGCGGAATCCTGATAGTAGGTGTGGCTTCTGCCGTCGTTCCATGGAACTTGATAACGAGTGAGGGTGAGACTCTCGCCCGAAGGCGGAGTTACATCTTTGTAGATGTACTTGTGCAGCTCCGGAGGAAACACGAAGGGGCGAGGCTCGACCAGGAAATCAACCGCCCGGTCAACGGGCCGGAACGTGGGCGTCGAGGGCTGGTGCGGTTGAGGTTGTGGTTGAGGGATTCTCGCAAAGGTCATGATGAGCGGGCGAATCGGCGGAGGAGGAGGCACCGGAACCGCGACGGAAACCGCGCGCCGCACAACAAGTGTCGTGCCATACGTATGGTCCGCCAGCGCCTGGTAAAGCGCATCGCGCTGCTGGAGAGAGTCGAGATGCAGCGTTGCCGTCAGCACGCCGCTCTTGACACTGATCTCCTGGAAAGTGAGCTCTTCTTGTGCTCCGGGCTGGTTGCCGATCATCTGGTTAAAGCGCACCAGGACCGCAACATGATGGTCCAGTTCTTGAGCTGAAGCAGCTGCGGCGGCGATGGATGGAGCCGCGAACTTAATGAGGTGGACGATAAACGACCAGCCGGCATCGCCCTGCTTAAACGCCAATTGGTACTGCTGGTGCTCGGTCACCAATTGATAACGAGGCAGGAAGAACTTCTTCGCCGGCTGGGCCGGATCCTCAAATAGCACCTCGTCCGTGACATCGACATTCGGGCAGATCGGCGTTTTGATCTGGTCGCGAGTCACGCCTTCTGTCGGCGGCCGAAGACCGATGATGTTCTTCGCAAAATTTGGATCGATGAAGCGCAGGTTATTGATCTGGGGCGTCACCTGGGGGTGGGCAATCGGCACGGGCGTTCCCGGCCTGGGAGGCGCAACATGAACGGGCTGGCCAATCGGAGGCTTGCCAACCACCGTCGTTCCAGGACGGATGATCGTCGCAGGAGGATGGGCCACAGGCGGCGGGGGAATAAAGACGCTTGGGAGATGGCTGCCAGAACTCGCCGGCGGATGCGTTGCGCCAGTGACTGGCCCTGGCCTTCCGACAACAACCGGGGGACGAACGACATTAATAGGAGGCCGGTTCACGATAATCGGCGGGCGCGCTATGTTGGTAGGGTTCACCGGATGCGCGATATTCGCGGGGTGGGCTGTGGGCATCGCAGCCGCCCGGGCCGCCGGCGGCTTGGCCGGCGTAAAGTTAGGCACCATGACTCGGTTGATCGGTTTTGCAGCGCTGAAGATAGGTTTCCCTGGTTTTATCGGAATCTTAGGCATTTCTCATCTCCTACTATTGGGGTAGTGCAGCCTGGGTTCATTTCGTTTCACGCTCAAACAAGAACTAACGGAGAATCTTGATGGAAACCGGAGCCGGAATACACATCTTTTGGGAAATAAAAGACTGAACGGGTGAATCTGTCACGATAAAGATCAAACTATAAGCCAAAAATGCCGAGCTGAAGAAACTAAGCGTGCAGATACGCGCAAGAAGAACAAGGGCAATAGCAAATCTCCGTTCGGAGCCCGAAACAGAGATGACCATTGTGGAACAACTTTCACTTATTCCTGCAAGCACTTGAAAATTAAATATCTTATGAACGATCAAAAACTGATCTTGCGCTAGCTGCGGTGCAATTCCCTGCTGTGCGTTTCCAATGAATGCGCCTTTTGCGTCCTGCAGATCGACTGGTGAAGCTGAGTTGGTGAGGCTTCGCCACGCAGCCCTATCCTCGCTTGAAGAGGGCTGCTTGAGGAGTATCCAACCAGGTTCCTTAAACTCATTTTCGACGCAGCAGTAATCCGGGGAGGGTCTGCCGAAGATCAGCGTTGCAAAGCGGCTTTCCGGCCTCGGGCTTAGTCAAAAGGAATTGCTGCCCCGAAACACGTCTGCGAACGCATGTCCGGGGCAAGAATCGGATCAAAATGAAGGATGATGATGAGCGTGACCTTGAAGCGGTTGGATTGAGTTCGAATCCCTCTCCCTCCAGAAGATCTTCGCGACTAACCGTTGTCATTTTCGGAAAGCTAAACAGGCGCCTATTTTGACGCCGTCTTTTGCCCGGTTGATGGAACCAGAATGGTGACAGGCACAGCCGGTAAGTCTTTCCCCTTTGGTGTGGTCAAGAACTGGGTCACCTGAAGAAAGGTTGTTGCGGGCGCTGAGGAAATATATTGGTCCTCACACCCAGACCGGCTGTATTGACCGTCCACCGTCATATAAACATAGGGACCGCCCTCAGCTTTGGGGCAGGAGCATGTGGCTGAATATTTTTGGGGATCATTCTTATCCGCGTGCACAGTGCAAGCGGCATCCATGCACATCGCCCAAGGGCGCTTGTTGGTGCAGGCTACAAAGTTTGTTACCGGGGAATAACGAGAAGGGATTTTTTGTCCCTCCGCAGGGGGAGCCTGGGGAATGGACTGGCACGAGTTATTGTTTTTGGGTCCGTTAACTCCTAACGAATAACCAGTTCCCACCTTGCATTCACATTGAAAGCTGGAGATTTGGCCATTCGAAGTGATTGGTTTGCAAGTAGCTTCCATGCAAGCCGCAAAGGTGCCCTGGCACACATTAAACCCCGCGCTGTGGGTGGAGGTCGATTTTGAGGATTTGCTTGACGTTCCCGTTCCGGTTCCTGTTGCAATTGATTTAGCTGTTTCCTGAGCGCTGCCCGTTGCAGTTGATTTAGATGTTTCCTGAGCGTTGCCCGCTGGCAGGAAGAACATACTCACTCCCAACATGAAAATAAACAGACTGAGTTTAGACATATCGTAGATCCCCCCGATCTAGTTTTTTTAGCTGCCGGAGCTTAAGTTAAAGCTGGGAATAAGTCAATATGTAACTGGCGAATTTAGTTTTATAGTTAGCAAATAGGAAGCATAAAACGTTTGATGGAATTAAATTCACGACGCTTCAAATCCACGATATTTCCGCCGCCATTTGAACTTAAATATCTTTAATCGAATATGGGCAATCTAATATTGGAATTCGTTAACTCAATCTAGATTTTGCACTAAGCGAGGTTCGCCAGTCCGGCTTCTGCCGCAGCAAATAGTTAGACGAACCCCAAAATCTTTGAGGGCTTCCTCGAAGGCCTTATTGCTCAACTGTCGTTTTTAGGGTCATGGAGCATGGTCTGGGAATTGGCATTGCCATCCTTGATGCGCTGTATCTGGCTGCCGTCGGCGCCTGCGGCATTGCTTACTATTTGAGGGGGTTCAGCATTCGGCGGCCGCGTGAGGGTTAAGCAGGAACGGCAGATGCGGCATCATCAATTTTCTTTTGTGGCTCTAGCAAGGATGATTGGCGTTGAAATATTAGACTGTCAGGATCAGTGCGCAAGCTCGTAGCTGTCCGGGCTTATGGCAGTTTGAAATTACATATATTGGAGAATGATTGACAACTATCCTCCGTCAATAATCCATTTTCAACTTGTTTTAGTCATGGTTATAAAGTAATCCGAAGGAAACCAAGGAGATCATCATGTTGACACCAATGCCCATCCCACAGGGTGGGTTCAATCAGGAATATCGGCAGCATCCACAGATCCCTGGCGGCTATATTTTCAGCTACACGGGCGATAACTACAACGAGTATCTGAATGATATTTATCCGCTACTACCGGAGAGCGTGACCTTCGCCCATGAGTCGACGCCCAGTGATTTTCAAAGGGACGAACCTGGCAGCAATGCCGTACCGCAGACGGCGGTCCTGTTTCCGTATCCCGGTGAGCCGCTTGCGGGCATGCCATGGCGCTTCACTCTGCTGGCGGGGAAACGGACCATTGACTTCACTTTGATTGCGCGCATTTTGTCGAAACATCCCATTCTGAAGCCGGGAGAGTCATCGGATAGCACCACCACGAAATGGCACAAGGGATTAATTGAACGGCGTACCGAAACGAAGCTGTTGGCGGTCAACGGAGCCAAGCTGACCGAATTGGTCGGCACTGAAGGCGATCGTTACGCCCTGGTGGCCTCATTCTCCGGCCAGTCGACAAACGATTTACCACCACCGCCGCCTGGCTATCAATATGAATTTCAGGAAATGAAGCAGGACTTCCAGCTCATTTGCCTCCGCTACGCCCATATCCTGATCAACAATGAAAACGGTGGGGGATTTAATTTTCAACGATATGAGCGTGGTGGCGTTATTGACTGACGGCGCAACGCCATGGAGCAAGTTGAGGGCAAAGGCACGAAAAGGCCAAAGCTTTGGGTTTCGAGGTTTCCAGAGGTCTGGTTTCACATCGGAATGTTTTTTTCCGTTGGGAACCACCTTCAATTCTTGAATCTGATTCGGGAATCAGGGGGAGCGGAGGTTTCAAATCCTCTCTCCCGATAATTTCAAGCTCATTCGGCGATCGAGAGTGAACTGTCATTCTAAAAAACTTAGGAGGAATAGAGTTCGATAGTTATCCCTTACTCCCCGCTGGAATGGTCTGCCTTTCGTAGTGCCTTAGCGGCGCCCCCTTCTCACTGCTTTCCAGGATCCGGATTTGTAAGTTGTTTTTTCTACTGGTCGGAACAGTTCGAAGCTCAATTTGGCATGAAGCGGGCCGGGTAACTTCAAGATGGCCGACCATATACCCATATTCGAAGGTCGACACCCAGGGTTCAATTCCGCACGCGAGGTAGACGACGTTCATCGATTTTTCGAGCAACCGCCTCCAGGGGTAAAAACTCCACGCCGAAGCCCCAGGACCGCGATGCAGCATCAATAGGTAGCACGCGCTGGCGTCCTTCGATGAAGATCACACGGAAACCATCAACGGAACTGTTCCATCAGTCGGTGCACAAGAAAGGCATCCAACGCGGTTGGTAGTTATGAGATCAAGGCTCGCCAAAGTTTGCTGGCTTAAGGTTGACAATGCTCGTCGAAGTAGGCAATTGGCGAAATCATTTTGTTCATGTATCGTAAGCTGACTATGAGGTTTCATACGGAGTTCGTGTCCCTAACATATGTGAACCTTGAAAGAGGCAAACAGTGGTGGATCGGCACATTTGATTGCAGAGAGTCGAAGTTACCGAATTGGGATGATCCAATGCCCTCCGATATTGCCCTGAGATTTCCTCAGGATGACGAACCAACGATTCAACTAAGGGCGGAGACGGATGGACGTGTTGACGATGAACCCGCCGTATCTACAATTTTCTGCAGTAGGCTGAAGAAAGCGCATGAACAGCTTTCCGGGCGCGGAATTCTCGTTGGGCCAATACAAGACGGTGGCGACATGAAGTTCTTTGAAATACGGGACATCGAAGGGCATCTCATTGAAATCTGCGAGGACACCGGGTTCTTGTCGTTTCTAAGTTAGGATTGTAAAAAGCTGGAAATTCGTAAATTCCGGCAGATCGTTTCTTCTTTAAATTCATTAAACTAGCAACCATCCTTATTGACGCCTCTTGCAATTTTAGAGCCTACGTTTGTGCGTTCGGGACCTTAGTAGGAATTCGAAGGCGAGGATATGAACCGAGAAATCAGGTCAAATTACGATTGGCCAAGAACGATCCTTCCACCTTACCAGCTCGATGCGGCAGAAAATGCTGAATAATTCTCATCTTCAAAGTTGAATTCATCTTGGGATTAAGCTTGATTGGTGCACCCTGGATTGTAAGAAAAGATTTCTTCCATGATCAGGAAACCCGTTCTTTGCTCCGTTATTTGATAGTAGGAGCGACGATTGACGATGCCGATACTCGTTCTTCGCTTCTAAAATTAATAAGGAGATTCTTATATGGCTTCGCCCACTTTTCTAAATCCACTCGGATTCTCATCATCAAATTGGCTTATTAATCAAACTGACCATGACAAAGAACCGGGAGAAAATATTGAAGCTGGCCTCGTCAACGATTTTGAAACGGGTGACGACGTCAAAAATTTCACAACTATCGTAGTTAACGTAGCTCCGCAAAGCGCCGCGTTCGCGGCCAGCAATCAGAGTAGCGGCCTGGGCGCTGTTGGTGTCTACGGAGAAAGCATAAGCAGCACCGGCGTGGGTGTCGTGGGGGCATCAACCGGCATTGGAGTTGCCGGGGTCGCCAAAAAGCAATCAATCGACATTCCCGACAATCCTCATCCGTTTGTCGGCGTATTTGGATCCGGGGACACGGGCGGCGTGCTTGCAGAGGGGAGCATCTTTGGGGTTCAAGGAAATAGCGACAACGGTATTGGGGTTGAAGGCAACGGCCAAATCGCTGGAGTATCTGGCTCTGGAACGGTAGGTGTTTTTGGAGTGCAAACGACGCAGCAGTCCCCACCAAAGGCTTCCAATCCGGTTTATGCTCACACGGGCATCGTTGGCGTTGGCGAAGCGAGGGGAGGAATATTTCAAGCGATCCCGAACGTCATGCCTAGCATCCTTCATCCAGGCATAACCGGACTTACCCCTCAACTCGCTAATGTTCAACTCACACCGGTCGTGGCGAATATTTCCAATCTCAAGAGCACCATGTTAACGCCATCCCAAACCATTCCTGTGTTGCCCACCAATGCAACTGCGGGTGACATGCTCATGATTCAACTGGCAAACAATACTGGACAGGTTGATCCTGGCAGCACTCAATTGTGGCTTTGCACTCGCACAGGCAGGCCCGATGGGAAACTACCGACCGTGTGGGCAAGGGTTCATCTTGATATCTCGGTCTCACTGTTTTGAGCCCGACATTGACCTGGGCTTATAGCTTGAAAGGTTAAGATGTGAGAATAAGTTCTTCATCTAAAGCCTATCTCCTGCGGGGGGCGACCGCACGGGTCACACCCCGCCATTTTCGGTTCAAGTGCAAGAGGTCCGAGAACGAAATGAGCATGAGTACGCATTCCTCAGTTCAATGATCGTCCCATACTTCCCTGCCAATTTGGGCCTCTTATGTTTCAATGTTGCATCGGTAGCAGCATCTTCATAGCCATCTCTCTTTCCCCCCTGCCGTCTACAATGAATCCCTTCAAGGAGAGAAAACAAATGTCTGGAAGAAGACAAATTGCGCTTCTATTGGCGAGTAACGTTGTGTTGGCAGCACTCAGCGGCGGATTGGCCGCAACCTGGATGTCGAGGAAATCCTTGCGAGCGGACCGAGCGAGCATCACAGCACGTGAGTTTATTCTCGCCGATGAAAGCGGACATGTGGGCGCCAAGCTAACCTGGGAGGAACATCAACCAGGAATCAGGTTGTTTGATCAAAGCGGCCATGTGCGATCGGCACTCTTCCTGGAGCCCAATGGCGTTCCAGATCTTTATCTATATGATCAGAACAATATGGTACGGGCAGCGTTGAACCTTTTTGATAGTGGCGTGCCGAATCTGGGCTTTCTGGATACGAGCAATGAGCAAATGGTCTTCACCGAGTTCGACAACAATCATTCCTACAATCTCAGGTTCGTGAAAATTGGCAAGGACGCAAACCATGAGATCGCCAGCCGCCGGATCACCGCGGGACGATACTGGCGTACATGAAGAGAATACAAGAGTAAGAGCCAAATCACGCTAAAGGATGAGGAGCAGGAGAGTTCGAGAGTCGTCCCTTACTTCCCCGCCCGAATATTCGCTCTCTTGATTCAATACTTTACCAGCGAACTCTTCTATGTTGTTTCTAGGGAATCAGGCTGCAATCTTTTTATTCTCCGCTGGTAATGAAGACTTCACCGATCTGAGGGATCATAGCGTTCCGCTTTGCCCTTGTTCCGCTAATGGCACTTCAACCCATAGAAATGGAACAGTCCTTTTCGATAACAGCCTGAGCCCATAGATTCCCCTCATGTCATTTTCCGATCGCGATGGAACTCAAAGTCAAGAGGTCGTTGCCCGCGAGGCCGTTGATGCGGAGTGTTGCGCTCGGCGTGCTTGAACTGGAAAGAGGGGCGCTGTAAGCGGTGATATTAACAAGATTGCCCACGTACAGGTTGCCGTTGCTGTCCAGGGCAACAGATTTAGGCAGGGACAAGCCACTGGTGATGGAAAATGCTGGTTCGCTGTTGGCTGTAATCGGCAGGTTATAGACATCGATCCGCTGATTCCCCAGCGCGCTCACGACAAATAGCTGCGTGCTGCTGAGCGCCACGCTCATGTAAAAGGTATCTGCCTGAAATGGAGTCGCAATGGCTGGGCCGATATACGGCGGCGCCAAGACAAGCAAATTGCTTTGAACTGTGGAAACTGCACCGCCAAGGTTGCTAAGGATCAGATTGCCGTTTGCGTCAAGGGCCGCTCCGCGATTAAAGCCAGAGGCGGTAATCACGCCGATCACTTGCGAGGGCGTACTGGCCGAGGTAAACGGCGGCGCGAAAACATCAACGTTGTTGTCGTCTGTGACGAACAGGTCGCCGGCTGCGCTGAATGCAGGTTGGCCGTTGGCAAACCCATTGCTAAACGCGGCAGAAATCGTCGTCGTGCCGCTCAGGGGAGCTTTGAAGATTTCCAGATTTCCCGCCCCGTCTCCAGCGGCGATATTGCCGTTGCTATCCACGGCAAGGCCAGAGACGAAGGACATAGGCAGGCGTACCGTCGGCGTAGATGTGTCGGTAATCGGCAATGTAAATTGCTGAATCTCACCGCTCCCGGACGCGGCCAAGGACCCAACGCCCACATATAAGTGCTGCGACGAGACTGGGAGAGGCGAAGCTGTTGAATTACCACCGCAACCCATCAAGCACCCGATGAGTAGGTCGGCAAGAGATACAAGAACGGGCAGAATGACCAAGCGACTGTGCATCTTTTTGTGTCTCCTTCGATAGTGCAAAGCTGCACTGCAAAGCCAGCTTCGCGGAGCACCGCAAAAAGAACAATCGCCGGAGAGTCAACCGCGGGTAAATTACTTCTCACGGCAAGGTAAAGCGAGGAGCTCAATCAATGTAAATGCAACTAAAATAAAGATTCTGGCGGGGAGAGCAGGTTCGCCCTGGCTAGGGCCAAAGAATTAGAGTTTCTGAGATTTCGAGCGGCAGCTCTCATTTATTTAAGAAGTGTAATAGTTCGATAGTCGTCCCGTACTCCCCAAAAATAAATGGACGCCGTTGGGCGTCCATTTCTCTTCCAAATTGTTGTCGAGCTCTACCCGGCCACTTCTTCCAGTTCCTTTTGATCAAAGTCGAAATTGGAGTACACATTTTGAACATCGTCGTTATCCTCAATCGCTTCGAGCATACGGATCATCTGGTTGGCCGCCGAGCCCTCCAGCTTGATGTAATTCTGAGGAACCATTCCGATTTCGGAGTGCGCCACCTCAATATTGGCCTTTTTCACCGCTTCTAACACTGCTTCGAAGGAAGCCGGCGGAGTGGTGATTTCCCAGCTCTCCTGATCGTCGTTCAGGTCCTCTCCACCGTTTTCAAGCACGATGTTCATCAAGTCCTCTTCCTTGGCTGCGCTCTTGGGGATCACAACCTGGCCCTTCTTGCTGAACATCCAGGCGACGGAACCGGCTTCACCAAGGTTCCCGCCGTTCTTGCCGAAAAGATGCCGTACTTCGCTGACCGTACGGTTGCGGTTATCGGTGGTCACATCTACCAGCACCGCGACCCCGCCCGGCCCGTACCCCTCAAACGTGATCTCTTCGTAGGTGGCGCCGGGAAGTTCACCCGTTCCTCTCTGGATGGCACGCTTGATGTTATCGGCAGGCATGTTCTCGGCCTTGGCCGCCGCAATCGCAGTCCTGAGTCGGGGATTGCCCTCGGGGTCGCCGCCTCCACCTTTTGCCGCCATGGTGATTTCTTTGATAAGACGAGTAAAGATCTTGCCGCGCTTGGCATCCAGCGCGCCCTTCTTGTGCTTAATTGTGGCCCATTTTGAGTGGCCGGACATGGTCTAAACCTCGATTTGAACTTGGTTGGTATGGCCGAAGGTTGACTCCAGCAGATACGCAAGAAACGTATGAAAACAAAGTAGATTATACCATGTGTACCGGTCATCCGCCTCTGGATTCGTAGAACTCCGGTCGGCCTTTTTTATACGCATAAATCACGGCCAGCAATGGTGGTGCCAGCAGCACTCCCCAAAAAGAAAATATCAGTCCTAGAATGATAGGTGCCGTAATCGAGGCCCAGAACGGAACTTTGGCCTTGCGTTTCATCAAATACGGCTGCAAGAGCAGTCCGTCAATCACCATAATGGCCGCAAACAAGATCAGAACATAGACAAACCGCATCGAATCGGAACTGAATAATCCAGTCAGCGCAGGACCGATGAGCGCCAGCACCGCTCCAAGATTCGGGATAAATTGCAGCAATCCCGCCAGCAGCGCCCAAACAATTGCGAACGGAATTCCGAAGCCGATGACGATCAGCCCTGCCAGCCACATCAAGGAGACCAGAGCAGAGTCGTAACACTGGGCCACAAACCAGCTTCGGAGCGCGATGCCGGTCGTCGAAAGGTGCTCTCTCCAATTCATTGCCTTACTTCATTGGATGCACAGCCGCCTGTTCAAAGGCTACCGATATCCGGACTTCGGCACTCATGCAATCTTGCTCACGAACGGCCTCTCTCTTTCGTTTACCCACGCAAGCCATTCAGCTTTTGCCCACGCCTTTGAAAAGAGAGCGTAATACCATGCCTGTGGCCCGAACAGGCATGAGCCTCTGGAGAAGATCGATCTGTTTTGCATCGGAGCCGATTAACACGCGAGCTTTGTTGCCGAGAATTCCCTTCACAATCACCTGCGCGGCTTTTTCTGAAGAGGTCAGCGGCAGTTTTTCAAACTGGGCCGCGATCGGAGCCGAACTACCTTTCTCCACTCCCTCTCCTTCGCGCGCTCGGGCCGCAATGGAGGTACGAATGCCGCCAGGATGAACGCATGTGACCTTAATATGCGTTTCCTGCAGCTCATGCCGAAGCACCTCCGTGAATCCACGCACGGCAAATTTACTGGAGCAATAGGCAGCCTGGCCTGGAGGCCCAATCATTCCAAAGACACTCGAAACGTTGACGATATGCGCATCGGAACTGGCTTGCAGCAGCGGCATGAAGAATTTGCATCCGTAGATCACGCCCCAAAAATTGATCTTGATGAGCCACTCCATGTCTGCGAGGGACAGCTCGGCGAATGTTCCGTGCAGCGCTACGCCGGCATTGTTCACCAGCAGGGCCGCCCCTCCAAAGTCCCGCGCCACCTGTTCGGCAAATCCCTGCACCTGGGAGGCCTCGGATACATCCACCTGGTAGGTTTTCGCCTTCGCCGTTCCTAACAGGCCAAGCGTCTCCTGAAGGCCCGCGGTATGGACGTCAGCCAACGCAAGCTGTGCACCGTGCTTTGCAAGTTCCTGGGCCAGAGCGCGGCCAATTCCCGATCCCGCTCCGGTAACAACGGCAACAGCGCCTTGAATCCGCTGCATCAGTGGGTCCTCCCAACAAAGAAAGACTTCCCTAAAAGCTGCGAAAAGCAGCGGCTGAAGCCTATCGATGACAATGCAAGCTGCTTACTCCGAATGATGCGATTCTGAACCGCCGTGACCATGGCCTGCTCCCTGATTCCTGTCTATCTCATTGAAGAGATCGCTATGATTCTAAGCTCTCTCCACTCTCTCCAATGATTCTAAGCTTCCCGCAAGCCATGATCATGGAGGTCTGACTTACTTGCGGTCGCTGTCCTTGTCGTCCCGGTCGCGACCGTCGTGATCCTTGCAACCATCCACTACGCTGGCGAGAAGGCCATTATTGGCGGTAATCGTGCGGCTAAAGCAATTCCTTCTTGAGTCCATGGATGAAGATGAAATGGATGAATAGGTTTGCGTGCTCGTCCGGTTTTTCACGCCGGTAAGCGCGCCCGTTGCATCCAGCAGTTGCGTATCGGTAGGCGCAACGGAGTTCGAAACTTCGCTGAAGGCGATGGGCCTGCGGTCGTCGTCATTTCCACGGAAAGTAGCTTGGCGATTTTTATAGGCCTGGCTGATCGTCGTCGTAAATGCCGAGGAGTTGTCGGGGTTCACCGTGAAGTTAATATCCACGGTCAGTGGCCACGAGAACGTCTGCAAAACGGTCTCCTCCTCGCCCCGGTGCCTGGTGGTTGTTTGAGAAGAAACCTCGGTCGACTGGGTTATGTTCTGCACAAATACCGTGTTCGTAATATCGAACTGCTGCTGGTTGGAGAACTGGATGTCCTGCGCCACCTTGGTTTCCACCCTGCCGTGCGAAGTGCGAACAAATCCTTTGATCTCGAATTGGCGCGCAGCAGTCACGCCAACCGTGCCGGTAATGTTTCCGCTGGCATCGGTGGAAAGGTTTTCCTGAATGGCAGGCTGCGGAGCCGCGAGCGAGTTGCTCACGACCTCTCCCGTAACCTGCGTCGATTCGTGGTCGAGGAACAGGAGCAGCGTGGCGGTAGTGGAAAAGTGGTCGTTGGCGTTAAACACACTGAGTGAGATTTGGTGAGGTTGTCCGTTGCTCAAGGCTCCGGCAAAAGGCGTCAGGTCTACGCGATATGGAACGAAGTTCAGCGTCTGCACACCTGGAATTGGCCGCCATAATAATGGATCGATGCCGCCTGTAAAAATCCATGGAAAGACCGGGGCGACTCCCGCGGGCTGGCCGTCGATGGAAACCTCCGTTTCGCGGAACGGGGTGTTGCCGCAGCTTTGCAGTTCGTTGGCAACATCGTTGGGAACGCAGGTGTACCAGAATTCATCGTTGTGCTGGCTCTGGGCAAGCACGTCGAGAAACACCCGCTCAATATTGGTGGGCATTACAAAGGTTCGCGCGAGCGCGCTCGTGCTGGTCACCAGATCGACAGTCTCGCCCGACGGTCCCGCTGAGAGTGGCAGCACTACATCTGCAGTGCGTGGGCCGCGATCATCGTCATCGCCGAGCGGAAAGAACTGCAAATCGGCAGTTCCGAAAAGCACGCTGGTAAAGGTGGAATTCACCAGATTGCCAAGATCCACCTCCCCGGTTTGAGGACTCTTAAATAGTGCACTGTAGTCCGTCAGGTCTCTTTCCACGTGCCACGAGCGCCCCGTGGCTCCGGAGGGCTCCGACGTAGTGCCGAAATAAACATTCGTCCCGCCGATCCAGATATTGGCCGTGCGATCGAATTGCAAGCCCGCCGTAATGGAGAAGTCTGCTTCCAAAACCACCTTGGCCCAGGGCCCAGGACATTGTGCCGGAGGAGTAACGGAAAAAGGCTTTGGAGAAAAATCGGCAAATGTTATCGCGGTAAAAAGCGGAACGGTGCAAGGCGTTGTCTTGGGTCTCGTTACCGGCGGGTCCGCAGTGGCGGTATTGGCCGATCCGATCGTCAAACCCGGCGCCGGTATGCTCTGTGCCGCAACGCCGCTCGCCAAGAACAACACGAGCGCCGCGATCCAGGCGACATTCATTGCTTTGAGAGGCTTTCCGGCGATTGCTGTGATTCCTGTATTTCCAACCGTTAAGGGTCTACAGTGAAACGACCTACAGTGAGATGTCCGTTCCGCGTTCGTTGTCCGATACATAAGGTACTCCTCCAGAGGGCGCACATTATATGTCCGGGTCACTGATTCGGCAACGAACGCCCCCAACGAACCTGATACCCCCAAGCAGCGCCAACGTGGCCACGGCGTAGCTTGGCTTACGAGATGACACCGCTGCGGACGAACCGCATCCGGCAAATCGCTCTTCGTTGTCGTTGAATTTACGCCTTTGAATTTTCTTTGAATTTCCCGCTTGCAATCCAGCTTGTTTACGATAACATAGATAGCGAACAAAAAGCGAAAATTGGACGGTGCTTTATGTCCTCCTCACTTTTTCCGGAACTTGATCCAGGCGAGCAACTGGTAGGCATTGCCAAACTGGCTGCTGAAGGCGAATCTCTCGAAGAGGGACACAACGTCGAATACTTCACGCTTGGAAATCGCGCCCTGTTGAATCGCTGCGTCTCCCGCCGAGGCCTGCCCTTTGCCTGGTCGATCAATCCTTACCGTGGGTGTGAGTTTGCGTGCAAATACTGTTATGCGCGCTATACGCACGAGTTCATGGAGATGCATGATAGCGCCGATTTCGAGCGCAAGATTTATGCCAAGCAGAATACCGGCTGGCTTCTGCGCCAGGAGTTAAAGAAGGTGCGCGGCAAAGAGAGTATTGCCATCGGAGCGGCTACGGATCCTTATCAGCCGGCGGAACGGCGCTTTGGAGTTACACGCAGCATTCTGGAAGAACTAGCGCGCCACCACGGCTTGAGCATCGGTATTGTTACCAAATCAAATCTCATCTTGCGCGACCGGGAGTTGTTGCAAACGATCTCCAGGAATAACAGCCTTGCCGTAGCCATCACGGTTACCACCACGCAAAACGATCTCGCAAGATCGCTGGAGCCGCGCGCACCCCGGCCCGATCTACGCCTGCAAGCGGTGCAAAAGCTGGTGGAATGGGGCATCCGCGCCGGCGTGAATTGCTCGCCGGTTCTTCCGGAAATCACAGACGCTCCCTATGCGCTGGAAAGCGTGGTGGAGGCAGCCGCCAAGGCCGGTGCACAGTTTGTTCACAGCAGCCTGCTTTTTCTGAAGCCCTGCGCCGAGAAAGTATTCATGCCCTTTTTGGAAGAGCAGTTCCCTCGCCTGGTGCCGCTCTACCGCGAACGCTATGCGCAAAAGGCATTCCTTCCACCGGAGTATCAGAAGCGCATCTCCGCGTTAGTCAAAAAATACTGCGAGAAATATGGCATCGGCCCCACCATCAAACAATACGACAACAACATGGGCGCTCACTATCACCGGCAGCCGCTTTCGGAGCAGATGGCGTTGTTTTAATGCGAGCCCCTCAGGGCTAGTCCTAACTTCAGGGTTAATCCTAAAATGAACAGCATCATCACGCAGGGTGCAAAGATGTAATAAAGAATCCTGATCTTCGGCCAAAGCCACGAGGGTAACCTGTCGGTAAATTTATCTGCCAAACTGTTACCCATGCGTTGGGGCAAGGAAGCTTCCTCCGAAGCTGGGTTCCAGCCGGCGGCAATCCAGGTTGCGCGAAGGTTTGAAAGAAGAATGGCGCTAATCATGACTCGAACTACGCCAAAATTTGGGGAGAACAGCTCCAACGCGTACAGCAGAAATACCGCTGCGGCCGCAAAACGGCTGTGTTCCCTCACGCCGACGCCGCCCAAATAGAAATAGAGAAGCGCGATTGCGCCAGCAAAGGCTTGTCCAACGGCAATCAATGAGGAGAAAGCTGAAAACCGCAACGAGCGTACAAAGCCAATAACCTTGCGTACCGAGGTAATCTACGTCGCTGCCGCTTTCCACCGATGGCCAAAACAAGCTCTTAAGCCGGCTCTCGCTTCATGGTGTCGTGGCGGACAAACCAAGAGTTTGCATGAAGAAGCCCTCAATGATCCGTTAGGAATGTGCGTGAACTTTCAATTTTTATACTCTATCGGTCGAATATCCATCAAGAACAACGAATCAATAGCGGGCGCTTTTTAGGCTATTGATCGCGGAACTCCCCCACGCAATCGCCGAAGATTGCCACACGGATGCTTCAGTGTCATCGACAGCCCTTTCCTTGCAGATGCATTGTTCTAACCGGCACCTGCACTATAATCCGTTCATTAAGATCGGCATGAGGATCGCCGCGATTCGAGACTTGCTTCCCGCTCCACCAAACATGAATTCTCCAACTGCCGCCATCGAAACCGCTTCGCCATTCAACCCACGAAGCTCCCTCATCCGGCGTTGGCTGCGCGCGGTCGGGCCATTTCTGGGTTTGATCGTCGTCATCGGCATCTTCGCCGCTATCAGCGAGAACCCGGGACGCTTTGTTTCCATCGCCAACCTGCGCATCGTTTTAGCGCAAACGGTCATTGTCGCGCTCGGGAGCATCGGCATGACGATGATCATTGTGAGCGGCGGGATCGATCTCTCAGTGGGATCGCTGATAGCGCTGGCGGGCGTCACCGGTGCCATTGCCCTGCGGGGCCATTGGCCCCCTCTTCTTGCTTTGCTTGCCGGTATGACCGTGGGCGGAATCGCGGGATTCCTGAACGGATTGGCGGTGACTTCGCTGCGAGTGGTGCCTTTCATCGCCACATTGGGAATGATGGGCGTTGCACGGGGCGTCTCCAAATGGATCGCGGGAGAGCAGACCGTCAACATCCCGCAAACATGGCTGAACAGCCTTGCTATCGCCTTCCCTACCCCATCATGGTTGCTCGTTGCGCCGGGCGTCTGGATCGCTCTTGTTTTGGCGATCATGGCCGCGCTTGTGCTGCGCCGGACCATCTTCGGGCGGCACATCTTTGCCCTTGGCTCCAACGAGATGGCGGCGCGCGCCTGCGGTATTCACATTACGCGATTGAAGTTACTGATCTATTCTCTGGCCGGCTTGCTGTTTGGCCTCTCAGGCATCATGCAGATGTCGCGCCTGCGGCAAGGCGACCCAACCGTGGCCATTGGCGCGGAGCTTGACGTGATCGCGGCGGTGGTGATCGGCGGAGCCAGTCTTTCAGGCGGAGAAGGCAGTATTCTCGGCTCCATGATTGGAGCACTCATCATGGCATTTCTACGCAATGGCTGCCAGCAGATGGGGTGGCCAAACTACATTCAGGAGATCATCATTGGCGGCATCATCGTGTTTGCGGTAGCTGCGGATCGGCTGCGCGCCACGAGGATGGACGATTGCAAGGTGTAGCAATGATCGAAACGCGATCCTAGTAAAAATCATGATTTCGGATAAAAACGCAAACCTACTAAATTGCGATCTTGATAAAATGGTGAGCTTGATAAATGAAGAACAGGCGGATTTGTTGTGAACCCTAACACTGCCCTCAATCAACCGCTCTGTTAGGGACAGATGAAATATTTGGATCCGTCATTACAGTTGATTATTTTCAACTTTTCAAAATTGTCGCAAAAGTCACTATTAAGACTTTAAGACTAAAGCACGAGTAACAGATTAGCAACCGGTGCAATTTCTATTGCAGGTGTAAACCGCCTCCTGCAAGCGTCCAACAGCATTCTCGCTTGAAACGAAAACGTGGCAGTGCCCACACGCGTAGAATCGTTGTGGAGACTCCCCGTGGACAACAGACTCGCCCTCACTCCGCCACAGGACCAGGAAGCCCGACAAACGATCGACTCACCCGCCACAGTCGCGCAGACATCTTGCTGCGTGGTCGGCGGCGGCCCGGCAGGTGCGATGCTTGCGCTGCTACTGGCACGAAGAGGCGTCCCGGTGACGCTCCTCGAGGCACACAAGGACTTCGACCGCCAGTTTCGCGGCGATACGATCCATCCTTCCACCCTGGAGATCCTGAACGAGATTGGTTTGGCCGAGAAGCTGCACAAGCTTCCCCATACCAAGGTGTATGGACCGACCGTGATGACGGCGGAAGGGCCCTTTGCGCCTGTCGACCTGCGGCGGCTGAAGATCCCGTTTCCCTACATCATGCTCATGCCTCAACCGGATTTCCTGGCTTTCATCACCGGCGAAGCAAAGCAGTATCCCGAATTCCAATTGCTGATGGGAGCGAATGTCCAGCGGCTCATCGATGAAGACGGGACGGTTCGCGGGGTGAGCTACCTGGACCACGCCGGCGCGTGCCACGAGATTCGAGCCAGGTTGACGGTTGGAGCCGATGGAAGATTCAGCCAGGTGCGGCAACTGGCACGCATCCAGCCGATCAAGACCTCTCCGCCAATGGATGTTCTGTGGTTCCGCCTTCCGAAACTTCCCGAGGACCCGCACGTGCCTAGCGGATTGCTGGGAGCCTTTGGAAGCGGGCGCGTGCTGGTCGTGTTCGACCGCGGCGATCACTGGCAAACAGGTTACGTGTTTCCCAAAGGCGCCTACCAGGACTTGCGGGCCGCCGGACTGGAGGCGCTACGACGGTCGATCGTGGAATTGGAACCAAAGCTGGCCAGGCACGTCGAGCATCTGACCGATTGGCGTCAATGCACGCTGCTGTCGGTGGAATCCAGCCGTTGCGCAACGTGGTATAAGCCCGGGCTCTTACTGATTGGCGACGCCGCGCACGCGATGTCTCCCGTAGGTGGGGTAGGCATCAACTACGCCATACAAGACGCCGTGGTTGCGGCCAACGTGCTCGCCAATCCCCTGAAAGCCGGCACCGTTGGAGTTCGACACCTGGAGAAGATACAGCGCCAACGCGAATTGCCGACGAAGTTCATCCAAAAACTCCAGTCGATTGCCCAGAACCGAATCATCTCCGGAAGTTTTCAGCGACAGGAAGGCCTTCGGATACCTCGCGTTGTACGTGTTCTGCTGGGCATTCCCTTGCTGCGAAAAATCCCTGCACGAATCGTGGCATTTGGACTCAGTCGAGTCCATGTGGAGAGTTGATACGGACGACTGCGTGTCGCAAACCAGAGTTGCCACAAAGAAGATGGCTTCACGAACAAGAAGGGGCTTTACCCCAAAAGCTAAAGGGGTAAAGCCGGCCCAACCCAATTGCTACTCGGCGATTTTCAGCAGCAATTTGCCGGTGTTCTCCCCTTTAAAGAGCTTCAGCAGGGTTTCCGGAAAAGTCTCGAACCCCTCCACAATATCTTCACGAGACTTCAGCTTGCCCGCAGCCATCCAACCGGCCATTTCGCGGCCAGCTTCCGGGAAACGCGACAAGTAGTCGAATACGATCATGCCTTCCATGCGCGCCCGATTCACCAGCAGCGAAAGATAGTTGGCGGGTCCCTTGATAGGCGTGGTGTTGTTATATTGGGAAATTGCCCCTGAGATCACGATGCGCGCGCCGCGATTGATCCGTGTCAATACCGTATCCAGAATGTCGCCGCCCACGTTGTCGAAGTAGACGTCCACTCCCTTGGGGCAATGCTTGCCAAGACCTTCCGCCACATTCTCATTCTTATAGTCGATGGCTGCGTCAAAATGAAGATCCTCCACCAAATAGCGGCATTTTTCAGGTCCACCAGCGATGCCAACCACACGGCAGCCCTTAATCCTCGCTATCTGGCCAGCCACCATGCCGACAGCGCCCGCCGCGCCCGAGATGACCACGGTGTCTCCCGATTTTGGCTGACAGACATCCAGTAAGGCAAAATAGGCGGTCATGCCCGGCATGCCGAGAACGCCAAGGTATACAGGAAGAGGCGCGAAGGCCGGATCGACCTTTGAAATTCCCTGCCCATTCGAAATCGCATACTCCTGCACGCCAAAGGTGCCGTAGACAGAATCGCCAACGGCGAAGCCAGGGTTCCTGGTTTCCAGCACGCGGCCGACGGCCCCGGCGCGCATGACCTCGCCAATGCCGACGGGGGCTATGTACGATCTTCCTTCGTTCATCCAACCCCTCATCGCGGGATCGAGGGAGATATAGAGCGTCTTGACCAGGATTTCGCCTTCGGCGGGCTTGCCGACAGGCTCTTCGGTATAGTTCCAGTCGCTGCGCTTGGGCATGCCAACGGGCCGCGAGGCGAGGCGGAACTGGTGATTCATCAGGCTCATGATTCGTTACTCCATCCTGTACTTTGATTTTTTGGCGGGCAACATTCTAGCAGTGGCATTCCTCTGGTTAGGCTTCGGGCTGGGCGACAAGGTGCACCGACCATGAGACGGTGCAAAAGGAGGCGGCAAAAAGGCACCACATCATGACCACAAACGCACCAAGAAAGCTCAGAGCGGAGAGGCTGCGATGCAGGCGACGCTCGGCGCATATTTCAACTACTTCGCTTCCATATTTCCGGGAATAGAGTCTTATTAGAAGCAACGGCATCCCCAATAAAGCAAGGATACAATTCACACCGGAAGAATTATGAGTCCGAAGAAGGTTCCACGATGCAAAGTCAAAAGCTGCCCCGAGGAGGGTAGGTTGAAGGGATTTTGCAGGCGCCACTATGGATCGTATCGCTATGGACGCCTAGATGAGAGTGGCAACCGTGCCAAGAGGGCGTGCCCATTCTGCAAAAAGACCTTTACTCCTAAGCCGAGGCAACAGGGCGAGTGGTGCGCCGACTGCCGCGAGTTTGTCCGAAAATATAGAGAAAAAGAGGCGGCTGTCGAGCGGTTCAATCGTGACCCTGACGCGGCGCGAGCCAAGGCCCGCGCCATCTACTGGAACAGAATCGAGCACTACCGCGAAGCTAGCAGAATGAGAGTGCGCAAGCATCGGGAGAAAAAAAAGCTCGAAGAACTGAAGAAGGAGCGGAGGAAGCTAGAAAGAAAGAAACGCGGGTCGAGCAAGCGGTAAAGCTTGCCACCGAGGTCTTTGTTGGACAGATTGGGCTGGAGAGACTGGCCTTCGCTATTGCCGATGACTCTTCTCTCGCGGACACCGAAGGAGACTAGTCTTCCCAACGCCAGCACCTCAGCTTCCAGCCATTCCCTTCCACAGCGACGGCTCCGGCAAATCCTTCACCTGGGAAGATGTCCAGGAACGACCAGCGCTCAACTTCACCAGGGGCAATACGAGTTTCCAACAAAGCGGCAGGCTCGCCGGGCGCAAGCGTGACATCAAATTTATCGAGAGGCATCGAGAGCCCCTCGCCGCGAGCCTTGATATAGGCCTCCTTGCGCGTCCAGCAATTGAAAAAACCTTGTGCCTGGAGATCGGAAGGAAGTGAACGCAGGCACGTAACTTCGCGCTGGGAGAAAAAACGCTCCGCAATTTCCTTGTCGGATGTTTCCTGGCGGATCTGTTCGAGATCTACGCCCAGTTCTCTTCCCTTCGTAAAAGCGAAAAGCCCAAGTCCGTGGGAGTGACTCACGTTGAAATTCAACCCATCGTGGCTCTGGCCTGCCAGCAAGTAAGGCTTGCCGTGCGAAGCATAGCCGAAACGGACCTTCCCGGCGGGAAGGCCGAGATACCGGCCCAGGAGAACACGAAGTACGCCGCGAGCAATTGTGAAACTGATCCGATCCCGCTCAAAATAAAATCGGCGGGCCCGCTCCGTTTCGTCCGGTGCTAGCAAAGGCGCAAGTTGCTGTGCGCGAAGCGGCACGTCAAGTTCGGCCCGCCAGATGTGGACTTCGTCGTTCAACAGCTCCGAATGCGGCGGCGATACCCATTGCGTCATAGATTGCATTTTATAGCGGTTGCCGACAAGGCAAATGGCTGCTCGATGTTTTGCACGATTGATCGGAGAACCAAACTCTTAGCCATGCTTTACAATGGCGGCCAAGATCCCCTTATCTATGCAAAAGCATTGGTTCGTATTCGTTTCCGTCGTCGCCATTTTCTGCTCTTTTGCCGGAGCGCAAGAGCCACAGGCCACACAGACAGGCCGCCTGGGAAAAGTTTCGTTCCCGACCTCCTGCTCTACGGAAGCACAACCAATCTTCGATCAAGGGATTGCGCTGCTCCACTCCTTCCAGTATGCGCTCGCTAACGCGTCTTTTACCCAGGTGCTGGATAAAGATCCGCACTGCGCGATGGGATATTGGGGCCAAGCCATGATCTTGTACCATCAGCTTTGGGATTGGCCCCAAAAAGACACTCTTGCGGAAGGCCTTTCTTTGATGCAGAAGGCCGCCCGCGCCAATGCGAAGACGGATCGAGAGAGAGACTATATCCGCGCGGCAACCACGTTCTTTGAAGGCGGAGCCGAGAAAAGTAAGAGCGACCGAGTCAAGGCCTACTCCGCGGCAATGGCCGATATTTACAAGAAATATCCGCAAGACAACGATGCCGCGGCTTTCTACGCGCTCTCTCTGCTGTCGACTCGCCGCGACGATAAGCAAGAGGCCGGCCCCCAGGCCCTGGCAATTCTCAAAAGCCTGTTCGCCAAAGAACCGGACCATCCTGGCGCCGCTCACTATCTGATTCATGCCGCCGACACGCCAGTATTTGCCCCGGAAGGGCTGGCAGCAGCAAGGAGGTATGCGCAGATCGCGCCCGATTCCGCACACGCCCTGCACATGCCCGCGCACATCTTCACCCGGCTCGGGATGTGGCAAGATTCGATCAACTCCAACTTGGCTTCCGCAAGATCAGCTTTTGCGGCCACCAAAAGCCGGCGCGATAATGAATCCGGCTATCAACTACACGCGATGCACTACCTGAGCTACGCATACCTGCAGAGAGGAAGAAACGAAGAGGCCCTCAAGATGGTGGATGGAATCAGCGAGATTCCAGGGATTGAGCCCCGCAATGTTGCAAACGACGGAACCGTGGCCAGGGCGCTCTATCTTCTTGAAACCCACCAGTGGCAAGGCTTTTCGCAGTTCTCCGCGGATCGTGCAACAAATTCCTTCTCGCGTTTGCGGGCGTATTGGGCGTTGACGATCGCGCAGTCGCATTTGGGCAATGTTGAGGGTGCGCGCGCCTCCGCCGAAAAACTGCACCAGGCATTGGCTGCACTGCGGAAGGAAAACCCGGAAAGCTCTCCTAATAATATTTGGGCTCTTGGCGGCGAAGCTTGGCTGGCATTTGCACAGGGAAAAACAGACGAAGCTTTGAGCAAGATGCGCTCGGCGGTCACAGCCGAAGAGGATGATTTCAGCCAGGACGACTACAGCCTTCCTGCCCAGGAGCTGATGGGCGACCTGCTGCTTGAACTTCATCGGCCAGAACCAGCGCTGACAGCCTATGAAGCGTCGCTCAAAGAAGCGCCCAACCGTTTCAATTCGCTCTATGGCGCGGCCCGGGCCGCGGAGTTGGCCGGACAGAGCGCCAAGGCGCGAACCTACTATTCGGCTTTGATCAAAAATGCCGATCCGCTGGCCACCCGCCAGGAGATTCAACTGGCAAAAACATTTCTCGCTGAGAACCAAAGCTCCGGGACCACGTCTTTATCCGGCGGGCAAGCGAAAGAATAAGCGGCAGCGATAGGAAATACCTATCGCTGAAATTATTTTTACTAGAAATTCTTCTCAAAATTGGCCGTGTGTAACTTGACGGCGATTCATCTTTCTTTCATAGTTGCAGACTTGAACTGCTTGCCGCAAAAGCGCGTCTACTAGCGGCAGAGCATTAGAAAACGCTAAGAGATGTTTGGCCCGCCCCCGCAATATCGAATCTGCGTTCACTCGCGGAATCTGCGCACCGCAGTTTTTTTCATGGTTGCGACATTGTGTCTGCCAGCCGCGGCCCAACGATACAATTTCAAGAATTATGCGCAGGATCAGGGGCTCACGAACGTATCCGCCCGAAGCCTGATTGAGGATCATCAAGACTATCTTTGGGTGGGCACCAAGGACGGCTTGTTCTGGTACGACGGCAACATCTTTCACGAGTTCGGCACAGAACAATTGACGGAGAGCGCAGAAATTGAGGCGATTTATGAATCCTCAGATGAAACTCGCCAACCCGCCGATTACACTCTGTGGGTCGCAACGCCCGTAGGCCTCTTCCGCCGTAAAGGAGAGGCACTCATAAAAGTAGCCGCCGATCGACCGCTCAAGATCGCCAGCGGCGGCAGCATCACCTCCGATAAAAAAGGCATCGTCTACGTCGCCACTGAAAATGGCGTTTTCCTGATTCAAGTTCATGCGGATGAAGTAAAGACGGAACCGCTTTCGCCGAGGCCGGCATACAGCGTTGCTTTGGACGCTCATGGGACATTGTGGTTTGGATGTGAAACCAGCCTCTGCCGGATCGACTCGGGCCGCGTTACCGACGTGGGTGTCAGCTATAAGCTCCCCGCAGAGCGGTGGGTCAACATTCTTGAGGACCGCCGGGGAAATCTGTGGCTTCGAAGCAAAACCCGGCTCTTCAAACTCCTGAAAAGCGGCGACGGCTTTACTGCGCAAGATGAAAAGCTGAATTTCTCCGGCACCCTCGATGAGCTCTTGTATCTCACTCCGGAAGGAACGGTCATGGTGCCGATGAATACCGGTTTGGCCGTGCCGGACGGAGAAGATCACTGGCATATCATCGATTCGAGCCGGGGGCTTGCCGGAGACACGATGTGCTGCGTTCTACGCGACCATGAAGGATCATGGTGGCTGGGCCTGCATGGTGCTGGCCTGATGCGCTGGCTTGGCTACCAACAATGGAGCGCATGGACCAGATTCGAGGGTCTGTCGAACGACATGATCTGGACCATCAAGCGCGATTTGAGCAACACCTTGTGGGCTGGAACAGACAATGGGTTGAACGAAATGTCGGGTAGGAGCGGCCCTTGGCAGACATGGCGGGAACACGAAGAGATGCGCGGCATGAAGGTAAAAGCCGTTGCCATCGCCCCCAACGGAGAGATATGGGCCGGGGCCAGTCCCGGCGGTATTTTCCGCTACAGCCGGGAAGGCAAATTGATCGCGAAGTATGGGCCGAACACGGGTTTTGACGGCGAGGGGGTGTGGTGGCTGCTTTTCGATTCGGCAAACCGAATCTGGGCGGGCACACCCACCGGACTCTACGAATCCCCGGCGCCAGATAAGAACCTGAAGATCCATTTCGAGAGAATTAAAACGACTCCAGATTCCGACCCAAAAGAACAAGTCCGGCAGGTCATAGAAGACGGACACGGCAACCTGTGGCTCGCGGGAGCCGAGGGACTTGCTCGCTTTGACGGAAAAGAATGGAAACGATATCGAACGGACGATGGCCTTATTAGCAAATCCGTTTACAGCGTGGCGGAGGCAGCGGACGGCGCAATCTGGATCGCTTATGAGGACCCCCATGGAGTAAGCAGAATCACCTTTGACAGCAAAGGCGCAAAAACATCTATAGTCACCTACTCGCACGGAAACGGATTGAAGGGGAAACGAGCCTACTCAATAGGCAATGATTCCTCAGGAGCGGTTTGGGTCGGCACCGACCGGGGCGTCGAAGTTTTCACTCAGCAAGGCCAGCACCATTATGGCCGTAGCGAGGGATTAATTTGGGAAGACACCGATAGCAATAGCTTTCTCGCGGAGCCGAACGGCGCAGTATGGATTGGAACAAGCCGGGGGCTGGCGCATTTCAGCCCTACTCAGGAACGGCCTCCAAACACTCCCCTGGCAGCTTCCATTCTTTCAGTCAAGTTCGGCGACAAAAAGCCTGTCTGGTGCGCGATGAAGCAAGCAGACATCACTCAAGCCGGCCTTTTGAAGGCGCCATATTCCAGCAGTTCAGTAGTCATCAACTTTACCGCCCTGACCTCTCTCTATGAAGACCAGGTCCTTTTCAACTATTGCTTGAATAGCAGCGATTACTCGGAATGCCACAAGGATGAACCAGGGCGCAGAGCTAATTTTGGCCCGCTCGGACCCGGTTCCTATACCTTTGAAGTGCAGGCTCAGGCGCCGGAGGGTGGTCTGGGAAATCCGGCGAAGGTCGCTTTTACCATCACACCGCCATATTGGGAGAGTTTCTGGTTCAGGGCGTTGTGCTTGATGCTCCTGATAGCCGCCTGCTGGGCCGCATGGAAGTGGCGGATCAAGAGAATCCTGCATCTGCAGATGCAACTGGAGAAAGAAGTCGGAACCCGGACCTCGGAACTGAGGATTGCCAACAAGCAGCTTGAGTTCGCACGGCAGTCCGCCGAGGCCCACGCAGCCGAGCTGCGAACCGTGAATGTACAGCTTGAGGGTGCGCGCGCAACCGCAGAGAGCGCAAACCGAGCCAAAAGCAATTTCTTGGCAAACGTAAGCCACGAAATCAGAACGCCAATGAATGGCATCATCGGCATGACCGAATTGGCGCTGGGAACCGATCTTTCTGAAGAGCAGCGGGAGTTTTTGTCCCTGGTGCAAACTTCGGCCCAATCCCTGCTCGTGGTGATCAACGACCTGCTCGATTACTCCAAGATGGAAGCGGGCAAGTTGGTGCTGGATCCCATGCCCTTCGATTTATCCAGCCTTCTCACGGTTACGATGAAAGCTATGGGAGCTCAGGCTCACACGAAGAGCCTGGAATTGGCGTTTCATGTGGATGAAACCGTTCCCCGGCTTCTGATTGGCGATGGCGGCAGGCTGCGGCAGGTGCTTACCAACCTGGTCGGCAACGCCATCAAGTTCACCCATCACGGCGAGATCATTGTCACAGCCAAAGCTGTGAGCCTGAACGCCACCACGGCCTCTCTGCAATTCTCAGTGCGCGATACAGGCATTGGCATTTCCGAAGAAAAGCTGGATTCCATTTTCTCTCCGTTTGAGCAAGGAGATCGGTCCACAACCCGTAGGTTTGGAGGCACGGGACTAGGCCTCGCCATCTCTAGGCGCATTGTGGAGTTAATGGGAGGGAGATTGTGGGCGGAGAGCAAGCCGGGAGTCGGCAGCACATTCCACTTCTTGGCAACATTTGGAGTCCGGTCGTCCATAGAAGCCGAGGTGCCCTCGGCTTGGATGGCCGGGTTGCGGGACTTGCCGCTCCTGGTCATAGATGACAATGCGGCGAACTGCGACCTACTCAAAGAAATGCTGCTGCGTTGGGGAACAAAGCCGGTTTTCGCGCATAGTGGCTTCGCCGCAATTGAAACGTTGGAGCGCGCCCAGGCCAGCGGTCGTACCTTCGCACTCATCCTCATCGACGGCTTTATGCCGGACATCGATGGCATCGAGCTGATTCGGCGCATCCACTCCCACCCCCAACTTGAACGCGTACCCATTCTGATGATGCTAACCTCCATGCAGCAGACGGAGCATGCGAAACGATGCCGGGAACTGGGCGTGTTCCATTACATGGTCAAACCGATTACACAGTCCGACCTGCTCAATTCCCTGCTGGCATCGCTTGGCATCGAGGCGCCTGAGAACTCCCGCGATTCGTTTTCCCGCCGGGCCACGATCCCCCGAACCGGCAACTCCGTTCGAATTTTGCTGGCGGAAGATAATGACATCAACCAGCGCCTTGCAGTCTCCCTGCTCGAAAAGATGGGTCATAGCGTGGTGATCGCAAAGAATGGGCGGGAAGCTCTCGACAAGATGGAAGAAGAGACCTTCGATCTGATCCTGATGGACGTACAAATGCCGGAAATGGATGGCTATGAGGCAACGGGTCACATCAGGGAGCGAGAAAAAAGAAATGGCCGGCGGATTCCAATCATTGCCATGACTGCACACGCCATGATCGGAGACCGCGAAAGCTGCCTGGCTGCGGGCATGGACGCATATATTGCCAAGCCGGTTTCCCAGGAAGAATTGGCTCGCGCTCTGGAGTTGCTCTCCGCAGCAATTCCAGGACACTAAAGAGTTTCCCAGCCCTCCCCCTTCACATACCTTCTTTCAACTTCTTCGCCTCGTTCCCAAGGCAGTATCTTCGGCAAAATATTAGTTGATGAATCTACCTATGGCAGGCGCTAATGCAGAAGCCAACATCTCTCGAAGGTCTTGAAGGCCAAGCGCCCGGAAGCTCTTTTGAGCGGTTGGGCGCTTGGGAGAATCACTGTTGAATCGTGAAGCTAGAGGGACCGTAGGTACTTGAGCAGATTATTCCTGTCTGCAAGGCTCAATTTTTGAAAATTCTGAACCACTGCGTTTGCTTCCGATCCGCAAGACTTCACGGTTGTGGATGGAGTAAAGGCGTGCCCCTGTACAGTGATATTTTGCGACGTAGTGGTCGTGTAGCAGATACTTGGGTCGCTGAAATGGTCCTGGATTGCCTGCGCCAAGTTTCCGGTACGACCATCATGCAGGAAGAAGAGGCGTTGTCCTAACCCCCAAAGCGGCGCGGTACGAAACTCATCCGGTCCCGCCTGTCCCTGGCTGATGCCATCGGCCAAGGTTGCCCCCATGTGATGCAGGGCAAAATCGGAAAAGGGCGTGAAGGTCCGATTGCTAAGGCCCTTTACCGGCGACGGATCGGTAAGGAAAGCCTGGTTGGAATGGCAAAGAGCGCACCCCACGCCTCCTCTTGACGGTATGTCGAACAGCGTCTTGCCGCGCAGAATGCTGGTGGAATCGGAACTACTGGAAAACGCGATGCACTGCGCCGCCCCGGTAGAGTCGAGGCCGCTGTTGTAGGCGCACTGGCTTGGAGCTCCATTGATTCGCATGAAGATCGCGAAGTTCTCAATTGCCGACGACACTAAAGAATCCGTGTCTTCAGGCAGCACGCCGCTGGCAAAAGCAACGTGAGTGTTGTCTTCAGAGGTCCCGAATACGGACGTACCGGCAGGCACAATACCGTTGCCGAAGGTGCTTATGCTCGTGCATCCCGATCCCATTGCCTTTTCATTGTTAAATAGCTCGTTTGTCAGGCCAAGCTCTACGTTGGCTGCCTCACCGGCAAAGAGCAGAAGCGATTTATTCTGCGCCTTCCAGCCAAATTTGCTCATCGCACCGTCATTCGGATCGTGGTTAAAGTGACCATGGATCGGAGGGCTAAGCGCGCCCGCCTCACTGGCAATGGCGTTCAGATATTCCAGGAATGTATCTTCCGACGTGTTTTCAACCATACCCAGACCAAAGGTTGGCGTCGGAATCCGGAAAATTACGTTGTGGAGAGAGGTTTGACCGGAAAAGTCCGGTTGCGCGAGGGTACAGTTGCTGGCATCGCTCCTACCTTGAATGCTGAAGAGCTCATGGACGCCGCCGTCCACCGTGTTGCCACTGGAGTCATTGGCGAGGTCAAAGATGAAGCGAGCCTCCTGGATTGGTCCGTTCGCGGTAATGAACTGAGGTAACACATTCTTGGCGCCAAGTGCGGTTGCCGCCGCAATCTGCGGGTTCTCCGTGAAGCCATTCGTTCCCCGCCCCGGACTGGTTCCGCCGATGGTCGGTTGCGAGTGACACATGAAGCAGCTTGTGCCATTAAACGCCGGCCCAAGCCCCGGAATCGTTGGGTTGCCACTGGCATCGAGTGCGCCGTCCACCGATACATTTTGTCCGAACACCGCCACGCTGTTGCCCCAGAAAAATGCCGTCGTGCGATCGGGCGAACCAGTCGTTGCGTCGAACTGGAGCACTTGGCCAGCGCCTTCATTCCCAAGCTGATCGGGTGGCTGGTGGAAATTGACGATGGCCTGCTTCAATAGCGTCACCGTTGCGCCGTTTTCGGTGAAATGGGCGCCGGCAAACAGCTTGGACTGATTCCCTACAGGACGTGGGCCTGGATCAACGGGGGTAGGACTTGGGGTCGGTGTAGGAGTCGGGGTTGGCGTAGCGGCGTTTGTAGGCGGGGTCGCGAGGGGTTGTGGTGTCCCTCCCTGTTGAAGCTGTGCATGGACAAGCGTTGAAGAAACGGTTAGGACGGCAACAACATGGAAAATCCGAGCATGTAAGTTTTTGTACAGTCGTGCAGCTTGCATTTCGTTCGTTCGTCCTCTCTCTCTTGAGTTTCCCTTCCCATGCTTCGAAGCCATGGTTCAGGCATTTTTTGCGGGATACAGTATGCCCATCCCTGACAGGTTTGTCTCCCAAATTGCAGTCCCGGAGCCAAATTGATCGGTACCAGCCTATCGGTACGACTACGAGCAGATGCGCAACCTATAAGAGCCCCAAGAAATGATCCAGTCACTCTACCCGGCGTTAGAAATCGTGATCGAGCCAGGAGCCTTGCACCTTGCCATCCGTTTCTTTAAGCTGTCTTTGCACTTAAGCATCCTTCATCTCTTTTGGCCCCGCGGAGCAGATATGATCCGTCTTTTGAAGTATTCGGCTGTAAGCGCCTTCTTGCTCGTTTCCCTCTCTGCTTTTTGCCAGCGCAAACCTTCACCGGGTACGCCAGTTGCGCCAGCTCAACCGATCCGGCTTGCC
Source organism: Candidatus Angelobacter sp. (assembly GCA_035295685.1). Taxonomy (GTDB): domain Bacteria; phylum Acidobacteriota; class Terriglobia; order Terriglobales; family Acidobacteriaceae; genus Angelobacter. Next base: position 84,490 of record DATGIO010000006.1, read on the forward strand.
GTAGATGCAACCCACGCTCCTGAAAAGATCATCTCCGCACAGCTCCAGATTCCGGTGCTTCCCGGCCCGCTGGTACTGGTTTATCCGAAATGGATACCCGGCGAGCACGGTCCCACAGGGCCGATTGTCGATCTGACTGGAGTTCAGTTTTACGCCAACGGACAAAGGCTCACCTGGCAGCGCGATCTGACCGACATGTTCGCCTTCCACCTTACTGTTCCGGCAGGAGCCAGCTCTGTGGAAGTGCGTTTGAATCTGGTCCTCGCCGCTCCGCCAGAGGGCTTTTCGTCAGGGGCCTCGTCGACCACGCAGCTGGATATGTTGAGCTGGAACCAGGTGCTGTTATATCCGCCAGGAAAACACAGCGACGATATTCAATTCACGGCTTCTCTGAAACTGCCCGCCGACTGGCACTATGGAACCGCGCTTCCGGTTGAGAGCGAAGGCAACGGACTGATCAACTTTCAGACCACGTCGCTCACCACACTTGTCGATTCACCCGTGCTGGCAGGCAGGCATTTTCGGCGGATTCCGCTCACACCGGAAGGGCCGATCCAGCACTTTATCGACATGGCAGCCGATAGCGAAGCGGCCCTGCAGATGTCTCCGGAGGTCGTCAACCAGTACAAGCGCCTGATCGCTGAAACCGGCGCGCTGTATGGGGCGCGGCACTATAAGGAGTATCACTTCCTGCTTACACTGAGCGACCGGGTAGCGCATTTTGGCCTGGAGCACCATCAATCGAGCGATGACCGGGTGGGCGAGCGCACCATTATTGACGACGACGAACGGATGGCTGCAGCAAGCCTTCTGCCCCACGAGATGACCCACTCCTGGAATGGAAAGTATCGTCGCCCAGCAGGGCTGGCGACACCCGACTATCAGGAACCAATGAAGGGCGATCTACTGTGGGTCTACGAGGGCCTGACCGAATACTTGGGCAATATCCTGACAGCGCGCAGCGGCCTTTGGACCAAACAACAGTTTCTCGATGAGACGGCAGAGACAGCCGCGGCCCTTGATCATACCCCTGGCCGCTCGTGGCGTCCTTTGCAGGACACAGCCGATGCCGCGCAGGTTCTTTATGCCGCTATCCAGGAGTTCTCAAACTGGCGGCGCGGCGTGGACTACTACCCGGAAGGATTTCTCATCTGGTTGGACACCGATACGGTCATACGCCAGCAGACGAACGGCCAGAAGTCGATCAATGACTTTTGCCGGATTTTCCACGGAGGTCAGAATACTCCTCCGAAAGTCGTGACGTACACCATTGACGACATCGTCAATACCCTCAATCAAGTTGCGCCTTACGACTGGCGTAAATTCCTGCGTGAACGCCTCGACACCTATGGCCCGGGTGCTCCGCTGGGTGGCATTACCGGAGGGGGATGGAAGCTGGTCTATGACGAAAATCCCAGTGAAGTAACCAAAGCGTTGGAGCGAGCCAGGCACTCGGTTGACGTTCGCTTTTCTCTCGGACTGGACCTTGATGAGCGCGGAGCTCTTCGCGACGTGATTGCCGGCAGCGTAGCAGCCAACGCCGGCCTTGCGCCGGGCATGGAACTGGTTGCGGTGAATGGACGCAGGTTCACGACAGACCTGCTGCGCGAGGCGATCAAAGCCGCCAAAGGAAGTGGCCCTTCCATCGAATTGCTGGTCGTGAATGGCGATTATTTTAAGAGCTATACGCTTAATTATCACGATGGGGAAAAGTACCCCCATCTGGTGCGCGACGACTCGCGGCCTGACATCTTGGGCGAGATCATCAAGCCGCTTGTTGAAGGGGCTAAGTAAACCTTACAACCAGGCATTTGCAGGAAGCTATTTTTGTTATCTTACGAATCCTGCGTACGCCGATCGGCTCAAATGCGATGAGCCTTGGGCAGGGATGGATGAGCCAAACCCTGCCCAAAGGTGAAATGTTGTCTTGAAAGACCGCAGCGGCGGGCACTACTCCGGGACGGTCGCTTCCACCAGTTTCCGGATCGACGGAACCACCATGATCAGCATTTCAGCCTGGGGCTTCTCGGCCTCTTTCAAGATGCTTAATTGCTGTTCCCGCCAAGCAGACGGTGCATGCTTGCCCGAAGCAAGATAATCCAAAGCTTGCTGGCCGGCAGCGGCAGCGGATTCCAGGTTCTGCGAGATAGGAATGGCCTCGGACAACAGCGCGCTGCTTTGAAGCAAGGTCGCGAGCTGGCTACGATTTTCCCGCCAACGGCCGAGCCGCTCACGGACAACATGGGTAGCTTCCTCAGAAGCCGGATTCTTCAAGAAAAGGTCTACATCTCCGGCAAAGACCCTGGCGACATTGCTTTCCGGCGGCACGGTATCGACCAGGCGATTCAATGGCATGAGGCTGTCATACTCTTTGGCATCGGGCCTGTCATAGCCCTTGAGCGGCTCAAGCACACCAGCCAGCACATCCAGAGAGCGAATGTCCGCGCCGCCGGTAAGACGCTCCATCATCATGCGGCGGTTCGTGGCATGAGTGAGCCCCAGCCACTCCAGATCACGGCTCACCTTCGCCAACCGGGCATACATCTGGTCCAAATCGCGAACCTCTTGCGGAGACCACAGGCGCTCCGCAACGGCGGCCATGCGAGGCCAGATACGGCCGTCGATGTTGGTCGGCGTTACAAATTCAGCCCACATGCACGCCTCGCCGCCAAGAATCTTCTTCTTCTCCTCGGCAGTCAGGTCGGCTGCCTGTTCCGCCAAAGGATCGACCAAATAGTGACGGGACGCCGGTTCCATCAGATCGAGGTAGTATCCGAATGAAAGGAGCCCGCGATAACCACGCCGGGAAGCATCCGCCAGGGATTTCTGCCCGCGCCAGGATTGCACAACGATATCCTGCGGCAAACCGGGATGCAGAATCTCATCCCACCCTTCCATAATCTTCCCTTGCTTCCTTACTATTTTCTGCAATTTCTGATTGAAGTACGCCTGCAGATCGTGGCTGTTCTCGAGGTTATGCTTGCGCATAAACGCCTGTATTCTCGCGTTTTGGCTCCAGGCCTTGCCGTTCACCTCGTCGCCCCCGATATGAAAATACTGATCGGGGAAAAGCCTGGCCATTTCAGCAATCAAGGTGTTGAGCAGGCGGTAGGTAGAGTCCTTTGTGGGATCCATTGCCGCATTGAACACGCCCCATTTCCGCGCAATCTCATAGGGACCGGAAGCGCTGGCGAGCTCCGGATAAGCGGCGAACCAACTGGTGGCGTGGCCAGGCATGTCGAACTCGGGAACTACGCGAATGCCGCGATCGCGCGCGTACTCGATGACCTCTCGAATCTCAGCCTGGGTGTAGTACATGCCGTCGGAGGCATGCTGCTGGAACTTTGGAAGCTTCTTGCTTTCCACGCGGAAGCCCTGATCGTCCGACAGGTGCCAGTGAAAAACATCGAGCTTCAGCGCCTCCATTCCGTCAAGATTCCTCTTAATGACCTCGACCGGGAAGAAGTGCCGGGAGACATCGATCATCAATCCGCGCCAGGGAAAACGTGGATGATCGTCTACTACCACGGAGGGCACCGCAAAACCTTCAGGTCCCAACTGGATAAGCTGGAGGAATGTCTGCAAGCCGTGCAGGATGCCAAGTGGATTGGGCGCGCTTAAGTGCACCGTGTTTGCGGTGACTTCCAGGCGGTAGGACTCATCCTCCTCTGGTGTTTGAATCTTCAGGCCGGGCCCGGCGCAGTTCACGATGAAATTGGGTTTGGAAGAAGACGGTTCCGCTGGAAGAAATGGAATTCCGGTACGAAGGGAGAGCCTTTGCAAAAAACGGTCCGAGGCGCGCTTCACCCGCGCGTCGCCACGACCCTGCAAAGAGATTCTAAGATTCTGGCCCACCAGGAACTGCCCGCTTCCCTGCTCGATTCTGGCCGGAACCGGCATAAGGGAGAGCGTTGCAGCATCTTCCGCGCTTGCGGTGGTTATCAAGACGGCTCCCAACAGAAGCAGCCAGCAGGCTTTTAGAGTTTTCTTCATGATCGGGCAGGGTATCATGTGTTGCCTGGCATCGGAATGTTTGGCATTCATTGGATGGTAAGACTCCGAATCAAAATGGCGGTTTCAGCGATTCCGTATCCCATCGGGTTTCCGCGCAAGTTGCTCGATCCGTTTGCTCCGATGGGCTGAATACGGCATAATAAATCGTTTTAATATAAAAGAAAGCGAAATTTGGGAAGGGAGGCTGGCGCGAAGCGCCAGTCAGAGGGCGAAGCATCTCTTCCCTGTGTCCCTTGCTGTGCGAGCCGTTGATGGTCCGTCATTTGATGATTGTTTTGGTGGTTGGCCATCGGCCGCTTGCGAGTCAACGTTGATTCATTGATTCTCGATTCTGCTTTTTGAGGAACCCATGGAAAGCACGCTGGCCAGTTTACAGGTTGCAGGCATTGAGGTGACTCCGGCGGTGGTTGCGCCGCTTGATCCCGGCTTTTTGCCTGCTGCTCTCTTTACAAGAAAATACCGGGCCCTCGTCCAGGCTAAAGGCGGAGTTCCGCTACGTCTGGGCCTGGAGCGCGGCGACGGCTCCATCTCAACCTACAGCACAACCGTGCTGCCCGCTTCCGCAGGCCATGAGGCCGCAACCCTGCTGCACGTAGAGCGCATTGCGAAGTTCCTGCTCTGGCAGCGCGGAGGATGGAAGTTCTATGTGGGCGGCCCGGCCAGCATCGGACAATTTATCAAAGATGCCTACTCGCCAACTGGCAGCCGTAAATTCGACGCGGACTTTATGGGCGGCGTCTACGAACAGCCGTTTACCGTGGTGGTCACCGACGAACATTCGGTTCCAGATACCAAGGAATCGGCCACGCCCCTTGGCCGCCACGTGGATGGCTGCCGGGTTGGTTTCGATCTGGGAGCAAGCGACCGCAAAGCCAGTGCCGTATTGAATGGCGAAGCGGTCTTCAGCGAAGAAATCGTCTGGGACCCGCGCCATGCCACCGATCCGGAGTATCACTATCAAGGCGTGATGGATTCCATTCGCCGCGCGGCGGCGCACCTGCCTCGCCTGGATGCAGTGGGCGGTAGCGCCGCAGGTGTTTATATCAACAATCGCGTGCGCGCGGCCTCTCTTTATCGGGGCGTTCCAGCGGCACCGTTCGCCGAAAAGATTGTTCCGCTCTTTCTTCGCATTCGCGAGGAATTAGGCATACCCATGGAAGTCGTCAATGATGGCGAGGTGACAGCGCTGGCCGGATCGATGTCGCTGGGTGAAAATCCAGTCCTTGGTATCGCTCTGGGATCAAGCCAGGCGGGTGGATATGTGACCCGCGAGGGCAATATCACCGGCTGGCTCAACGAACTGGCCTTTGCTCCAGTCGACTATCGCGTGAACGGCCCAGTGGACGAGTGGTCGGGCGATTGTTGCGGCGCACAGTATTTCTCGCAACAGGCCACGAACAGAGTGGCGTTGAGTGCGGGAATGAAGTTTCCGCAGGAAATGGGCCTTCCGGAGCGGCTCGTTGTACTACAGCAAAACATGGAAGCCGGCGACGCACTGGCAGCACAAATCTACGAAACCATCGGCGTCTATGTGGGATATGGCGTCGCTCACTACGCAGATTTCTACGATCTGCGGCACGTGCTGATCCTGGGCCGCGTGACTACCGGACGCGGCGGTGAAATTATCCTTGCCAAAGCCACAGAGGTATTGGAAAAAGAATTTCCGGAGCTTGCAACCAAGGTTTCTGTTGCGCTTCCGGATGAAAAGAACCGCCGAGTAGGTCAATCGATTGCCGCTGCCAGCCTGCCCGCAATTCCCAGCTTGACCGCAATCCGAGGAGGAAAGCAATGAGCATAAAATTCGCCGAGCCCAGCGCCGAATTGTGGGTTCCGGATGGAGCCAGCGAGGCGAAAGCCCTGGAACGAGTCACCCACATGAGCATCGCCGCGCACCAGGACGACGTGGAGATCATGGCTCTGGAAGGCATTCTTGCGGGCTTCGGCCGCGAGGACCAATGGTTCATGGCTGTAATCGTCACCAACGGCGGCGGCAGCCCTCGGAATGGACCCTATGCAAAGTACACAGACGAGCAGATGCAGGAAGTACGACGCCTGGAGCAAAAGAAGGCGGCGTTCGTCGGCGAGTATTCGGCGGTGGCCTTTCTGCAGCACCCCAGCGCCAACGTGAAGGATGGTAAACATCCCGGCGCAAAAAACGACCTCAAAGCTCTGATCGCAGCAACGCGCCCGCAGGTGATTTATACGCATAACCTCGCGGACAAGCACGACACTCATATTGGCGTGACCCTGCGCACCATCGGCGCCATCCGGGAGCTGCCTCCGGAGCAGAGACCCAAGAAGCTCTATGGGTGCGAGGTGTGGCGTGATCTCGACTGGGTGGTGGATAGCGACAAGGTCGTCTTCAAACTTGATGACCATGAAAATATTGCAGCATCGCTCGTAGGAGTCTTCGATTCTCAGATTGTCGGCGGCAAACGCTACGACCTGGCAACCGCAGGACGCCGCCGAGCCCATGCCACTTATCAGCAGAGCCACTCCGTGGATGCAGCGCAAAATATCAATTTTGGAATCGACCTTACCCCTTTAATTGAAAACGACTCGCTCGACCCTGCGGAATTCGTCGGCAACCTGATACGCCGTTTCGCCCAAGATGTAGACGGGAGAATCAAGAAGTTCAATTGAAGCAGAAAGGGGCATTTGACCATTGATGTTTCTATGGAAAAATGCCGCTTATCTCTATTTTTTAATATGTGTTTTAATAAAAATACAAAATTTTGTAATATATTTTCCCCATTTGATATTATTTTGGTGGTCTCGCTAAAATCCCCCCTTTGGCCCCATTTGCACGCCGCAACGGCCCTCAGGCAGCCGCCGAGCGCCCAGGGACTTGAACCAGGTGGTTATAATCTTGGATCATAGAAACGGACTCCCTGTGGCCAACATAAAACGTAAGTCAGAAAAGACCACGATCACGATCCGGGACGTGGCCGAGGCCAGCGGTTTTTCCGCTACCACGGTGTCGATAGTCCTCAACAATGCTCCACTAGCCCGATACATCCCGCCGCAAACAAAGAACAAAATTCAAAAAGCGGCTAAAAAACTGGGCTATCACCCCAACATCTTTGCCAAGTCGCTCAGGAGCAAGCGAAATCACACAGTAGGGGTCATGGTCTTCGACGTTACAGACCCGTACTGTACCCTGATTCTTCGCGGCATCGAAAACTCGCTTTACCAGGCCTCCTACCTGCCGATGCTCACCGACGCCCGCAACGAAAAGAACCGTTTTGAGCGCTACCTTGAGATGCTTCTCGAACGGCGGGTCGAAGCCCTGATCATCCTTGCCAACTGGCTGTTTATCGACATCAATCTGCTAGCCGATCTGGAAAAATCCGAGGTGCCTACCGTTATCATCGGCCGCGAGCTCGATTCAAAATCCATCAGCTCGGTCATTGTCGACGACGAAGGTGGAGCCTATTCGGCGGTGGCGCATCTCTACCGAGTCGGTCATCGCAAAATCGCGTTTGTCCGCGGTCCCAAGGCCATGCTTTCGAGCCGCAATCGCTGGAAAGGCATCCAGCGGTTCGCCGAGGACACAGGACTGGAGCTTGACCCCAAGCTGATTGTGGACCTGCCCGACCAACTCAACCCGAACCTGGGCGTTGACGACGGCCACAAAATGACCGACGAACTCCTGAAGCGCAAACGGGCCTTCACCGCCCTGGTGGCGTTCGACGATATGACAGCCTTCGGCGCCATGCGAGCCCTTGCAAAAGCGAACATCAAAGTTCCGGACCAGTGTTCCGTGATCGGCTTTGACGATGTTTCGCCCTCTTCCATTTTTGTGCCTTCGCTCACGACTGTAAGGCAGCCGATGGAGGCGATGGGTTCGGCAGCCGTCAACATCATTGTGGACGGCATTAATGCCAAGGCCGAGAACCGTGAGTTTGTCGTTGTTCATCGCAGGCTTCCGTCAGAACTGGTTGTGCGGGAATCGACGAAGGCAATCCCGTAAGTTTTTTTTCAAATCAAGAGTCGAATGGAGTTTCGTCCTTACGTCTCTTGTCTTTCTATCTTTCGGCGTTCAGCTTTCGGGGTTCAGCTTTCAAGATGCGCCACGGCTCTCCGCCGTGGCGCATGAGTTTTGTTCCAGACCCTACAGCTTCTTCGGGATCGTGACCGGCAATTTCCCCGGGAAGGGGATGTGTCCCCACAACGCATCGGCAAGAGCTTCCATCGAAGGCTGCAGAATGCTGTAGGTACATGCATACGTGGCTGCAGATGGATAAGCCGCCAAATCATAAGGCATCCGCAGGGCAACGGCGATTACCGGCGTTCCCTGCTTCAGCACCGCGTTGACCAGCTGGGCTTGACCAGGATGCGCAGTCGCATTGATCGTCCCGAGAATGACGAGATCGTAGCCTTCAAGCTTTTCGCGGAGAGATCGCACCTCGGCTTCCGTGGGGTTCATCGCAACGAAAAATTCGTCGATCTGGGGATGGTAGCGCCGGGCCGCCGCCGCCAACCCGGGAGTCACGTACGAAGAGGTATCGGCGGGAGTGAGATCCTCGGGACGAGGCACAACCACCGCCACCTTCTTATCCGAAGACAGATGGATCGGCAGACGGCGTGCCGTATCCCGCACCAGAGTGATCGATGCCTGGGCAACCTCATGCGCCAATGCTTGATGCTCCCGGCAACCCACGACCGAGAGCGCGGGTTGTTTGAATCGCTTGAGCCAATTCTTGAGGGCCAGGATGCGTTGCGCCGAATCGTGGATCCCCTGCTCCGAAAGCAGTCCACGTTTCGCGGCCTGGATTACGTTTGCACAAGCGGGCGTTACCCGTGAGAGCTCGTGGTTAAAAATCAGCAGGTCGAGGCCGGCAGCCATTCCCGCCAGCGTTTCCGCAATGTATCCAGCTCCCTGCTCCATCGCGTGCATGTCCATCGCGTCACTGATCACCACGCCGTTGAAGCGAAGTTTACGGCGCAAAAGGCCTTGAAGAATGTCTTTCGAGAGCGTTGCTGGAATATCGGTCTTGCCGTTCAACGCCGGCATCACGATATGAGCGGTCATCATCAGATGCACGCCGGCTTTCACGGCGGCCCGAAACGGCGGCAGCTCGATTTCACGAATTCTCCGCACATCGTGAGGAACCACCGGTGCTCCATGATGAGAGTCGCTGGCCGTATCGCCATGACCCGGAAAATGCTTGGCCGTGGCCGCCACACCCGCCGATTGCATCCCGCGAATCAACGCAGCGCTCATCTTGCCGACCATGACCGGGTCTTCTCCAAACGAGCGCGTGCCTACAACAGGATTCGACGGATTGTTGTTGACATCGCAAACTGGAGCGAAGTCCACGTTGACGCCAACTGCGGCCACTTCCCTGCCAAGAGCATGTCCCACTCTCAAGGTCAGCTTCTCGGACCGCGCCGCACCCAGGGCCATGTTTCCCGGAAAAGGAGTGCCATCGCCGAAGGCCATGAGCTGCCCGCCTTCCTGATCGGCGGCAATCAACAACGGAGGCGCGCCCCCTTTCGCCGCAGCGTACTGCAGTGCGGCGGTGAGAGCGCGAACTTCTTCCAGGCTTCCTACATTCTTATGGCGGAAGAGAACGATGCCGCCAATGTGGTTGAGCCGCAAAGCGTCGAGAAGCTCCAGCGGCGGTTCTTTTTTTCCAATAAAACTTAGGAGAAATTGCTGTCCAACAGCTTGATCAAGGGTCAGTTTGCGGGCCATATATGTATCAAAAAATTTGGGCGATGCCAGGCATCGCATCGGGAATTTCAAGCAATGCAGAGCATCGCATCAGGAGCCAGCCGGGGCCTCCGCCGGTGTTTCGGGTGGCGTTCCACCGCGAATGGGAATAGAGCGCGCCATCAGTAGCGCTGGAATCGCAGCGATCAAGACCCAGATGAAAAATAATTTGTACCCGAGCCATTTTTGAATGTATCCGCTTATTGAACCAAAGAGGATCAATCCGAGATTCATTACCGAATTGGCAAAGGCATAGTGCGCCGCCTGATACTTTCCAGGGGCAATCTCCTGCATCATCAAAAGAATCACTCCCACCGCGCCAAAACCGTAGCCGAACATCTCAATCGTAAGGGCCGAGCCAATCCAATAGATATTGGTTGGCAGAATCGCGCTGAGATACACATAGACGACGTTGGGAAGGTTCATGATGAGCATCAGCGGAACAATCGCGCGCCGGAGTCCAAGCCATGAGGTAAAGTATCCGCCCATCACGCTTCCGCCAATGAAAGCGATCGCGCCAAAAACGCCATAGATCGTGCCGAATTGCCCTGTAGTCAGGCCAAGCCCACCTTCCGCCAGAGTGCCTTTAAGAAACAAGGGGCCAATCTTTGCCAGCTGGCCTTCTCCCGCGCGGTAGAGCAGGATGAATAACATGAGCAAGAGCACGTTAGGCTTTTGAAGAAACGTAATCACCACGTCCCAAAACGTGCGCGCCATTTCCGCCGCGGTTCCGGAGCTTCTTTCTTCCCCGCCCTTCGGCAACGTGCGCGAGTGATAGAGCGCCAGCAAAACCAGGACTACTCCAAGCGCGCCGAAAATCATCATCCAGGCGCGAACCATCGGCATACGCTTCTCTAGGAATCCCGCCAGGATCAAAAGCCCTCCCTGAGAGAAGACTCTCGCCACATTAAAGAATCCGCCCTGCCATCCCGCGAATGCCGATTGTTCTTTTGGAGAGAGGCTGGCGATATAGAGCCCGTCGGCGGCAATATCGTGCGATGACGCGCAAAAGCCCAACATTGCAAAAAGGGCCACCGAATATTTGAAGTATCCGGGGAGCGGTAGGCAGAGTGCCAGCAAGCCAAGGCTCAGGCCACCCATGAACTCAAACAGCACCACGAAGAATTTCCTGGTCTTATACATCTCCAGAAATGGGCTCCACAGCGGCTTGAGAGACCAGGGCAAGCCAAGAAGGCTTGTGGTGAGCGCAATGATTTCATTGCTGACACCGGCGCGCTTGTAAAAGATGAGCGCGATCAGGGAGACCGCGTAGAAAGGCAGCCCTTCGGCAAAATACAAGGTAGGCACCCAACGGACAGGAGGCACGCGGTTGGGGGACGCAGAACGGGTTTCACTCGCTATGGCGACGGTTGGCATAGTTGAAAATACCAGAATAGGACGGCCTTGTGGCCGTCCTATTCCGGATTAGTTCATGTTTATTTGACTGCCGGAATTGCCGGAAGTCCGTGCAGGAATGGACCGATGGTGTTCGACAAGGCGAAGCCATTGACCTGGTCCCAATTGATCGAAAAAGTCATCAATCCCCGCAGTCCCGGATAGCCCGCCGGATTCTGGAGAACATATTGACCGCCGAACGATTGGCCATTGATCAGGTAGTTCAATGCCTGCTGCAATGCGCTCGGAGGGGTAAATCCTCCGCTGGCGGCGCTGGTGCTAGCCGGCACTCCGATCACCACCTGGCCCGGAGGGAATCCAGGGAAGGTCTGACCGTTGGCAACGGTAAACCCTTTCAACAGCAACTCGGTCATCGCAACATGGAAATCCGCCGTGCCTTCGGAATAGGACTTGCCATCCAGCGCGTTGGTGCCGCCGGTGTTGTAATCCTGCACGTGGACATACGCCATGATGTCGCGGCAGGCCCACAACAAAGGCAAGTAATCGCCGAAGGTGGAGGAGTAGGCGATGTTGGCCTCCTGAACGTCGGCAATCTGGGGAGCGAACGACACGATCAGACCGGGGAACTTCGCCGCCAGTTGATGCAGCGCGTTCGACATGTTCACGATCGTGGGCGTTTTCGGGTTCATGAAATCGTTGTCGCCGGAGACCAGCGCGAACGAGTTGTTTTCAATGTCAATGTCGACGCCATCAAAGTTGAAATGCTGAATCAGCGCGGAGACAGAAGTTACAAAGTTCGTCACGTCCTGCGCGGTACTTAGAGTAACGTTGCCGTTGGCGCCGCCGATCGAGAGCACGACCTTCTTGCCCTTCTGATGCAAGGTCTGAACGTCCGCAATAAACTGGGCTTCGCTCTCGATGTCCGCTGCATCGACCACAAATGAAATCGTGCTGGTGTCGGTGTCCGTTCCGCCAAAGGCTACATTGATTACGTCGAAATTGGACGATACCTGCGCCAAAGGTAGATTCACTGAGCCATTGCTGAAGTCGTGCCAGTATCCAATCAACAAGCGTCCATTTCCGCCGTTGTTACCAGTCGGCGTTGGATTTGGAGTGGGGGTTGGCGTAGCCACGGGCGTCGGAGTTGGCGTTGCGACTGGCGTTGGAGTCGGAGTCGCTTTGGGAGTCGGCGTTGGAGTTGGTTTAGGGGTAGGTGTGGGGGTTGGCTTTGGTGTCGGGGTAGGAGTTGGCTTAGGAGTCGGCGTTGCCGTGGGTGTCGGCGTAGGCGTCGGAGTTGGCGACGGGCTACCAGCTACCAGCAACCAGAGAGCTGGAGTAGCGGGCGGTGTCCAGTCAGGCTGCGACGTATGAGCCTGGCGGCACTGGTACTCCTGTCCATTGAATGTCACCAGATCTCCCACTTTGAATGCCACACCAGACTGCCAAGGTTGCACGGTTTGAGCCGGGGCAGAAACTGAAATCAGGCACAAAATCGTTACGAGGAACAACACAATCAGGGCTGAGCGCTTCATCGAACCTCAATACCTCCTCAAATTGGGTTAGGGGTTCCCGCTTACACCGGCAGAAACACGTTCTTAAATCTTGTTGGCGACCAAGGCTATCTCATTTTATGAAACGATTCAATTTCTTTTAATAAATCGTTTCACGGAACACCGGATCAAAGATGCGATGGCCGGAGAAATTCAAACGCAAAAGAAAGGACAGGGCTGCCGCACCCTGTCCTTTTGCCACCGCTACGCTATTGAACTGGAGGCAACGAGTTCAAGAACGAGCGGATTCCATTGGAGAACGTAAGCCCTCCAAAGCTGTCCCAGTTGATCGACCAGGTCATGATTCCACGCAATCCCGGATAGCCCGAGGGATTCTGGAGTTTGTAACTTCCCGGTTGCGGCCCTGCCCCGATCAGGTAGTTGAAGTCCGCTTCCAATTGAGCGTTGCTCAGGAAGCCGCTTCCCGCCGCCTGCGGGTTGGCCGGAATGCCGAGCATCACCTGATGCGGAGGGAGAGGCGCGAATGTTCCCGCTCCGTTTGAAACAGTGAAGCCTTTCAGCAGCATCTCCGTCATCGAGACCGGGAAATCGCCTACGCCGGAGGAGTACGAGTTTCCGTCAAGCGCGAGAATCTCTCCGGAGTTGTAGTCCTGCACCCACAACCATGTCAGGATGTCGCGAATGTTGTTGATGACGGCGAGTTGCGCGCCCGCGCGCGGGTCCTGGCCGTTGAATGGGCCGGGGCCGTAGAACTGGAACGCAAGCTGCGCGAAGAACGTCTCCGGCGCCATCGTAATCATGAAGTTTGCGCCTAGCTGGTTATGGAGCTGGCGGAGCGCCGAGATCAGGTTCACTACCTGCGGCGTGGATGGACTTGCAATGTTGGTATCACCCGCGTTCAACTGCAGCGACTGATTCTCAAAATCGATATCGATGCCGTCAAACCCAAACTGCTGCACCATAGAGGTGACGCTATTCACAAACGTCGTGACATCCGAAGCCGAGGCAAGAGTGATCGTCTCGGTTGCGCCGCCGATCGAAACCAGGACCTTCTTCCCCTGGCTATGCAGGAGTTGCACATCGGCAATGAACTGCGCAGGCGTCTCTCCGGAGCTGCCTGACAGGAAGGGCGTAAAGCTAATGCTCGTTCCAGAAGCGTCGGCGAATGCGGCGATCACTACATCAAAATTTGGAGAGACGTTCTTCAACGGAATAAAGCCGGTGCCGTTGTCGAAGTTATGCCAGTAGCCGGCCAATAAGCGGCCGTTCGCCGGGCCAAATCCGGGTGTCGGGCTTGGATTCGGAGAAGGCGTAGGCGTAGCGGTTGGTGTGGGCGTGGCGCTCGGAGTCGGAGTCGCTTTCGGCGTGGGTGTGGCCGTGGGAGTTGGCGTCGCCACAGGCGTCGGCGTTGCAACCGGCGTGGGCGTTGGGGTCGGGGTTCCGCCACCGCCTACACACGGACCGGCATCGGTCCAGAGCGCCGGAACGTTCGGCGGCTGCCAGTTTGGAGCAGCGGACGCTTCCGCGGCGATCGCCCGCCAATTGTGCCCGCCAAAAGATACCACCTGGCCAACCGTGACAGACATACCTGCCTGCCACGCGGGAGCGCATGTTCCACCTGACGTTGGGGTCGGAGAAGGCGTTGGTGTAGGCGTGGCTACCGGAGTAGGAGCGGGTGTGGGCGTGGGAGTAGCCGTTGGTGTTGGGGTAGCAACTGGAGTGGGGGTTGGAGTTGGGGTAGGCGTCGGTTTCGGCGTAGGTGTTGGGGTGGGGCTTGGAGCCGGGGTTGGGGTTGGAGTCGGCGTTCCACCTCCTCCCGTACATGCTCCCGCATCGGACCATAACGCCGGAACATTGGGCGGCTGCCAATCGGGCGAGGCCGAAGCTTCCGCCTGAATCGCCTTCCAGTTATGTCCATTAAACGAAACAACCTGACCAATGGTGACCGTCATTCCCGCCTGCCAGGGTGGTGCGCAAGCAGCCGTCTGCGACAGAGCGGCGGGCGCAACCATCAACAACGCCAGCAACACTCCAAGATTTACAACCAGGGATATCCGCCTCATAGCATCTCCTCGTATGGCCCAGGAACGTTCTTCCAGAAGCCGGTGCGTCTTCGCACGTACAGGCTTTGCAGCCAGGTTTCTTGCCAGATCCCGAATCTTGGCGGGAGGCGATGGAATGTCTATCGCCTCCTCACCATTGATCGCAGGCGAAATCCCTTCGCCCGCGTTTGTTGCTACAAGTTGGGTTTAGTGGAATGCCTCAAAAATATGGGCGAAGTCCCAGGTATTTTGAGAGAGACCGCTGCAGCTAGGAGAAACGGCGCCATTGCAACCTCCGTTGTCGCGCCCCACAGACCACATGGACACGCGAACAACCAGGCTGTTGCCCTGCGCAAAGTTCAGGATTTGCTGTGCATCGCTCTCAGTGGTGACCTCGGGCGAAACGTCATTGTGTCCGATCATGGGGGTAATGCCCATATTTACGGAGATGCCGTTCGCGTTCATCTGGGAGACGGTTGCGTTGACGGCATCAATGGCGTTCTGGCCCATGGCATTCGGGTTGAAGTTGGAGCCGTAGTCCATGGTCATAATGTTCAGCACGCTCACATTCACGCCATGAGATTTGGCATTCACCATCAAGTTAATGCCGTCCTGGGTGAGGCCGTTCGGCAATACCGGCAAGGTGTAGGAGATCTGCAGGCCAGGGTTGGCCTTTTGAAGAGCCGCCAGAGCTGTATTGCGTCGGTCGACCGCCGCGGTATCGGCAATGGGTGCGCCTTCAATGTCGAAATCCAAGCGGTTCACGCCGTACTTGTTGATTACAGCCTGATATTGTGCCTGAGCCGCCGCAGCGGTGCTGCATGCCTCGCCCAGCTCAGTTCCAGCGGCGCCGCCAAACGAGATAATGACATCTCCGCCGGCATTGCGCAGTCCCGTGATGAATGAGCTGATGGTTGTGCCATCGGGAAAGGAATCGTTGGGAATGATGACGCCTAGTCCGGCCCATCCGGCGCCGCAGCCGCCGTTATCGATGATGAACGAAAGCGTGAACTGTTTGATGCCCGAGGCTTGTGAAATCTGCGCCAAGTTATCGTTCTCAAGGCTCATATCGATGTAAGGCGCAAAAATACGCGCTCCGGACGGGGGTGGGGGAGTTACCGGAGTGGGAGTGGCTTTAGGAGTGGGAGTAGCTTTGGGCGTGGGGGTCGCAGTGGGTGTAGGTGTCGTTTTGGGGGTTGGGTCAGTTACTGGAGTCGGGGTCGGCGTGGGAGTTCCTCCGCATGGTCCGATCTCGGTCCACAAGGCCGGTACATTCGGCGGCTGCCAGTTCGGCGCCGCGGAAACCTCAGCCTGTATAGCTTTCCAGTTATCGCCGCCAAACGACACCATCTGTCCCACGGTAACGGACATGCCCGACTGCCACGGCGGAGCGCAGGCGGTTTGCGCTAAAGCTGCCGGGGATGACAGCAAGAGCGCCAAAGTACAAAGACTGGATAAAACCAGGAACATCCGCTTCATAAAATTTCTCCTCGTTTCTTATCTTGTTTCTCGGTTTCCGATTTATGGCTGTAAATAACCGCGACTGTCATCTGCCGGATGTGTTGAAGGAAGACTTCCAGCCGTTGAAAGATTCAACATCAATGGCCTTCGTCCGGACCTTCCGATAAACCCGCGCTGTTATGCGTGGGAGCCGCAAGAGCGGCAACATCGGCAGAAGCACGCAGCTCCAGACGGCAAGTGTCTGAAGCATCGCGGATTGGTCGCAGCATGGGCCGTTGGGACTGCGGCGGAATAGGCCGTCACCGGCCGGAGGAGCACCAGTATTTCAGGAGCGCGCCGCACGGTGGACAAGAATACTATTTTTCTTAAATCGTTTCAATAACATTGATTAATCGGTTCACTAAACAATATACTTCTTTCCCCGGAGCATGCCCCGGAACTTCCGGAAGGCGGAGCTTGAGCATTGGGACCTCAGGTTCTCGCCTTTCGGAGAAGACTACCCGAGCTATCCAATCGCTATAGAATTCTTAGCGTTCTCTTTTCCTATCGCAATATTCTTGTTGGCTTTTCAGCGTTTTCTTCATCAACTTTTTCTTCGTTAGCTTTTCTTCGTTAGCCTTTCTTCCGGAAGAAGAGCCCGCTCGAGCCTCTCGCCAAAGAAAAAGAAAGAAGAGAAAGAAAAAGAAAAGAAGAGAAAAGAGATGAACAACCGTTCAGTGGTGCCCGCCGTCAAATCCGCCATCGTGCCCTGAATCGTGGCTAGAGCGTTTTCAGCGTAAGTGTAGACCAGGAATCAAGGCCACTACGCGGCTTTTCCGCCGAAGAAAAGCCGCACTGAAGCATGCAAGCGGGATACAGTAACGCTGAAAACGCTATACCGTCGTGCGAACCGTGGTGAAAGGAATCGTGCTCATGATGGGAGTGGTGATGCGAATCGCTGCCCAACTCAGATAGATCTGAGCCGTAAAAAGAATCGCCCCTTTTACGAGAGCGAGGGTTCGGGCGCGAAAGCATACGAGCCGCAAAAAACACGACAACGGCGAATACTAAAAAGAAAAGCAAAAATGAGTCGGCCATCGTGACACCCGCGGGATTGCAGCGGCGTCAATAGATCACTTTTTCAAAAAGATCCATCCTATTTGCACATCCTCAAGAGTCTCTGTTACAACCATTGGGGCTGGCTCCCAAGGCCGGATTTTCACACAGCGGCCGTAAAGAAAATCGCCACAAAATCATCATGCTTGCTGCTTGCCTTCTGCTAGCCGTAGCCGTACTCGGCGGCGCCTTACTTACTTTTCTCTACGACCGGCAGTCGGCCTTTGCCGTGCGCCTGAGCATGGGCGCCGTAACCGGCATTGCCATGCTGACAACCCTCGGCTTTGCGGCAGGATCGTGGTTGGGACTCAATGCCGGAATTTTCATATCCGGTTCCGCCTTGTTGCTTCCATGGCTGCTACTGCGCGATAGCCAAACGAGGAGTGCAATATCGGACTGCCTCGCATCCGCGCGGGACTCTCTGAATGACACGCTCTCTCGTCCGGGGCAAAACATCGGCTACTTGCTGTTCTACGCAAGCATGGTTGTGCTGCTGGCGCTCGTCTTTGGACGAGGGGTATATCAACAGCCCGATGGAATTTACACGGGAATGCCCAACAATCTGGGCGACTTACCTTTGCACATCCAGGTGATCTCCAGCTTTGCCCATGGCAACAATCTGGCGGCGGAAGATCCCACATTCGCCGGAGTACGCTTTACATATTCTTTACTTGCCGATTACCTCAGCGCAATGTTGGTTCGTTCGGGAGCCGACATCATCACTGCCATCTGGCTTCCTGGAATGGCGCTGGCTCTCGCAGCCATGGGACTACTCAGCCAGTGGACAATCTCCATGACCAAGAGCCGTCTGGCAGGACTGCTCGCGGTGGCGCTGATGATCTTCAGTGGCGGATTGGGATGGTGGCTCCTGTTTCAGGATCTCGGCAACAGCGATGCCGGCCTTACCTCCCTGCTCGCCAAATTGCCGCACGATTACACAATCATGCCGGAAAGCATCTTTCGCTGGGGAAATTCGCTCACCACGCTGTTTATCCCGCAACGAAGCATTCTCTTCGGCGTGCCTCTGGCGCTATCTATTTTTTATCTATGGTGGCTGGCCCTGAACCCGGAAATCGTGATGCCTTCCGCGAGGCCTGCCAAAAACAAGGACGCGAAACTCAAGCGGAAAGCGGCTGCGGCCAAGGCTCGCCCCGTGATTCCCGCCGCCCCCCAGGAAAACGGGGTTCAGTCGTTTGCGAGGCTGGCCCGCCTGATGACCGCTGCGGGAGTTCTTGCCGGTTCCCTGCCCTTGATTCACGCGCATACGTTTGCGGTCGTGATGGGAGTGGCGTGCTGCCTGACAATTTTCTTCCACCGGCTGGGGCGGTCATGGCTGATGTTCTTTGTGCCTGCTTTCCTGCTTGCCGCTCCAGAGGTCCTTTGGCTCTCACACACGGGCGTGGCAGCGAGTGCGTTCGTTGGATGGAAGCCGGGCTGGGACCACGGATCGCATAATATTTTGTGGTTCTGGTTTGTGAACACCGGCTTTTTTGTGCCGCTGCTTCTGATCGCTTTGTTCCGGCAATATACTTTTGGAAGAGAGGCTGGCAACACCAACACTGTAAATCGGCCTATAAATCGGGAAGAGACATGGAACAGGCCCCAGAGGCTGCTCCTGTTCTATGCGCCTTTCGTCTTCTGCTTGCTGATACCCAACCTGGTGAAACTCGCTCCATGGATTTGGGACAACATCAAGGTTTTGTTCTACTGGTACCTGGCATCGATTCCGCTCGTGGCGGGATTATTGGCAAGCTGGTTCAAGCAAAATACCCGGCTCAAGTGGCTGGCAGGTGGACTGGTTGCAACGCTGGTGCTGGGGGGAGCGCTCGACATTTTGAGGGTGGTCAGCAACGCAATGGAATACAGGGAATTCGACCGAGCGGACATGGACGTAGCGGGCCTCATCTCGCAAATTGCTTCTCCGCGCGCGGTGGTGCTTCATGCGCCAATATTTAACTCCCCTGTGTTTCTTACCGGCAGGCGCTCCCTGCTCGGATATCCAGGATGGACTTGGTCGCGGGGGCTGGACTCCTCGCGCCGTGAAGCCGATCTGCGTACGATGTATGCGGGAGGCCCCGGAGCGCAGGAACTATTGATGCGCTACAAAGTCGATTACGCCCTCATTGGCCTCGCTGAGCGCAGCGCGTTTCCAGTCAACGATCAATATTGGAGTGCCCAGGAAAAGCTAGCGCAGATCGGCCCCTATCAACTGTACAAAGTCGGACCCAGAAAATGAAACAGGCCACCGAAACGAAACGGACCACCACAAAGAACCGCGCGATCCAGCGGGAATCGGCACAGCGCAATGCCTGGTTGTTCTGGGCCGCAGCGTGCCTCGTCGTTGCCGCCGCCATCCGACTGGTCCTTCTGACGCAAAAGGTTTTGCACCATGACGAGGGCGTGAATGGCCTCTTCATCACCGGCCTCTTCCGGACCGGCAACTACGAATACAATCCGACCAATTATCACGGCCCGTCGCTTTACTACTTTGCTTTGGTTACCGCCAAGCTGAATAGCCTGCTTTATGGAAAGGCCGGGTTGAGCACCTTCGCCATCCGGCTGGTTCCAGCGATTTTCGGCATTGGCATTGTAGGTTTAGCGCTCTTGCTGCGGCGATGGATCGGCTCGTTTGGCGCAATTGCCACAGCCCTGCTTCTGGCCGTTTCGCCGGGAATGGTCTTCTTTTCGCGCTATTTCATTCACGAAATACCGTTCATGTTCTTTACGTTCGGCCTGGTTTTGGCGGTGGCAGAATACGACCGAACCGGAAGGCCCCTTTATCTCATACTGGCGGCGGCCAGCGCAGCATTTCTATTTGCAACAAAAGAGACCTGCATTATCACCTTTGCCGTTCTGGCGCTCTCCGATCTCTGCACTCGAGTTTACCTGGTCCTTCGTAAAAACCTTGGGGCTAGACTCAACACGTCATCGATCGATAAGCGAGGAAATGCGCGCCGCAAAAGCCGCAGATCAGGGCATATTCCACGTCATGCGAAGAAGGAACAGGCGGATGCGGTGCCACCCGAAAGTGAGGCAATCCATACAGCTCCATGGCGCAACGTACCTCTGTTTTTCGCGGCTGCGGCTGTTTTCATCGTCATCAGCGTGCTGCTCTTCTCGTCGTTTTTTACAAATTTTCCCAAAGGCGTCTACGACTCGGTGCGCACCTTTGCCACCTGGACCAAGACGGGCACGACACAATATCTGAGCGGCCCATTCACGTACGTGAAGTGGCTTGGAAACGAAGAGTTGGCAATCCTGACGCTTGGAATTACCGGAGTGATCACGGCGCTTTGGCAGGCTTCCAGCAGGTTCGCGATCTTTTCAGCCTTTTGGTCTTTGGGAATCACGGCTGCTTACTCGCTGGTTCCTTACAAGACTCCCTGGCTTACGCTCAATCTTATTCTCCCACTGGCCATCATGAGCGGTTACGCACTGGCACGGTGCTTTGAATTCGGGAAGAGTAAATCTGCCTTTCAAGCCATTGCGGTGCTTTTCCTGGTAGGTGCCATAGCCTTGGGGATTTATCAGGCAATCGATGTGAGCTTCTATCGTTATGATGACGACACGGTCGCGTATTCCTACGCCCATACCAAGCGTGATTTTCTGAATCTGGTGAACGAAATCGAGTCCATTGCCGCCGACAATCACCTGGGAACCGACATGGGAATAACCGTGGTCTCGCCGGAACACTGGCCCATGTACTGGTACCTACGCGACTATCCCAAGGCCGGGTACTGGGGCCAAATCGTCGACACCCATGAGGCAGTGATCATCGCCTTGGAACCACAGGCATCGGAAATCGAGCGGCGGTTTGGCGCATCCTACCGCCGGATCAGCGCACACGATCTTCGTCCCGGGAACAAACTCGTCCTGTTTCTGCGGCGCGACCTGAATCCCTAGAGCGTTTTCAGCGTAAATTTTCCGTGGAAGGTGATTTCATCCTAAGCTCACGGAACCGCCTCGATACTACAAGCTCGCTCTCAAGCACCTCAGCCAGAGCAGAGGGACGATGCTTGGCGACTCGAAAGAAATTGATCAGTTCGTCGTGAATGTTGTTAAAGATTTCCAGCTGCCTGGCGAACAACCGCGTCGCCGATCCTGATTCGTTGGACTTCGTCTTCAAGAGCCATCGCAATTTCGTGAAACATAACAAGTAGTTCGTGGGCTTGCACGTCAGTCAGCGAATCTGCTGTAGCCCTAAAGCTGCCTCGTTCACTATCGGGCACCTGGGTCATCGAAGCTTTAAACTCTTGGAACTGTTTCCATGAATCAGATGGGAAATCGTCTTCGTCTAGAAAGGTCGTACCCATTGCTGCGGAATAGAGTCTATCTTGAGGGGTATCAGTCGTTGAAGACGTTACAATGGAATGAATTGTGCTCCTGAATTTCTCGTATGCATATTCAATCGGCATTTTTGTAAACTCCTATCATTGTTGCATTGAATACAGCCCTGAACATTTTCTTTTCCATGGCAATACAAATGATACGCAGTTTAGTGGCATCTCTATGCAGAATTGCGTTGCGGTGATTTTCTGAAGCATAATTCTGCGTTTACTGAAGCCGATTTCTGCGACCCACCGCATGGAAAGCACGCAAGCAGGATACGGCAACGCTGAAAACGCTACAAATCCGTTTTCGACCCGAAGACATAGCGATGGGATATTGAGGAACTGAATCGCGGCGGCTTTCCTCTCCGTATCTCGCTGAAAAAGAAAGCCGCTCGGAAACGTGTCTGCCAGCGTACAGCAGGTTGAAAGACAGGATAGCTATTGCTTGCTTTCTTTGGTGGGTGGCGCGCTTGTGGTGGGCGCGCTGCCCGCTGCCTCGGTGGCGGTAGCCTTGCGAACACTACTTAGAAACGCCTCTCCCGCCTGGGGGGCGGGAATAGCGCCCGTCAGAATGGTCTTGAAGGGCACCATCCGTCCATAAAGCTCGCGGGTGGCTTCCTCGTCCTGAGAAATCACCGCGCCATTCAAAGAGAGTCCCACAAACAATCCACGAGCGCGGGAGTAGGTGAGCACCTCGGCATGCATCTTCCAGTCCGTGCTGCCCTCGGCGTGTCGCCCAACGGGTCCAGCGGCCACCGAAGCATCGGCTCCCAACTTAAACTTGCTTTGTAGAAGATTCTGCATTCCATGATCGTTCATGATGACCATGACGAGATCAACCGCCTGGCCACCAATCTGCGGCCCAATGCTGCCGCCTTTCAACCCGAAGGGCGCAGGCGCGCTCCAACCACTATCCGTGCGGCAGGTAGCCACACCCCTTCCGTACGTGGCGCCGAGAACAAAGCCTCCTTTTAGAAGGGAGGGCACCACGGCTACGCACTTGGCCGAGCTCAAAATCTCCTCGGGAATCCCTTTATCCGGCGTAGACATGATTTCATTCAATACGTTGGACGCCGACTCGGTTCTTTCAGCGGCGGTTTCAGCAATCACCCGGTTCGACGCGATAAGAGCAAACAGCAAGACAACAGCAAAGTGTTTCATCAGTTTTCCTTCGGCTCAAAGAAATCGAATAGCTCGATTGTAGACGAGAGTGGCCGTTGGTTAGACGAAGCGAAAAGAATAAAGGGTTGGATTCGGCGACCCTCGTAACCGTTTCCAACCCCGTCTCCCAGGTTCTGTGGTAGGTGGAAAGAGTATCCACCCCAAATAATTTACAGGCAAGTAACGCGGGGACGAGTCCCTTGGGAAAGGGGGCATGTACCCTCATGTCGCTTTACGACATTTTGAGAGGCATATTGCCCCTGCGTTGCTGCCTGCGGGATTCAGCACCCTCGCTGCGAAGGATTGAAGGATTAAGGACGCGAGAGATCTCTACGATGAGGTGATACGGGGCCGACTGCCCTGCGAATCTTTCAGATTCATTGTTCTTAACCCGCGTATCTCACCATACCGCTTTTCTGGACCGCCGTTTCTGGAATCCCGCCATTAGCGATCCAGATACCGAGATCGGCGGCTGGGATCAAGAGATCACAACGAACATGGCGCCGCAACCTTGTCGGGAGAAAAAATGATAACCGGCACCCGGTTGACACGTCTTTGACAATAGAAGGGATACGTCTGCCCTGGAGAAGACTCATGTCACGTCGCTTATTTTGCTTTTTTCTTCTTGTTGGAATCGCCTCCGCGGTCTGTTCAGCACAAAGCATAGCGCCGCCCTCGCCACAGCGGGTGGTCATTCATTCGAATATTCTTAGTGAAGATCGTGTGATTTGGGTGAGAATGCCAGCCGCGTCGCAGGCAAGTAAGGCCAGCTATCCTGTGCTCTACATGACCGACGGGGGCTCAAATGTCAACGAGATCGGCAGCACCATGGATTTCCTGGCAGAGAACAACCGCATGCCTCCGCTGATCGTCGTTGGCATTACCCACGCAGATCGCGTTCGCGATTTGACGCCAACCCATGTCGACGTCAAAGATAAGGACGATACGGTCAATCAATTTCCCACGAGCGGCGGAGCCAACAAGTTTCTCGATTTCATCCAAACCGAATTGGTCCCTGAAATCGAGAAGCGATTCCCCACCAAGCCCTACCGGATCTTTGCCGGGCACTCTTTGGGCGGCTTGTTCGCCATTCACGCGCTGATTTCCCGTCCTGACCTGTTCAATGCTTACATCGCGGTCAGCCCGAGTCTTTGGTGGGACAATGCCGGAACCCTGCACCAGGCGCAGCAGTTTTTCAGCGCTCAGAAGGAACTCAAGAAAACGCTATTCTTCTCCCTCGGCAACGAGGATGGGGAAATGATGGGCCCGTTTGGGGAGCTTCAGAAGACACTAGGCGGCAATCTCCCCAAGGGCTTTGCGGTGAAATCCGCTCATTATCCCGACGAGGATCACAACTCCACCGTTTTGGTGGCCCACTACGCGGGGCTGCGCGCGATCTTCGACGGCTGGGAAGTCCCTCGCGACCCCAACGGAAGAGTCATCGGCCCACTAGCAGTGATCGAGGAGCATTACCAGGCACTCTCCCTGCGTTTTGGATTCTCCGTCTCTGCGGAGCAAGGAATCAACGCTCTCGGATATGACCTTCTTACCGAAAAGAAGACCGACGAGGCGATCGCCGCTTTCCGGCGTAATGTCGAACTCTATCCACTTTCCGCCAACGTCTATGACAGCTTGGCCGATGGCCTCGAGGCAAAGGGCGAAACCAGGCTGGCAATCGAAAATCTACAAAAAGCGGTCGCGATTGGCACCCAAAACAACGATCCGGGGCTATTGGAATTTAAGCGGCATCTGGAACGTTTGAGCGCCGCGAGTAAAGCCGATTCCGAAAAAAGCCACCAACCAAAATAGCGTCATCAATCGTTCGCCGGCTTCATCGACTCATTTTGTCTTTTTGTCTATCGTGAGAGCATTCGACGAAGCGGGCTTGAGTTCGCTTCGGTACCTAAAGTCACGCTCTTGGTTTTCCCCAATGCCGGTTGACCTATGGCTTTTCTGAATCGCCGGAAACGAGCCGTAGCACCCATGTCTTCTGAACATGTCTTCTGAAATAGTTTCAATCGGGATTCGCTCGGAATGCCTATTTTTTGGACTGAAGCAACAAGCAGAAAAGTTGAAGGGTTGGGACCGGTGACCCTCGTAACCGATCCCAACCCTGTCTCCCAGGTTCTGTGGTAGGTGGAAAGAGTATCGATGTGCAGAGGTTTTTCAGCAAGTAACTTGGGTTCCTATTTACACCGAAGCAGGACATGTACCTTAGAAGATCCCGGAGATTGATCCCAAAGGACTGCCTCAAGTTTCAAGCATTGGTTCCCTTTTCCGCTCCGACTTACGATGAGTCGCCTCAGATGCAACGACGCAGCGATTCATTTCACCCAACCGAAGCTCGGTCACTGGCTTCTTTCTCAGACCTTCTTTCTCAGATTACGAGACGATCTTCAAGCGACAAGCAAGAAGCGACAAGCAATCGAGCATGACTCCCAAAATCTGCTGATATCGATTTCCCGTTCGCGTTACCAAAAGAGTCAGGGGCCCGGCGATGCCGAGCCCCTGATTGCTTCCAAAAACAAAATGAGAATTACTTGGAGGACGTGACCAGCGAATGCGTGATGGCATGCACGGAAAGGGCAATGCGGTTCTGGACGCCCACTTTCCGCATCAATTTGGCAACGTGGGCCTTTACCGTCCTCTCCTCGATGCCAAGCACCGATCCGATTTCCTTGTTGGACCTGCCCGCCACCAAAAGCTCCAGCACTTCCTTTTCACGATCGGTAAACGTCACGCGACCCGCGGGAAAGATCCTGCCCGGCGAAGAGGTAACCCGCTCAATGAAAATCGAAAGCACGCGGCGCGGCGCCCATACCGAACCCTGGTTCACGATTCGCATGGCCTGAATGAACTCAGCCGGCGATGCGGCTTCATCCACGTAGCCCTTGGCTCCCGCCGCCAAGGCCTTCAGAATGGTTTCGTCATCGGCCCCGCTGCCGGTAACAATAATTCTCAGATCGGGCCGGGCGGCCTTCAAGCCCGCCATCACGTCAAAAAGATTGGTTCCTGCGCGGGTTCCCAGTAGTACCAGATCGACATCCCTTCGCGGGCCAAGCTCCGCCAGGCTGGAGGAAATCAATTCCAGATCAGGCTCCGTATCAAATAAGGACTTTAGTCCTATAAATCTCAGCGGATCACTTTCAACGACTGCGATTCGAATCGTTGCTTTCTTGACCGCGACCGATGACTTCATCCAGTACTCCTTCCAAGGTTTCGCGACAAAAGAGGATTCTATGCAAAAGTCTGCATTTGTTAACTGAAAGTATCATGAACTTCGGCTCCTGCCCATTTCCAAGGAGGGTACATGTCCAAGAGTGAGAGCCCTAAATTGAGGTTTTACGCTGAGAGGGCGACGCTACCTGCCCGCCACTTGGCCCTGGTCGGGATGCAGGGCAATTCCATCGGCGTGTCCAAGAGCAAAGCCCCGGCGGTACCCTTCGCAGAAGGGCTCCATAGCCTGCTGGGTGATTTCCTGCGAGGGTTTTGGCAGCGCCAGCGCCAACGAGGCCCCGGCATCCGAAGTGGATGAATGAGCTTCTTCACAGCTCACCGATGCCTCATTGGCTTGAGGATTGGGGCCTTGTGGAGAAATCTCGGCACGCGTGAGATGAAGGCCTTTCTCGTATCCGGCGGCAAAGCCCAAGTCAAAGTTCACATTCTGCGGATCACCCGGCTCGGATTCCTCCGCAAGGATCGCTGAAGCAAATCGAAATGTCTCAATCGCGCGGAATCCACGGCCCTTGTATCCATCGCCGTATCCCGCTAACAAGCCGGCTTGAAAGCCATCGCGAAACGATTTGTGCGGTCCAAACTCCGGAGAGTATCCCTGCGCGGCATCTCGAAATTGCGACAAGCGTGTGCGTGCGCTTCGCCCCATGTTCGCATCGATATTTCCTAAATGGTAGCCTTCCTCATAGCCATGGCGATAACCGTGGGCAAAGGTGGAGCGCTGACAGATTGCGCCCGTGCCCGGCTCATGCAAATGCACCTCTTGCGCCAGCGGCTGAAGCGAAAAGCCACCCACGATAAGCAGCGATAGAAACGAGAAAAACCGGCGCATGAGTTGGATTCGATGTCCCCTCGTTGTCCATTCAGATGTTCTGAATCTAAGCTGGGATGTCAAAGCCTCGTGGGCCGCTTTCTAAGGTCAAATTACAAAAGCGCTTAAGACTTTCAATGAATTTGCGCTTGTTCGGTGCTCGACGATACTCTGTGCAACTTAACTCAATCAAGAAGAGTTGTCCGAATCTTTTCAATCGCTGAAATACCTGGGGGAAAAGCAGCGTTGGGAGAGGCAAGGGGAACTCAGACTGATTCAACTAATTCCCCCGGAAGCTAAACGGCCTCCGGGGGATTTTCATTGAACGGCTTTGAATGAAACGGCTTTGATTGAACGCTAGGGATGGAAATTGAGCTTGATGTCGGTCTGCTGCTCGATTGGCTGACCATTCAACGTAGCGGCCTTAAATTGCCACTGCTTGACGGCTTCAAAAGCAGCGTCGCGGAAGATCTCGGACCCGCTCAGAAATTCAGGATTGCTGACTCTTCCGTCTTTTCCCACTTTTACCCGAACCTGCACAATACCGCTAAGCCGACGCGCCTTCGCGACCGGCGGATACACCGGAGAGACGCGACGAAGCACTTGCACGGGCACCAGTTCGGATTGAGCGATCATCGCGGGCGTGGCCGTATTGGCCGGCTTGGCCAACGAAGAAAGCGATCCTGAGTTTCCTCCTACGGAGGTCAAATTGGGTGTGATAGGAGTTACATCCGGCTGTGCGGATTGCTGCGTCGAGGCGGTAATTCGCGAGGGGCCGTTGGAGAGTGAAACCGGGGCAGGCGCTTCGGGAGTAGGCCGGGTTTGCGCATCGGCATTTTTCTTCTGTGCGTCTTTCTTCGAATCTTTTACGTCCGCTTTGCTTGTTTCAGGCTTGTCAACAGGAGTTGTAGGCTTGGTATTCGCAGGAGCCGAACTTGCCGGTTGAGCGGTCGACGGAGGGGCCGCCACTCCAGAGCCCGTAGGAACGGCGGTTGCGCCGCTAGCGGCGGCTGAATCGGCGGTCGAGGTCACCGGGGCCGGATTCGGAGCTACCGCCGCAGGCTGAGCATTTTGCGCAACCTGTGGAGCAGGCTTTCTTGTACTCAAGTATGCCCAGGTACCTGCCCCGGCCAGGGCTACAAGCACGCCAACTAGAACAATGGACTTGCTCGCCCCTGGTCCGGACGATTTTTGTTCCGCGACCGAATCCAGGGTGCCGAAACTGATCTTGGCATGTTCTCCGGTCTTATGCTCTGGCCGAACCTCTTCCCGCTTTTCTTCTCTCTTGGGAAGTTCTTCACGCCTCGGAAGCGGCGTGGGCAGGGCAATCTCCGTTGCCACCGGAGCCGCAACTGCGGCCTTAATGGGCTCAACCTTCGGAATTACGGTAGGAACTACGGCAGTTGGAGCAGGAACTGGCGACGAAGCCACACGCAACGGTGCGGGAGCCGCTGCGACCGCGGCCGGCGCTGCACCGGATGACCGAACGATCATGGGGCCGGAGGGTTGCGCTGGAGCCGGAGCAATGGCAACCGGCGGCTTGGGCATCGCCACCGGTCCAGTCGGTTCAAGATTGGCGCTTTCTTCCTTGTTCCGGCGTTCTTTCTGCAACAAGCCGGCGATCTGATCCGCCATGGTCTTGAGCACCGCCACATGCGTGATCGTGAAAGCGTGAGCCGTCGACGCAAAAACCGCTAGAACGCCGACAACTTTGTTCTCTTCCTTGATCGGCGTGACCACCATGGAGCGAATGCCCAGGGCGCGGATGGCAGCCGTATCCACGCGAGTATCCGTCTCAGCATCGTCGCAGCGCAATTCTTTGCCGCTTTGAATACAGAGTCCGGTGAAACTGCCCTCTGTGCGAAGCGTTGTTCCGACATCGGGAGCACTGGAGCCGCTACGCGCACGGCAAACGATTTCGTCCGTGCTTCCCTCGGCCAGCGCCACCGCGGCTCCGGAGGCATTGGTGAACGCTTGTGCCCGCTGAGCGATAACCGCCAGCTCATCGGCGGCGCTATTACGCGATCTATATTTGGAATCAGTAGGTTGTGTTGCCATCGGTACGCCGTCCCTGAAACTCATTGAATCTTTCATCCCGCGCGCCCTCGCGTGCGCAGCGCGCACTTAGCCCTCCCCGGTCCATTTCAAAAAAAGACCGCGGGAACCCGTTAAAAGAGAGTTCTGCTACGACGGGCTGAACTGGCCCGGCATCTTCTCCTTGTTTTTCCAAAACACTGGATCGGCGAAAGTAAGGCGTTCTGCTTTGAACTTCATTGCCAAGCTCGGGGGATATCTCGAACCCTGTGGCGGGGAACAACGCCTACGGCGACGTCTGGCTGTTTACGGCCAAACCCGCTTCTTTTCCGCTCCAGCGGCATTTGCATTCGTCTGCACCGCAACCGGGCGCGCAGCTTCTGGTACTCCAACTCCAGCGCTGCCGCCTTCCAGAATCCGGGCCGCAACCCGAAGAGCCTCAATCTCGGCCTGGAGACCTGAAATCTGCGCCTGAAAAATAGCGATTTGATTTTCTTTCTCTTTAATTGCGTCGTATATGTTGTTCATCGTCATTTGGCCTCATCGAAAGATGGGAATATATCAATAACTTAACGAAAGTCAACTGGTACCTGATGCCCTTTTTCTATAAGCTTCGGCCCTAGTCATTGTACGAACGGACTATGAACTACAGTACAGTCAAGCGCTTAGCTCCAAGAAACATCCTAACCCAGCCGATAATCCACCTATGAAAACCCCATAACTTCCGAAATTAGGTATTAAGGGTACATTGGTAATTTTTAATATTCTAAACGTCGATCGACGGTACCACACAAGTTACTAAAGTTGCCGGAAAAATAGCCGATTCAACATAGCACGTTCCTACGGAATGGAGGCGCCTTTTTGGATTAGACGCCCATCATTTGTCTCGCTTCCATCGCGGAATGGCGGGTAAACCGATACCAGACAACTAGCAACAGGCTGCCGATGAGAACCAGAGCGGCGCATAGCCCAGTCCAGAAGCCGACCGGCCCCATTTTCATCTTGAAGCATAGAAAAGCGCCAAGCGGTACGCCTACCAGCCAATATCCGAAGAAATGAGCCAACATGGGAGTATGAGTATTCCCGGCGCCGCGTAAAGCTCCCGTCACTACCACCTGTGTGCCGTCGAATAGCTGAAAAACTGCGGCAACCATCAATAAGGTAGCTCCCGCCCGGATTACCCCTAGCTGCGAAGAATAGATTCGGGCAATGGCCTCCGGAAAGAAAAAGAGCACGAGCGCAGAGCAGGACATGAACCCCACCCCGAACAGCAGCGCCGTCCAGCCGGCTCGAGAAGCACCGTGGATATCTCTGGCCCCCACAGCCTGGCCAACACGCACCGCCGCGGCAGAACTGATCCCGGTCGGCACCATATAGGTAAGGCTCGCGACGTTGAGCGCAATCTGATGCCCGGCCAAGGCCACCGCTCCTACGCGGGCAATTAGAACTGTGGCTGCGGTAAAAGCAGAAATCTCCAAAAGAAACTGCAGAGCAGCCGGCAGGCCGTAGCGCAAAAGCGTGCGGATTCGATCCAGTTCCAACTGCCGCGGGGCTTTCCATAATCCACTCGACCGCTTGCGGTCGTAATAAACGGCGGCAACCGCGAGAACCACGACCATGTAGACCCTGGAAATACAGGTAGACCATCCGCTCCCAATAACGCCAAGAGCTGGGAACCCAAAATGGCCATAGACGAACGTCCAGTTGCCAAGCAAATTCAGCAGATTCGCCGATATCAAGGTAAAAACCGCCGGCTTCACGATGTCCATCGACTGCAAATAGCGGCGCAATACAAAATAGAGCGTGAGAGGCAGAGTGCTCCAGTTGAGCGCTCGGATAAACGGCTTCGTCAATGCCAATACCGACGATTCAATTCCAAAATGATCCAAAAGCGGCATGCCCACAAAGAGAACCAACATCATGGCCGGGGAGAGGGCTAGCGCAAAGTACAGCGCATTGAACAGGTTGCGGTGGCACTCCTCCAGGCGGCGAGCGCCATACGCCTGCGAGACCAGGGTGTCGAGCCCCAGCATGATGCTGCTGCCGAAAATGCCGATCGTATAAAAGAGCGTTGTACCAAGACTTACCGCTCCGATCGCGGCCGCGCTATTTGGTAAATGCCCCACCATAATGGTGTCGACGAAACCCATCATGAGCCAACTCAACTCGGTCAGCACGAGCGGGACCGCCAAGAGCAGCATTGGCTTGAATTCGCGGCGGATTTCATTGAGGTGCAACATGATCTCTTCCTTTACGATTAAAGCACAGGGTCAACGGCGGAAAATTCGCGGCACAAAAGGCAGGTTCGCGCCAAGAACCAAGAACTAAAGAACGAAGAACGCATTGGATGAAGGACCAATCTACCCGGGCGTGGATCGTGATCCCGTCCCGTTTTTGGTTGCCTCCTCCGCTGCATCCCGCATCGTCCATCGATCCCGTGGGGCTGCCTCTTCCCTTACCTTAACCCTTCTTTGCCAAGGATTTGGGGCGCGCGGCCGATTGCCCCATAGTTCGTGCATGGAGGCCGCTGGATGAGGTGGGAATAAACGTCACTCGGGCTTCGTTATTACTATCGCATTTTCAATTAGTTGACTGCGCACGCGAGGGTAGGTAAAATCTCTAATTGAAATTGAAATTGAAATTCATTTTCAACTTTGAGCCATGCTCCAAGCCCTGATCGTAACACTCCGCGAAGGTGTCGAAGCCGCTCTCATTGTCGGTATAACTCTCGCTTATCTCACCAAGATCGGGCGTCCCGATCTGCGCAAAACCGTTCACGCCGCTCTGATTACCGCCCTCGTGGGCAGCATTGCTGGAGCGGTCGTGCTCTCCCGTCTCGGATTGAATACCGATTCATTCGAGGGCTGGGTGATGCTGGTCGCTGCTGCTTTCGTGGTGAGCATGGTCATCTTCATGATGCGCACGGCGCGCAAAATGAAGGGAGAAATTGAGAGCAAGATCAATTCTCTGGCCGTTACAGGATCGAAGTGGGGCCTGTTTACCTTTATCTTTCTGATGATTTTTCGGGAAGGTATTGAGACGGTCCTAATTCTCTCCGGCGTCTCATTGAACTCTACGGAGCTCATGAGCTTCATCGGCACACTTTTGGGCGTGGCCCTGGCCGTCGTCTTTGGCGTGATGTTCGTCAAGGGCAGTGTGCGGATCAACCTGCAAAAATTTTTCCGCGTCACGACCGTGATTCTCTTCTTTGTAGCGGTGCAACTTATAATCTCGGGCCTGCACGAGTTATCGGAAAGCGGAATTCTGCCCTCCAGCAAGCGGGAGATGTCGCTGGTTGGACCGATCGTGCGCAATGACGCCTTTTTCTTTGTCACGATTTTGGTACTGGCGGCGTTGATGGTGCTTCTGGAATATCGCCGTAAAAAGCCGGAAGCGACAGTGGCAGCTTCCAAGGCGGAAGAGCGCAAGCTGCAGTGGACGGCCAGCCGCGAACGACTATGGGCCAATCTACTCTGCGCCACCGCTTTCATCTTCATCGTGATGATCACGGCGGCATTTATTTACACCAAGTCATCCGACCAGCCTCCCGTGGCGACCGAGGTGGCCTTCGTGAATGGACAGATCACCATTCCAAAATCGGAAATCGCCGATGGGGATCTTCATCGCTACCGCGCCAAGGTAGGCGAGGTGGAGATACGATTCCTTCTGTACCCCAAGCCACACGGGGAGGTAGCGACTGTATTTGACGCCTGTGAGATTTGCGGCTCTATGGGCTTTAACAAAGGGCCGGGGGGATTAATTTGCCGGAACTGCGCGGCGCCGGTGAATCCGCAGAGTGTGGGTCAACCGGGCGGATGCAATCCTATCCCGTTGAAATCGACCATTGTAGGCGACAACATCGTAGTTACCAGCGCCGATCTCAACCAGGGGGCCGCTCAGTTCTCCCGGTAGCCGAATGTTTGCCCGCTTACTCTTCGAGTCCTTCCGCCGCCAATTGCGGCGCAAGGCATTCGCTTTGGTTGCCATTGCGCTAGGCATGAGCATCAGCACCGCGATGATTGCGGTGGCCACGGATATCGGCGACAAGATCAGGAAAGAGCTTGGCGCTTACGGCGCCAACATCCTCATCACGCCCATCGAAGACAACATGAACGTAGAGGTGGGCGGCACAAGCATCAAGCCCGCCACCTCGGGCGCTTCCATCCAGGAGTCCCAGCTACCCGCTATCAAAACCATTTTCTGGCGGCATAACATTCTGGGGTTTGCACCCTTTCTTTCCGGGCAAACCACTCTTCTTGCAGGCGGGCAGCCGGTATCCGTTGAATTGATCGGCACATATTTTTCCAAACCCGTGCAAACCGGAGACGAGAAATTTGTCACCGGCGTTCGCAGCATCAATAAATTCTGGAAGGTGGATGGCACGTGGCCCCCTGACAAACCGGGCGACGAACCAGACTCCGTAGCGGCGGAAGTCCTTGCGGGCATTAGCCTCGCGCACCGGTTGAATTTGAAGATCGGAGATACGGTTGCAATTGGTTCGGAAAAGGCGCGGATCAGCGGCGTGCTCAGCACCGGAGGCCAGGAGGATGACGCGCTTATCGCGCCTCTTCCTCTTGCTCAGCGAATCCTGGAGCGCCCCGGCGCCGCGGGCAGCGTATTGATAAGCGCACTCACGAAGCCCGAAGATGCCTTTGCGCGCCAGAATCCAAACACCATGCCACCGGCTACACGCGAACGGTGGTATTGCTCGCCCTATGCCAACTCTATCGCGTTCCAGCTTCGAGAGGCATTCCCGAACGCCCGCGTGGAACAGATTCGCCAGGTGGAGCAAAATCAGGGCAAGGTGCTGTCGCGCATCTCCGGCCTGATGCTTTTGCTGGCGATTGCCGCGATTGCCGCCTCCGTACTGGCTGTCTCGGCAATCATGGCGGCCACCATTATTGAGCGACGCCAGGAAGTTGGCCTGATGAAGTCCCTCGGAGCGGGTAACGGTCCGGTTGCGTTGTTGTTCCTTACCGAAGCCGGCTTGCTGGCGGTTGTTGGCGGAGGTATCGGCTTTTTCCTCGGTGCATTCTTGGCGCAGCAAATCGGCCAGAATGTTTTTGGCTCCTCGATCAACGTGCATCCCGTTGTTCTGGCAATCGTGATCTTCAGCGCGCTGCTGGTGGCATTTGCGGGAAGCATTACGGCGATTCGCAAAGCCATGCACTTCGATCCCGCTGTGGTGCTGCGAGGCGATGCGTGAGCCGCCCGCGGCTCATGCTGCGAATGCTCCTGAAAGCCGTGTGGGTCCGTAAAGACCGCACACTGACCGCGCTCTTGTCCATTGCTGTGGTGGCTACTCTGACGACCGCCATCCTTACGGTTTACGCGGGGTTGGATGCGAAGCTCAATCAAGAGTTCCGCAGCTTCGGCGCCAATGCAATCGTTACCGACGCCAACGGCACAATCACCCCGGAACAGGTGGAGAAGATACGAAATACGCTGGGAGATAAAGGCGAGATCGTTCCTGTTGCATATGCCGTAGTCTCGGGACCTTCGGGAAGCCGCATGGTAGTGGCAGGGGCAAACTTGAGTTTGTTGGCTGCGATGAATTCCTGGTGGTCGATCACCAAAGAGTACTCCCAAAACCCCAATGCGATGCTAGGTTCGCGCGTCGCCGAGACACTTTCCGCAGGGCAGAGCGCCTCTCCGACGATTGCCACGTTTCAAATTACGTATGGGGGCCGGAGCGCCGATGTTCGCGCAGGAGCGGTCTTCCGTTCCGGATCGCCCGATGACAATCGCATCTATCTCGATTTATCCGAGTTCACCAAACTTACAGGAGTCACTCCCAACACGGTTTTGCTGCGCATTGATGGATCGCCCGCCGACATTGAAAAGCAGGTTGGCACTCTCGCTGCTTCCCTGCCCCATACCGAGGTGAAGATCGTCCGGCAGATCACGTCCACGCAAACGGCGGTATTGGGACGAACGCGCTCCATCGTGCTTGCAGCCTGCCTGGTGGTCGTGATCCTGATCGTATTGTGTATGGTGGCGACCCTGACCGGCTCCGTTCTGGAGCGCCGCAAGGATTTCGCCGTGATGAAGGCCCTGGGAGCTTCGAATACCACTGTGAATCTGCTTTTTGCGGGCGAGGCCACGTTAATGAGTGTGATGGCCGCCCTTGGGGGTTTCTTTGCAGGAACGGCTCTGGCCTTTTGGATTGGCAAAGTAAACTTTGGAACAGCCATTAGCCCTCGCCTGAGCTTATTATTTCCCGTGCTTTCCGGCAGTATTTTGGTGGCGCTGCTCGCTTCGACCGCACCTCTGCGTCTTTTGCGGGCTATACAGCCGGCGAGTATCCTGAGGGGAGAGTAATGTCGATCGAGCTCAAGAACGTCACCCGCGTGTACCGCGCCAACATGGAGGTGCGCGCGCTCGACGACGTTTCGCTCTCAGTGCCTCAAGGCGAGTGGCTGGCGATCATGGGGCCTTCCGGCTCGGGCAAATCGACGCTGGTGAACCTGATTGGGTGTCTCGATCAGCCGACGCGCGGCGAAGTCTGGATCGATGGGAGCAACGTGGCGCAGATGACCGCCGCCGAGATGAATCGCTTTCGCGCCGAAAAGATCGGCTTCATCTTTCAGCAATTTCATCTGATTTCCTATCTGACCGCGCTCGAAAACGTAATGCTGGCGCAGTATTTCCACAGCATGACCGATAGGACGGAAGCCCTGGCGGCCTTGGAGCGCGTAGGGTTGAAACACCGGGCCGATCATCTTCCTTCGCAACTTTCCGGTGGCGAGCAGCAGCGTGTTTGCATCGCGCGTGCCCTGATCAACGATCCCAATATCATCCTGGCGGACGAACCTACCGGAAACCTCGATGCCGAGAATGAACAGATCGTCCTGCGCGAGCTACGCCAGTTTCACGCCCAGGGACGTACGATCATCATGGTGACCCACGATCCTGCAGTGGCGCGCATGGCCGACCGGAGACTGGAGCTTCACCACGGCAAGATTGCCTCCGAAGAAACGTTTGTCATCTCCGATGAAGAACAATTTGACGAGGTGCTGGAAGAGCTATGGGTGCTGGCCGAAAACGGCGAACCCGCCGAACTGGGGCGAGTTGAGGTGGAAGGTTCCATGCCCATGCCCATAGCGGTTGAGCGGATGCAGGAGATGGGGTTGATCGAACTGGAAGAACACAGCAGCGAGCCCCATGTCCACCGGCGCATCTTGAATCCTTGCCATGAGGTTTTCCGCCCTTTTGCAGAGCCGCCTAGCCACGGTGAGCGGACCATCCTGTTCACGGAAAAAGGCCGCAAGCGGGCGGAAGATGTGATCCGCAGGCATCGCCTGGCAGAGCGTCTCTTTGTGCAAACCTTCCGCGTTCAGGACGAGCACGAGATCGAACGGCAAGCGTGCCGCTTTGAGCACATCCTTTCCCCGGAAGTAACGGATAGCATCTGCACATTCCTGGGCCATCCCCGCCACTGCCCACACGGAAGCCCGATTCCCGCCGGGCCATGCTGCATCGCTGCCAAGGCAAAGCAGCCTGCGGCCGAGGTCGGCGCCTCGAAGAACGTTGTTTAAGAATCCAAGAAATCTGGCGACCTACGAAACTCAATAGGAACGAGAGTCAATGACTGGACTTAACCTTGCCCGCACTCGATGGGGCGGGTGCCGGACTCCACAGGCCGTGTAAAAGGATGGCGACAAAGCGGTCCACGGCCTCGTCGTCTGCCACGCCGAGATGACGGTTGCCGTGCATGACTCTTTCGATAACAAAATAGGTGTGGAAGTAGAAGTAGATCATCGCCATCGCCAAAGCAGGGTCCTGCCCACACCATCCCGGACGCTTTCTCACTTTTTGAACGTAAGGCCCCAGAAGCCGGCGGAATTGTTCTGGTATGTCATGAAAGATCTTGAGGAAGTGCTGGTTCTTAAACTCAATCACGTCAATGTACATCAACAGCCAATATTCGGCATCGTCATAAACCATGGAGCGCATGGCCGAGGCAAATAGATAAAGATCCCCCTCTGAAAATGGGTCTTGCATCACGCGGAAGACGCGCTCCAGGTAAATGCGCATGGAGCGGCGATAGCTGCGCACCAGCCCCTCAAAAATCGCCTCTTTGCTTGGATAGTAGGTATAGATCGCTCCCTGAGACACGCCGGCCTTTTCTGCAATGTCCCGCATATTAGTTCCGTGGAAGCCCTGCGTGGTGAATAGATCGAGCGCAGCTGCCTCAACCTGTAGTTGGCTCTCGTCAATGCGCTCGCGCGGCATCTCGGGAAAAAACAAGAGGGGGCGATGAGCGGTATGCCGGCCGCTCCCATTGCGTCCATTTGCGGTGGGAAGATCTGCCGGAAGATTGAGCAAACGCCCAGAGAGAAAGCGCAGATAGCCGACCCGATCGCGCTCACTCTGGCGGAGCGCATGACGTTCGCGGACCGATTCCTTAGCGGTCTTGCGGGTGCGAACTCGACTCTCAGGCGTGCGCCATAGCCCATAGGAGATAAGATCGATGAACCGGTCAGTCGCCTGATCGTCGGGCAAGCCCAGATGCTGCTCTCCCTGCATGTGCCTTTCCATGAGGAAGTAAGTAAAGAAATAGACGTACATGGAAGCCAGAACAAAGGAAGGGTCCTCCCCACGCCAGCCCGGCTGCCTGGTTACCCCCTCCAGAGCCGGTCCCATCTCTTCGCGAAACCTGCCCGGAAGATCGCGAAAAACTTCCCGAAAGTGCTGATTGCGAAATTCAACCACGTCGCTCAAAAGCATCAGGAAATATTCCGGCTCTTCATACATGGCGGCTTTGACAGCCTCTGCAAGCGTCCTCAGCCCTTGCCTCGATAAGGGTTCGTCAAGGTCGTCAACAACAGCCTGCAAACGCTCTTTCATCTGCGACCGGTATCGCCGGGCAAGGCTGAGGAAAATCGATTCTTTGCTTGGGAAATAGGTATAAATGGTGCCGGTGGAGACACCGAGTTTGTCGGCGATGCCGCGATTATTGGTTCCGTGAAAACCCTGCGTTGTAAATAGCTGAAGCGCGGCTGCTTCGATCCGCCGCCTGTTTTCCTGCGAACGCTCTTTAGCTAACTTGGGCACCGTTGGAAAACATTATATAAACATCTCCAACGCAGGGATCAAAAGACACAGTCTGGGACGTAACATCGTCCCTAGTCTATTTTCTGCGGGTCGCGGTTCGCGCTTACGTTTGAGCTTTATCAGGCCGCGATCGTCACGCCGCGATCGTCACGCCGCAAGCGGCGGGCGCTGAGGCTTGGAGATCTCGGCAATCGTCTTTGAAACCTTCTCAGGCTTATCTTTTAGCGCGAGATCTGCTTGAGAAACGATCC
Source organism: Candidatus Angelobacter sp. (assembly GCA_035295685.1). GTDB lineage: Bacteria > Acidobacteriota > Terriglobia > Terriglobales > Acidobacteriaceae > Angelobacter. The sequence continues at coordinate 122,567 of DATGIO010000006.1, forward strand.
CGATGACGCGTCCCTGTCCATCAACAACGGGAACTCGCCTGACCTGATGCTCTTGCATAACTCGCTCGCACTGATCTAGATTTTCTCCATCGCGGCAGCTGACAGGCTCTCCGCTGATATATTTCTCTATCTTTGTAGTTTTGGGATCCAGCCCTTCGGCTACCACCGAGCAGCAGAGATCACGGTCGGTAATCATTCCAATGAGAGTAAGGGACTGCTGATCCACAACCACCGGGAGCGAACCAACGTTTTCATCCCGAAGGACGCGGGCAGCTTGTTGAGCCGTATCTCCTGGCACGCAGCAAACCGGATTGGGAGTCATGACTTCACGAACTTTCATGGAAAACCTCCTTAATAAAAGAGTGCTGGACTAATGAAAGAGCGCTGAACTGCTTCTCTTGACGTGCATGGCCACGGGGATTGCCAGAATCTGAAGTTGGTCCACCTCCCTAGGTATCTCTACGAACCCGCCGCCTGCTGAATCCTTGATCCTTGATCAATCACCAATGATCAATGAGATGGCAGGTTCACGCCCTTGGGAAGCCTGCCCTCAATCTTGCCAAGAGCCCCGGTAAATGGGACACCCTTGCCGCGGCTGCCGGTTTACCCTCGATGAGAAGCACGGCGACGCTTTAAAATTGCCAACAGATAGCCCTTTAGGAGACCGACATTGATTCCCATTCGCGACCTTTTTGAGAGTCACCTGACCGTCGCAAATCTCAGCCGCTCCATGAAGTTCTATGGAGAAAGCCTCGGCCTGGAACTTGCGGAGGTATTCTGGGAGCGCCATGTTGCCTTCTACTGGATCGGTGCGCGAGGCAACTCCATGCTTGGTTTGTGGGAAACCGGCGACGGCCCTCAAAAACTGAATCTCCACCTTGCTTTCAAGGTCGATCTTCCAGAACTATTGCAGGCTCCCGAGCGCTTGAAGGCTGCAGGCGTAACTCCATTGGATTTTTGGGGTAACTCGACGCAAGAACCATGGATTCTCGCCTGGATGCCGGCCGCAACACTTTACTTCCGCGATCCCGATGGGCACATGCTGGAGTTCCTCTCGATGCTTCCGGAAACCCCACAAAAGGACTTGGGAATCATCCCCTGGAGTCAATGGCAGGAGCATCTGCAATCGAAGCACAGTGCAAGCACCAAGACATAATTAGGGCGCGAGAAATCAAGTGCCAGAGATTGGTCTGCCTAAAAGGCGCGCGTGAGACATCCAAAATCAACTTTCGGGACATTCCTCGGTCGGAAAGAGTGTCCCTTGGCAACGGAAAAGTGCCCTACCGCCGCCGCTTAAACCCATCCGATAAGGAATCATTCCACTTCATTAATTTGCCTGTTTCAAAACCACCCGCAAAATCAACTGGAATCACGGATTCGGGTCGCGCGCCCAGTGCCCTTGTGGCCCCCAAGCCGCATCCTGAGCATAGTTGAGCGTCAATAGCTTATAAAAACGGGCCTGTTATATACGTCAAGTTGTCGCTGAATATTGGAAGGCGAAATCGCAAAATAGTCTTCTTTTCTTCAATAGCTGAACTCTCTAAATAATTCGGCATAATGAGGAAGAATAAGGCTTCGCAGACACTAACAAGTGCAGGGCTAAGACTGACGATCTGTGCAGAGATCTGTTTTTGCACAGGGCAACCGCATGAAAGAAATATTGACCGTTTGTGCCGTCTCGAAATTTGTCTTACGGCTCCCGTTGCTCCTTCGGCTCCCAGGTAAAAAGATAAATCCGGCTGGCGATGAAGCTGGCCCAACTGTGGAAGGTGCAAGATTGAAAGATTGAAGATTGAAGATTCAGGATTCAAGATTCAAGACTGGCCCTTCGGTCCCAGAGGGATTAAGACTTCCGGGCATCGTTCCGTCACTCGCACATAGCGCTCAATCGAGGTCATCGTAGACAATGGACATTTGTGGACAACGGCGTACGGCTGCTTGCGGCCTAGCCCCGGCAACTTTTTCATTCACAAGGTGTTTACAAAGGTGTTGGGAAAATGAAGATGTACGCAACTTTTCGCTGCCCCGGTGACAGGCCGGTCACAAGGTCAAGCGATTTTCAGGACTGGTGCCATGCGAATTAAAAAACTTATCTTCCTCCTTTTGACCGCCTCTGCATTGGTTGCAACTCCGCTGTTGTCGAGCGCACAAGTTTCTGTAGGAATAGCGGTTCATATCGGCCCTCCGGCGTTGCCCGTTTATGTGCAGCCTCCTTGCCCTGAGCCCGGCTATATGTGGACTCCCGGATACTGGGCCTACGGTCCCGATGGATACTATTGGGTTCCCGGAGCATGGGTTGCGCCTCCGAGCGTGGGCGTGCTGTGGACCCCTGGTTATTGGGGATGGGGCGGCGGAGGCTATTTTTGGCACGCAGGATATTGGGGCCCGCACGTTGGCTTTTACGGCGGCATCAACTACGGTTTCGGGTATGGCGGTGTCGGATTTGGTGGCGGATATTGGCGTGGCGGCAACTACTTCTACAACCGGTCAGTCACGAACGTGAATGTCGTGAACGTCCACAATACCTATATCAACAACACGGTGGTCAACAATAACACCACGATCAACCGCGTGAGCTTCAACGGTGGAAACGGCGGCGTACGCGCACAGCCTACGCAACAGGAACGCCAATATTCCAATGAGCGCCATGTGCAGCCCACCAGCATGCAGACGCAGCACGAACATATCGCCAGCACCAACCGCAGCTTGTTGGCATCGAACAACCACGGGCGGCCTTCCATCGCAGCCACCTCTAGGGCAGGCGAGTTCAGCGGCAGGAATGTCGTGTCCGCGCGGCCGGCGAACACCTCCGCTCGTAACGACCGTCCGAACAACCCTGGACAAAACCGGGATAACCGCTCTTTCGATGCCAATCGTTCCAACAATCGAAACTCGGCCAACAACGGCTCTGGCAGGGAAAACAATGGCGGTCAGCAAGCTCGTGGAAACTCCCAACGCGAGGATTTCTCACGCCAACAGCAACGCGGCTCGGATCGCAATCAGTCTGCTCGCGAGCAGCAACGGCAGTCTGAACAACGCGCTCCGCGCGAGCAGCAGCGGCAGTCTGAGCAACGCGCTCAACGTGAGCCGCAACGACAGGCTGAACCGCGCCAACAACATGAGCAGCACCAAAGCGAGCAGCGCGGCCGAGATCGTGAACATCGATAAAAATTGAATACGAAATAACAAAGAAGAAGCTTACTCTTTGGCGACGGCCCGGTTGAACCGGGCCGTTGCATTTTGAACACAGGCTGCAAAAACAGTATCCTCAACATCGCTGCATAGAAACCTGAACCAAGCGTACGCAAACAGCCTCTCCGCTCACACGCTCGAAATCGTTCCATCGCGCTATGATCGGTTGCGTTAAGAGGACGTCACATGGCACCTTGCCGCATGCGCAAAAAAGTCCCTGACTATGCCGCAATGATTCCGTACTTTTCGGCCAGAAATGTTTGTAGCGCAGTGGGCACTGCTCCCGCCAATTCCTGCCAAGTGAGGAGTTTGCATCGGGTTCGAAGGTCCACGGCGCGGACGCACCGCATGATCCGATACCACTGTTCAACAAGGTCGGACCGGCGCGCATCCAGCAACACGCAAAAATGTGCGTTAAGACCATCCGCGACCAGGACTTTTCGCAAAAGTTGATAAGAAACGTAGCTTTGTCCCTGCCGCGGGAGTTCTTGCAGCTCAAATACGCTATCCAGAATGGAGTACCGCTCCACGACTTTTGCCGCCTGCGTCTGAAAGTCGCTTTCGGTAAGTTTCGCCTCAAACAAGACGTTGCCTAGCTTCATGTCCACTTCGGTGCGCTCTATAGCTCCTGTGATCAAGTCCAACCGGGGCCTGAATCCGAACTGAGGAATATCGCCAATTTCGATTCCAAGAAGCGCGGCCAAAGCACGTTTGCGTGTGACGCCTGGATAACAAAAAATATTCATCAGCAAGGCATCCGAACTTGTGGAAGCATCAAGCTCGCGCCAAACACCCTCCTTTTTCGGCAGAACATATTTGCCCTGGCTATGAACCTTCTCAAGGCGGCGCCGCCACTCTGAATTCTTCAAAATCGCCCGGTAGCTGACGGGGATGAAGTTTCCATGCTTGAGTCCGCAGTCAGATTGCTCGTAGACAACCACCGGAGACTCCCCATAGCTCACCACGTGGGACAATTGGTTGAGCGTGGCGTACGCGGCATTGCGAGCGCTCAATTCCTGGCGAAGAAGAGTTGCAGATTGGCTTTGGACAGGAAGACCCACCGACGACTCCGGACCTTTAATGAATGGCAGCATAGGCAATCCGCGACACGCTGCAGAGTTAATCCGATACATCACAAAAACTCAGAACGAATGCCGCTGCATGGGATGGGATTATACCGATGCCCATCGGCTTCGCATCTTTCACTCTTGAACCAGTCGGGTAAAAACAAGTACGGATCTCAGGGCAAGCCCAGGGCAAGCGCGTGGTCGGGAACAGCGGCTGCAATTTCTTGGGCTTTCTCATGTCAAGACAGCGCCCCGCCGCCTCTATCGCTTAAAATACGTAATGATTCAAAGATCTCAGCCGGGATGGCGGAATCGGCAGACGCAGCGGACTTAAAATCCGCAGGGCCAAAAGCCCGTGGGGGTTCGAGTCCCCCTCTCGGCACCAAGCTAAATCGCTGATATAGATGCTGTAGTTGATTTTGGGCGGGACTTCCATCGGAGGGGCGAGAATCTTAGCAAAGACGCGCTCTCTCAAGAGTTCCATGCCTTCACCGTGGGTGAACCAGGACGATAACATCCGCGACTATCAGCACGAAATTAGCGTCCGTCCCGAGATGGGCTCGGGTCGGGATTCTAAATCGCTAAGATCTTACTGAGTTCTTAATTGTGGTTGCCTGCTCTTTGAGCAAAAACCTCAACACCCACCAAAACCCGCCATTGGGGCGCGCCGAAGTGGGGGACCAAGTCGTGGCCAAACCCCACTTTGAATCGCAGATTGGAAGCTGAACCTGTCCGTTCAAGTCGCGTTGTGATCAACCCTTCGGCCCCGGTTTGCTCCGAATTGAAGAAAGAATGAAAGGCTGTCTCACCATAGATCTCCGGGCCAACAACGATATTCCAATTAGGGCGCAATGGAAACTTTCGGCCTATGCTCCCGCCAAACAGAAATTCGCTACCATTGGGGCTGCCAGGCGCCGGGAAATCGTTAAGGGGGCGTATATGCACTCCGAGTTGTCCCGCATACGAAAAAGCACCGGAGTCGCCAGCAGCGAGCAGGCGCAACATAGCACGATATCGGGCATCGCTGACATAATCGGCGCGACTACCTGCCGGGAAGATGAGCTGCGTGCCTACGCCCAAACGAAGCCTTCCTCCTGGCTTGCCTAACAGTCGCACATCAAATCCAACGCGAGGATCAGCCACCGTATCAGGATTGGTTCCGGCGGTGACATTCGGTGCAGTTAACTGGAAAAGGCCAATTGTCCCGCTATTTCCGGTAACCAGAAACGGCATTGGAAGGTTCAAATACAAGCGATAGCGATCATACGTCACGGCAGCGCCTAATTCGACGAAAGCTTCCCCCGATACAAGCAAAACCTTTTGGCTGCGATCGGGGCTTGTTACTTCAAGCGGGTTTCGCGCGTAACCACTCGTAAGTTCAATCGCACCACCCAAGCCACCACTTATATTGAGGTCGTCCATGACAAACCAACCGCCGCCTGGCGCCGAGGGATAGAAACGCTCCACCGCAAACCCTTCCGGATGTTGCTGTGCGGCTGCTGGTGATGCCAAGAAGTTCAATAAACCAAGTGCAAAAGCAAATATGCAAAGTATACGATTCCGGCTGCCCCGTAATCTAGAATTCGCCATGAATCCTCACACTGAACAAGTTGACTGGGCCGCGAGCTGTATTAAAACCGGGATTCACTATGTGTTGATAGTCGCCAGTTAGCCATAGAGACGATCTTGGAATATAAATACTGTAGAAGGCATCCAGGGAGCTCTCTGCTCCCGCATGAATATTTCCATCTCCAACGAAACCATCGATTCCACCCAGACGGAGATATTGTGCGTGAGGATCGGAAATCCACGCCAGATTGACTCCAGAACCAGCAACGTCTCTTGGCCGAGACCATAATGTCCCTTTTGCTAATATGCCAAAAGAAGCTGAACGATCCGCTGAAGTATAAGCATCCACTTCGGTTTTCCCGTCTGAGTACATGGCGCGAGAAAATACGCCTATATCCTTTGCTATATATTGTTCGCCAAAGAATCCTATGCCCATCTTGACATTGGGCCTGCGTACATAGCAAAGATCAGGCGCGGTTGCGTTCGTTGATCCATAGTTAAAGCTTGTGCACGCCGCTGCATTTTTTCGTGGATCGGCCTCAAAAGCCGCTATGGCGTCGCTAAAACGACCGATGTTTTCGTGGTTTCGATATGCAAGCAGGCGAAGTTTCCCCTCCTGCTTGCCAATATGATGATTGTGCTCCAACTCTACTTGGTCACCATAAAACTTGAAAAGCCGGAAATCCACTGGAAGCTGATTGGGCTCCTTAGGCGGAGTGATACGGCCATAGCGCACGGCCCAGTCATCCCAATAAAATTCCGCGACTCCTCCATAAGAGTATCCTCGCGCATCTGAAGCGAAATCATAAGCCGCATAGGTCAGAAAGCCGAGGCTCAGCAGCCCCTGGCGAGGATCAATATCAAAAGCGTTCTTGTCGAAAAAATCGAGAATGCTGAAGTTGCCAGCGACAAGTACAAGACGTCTGCTGTCATACGTGGTTCCAAGCTGCAGCGGGCCAGAATCTTGTTTAACCTTTTGTCCACCGAACCCAAATGTCTGTCGAACATATACACGCGAATGGTAAATCTCGGGGGTTTCTCCACCACCCTTTTGCAACTCAAAGTTCTGGATAGCTCCGCCCAAGCCTTTCAATTGAGAGAGGGGGCGTTCCGATATCACCTCAGGTACCACGTAGCCTTCTGCTCCTTGCCAAAGCCGAAGACCAAGATATAGCGTGGCGGTCCCGGTGAAGCTCCGCTCGGATTGCGGAAGGAGTGAATTGGTGCTGCCATTGAGGTTTGTAAAAAGCGCTGGAAAGCTGTTTTTCCAACTTGAGATATAGGTAAATTGCCCATAAGCATTCCAGCTCTCATTGTCGATATCATGTTCACCACGGTCGGCCAAGACCTTCATCAAAGAGGGCTGCTCTTCCGGCCGGGGTGCGGGGGAACCGTTTTGTGCAGCTGCAGCCAGACCAATGAACATCATGAAAAACAAAACACCTATTTGCCCTAGACCACGAAGGCGAAGGTGCACGAGAATAAAAGCTGTGTCGAACAAATTTTGCATATGTTGCTCTACGTCTATCGCATACCGCGAAGCCACTTGGCGCGAGCGCTAGGAATTTCGCCCCTTCTACAGGGGAACAAGATTATTCTTATAGTTGAAATTGCTATTGAATGGCCTAACTCAAGGAGACTGGCATTGTCACAAAATCGCTAGAACTCGACCCGACCGAAAAGCAGCGCCTCTATTTCCGAATCGGGCACTGATTCGGTGGTTTGCGAATGCGGCGACTGTTTCAGCGTCAGGTAAATACAAGAACTCCTTGTGCGAGGATTTGGCCTTCAAGATTGATCGGTATCTTCAAAAACAAGGGTATACAGGCGGAGTCTCGCTTGTAAAGTCGTTGCAGAAAGCGCTGCGCTGAAAATATGCGCCGCAGATGCTCCTCTGCGGCTAGATAGCTCTATTTTAACAATCTTTTCACAATACTAGCTCGCAAATAGCCAGTTACCTATCGGGAATCCGTGCATTTCACCAAAGTCTCTTGGGCAGCAAGTACGTCAATCCCATAAATCCCTCCCAACGGGTGCTCGTGCCTGTGAGTCCCCGGTTAAATCCGCCGTCAAGGACCAAGAAGCGATTCACCGTATAAGTGGGAGCAAGCAGGATGCCCACTGCGTGCGACCCAACAAGCAGGGGTTGTGAGAAGCTCCAAACTTCACCAGATATTCCGAAATGCCGAGCCAGAGGGTGAGAAACTGAGAATGTCTGTCCAAACTGAGCACGGTGCACTGCAGCCTTATCCGTTATCTGCTCGGTGGCTATCGCGTTGGCATCGACGTGAAATTTTCCGAAATCGAAACTCGCCAGCAAAAGCATCGACTGCCGATTGGTGCCGATATCCAATTCGGGAGCAGGACTTGCATACAGTCGCCTGAAATAACCGACAGACAACGTGGGCTGCGACCCCTCTCCTTTGTGAAGCACCATCTGAATACCTGCAAAGACTTCGCCAGGTTCTCGATCCGTGCTTTGCCCGAGATCTGAGAACACCATAGGCTCCGTCTGGGCCACGAGTTCAATACGACGCGTGAGCGCAAGTTTCAAGACCGTTTCAATTCCCGTCCGATTAGAAAACTCACCAGATTTTTCTGCGCCCAAAACACCAGTCTCAATCTGCAAGTAACCGGGTGGACTCAACGTTGCTGGAGTCGAAACCGTAGGCCTGCCAGGGTTGGCTTCCACTAAGTTTACGTCTGCAGAATGACTTTCATTTTCCGATGTCTGCTGAGCCAACAAAGCAACCGGATGCAATGCAACCAATAGGAGGAATACCGAGAATTTCATAATGCGCAGGAATAACATTCGCTGGGGCTTCATCCATTGAAAAATGACTGGCAGTGACCTGTCATTTTATAACGAACGAGCCTTCAAGTTTGCCGCCCCGAAGGACAAGCTGTAATTTCTGCAACATCGGCGCACTGGCTCCCGTCACGCTTCCGGCAGTTGCCACAGCCTTGAAGAGGCTCACCAATCATCCCTAGTAAGCCCTCAACCAGACCTTACCAAAATCCGCAGAGCCAAAAGCCAAACGGGTACGAGTCTCCCTCTCGGCACAAGGTTCTATAAATATCTAATTTTCGGTTGGCGCATTTCAAACAGGCGAACATCGAGATGAAGGATCTCACCCGGACGATGACGGCGCTCGACAAGGTTTGCGGCGCGAATCACAAATGGCCGTGGACAAGTCGGCAAGGCCGCATCGGAGATGGACTATCGACGTTATCGCGATTGGCTAGCAGCGCACCAGCGGTCGGCCCAAAATTCGCTCGTAAGTGCATGAGGTTTTCGGTCACAGATTCCCGCTCCCGGACATTGCAGCGTGCGTATTTGCGGAAGATCCGGCCCAAACGTGACCAAATGGGCGATTCCTTCCCGTTCCTGCGCTCTTTCTGTTAACCGGTAATCTGAAGACGTCATCCCTATAAGCCGGTTTGCGGCCGATCCTAGAATGAGCAATTTAACAAGCGTTTCGATGCGTCTTGATAACTTACCTCCACGTTGGGGTGCGGGAAGTCTGAAAATAGAATGGTGGGAGCCCCGGCTGGGCCGACTCGGACGTAGATTACGCCCGATTGCAACTCATTTTTCCGCTTCACAAACTGAGTGTAGCGAATATTGCTTTCGCCCGTGAGGCTGACACGGAGTAGCGCGTCCATTCTCTCCAATTCATGAACCTCGAATGCCTCTTGCGTTTGTCGAATAGCGAGGCCTGCTTGCAATCGCTGATTCATATCTTCAACATGCTCTGCAAGTGCGGCCTGTAGCCTTCGCAAGGCGACGGGAGCCTGGGTCTTACGCAGTTGACCGACGTTTTCTCTAGTTTCATCCATATTTGCCCTATGAAAAAAGCACGGCGGCTGATGAGCCTGTTTGTTGATGCTTCTCGAAATCTGGCTTGGCCTCGGAAGGGACCGCGCCTGCCAGTTGATATGCTTCCGACGGGGTAAGCACGGAGCGACCAGAGGGCACCCAGCTATTCCCGCACGCGCCGAGTCCTTGTTCGTGGTCGAAAGATTGAGTAGGTGCCACCGCGGAAAAATCCAGTCCGCCTGTTCTTCGCGATCTTGCACGGCTGATTTCCATTTGAGAGCATTCCATTTCTCTTGCCAAAGTTCTATGCGGCAGCGGAACGCGATGATTATCCGGAAGCCCATTCACTTGCCTGCTGTTCCAGATTGCGCTCTCCATTGGTTTTCAACAGAATGCCTTTCTGGACATGAAAAGACCAACCATGAATAACCACATAGGGGAAGCCTAGAAAACGGCTCGGTTTGATCTTTGTTATTTCCATGCAGTTCAGGCTACGCTTGCGCACTTTGCCAAGGATTCTCTTCATGCCTCTCCGGATTGCATTCGCTCCCCAGCCCAATTCCAGGACCTTCAATTCGCCCGCAATAAAAAACAAGTGCAAACCGGCTGAGCGTAATCTGCAGTCAAGAGCAAAGTTGTCCATTCCTCCGATAGAGCGCCAGACGGCGGAATAGTGCCGGCATACGAGATCGACGGAGTCCGGCAAGAGAAGTTCCTCTCGAATCATGATTGCCCCGGACTGTATATTTGTTGCCATAAATGTCAGGCCGCACCAGGGCCGCCTACGAAGGGCAGCCCGAGACGGTGATAGGCCTCGGTCATGCAGGTGGTGGCTATCATCCGGTCGCCCGCTGTAGGTGATTGAACCTGAATCAAGTTGACACCAGATTTCCCGGATAACGAATCTGCAAAACCGTCGTGATGTCGCATCATTTGCCCCAGTATCATCGCCAAATCTGCAGAATGATAACCATTGCTAAACGTCAATCCGGCCGCCGGAAGCTTGGAAGATCCGGAAGACATCCAATACTCACAAATAAGATCCCATGTTCCTTTAGTTGTCGACAACCAGAACTTTAGATATTGCAAGGATGGCTCGGGAGCCGTCCCGTATTCAACATGCACCAACCCTTCTTTAGATTTGCGCAGCAGATCTTTCCAACTCAGAACGACCGCACTCTCCAATACGCGGGCGATCTCAACTCTCTCTGTTCGCACTGCAGATTCGTTCATAAGTGCCTCCTCGAAGCGGCTCAACGAGCGATCATAGAATGCCTCAGCTTTCGCCAAGGGACACGCTGCCTGCTGCCCTTTCTGTCCAAATCCCGCCACTGCTCCGTTAGCCCCAGACCACGCTCACAGGAAACTGAAGCCATGGACCATCGCGGTTTTGCATGGTATACCCCGGCGTAAACAAGAAAAAGCGACACGCAAAGCAGGTCAAGCGTGAAGAACACGCGACCAGGCAGGGCAAGTGGCACAATTGGATTGAAGAATATCGCAATTCCGCAAAACACAATTGCCCATAGATTCTGCGCCTGATAGCGAATCGCATTCCAGACGGTGAGAGCGGCAGATATGCAAAACAAGAGCTGCAAGAACACCTGATAGCTCGTGTTGGGGGGCACAAACAAGGCAACCGCCAAGGCAACAAAAGAAAGGTAAACCATGATTTTCAGGTACATGAGGCGCCTCAATTCAAGACATTACGCTTCTTAATGGGTATGCGGCTTTAAAGGAAGGGAGAACTTGCGCGTGAACACAGTCAACCTCCGGAATCGTGGTGAGAGCTAAGGTGGGAAGGATCAGATGAGCTGACTTAGTTCAGGGGATCTGAAGAGCAAGGTGAAATACTTACTCAACCTGACGCTACGCTCTCGCAAGGCCCATGTCAAGGTGAATCCATACGGCGGTACGGAATCATTTGAAATCCCGTGGCTCCATGGGCTGTCGTACAGTTACCAAACAGTCTGGCTGTTCTGCTTTAAGTCGAGGACGACACCCTGGCCACCAACACAACTCGTCCAGCGGTCAACGATCAAGCCGCAAGCCGATCAAGGGCCATCGGTATCCTTGACCTGTCTTTTGATGGCTGTGTCTTCTGAGCGCGGTTCGCCAGAAGCAACGTCCGCAGTTTTATTCGTGCCTTATGCAGTTGAGACTTGCTGTTCCCTATAGAACATCCCAAGATCTCTCCAATCTCATTGTGCTCATACCCTTCTACGTCATGAAGCACAAAGATGATCCGGTATCCAGGCGGCAGTTCTGCTATTGCATGTTCCAGCGCAATGCGGTCAATCGAGCCGTGGAGCACCTCATCTCTGGTCCCAATCTCTTTCGGCGCATCGCCCTCATGCTGCGGCTCCAAGCTTTCCTCCAATGAAATCTCCGGGATGCCTTTCTTGCGAAAATGCATCAACACTATATTGACCGAGAGTCGATGCAGCCAAGTTGAAAATGCCGATTCTCCGCGGAACGAACCGATTTTGCGATACAGCTGCAGGAACGCTTCTTGTGTGAAATCTTCCGCTTGAGCAGGGTTGCCGGTCATTCGCAGGCACAAAGAAAACACGCGCCGTTTATGCCGCATGTAGAGCGCCTCAAAACAAGGAACATCACCCGCTTTTGCCTTCTCAATCACCTCAGCTTCTGTCAGTCCTGCAAACAGAATTGGTTTTTTTGCACGGTGACTGTCTATTTTTGAAGAAACTATCTTAGAGTCGAGCGACCCTTCAGAATATTCCTGAGACACCAAAGTTTGTGGCACAAGTTCTCTTTTCTTGACGGATTGGGGATGGTCGTATGATGTAATGCTTGGCCTCCAAAATATTGCTTCGGCAGCGCAAGGGCGACTGTGGAATTATCGATTCATAAACTCCAGATGTTTAACATCAATCGACAATGAGCGACCGTTATGGCCTCTTGTTCGACGCAACGCCATTCGATCGTTCCTGAATCCATGACTTGCGAATTGCGTCCGCGAGTTTATCGGCGGCGCTATCGGTTGAAACCTTCGCAGGTTCTTTCATTGTCGAACGGAGCACTCTCGTTCTAGAACTGCTTTCTTCGGAATTGCGTTGAATTGACATGATTCCCTCCTCTTTGGGAACAAAATAAAAAATATCCTACCCTAGCTACCTTCAAAACCTCCGTGGTCTTTGATACCGGGGATCAACGATTTTCGATTTTTTCTTTTCAAACTGCTCGCTGCTCGTCGAACTTTGGCCTTTCGAGTCTTGCTCTCTTTAGACGAAGCGGTTATTGAGCTTAGCAGAAGAAGTTGTTCAGCCGTATATGTTCGTAAGGTGGCGGCACTGCTCTAACCTAAAGCAGGCCTTCGTTAGGCGGGTAACGAAAACCCAATCTTGATTCCCCAAAGGAGTTGGAACGGAGAAACAGGCTTCCCTATTAGACGCAATCCCTCAAGAAAGGATGCCTTTCGCCATCGCACTTGAAGCCAGTCCTTGAAGACGAACCACACTGCTTTCACATTTCATGCTTTGATTATGAGGAAATCAAGAACAAATGCCAATCATGAGCTGCACGATCACGCTTAATCGAGACAAGACCATCTTTCATAAAGAATGCCGGGTTGGGCTCGAATTCCCCATCTCTACCATGCCAAGCGACTTTCACCCGGTTGAGACCTGATTGTGTGCGGATTTAGAGGGCGCTTGAAAAACGTAAGGGATACTAAAGGTAGGCCATTGGTTCTGCGAGGTAGACTCCCGCCCAAGGCCGTTCATTTCCCTTGTCAGCATGGGGGAATTCCCTTCTAGGTGTTGGCATCGATCATTCAGGCATTTCTTCCATTTGAACTTGGAGATTGGCACGCCCTGGGTCGGCTTTCGCGAGAGCTACCTTTATTTAGCCACACGATCAATCGGCTCGCAGCACGTCCGCGGGACGCAGCTTTAGGATGCTCATGCCGGGCACGATAGAAGCCAGCACCATAACCAGGAGCCAGACCGCCACCGCGCTCGCCCATACAAGCGGGCTCCAAGGCGCAGCCTTGAACGTGTGCTGGGCCAAGAACGCCTTCCAGCCGATCCAGACAACTAGCGCAAGCCCCAGGCTTCCCACCGCCGCGGAAAGAACTTCGCGCATCACGAGGCGGAGGATAGAGCCCGTATCGGCCCCCATGCAGATGCGTATGGCAAGCTCGCGCTGCCGAGTGGCGATGCGAAACCGGGTGATTCCATACATGCCTATGAGCGCCAAGGCAAGCAGCACCAGCCCCGATAGGATGGCCACTTGCGCGCGAAGAAGCTCCACTTTGAAACTATCGTCGAATAAAGCCTTGATCAGGAAACTATCCGTAACGGTAAGGCCCGGTATCGCGCTGCCGAAAGCTTGTCTTACTTCCGTCGCCAAGGCATCGGGTGACAGTTGCCCGCGCACGACAAACATCGGCATCTGGCTCATATAGGAGCCGGCAAGTAAAGCTTCCAGGATGAGATGCTTCACGAAGCGCGCAAAGCACCCCGCACGGCGAAATCCGAAGAACGAATTCCCTCCTCGATCTTGCATCCCGAACTGAGCAGGTTCGCCAATTCGAGATCGCTCAACTCAATTTTCAGAAGACGATCGATGCCTTTCCGCCCCAACACGGTGGGTACGCTGAGCGAAACAACTCGCATGCTGTATTCCCCCAACAGCACGCTTGAAACGCACAAGACTCTCTTTCTATCCTGAAGGATCGATTCGACCATCTGCACAATCGCGGTCGCCATGGCGAGATTGGGTGATCCTTTGCGTTCGAGAATCGCGGCGTCGGAATTGCGTATCTCGCGAAAAATGGCATCGAGCATGTCCGAGCCACAGCCATGTTCTTTACATATCTGGGTTCTTTGCATATCTGGGTACTCGGCATTCCCGCAACCCTGGCGGAAGACCACACCTGTAACTCGGTTTCGCCGGTAACTCGGTTTCGCCGTTTTCGCCGAGGATATAGGCATGGACGCTGCGGGGATCGATTCGAAAATGGCCTCCCAGTAAATAGCTAATACCTCGCGCGAAACGATAAGCCGTGGCCTTAACCAATTCCAAACAAAGCAGATGATTGCAATTAGAACTAAGGCAAAGACCCGACTCCACTAGATGGGCTGCAATTCCTATTACTTCGGTACTCTTGTCTGAACACATCAGGGCTGCGAGAATCAACTCGTTCAATTGAAGCCCTGCTGGCGGTTTGGGGGAAATCGCTAGTCAGACAGGCACGTAACCTTTAACCAGGCCTCGGTTTTCCGAGGCCTGTTTGCTTTTTTAGGCGTCCTGAAAGCGCACATGAACCTTCAGGCTCGGCTGAAAAATCCTGAAATTACAGACGATTCAGCCCGCGCGCTCCGTTAATTTCTGGGCCCGGCGATGCACAATCTGCCGGGCCTATACGCTTTACGGGATGAACGTTATTGCACACCCAGAGTTTTCATGTACTCCTGGTTATAAGCCAGGGCTGGAGCGCCATTTCCGTTCATATTGTCTGCGGCGGTTCCGTTCGGAGTATCGCGATCGAACGAGAAGAACCAGGAGATCGGCAATGCGTTTGCTACCGCAAAAGCATTGAGGGTATCGATGTTCTGCAAGCTGGTGACCTCACCTTGCGTATCTGCCTGTCCGATGTCCTGAGTAAACCCTATGTGATTCATCGGGATGCCGGACTGCTGATTGAGGGCCTGCACCGCTGCGATCGCGGATTGTCCCATGTCACACAGGTTGTTCACCACCACGCAGACTGTTGGGCTGACCAAGCCGTAATCGAACGTCAGCAGGTTGACGACGAAATTTCCGCCGAGATTCAAGCGTTTAATTTCGTTGACCACCGTAGTGCCAACGCTTGTGCCGGTGATGGGATTGGCCTGGAGCGAACCAAACGATGGAATGGTGAAGCTGAAAAGCAAGTTGGGAAACTGCTGCTCAGCCGCTATGGTAGCCGTAATCAGGTTGTCGACAACTTGCTGGGATTGACCGCCTTCGATGTCGAAGTCAATGCCAACCAGATTCGGCGAGTTATACCGATTGATGAAGTTGATTAATCCTTGGCCGCTCGAGCAGTCGAACGTCCCTGCTGCTCCCCCGGTGCTGATGATGTAGTTTTTGCCGGCATTGGTGAATTGCTGAATGTTTGCTTGTTCCTGCGCCGGGCTGAACCCTGCCCAATTCTCCGCATCGCAGGTACCGGTCGCAAATGACCAGATCAGCGTCTTATTTGGCATAGCGCTGGTGATGGGTTGCGCTGTGCCTGTAACCGCCGATCTCTGCTGGCCGTTATTGAAATCTGCGCTGACTGTAACATCTTTGTAGGTAGCAAAGAGAACTTTGCTGGTACAAGTCTGTCCACTCGGACACGCCTGCGTGGTAACGGACACGGCGGGACTCTGCGAAGACGAACCAGCGCCATCGTTGGCCTCCACCGTGAAGGTAAATGCCGTTTGGGGCTTCAATCCGTGCACGGCAAAGCTATTTGTGGTTGCCGTGCCGACGGGAGTACCGTTCTCCAAAACGGTGTAGCTGGCAATGCTGCAATTCGCGGGTGGAGTGACCGCGGGCCAGGTCAGATTGGTGCTATTAAATGTAGTTCCCGAGGCAGTTGGCAGACCAGGCGCTCCAGCAATCGTCCCGCAAGTGCTGCATGGGCCGTTGCTGATCCAGGGCTCACCGCTGCCGGAGGGGCCATTGTTGGTGGCGGGACTCTGATTTTGCGAGAAGAACGCCGCCGTGAAGTTGATGCCACCGAGACTGACCTGGTCGCCTCCATGGTACGTGGTGGCTGCGTTCCATGTCGGGAAACAGGTACCAGTGCCACCAGTGGATGGCGTCGCTGTGGTAGTGACTGCAAGCGATGCGCTCGGGCTTCCAGTTGCAAAGGAGTCGGTTGCCGCCACGGTAAAGTTAAAAGCTGTTGCAGCGGTGAGACCCGTGACGGAGAAGCTTGTATTGGGCGTGGTTCCGATGGAAACGCCGTTTTCAAAGACAGTATAAGAGCTCACCGTGCAGTTTACCGGCGGAGTAACGGCGGTCCAGGTCAGCGTTGCACCTGAAGAGGTTATATTCGCGGATGAGAGTCCAACCGGTGCGCCCGGAGCTGCGGAACATGCATTCCCGCCATTTCCACCGGCGCTACATGCTCCAAGGTCCTTCCACAATGCGGGGACATTCGGCGGCTGCCATCCATCCACCGTCTGCGTTTCCGCCTGTATTGCCTGCCAGTTGTCGCCGTTGAACGAAAGCACCTCGCCAACGGTGATGGAGATGCCAATCTGCCACGACGGTGCGCACGCGGTCTGCGCGGAGGCCGACGGCGCAAGTAACGACATAAGCGAAACAACCAGTACGCTTGCATAGAAAAGAGGGATTCGCTTCATGAAAAATGCTCCTCGATCTGGGGTAGCCATTCAACCCAGAAAATATTGGGGAAGTGCACAGGGAATCGATGAAGTGGAGCTTTTGCTCCTAAACTTCTACAGAGTATGGAGAAATACGCGGCATTTGAAGCCGGTCATTGCGGGAAACACACGAGCGTTCTCGCAAATTCAGATGGATAAACTCAAGCAGAATTTCAAAACGTAAAAGCCGCCAGCGGGGACCACGATAGGCAACGGCAGCTCGGCACTTGGCTTTTCACTATACACTTATCAATAAATCGTTTCAATAGATTGAAGAAATCATTTTTCTTCGAAGTGCAACGGTCAATCGCGGGAATCCGGCATCCTGTCAAAGTCAGTTTCCTGCCAAATAGCCGCAAAAATTGGAGGACATTGCGAAATAGAAACGGAAGGAGAGGACGAACTCTGTAGACACGTTGGAAATAGATGGAAAAGGTTGCGACCTAATGCGACGTATATAATATCGCCGGAGGATTTTTAAGCAATGGAGAGACCGTCGAGAAAGCTTCTACTCAATCAAGAGACGCTCAAGAACCTTGTATCTCCGGAAGTGGAAACCATTGGAGGACTAGTCACCGGATTCAGCTGCCCAACTCGCTGCCAGACGGGTTTTACCTGCCCTGAATGCGCTCCTCAGGACTAATTTGAAGCTGCGCGGAGGGCCTGAAGTTTGCAGGGGCCCTCAAGCATTCTTCCCTCTCCCTTGAAAATCCTCTCTGCTCTTCCTTGGCCTGTAGGCCCCTTATCTTTGTCGTCTTTTCTCTCTTTCTCTTTCGCCTTCGACCTATCGAAGTTAAAACTGGCGGAACCATATTCCGTATGTCTTGACCATAGCAAGCCTATCCGGCATGAAAGAAAGGGCGTCTTCAAGATGTTTTGAAGACATTTTCGCATTCGCGACGTCTATCGTTTATCTTCTTATTCATTCACTATTAGAAACTGAGACATATTTCCAGGCTCCCTCATGCCTCGCCTTATCATCAACGCCGACGACTTTGGACTTACCTCCGGAATTAATCGCGCCATTGCCGAAGCGGGCCACTCGGGGGCGATCACATCCGCCACTCTAATGGCAAGATCGCGGGCGTTTGATGAGGCCGTCTCCCTGTCAGAACAGACCTCCAAGTTAAGCATTGGCTGCCACGTCGTGCTGATCGACGGCGAACCCATCTGCCCGAACTTACCCACGCTAGCGCGCAACGGTTCGAGGTTTCGGGACAGCCTAAAGGAATTCGCCGTTGCGGCGGTGCGAAAACAGATTTCCCAGGAGGAAGTGCGGCGAGAGGCCGAAGCGCAAATACGAAAGATCCAATCCGCCGGGATCACGGTAACTCATATCGACAGCCACAAACACACTCATGTATTTCCGCACGTATTGCGGCCGGTGTTGCAGGCGGCCAAAGCTTGCGGAGTCAGTGCAGTGCGAAATCCGTTCGAGCCTCGCAGGATCTGGCCCCGCGGGTTGGCAAGCAGCACAAGTTCATTGTGGAGCCGTGCCGCGGGAGTGCGGTTCCTCCAGATTTTTTCAAAGCAGTTTCAACAAGCTGTGCATGAAGAAGGCATGCTGACCACCGACGGCACTGCCGGAATCATGATTACCGGAATGCTGAACCAGGATCTGTTGAATTGCACCCTTCGATCGCTCCCTGAAGGAACATGGGAACTGGTTTGCCACCCTGGATATCTGGATGACGATTTGCGGGCCGCCGGCACCCGTTTGCTCGAATCCCGAGAAATTGAACTCAAAGCTCTCAGTTCATCCGTCACCAAAAATGTACTGGCAGAGCAGCACATTGAGCCGATCTCCTTTGCAGACTTGAAACATTCATGAATCCGCAGCCGCTGGTGTGAATCCAATCCAGCGTTTGAACCAGCAGAAAAAGGCGCCACAGGCTTCGCACGTCAAACTTTGAAGTGATGGAAAGGATCCAGCGTGAGAATCGGAATCACTTGTTATCCAACCTATGGAGGCAGCGGTGTCGTCGGCACCGAGCTTGGTATAGAGCTAGCCTCCCGTGGGCACGAGGTACATTTCATCACCTACCAGCAGCCTATACGCCTGAACCCGGACCATCAGCGCATCCTTTTTCATGAGGTCACAGTTTCGCAATATCCGCTTTTTGAATATCCACCGTATGACCTGGCGCTCGCCACCCGCATGGCTGAAGTGGCGGAAAACTACAATCTCGACATTCTGCACGTTCACTACGCGATTCCGCATTCCGTAAGCGCCCTGCTCGCCCGGCAGATGCTCGCTGCCAACACGCGGCCTAGAAAGCTCCCTTTTGTCACCACCCTGCATGGAACGGACATCACGATTGTGGGCGCCGACCGTTCGTATCTGCCCGTGACCCGCTACTCGATTGAGCAGAGTGACGGAGTAACGGCTATCTCGAACTATCTCAGAAAGCGCACCTTGCAGGAATTTGAAATTCGCAATCCCATCGAGGTGATTTACAACTTTGTGAACTGCGATGTCTACAAACGCGATCCGCTGTTCCTCGAACATCGCGGCGAATACGCCGGAGCGAACGAGCGGTTGCTTGTCCATATTTCCAATTTTCGCCCGGTAAAGCGTGTATGCGATGTGATCGAGATCTTTGACCGCGTGCAGAAAGCCGTTCCTTCGCGGCTGCTGCTCATGGGAGACGGCCCAGACCGCTCCCAAGCCGAGTGGCTGGTTACCAAGAAAGGACTGCGCGATAATGTGGACTTTCTAGGAAAGCTTGAGCAGGTAAGCGAGAAACTTTCAATCGCCGACCTCATGCTCATGCCCAGCGAAATGGAGTCATTCGGGCTTGCGGCTCTTGAGGGCATGGCCAGTGAGGTGCCGGCCATTACAACCAACGTGGGTGGCGTACCCGAAGTGATCGATCACGGCAGGTCGGGATTTCTCGCTCCAGTAGGGGACGTGGAATCAATGGCCCGATATGCCATCGAGATTCTTTCGGACGAGAAGCGGCTGCGCGAAATGGGCAAGACCGCCCGCTGGGAAGCGCAGTCCCGATTCTGTGCCTCCAAAATCATTCCGGAATACGAAAATTTCTACGAGCGCATATTGGAACGCACCGCCTGAATTGCAGAGGCGTTTTCTCCAAGGGGCGCTGCGTGTAATACAGGCATCTCCAGGGCAATGAGGGTGCCCTGGCCTTCGCTGCTTTGCACCGTCATCTTGCCTTCGTCCCCAAATAACACCTGCAGACGCTCCGCTACGTTGGCCATTCCGATTCCCCGCCCCGATCCGGTACGGGCAACGCCTGTGGCCTGCGGCGTGCTCATGCCCACGCCGTCATCCTCGACCTGAATCAAGAGTCGGTTGTCGCGAATACGGCTCCGCACGGTGATGCTGCCTCCATCCACCTTTCTGGATAAACCATGTTTAATGCTGTTTTCCACCAGGGGCTGAAGAATCATGCTTGGAATCACGATATCGAGCGTTTCGGGATCAAGGAGCTTGTGAACCCGCAGCTTGTCCGGCCCGAAGCGTACGACTTCGATATCCAGATAGGCGTCGATAAATTCAATTTCTTCCTGCAAAGGCACAAACTCGCCATGTTTCGCCAGAAGCCGCCTCAAGATTTTTGAAAGCTTCAGGATCAGCTCGCGAGCCATATCCGGATCGATACGTATGAGCGAGGAGATGGAATTGAGCGTGTTGAACAGAAAATGTGGATTGATTTGACTCTGAAGAGCGTCCAGCCGCGCTTGCAGCAGCAAGCGCTCCTGTTCTTCCAGCTTCATCTCAATGCGGGCATTGTTCCAAATCTTGATGGGAATGGAGATGGTAGCAACCACGAAGGCGAAGTCGACCAGCATGGCCCACGACGATGGCAATGGCAAAGCGAAAAGATAGCGCGGTGCGGCGTATTGAACCTCTAAACGCACGATCTGCAGCGCAATGATGATCAGGAAGAAGGCAGTCTGCCAATCGATGCGGGGATCGCGAAGATGACGCTTGACCCAACGATACACGCTTAGATCGATAAACGGAGAAAAGGTCCATATTTCCTCCTCATTGCGGCAGAAATGCCGCAAAACTCCGGCTAGCAGGCCTGCAAGCACATTTACAGGAAGCGTCAAATACTCCCCATAAAATAAGGCAGGCAGGGCCAGGAGCACTCCTCCTAGAATCCCGGCCACGCGCCCACCCATAATGCCAATCAGCACCGCCCCCTCAAACCCCAGATCGGCGGCGCGAAAGCTGGGAACATTGCGCCGAATATACACGCCGAATGCGAAAGGAAATCCGGTAAACAGGACGAAGTATAAGGTCTGACGCAAATTGCGATGGCTGCGAAACAGTAATTTCTTGAATTCCTTGGAGCGTCCCAGCGCGCTCGCTATGGCCGTCGCCACAGCAAGCTTAATCACCAGTGTTATGAATAGGAGCTGAAAGTCCACACTGTTATTGTTTCATGCTTTCCAATGGAGGTATTTTGCCGAGCCCGGCAGCCGGAAAAAGCAGAAGTGCGGGGGAAGAACGTTGGATGGATTGCGGTCTGCTCACTAGCTAAATCGGGTGGGCGAAAACGCCGAGATGTCGATCTCCGGCTTCTTTCCCTCAATCAACGAGGCTATGACGCGCGCAGTCGCGGGAGCCAGTAGAATCCCATTGCGAAAGTGTCCTTCAGCAAGATAGATACGAGATTGTCCCATTTCCCCCCGTCCGCTCGATTCAGTCTCTCTTGGCTCGTTCGCGTTTCCTAAAACCGGCAGATCGTCAGGCGTCCCTGGCCGAAGGCCAGCCCAACTTTGCACAACCGGAGCAGCGGCCAGTGCAGGAATTAGGTCGGATGCCTGGCGGTGTAAATCCTCAATCACTCGCGTCTCAACCGTTTTATCAAACCCCACATCTTCGACCGTGGCTCCTACCAGGATTTTTCCCGAGCTTCTGGGAACAAGATAGACTCTCGCGCGGACGACGTGGGATAGCAATTCTTCCTCCGGCTGAAGATAAAGCATTTGCCCCTTGCGGGGCCGCACAGAAGCACCAGCCCATGCTCCCCGGCAGTTTACAACCGAGCTTGCCGCGAATTTGCCGATGGCGGTAGAGACTTCCACGGAAGAACCCATCGGGACTAGGCTGTCGACTTTCGCTTTGGCCAGAATGTCCACCCCTAGATTGCGGGCAGTTTCGATCATGGCACGCATGAGTTTGTCCGGATCGACGCTGTTTTCGCCTTCCAGTAGAAAGACTCCGTCGCCGGCAGGAGGTTGAATCGAGGGCTCCAGCTGTTGAAGTTCGCCCAGCGAGATACGCCGATGCTCGGGTAGCTCGTCGGCGGAGTGGTGAAAGACGATGCTTCCCTGCTTCCGAAAATCGACGGTAATCCCCGACCGGTCTTCGATCTTCCGCACAAATTCGGGATAGAGTTGCGCACTCCACCTCGCGAACTCTCTTAGCGAAGAAGGCGTCTCGGGATCGGCCGGCGCTAGCATTCCGGCAGCCGCCGCCGAAGCCTCTCTCCCTGGCTCACCGCCGTCGAGCACCAGTACAGCACCACCACGCTCTCGTATCTCTATCGCCAGCGACAAACCGATGATACCGCCGCCAACAGTGACGACGTCCCAAGTCTTTGTTCCCATCTATTTCTTATTTTTCCAATCCGGTTGACACAAAACTCAGGCGGCCACCCACTCGCCGAGTGCAAGAATAAAGAGCACACAGCCCATAGCAAAGACTACGACGATTGTTGGGTATTCTAAATGGATTCGCCGACAATCCCGCTATTTGGTTTTCTTCACTGCGATGCCCTGCACCTCGTATCTCGCGCCAAATAGCAGCTTTCCAGACCCGATAAATGCCCGTGCAGGATAGTTCCCGTGAAAATAGGTTCGATAGACCGAGTTAAAGGCGCTGAAGAAGTCTACGTCAGAGCAAAAGACTTGCACCGAGACAAGATCATCCATCGTCATGTTGGCGGCTTCAATCGTCCGCTTGAATGAGTCCATGACCAAGCGGGCTTCTTCCTCGGGAGTCTGTCCTGGCTTACCCGTCTTTGGATCAAGACCAATATGGCCGGCAACGTAGAGCGTATTTCCGGCCAAGACCGCTTCGCTAAAGGGAGCATTCGCAACGGCGGCTTCGCGCTGCAGCACGATGTATTTCCGATCGCCATCGGAAGCCCGTACGATGATGAGCGAAAGCAGAACAATTACAAGAGTCATAGAAAGACGTTTCACCAAGTTTCCTCCATGAAGATGTAGCGCCACGAGTATACAGGTGCGCCAGAAAGATCCCATTGTTACAGGACGATAAAAATGGAGATCAAATGCAATACCCAAAGCAAACCTTAAACCACTCCCTTACCCCATTGGAGGGTCACAATTTAACGGCGGATATATCAATAATTCTTTCGGCAAACCTTAAACATAAACTTTATCTGGGCTACCGCTATCGACAGCTTGAGCAAACGCCCAGTTTGTCTCATAATGCAGGCACCCACTATGGCAAAGGCTCTCCGCTTTCCAGAAGGTTTCCTTTGGGGCATCTCAACCTCCGCCTATCAATTTGAGGGCCACAATTACAACAGCCAATGGGCGCATTGGGAACAGAAAGGCGGCATCAAATCCCGTGAGCGCAGCGGGCGTGCCTCCAATTGGTGGGAGCAGGCCGAACGCGATTTCGATTTGGCGCGCGAACTTGGCGTCAACGCCTTGCGGCTATCGGTGGAATGGAGCCGCATTGAGCCGCGTCCCGGAGATTGGGACCTGATCGCACTGCAAAGATACCAATCCATGGTGCAAGGCTTGCAAAAACGTGGGATTTTGCCCATCGTCTCCCTGCACCACTTCACACATCCATATTGGTTCGAGGAGATGGGCGGATTTCTCTCGGACGATGCACCGCGATTCTTTGAGAGGTTTACGCGCCGTATTCTGCGAGCGCTGGGAGGGTTATGCAAGCACTGGGTCACGTTCAACGAGCCGAATGTCTTTTGCACACTTGCGTATTTGTTTGAAGAATTCCCTCCTGGAAAGCGGGGCGATATCCGGAGCGCGGCGCAGGCGATGGTCAACATAGCACGGTCCCATGTGCGCGCTTATGACGCCATTCACGAAGTCCAGCGAGACGCAAGCGTGGGATGGACGACGAACTACGTGGTCTTTCAACCTGCGCGGCCGGGTTTCTTGCAGGATCGATTTGCCGCCAATTTACAGCACCGGCTCTTCAATATGAGCTTTGCCCACCTGGTTGCCAAGGGCACCTTGCCCTTTCCCTTGAATCTTTTCGGCCGATCAAAGGAGGCCATGGGAGAGTGCGACTTTGTGGGTCTCAATGTCTACAGTCGGGCGCACGTGCAGTTCAAGAAGCACCTGCCGGCACAGCTCTTTGGCCATATCTTTATTCCCGACGACGCTCCCCAAGGAGACAAGGGGCTTTATAACCCTTATGGTGAGGCGTATCCCCAGGGAATCGCGGAGGCCGTCGAACGCCTCCACCAGCCAGGAAAGCCGGTCTATATCCTGGAGAATGGAGTACCGGACCGCGATGATCGGATTCGACCCTGGCTGATTACCACGGCGGTCGAAGAATTACATCAGCTCATCCAACGGGGATACGATGTACGCGGGTATTTTCACTGGAGCCTGGTCGACAACTTTGAATGGTCGGAGGGTTGGACGCTTCGCTTCGGGCTGGTATCGCTCGATCCCGAAACACAGCAGCGGACGCCGCGTCCAAGCGCCCGCCTGTTTAGTACCATTGCCCATGCGAATGCGCTCGACCCGGAACTGGCCAGCAACTATACCAACGATCCAGTCGATTCGACATAGGCTTGCCGCCTATTGAACGACTTTGGGACTCTCGTGCTCGGTCTGCCACCAATTGTGGTCGCGCAGAAAATGCTTTTCGTTAAACGTATTGAGCGCCGTTTTCATAAACATGTAAATCATGCGCATGTGGCCGATCTTCTGGAACCGGCGATTGCTGGTGAGCGCTCCGCCCCCAACAATGGAGAAGCGCCTCGGAGAGACCTGCCTGCTGAGCAAGTAGTCTTCAGCAAACAAAGCCCGCTCGTTGAACCCTCCCAACTGATCGAACTTCCGCTTGTCGAACAGCATGAACATCCCAGTGCTGAAGGGCTGCCCGAAACCGGATACGAATTGCACGATGTTGTTTCCGAAGTAAAGAGAACGGTCTCTCCAGTTCCCATCTCTGCACCAGATGTTGGTGGTAAGGCAGTGCAGCCGGCGCCGCTTCATCTTCTCCATTGCGCGGCGAAGAAGGGAGGTTGAGGCCAGTTCGATATCGGCGTCTAGAAACAGAACATAGGGAGTATCTGCCTGGCGAGCTCCGGCATTCCTGCCGACAGATGGCAAGCCGCCACGAATGATCTTGATTTTCAGGCGATCTGAATAGCTTAAGGCCAGTTCAACCGTTCCATCGGTAGAGCCTGCATCAGCAATACACACTGTCGTATCCGGCAGGCAAGGATAATCCTGGCGGCACAGCGACTCCAACAGCAGCGGCAGAAGTTTCCTCTCGTTCTTCGCCGGGATCACTATCGTAAGCTCGCTCTTGGTACTCATGCAGCTTCACTCCTTCTTCGTCAATGGTGATATAGGTGCAACGAGAATCAACCCATGAACCGGAATTGTAATAGTGGATCTCGTCCTTTGCCTGCTCTAGGGCAACGTGGGTGTGTCCACAAAAGACCCTTTGGGCCTTGCAGTGCCGCGCATGTTCAAAGGCCCCGGCGGCTACCTTATTAGAGAGCCTTAGCCACCGTGTGTTGAGGCGATCCAAATACCGAGCCACCGCTTTGCCCTTGGGATCGATCTTCTGCATCTGCAAGAAGAGCCACTCACCCAGGCGGCTTAACAGGAAATTGTTGACCACAAAACGGTCAAACTGGTGCCCATGGACCGCCAAGTGACGAATGCCCTGAAATTCCCACACATATTGCCGGTATACGGGAATACCAACCAAGTGAGACATCAGGTTCGAAAGGCCATGGTCGTGGTTCCCTTCCACCCATACAATCTCAATGTTGCGCTTAGGATTGGAGAGCTTTCGAATATAGGAAAGAAAGGCCCAATGTTCCTTCTTTAAACGGCGGAAGTCCAAATCGCTAAAGATATCGCCCAGTAGGATCAGGCGGCGAAATTTTGTAGCGCGCAGCATCTGAACGACATTCTGCGCGCGGCTTATCTCTGAACCCAGATGGACATCAGAAATAATAAGCGTGTCAAAATAGCTCTCTGCCATCTTGGGGCCATTCTGCGGGACAAAAATTAAAATATTGTGACAGGAAGGTAAAAGATTGATAAATACGGAGCTGGAAGTCGCCATTCTGAAAATTAGCGTCTCCTAATTAGACTTGCCATTCTCATCGTTCGCATCAACCAGCCTGCTCTGGGGCTCTCTCATACCATCCCAAATCCGCTAATCCGGCATATCCATCCGGGTATGCAACCATTGGATTACGAGTGTTAGAATCCTTCCCCTGCGTGCAGCACCATTGGATTACATTCCATGCTGGCTTGGAGGTTCCTCTTTTGGACTCCGGGCGTAGACAGGAGAAATGACTTTGAGCGATCCATCCGGCTCTTCGAAATCCGCTTTCAAACTGTCCGTCGATGTATGGGCGGTTCTCACAGCTTTGCTGTTGGCGCTGCTCGTACGGGCGGGAGTCCTGCAGCACGTTCCCTGGTAGGGCCAATTCCGAATTTTCAGTAGATTCTTCCAAAATCTAGGAGATTGCGTTCTCTATGACCACAGCCGTGAAGATGGAGGCATCTCGCCCCACTGGGTTCCTCACGCAAGTCATTCAACTCGTCCCAGGAATTGCACTATTGAGCGTGGTTGGGCTTCTCGGGAAGTTGATCGAGCAGTCGATTGCGCGATATTCCAAAGCTCACCATCTCCATCTGCCCAATATTGAATACGTTCTTTGGGCCATTCTCATCGGCCTTTTTATCTCGAATACGACCGGCGTACCGAAGATCTTTCAATCCGGAGTGGCGACCTACGAGTTTTGGCTCAAGGTCGGCATCGTGTTGCTCGGCTCGCGCTTTCTCCTGAAAGACGTAATCCAACAAACCGGCATCAGCCTTGCCCTGGTTGTCCTGGAGATCGTTCTTTCCCTGCTGTTGATGACTTGGCTGGGGCGCGCCTTCAAGCTGAAACCCAAGCTGACGTCGCTTCTCGCCATTGGGTCGGCTGTGTGCGGTGTCTCGGCGATCATCGCCGCGCAAGGCGCCATTGAAGCCGATGAGGAGGACTCGTCTTATGCCATTGCCGCAGTGCTGGCGCTAGGAGCGTTCGCGCTTTTCACCTTCCCGCTGATTGGGCACCTGCTGGGTATGAGCGACCAGGCGTATGGCTTGTGGGCGGGATTGGGAGTGGATAATACGGCGGAAGCAACCGCCGCGGGAGCTCTATATTCCGACGCGGCCGCAAAGATCGCGGTGCTGGCCAAGACCACCCGCAACGCCATGATCGGCTTCGTGGTTTTAGGCTATGCCATCTATTGGGCCGGGAAAGGCCAGGCCGGATCGGTCCAGAACAAGGCTGCGTTCCTTTGGCAAAAATTTCCCAAGTTTGTTCTCGGCTTTCTATTGATCTCCCTGCTGGCATCGGCTAGCGTGTTCGACAAAGGCCAGATTGCCAGCTTGGCCAATCTTTCACGATGGGCCTTCCTATTGACGTTTGCGGGAGTAGGCCTCCGTACAAACATCCGGGAGATGCGCCAACAAGGAATTCGGCCCTTTGCCGTGGGAGCCATCGGCGAGATTGGAATTGCGCTCATCACCCTGGGGCTGGTGATGGGAGCTTCGCGCCTGTTCTCGTTCTAAGCCGGAAATCAAGCCTGCGAATTGCGATGCAAATAGGTTCCTACAATCACGGCGATCATGCAAAGAACATTATTCAAGATGATATTGAGCGCGAAGACGCCCATACGACCCTGTCGCCAGTAACCCATGCTTTCATAAGCAAAAGCGGAAAAGGTTGTGAATGCTCCGCAGAATCCAGTGGCGGCGAACAAGCGCCAGCGATCGTCGCTATGGTTGGCGGTCCAGTTAAGCACGTAGCCAACGATAAGGCTACCGGCGACATTCACGAGCAGCGTGCCATAAGGAAAACCGCGATGCCTGGAGAACTCCGAAGAAAAGTGCGTGATGAGAAAGCGAAGAATCGCACCTAAGATCGCGCCGATCGACACATAGAAGATATTTTGCGCCACAAGAAAGACTCCTATATTGAATTTGTAGGAGTCATCAGCCCCCCGAGAGAGGGGCGGTTCATCAGGCGAACTCCATCGCCCTTTCACCGTTGTTTTTCACGCCAACCCCAGTGATTCGTTTCGAGAAGCTTCTTTCACCAATGGTTAGGGAATCCAAATCCCAGTGTAGCAAAACTGCACTACTTCCAACGGATTTGGACTTAAGCCATGCGCAAATTGTTACTTCCGTAAGGTTGCGATGCTCGCGAGTCGCTTCTATTCTGTGAATAACTTAATGTAAATCAAAAAGCGGGCGACGATTCAGGGCGTCGCTTCTGCTGCCCGGCAAGACCAGGCGATGCAAGGTACTAGGAGAAATCATGAGGAAATTGTTTTTCCTTCTGCTGGCCGCTGCCTGCACTATGGCTGCCTTCCCCGCGGAAGCCGGCACCATCGCCGGAAAAATTCAAGTCGCCACAGCTTCTACCGCGTCAATGACAAGCCAGCAAGGCGACAAGGAGAATGTTGTCGTCTGGCTTGAAGATGAGACCAAAGCTCCCGATACTCCATTGCGAATCTCCCAAAAGAATCTTGAGTTCTCGCCGGACTTTCTAATCGCGGTCAAAGGCCAAAAAGTAGAGATGCCTAACGACGACGACGTGGCGCACAACGTCTTCTCTTTCACAGGCCCCAACCAATTCAACCTGGGACTGTACGCCAAGGGTGAATATCGCACGGTTACTTTCGAGAAGACCGGCATCGTGGACATCTTTTGCTCGATCCACCGGCACATGCACGCACGCATCTTTGTTCTGCCTTCACGTTACTTCGCGGTTGGCCATGCGGGCCAGACATTTGCCATTAACGACGTGCCTCCCGGCAAACACATTCTTAAGGCGTGGCACGAACGCTCGCTCATGGTCGTAAAAACCGTGATCGTTCCGAAAAGCGGTACGGTCAACCTGAATATCCTCCTAGAGCCCGGAGCTACGCCGGTTACGTCGGCCAAGGAGTAAACCATGCCCAAGCATCCGTTCTGGGCGAAGCTCCGCGGACGAGGAATCGGCCCGCGCACTGGCTTCGCGTTAACGGCCCTACTCCTGGCTGGAAGCTTCCTTACGGCATATGAAGCGCAGGAACCCCCAGGAATCACCCCGGAAATGCTGGATTCGCTGAAAGCACTTCCCGGCGGGCTGGCCGCCCTTCCAGCGGTTCCGATTCCAGACCAGAATCCTCAGAATGCCGCCAAGATCGAGTTAGGCAGGAAGCTATTTTTCGATACACGCCTTTCTCTGGATCGCAAGAGCAGTTGCGCCACCTGCCATCAGCCGGAAAAGGCCTTTACCGATGCCTTGCCACGGTCCAGGGGATTCCAGGGCGCGATTCTTGATCGCAACTCGCCAACGATATTGAATGCCGCCTTTAACACAGCCCAATTTTGGGACGGGCGCGCTAAGACTCTTGATGAACAGTGCAAAGGCCCCATCACATCTGCAACCGAGATGAATATGATGGACGACGAGCACGTTTCCGAAAGGCTCAGCAAGGTCCCCGGATATCGGGCGGATTTCAAAGCGGTTTTTGGGGCGCTGCCATCACTCGACAATATCAGCCAGGCCATTGCCGCGTTTGAGCGAACTTTGGTGACCCCGGGCTCAAAGTTTGATCGCTATGCCCAGGGTGACAAAGGAGCCCTCAACGTTCAGGAAAAACGGGGACTCATCCTGTTTTTTGGCAAAGCCGCCTGCTCCGAGTGCCACAAAGGCTCGAATTTTACCGACAATCAGTTTTATAGCCTTGGTCCGCTACCTGCCGGCTCAAAGGACCTTGGCCGGTTTGCAATTTCACAAAAGCCGGAGGAGATGGGAGCGTTCAAGACACCCTCCCTTCGCAATGTGGCCCTCACCGCTCCCTACATGCATGATGGATCGCTCGCCACTCTCGAAGAAGTCGTCGATTTTTACGATCGCGGCGCCGGCGAAGCTCCCAACAAATCGAAGCTGATCTACAAGCTGAATCTCACGCCCGCGGAAAAGGCAGACCTGATCGCCTTCCTGAAGTCCCTCACCGGAGATATCCCGCGCGTTGAAAAACCGCAGATTTATCCCGATGAAGTAGGTTCTCAAGGAGGGGAACTCCACGAATGAATTTCCCAAAGAACCTCTGGTTCAGGGCCACAGCAGCCTTCTTGTTTCTTCTTGCAGTTGCGGCGGTAGTATATGGAGTCCACATCCGCCGCGCGGCCACTACTAAAGGCGAAGCACCTAGTGTCCGAAAACATGAGAATCTGGCGCAACTCATGAAGGCGGAGGTCCACGAACAATACACGGCCCTCAGTTTTACGATCTGGCATGATCCGCCTCTCACACAACCAAAGATGCAAACGATCGCGGTCGCATCGGCCCACATCATGCAAACAACCGGAGAAATCGCCGCCTTTAGGGATGATTACCGGGAACAGGGCTGGAGCAAGGAAGACTTGAAGTTTTTCGAGGAGGAAAATTTGCAGCTATTTCGCGTGGCCCAGGAATTAAATCGGGCTGCTCAGAAACAAAGCGAAGCCGATGTTACCCATCTTTTCGTAAACCTGGATAACACTTGCCAGAGTTGTCACAAAAAATTCCGGCCGGCATTGGCATGGAGTTGAGCTTCTATACCAGGCGAACACCCACAGCATAAACAACCCTTCCATCCCAAAAAGATTATTTCTTCGCTGCGCCAGTCGGAATTCCCGTCCACCTGATCCATCTTAAGCCAGATGCGGAGCCACTTCGGTAAAGCGCCAACGATAACGCAGGCGCGCATTGACAGCGTCTGTAATGACGATTAGGAGCCACGTAATCAAAAGGTAGGCTGTCATCTTCTGATAGAACATAAGCTGCTGCGCATTGTAGAGAGCTTCACCGATCCCGCCCGCGCCGATCATACCGACAATGGTTGCGGTTCGCATATTCCATTCCAAGCGAAACAGGCTGTAAACAGCGATAGGCGGCAGCGCGAGTGGCAGATAAGCAAAAAGAGCCACCTTCAGGGGGCTTGCGCCCGTAGAAGCAATCGCGGTAACCGGCTCTTGCGGCACATTTTCCATCGACTCGGAGAACAGCTTCCCGAGGCTACCTGTGCTGTGGAGGCCCAAAGCAAGAACCCCGATGCCTGGTCCCAAGCCGGACAAACCTACAAGTATCAATCCCCATGCGACCTCCGGCACCGCGCGCAGCGAATCCAGGAAACGTCGAATTGGCACATGGATGAACCAGGGGGTGAGATTTCTGGCTGCCGCCAGTCCAAGAAGAACGCCAAAAATCATAGCTACGAGGGTACCGCCAACGGCAATTTCTAACGTCTCCAAAATGAGGGCCGGCACTTTGATCATGTCGGAGCGAGGAAGTATCGGCGGAAACATTGCACCAAGGGTCGTGAGGGTGTGCCGAAATGCGAACAACTGTGGGCGTGTCCCCCACAAGGCGGCAACACCGAAAGCGAGAATGGGAAACAGCAGCTTGGGGTACCGGATTGCCAGACGAGTAACGAAATCGATCAGCGTAATCAACACAATCAGAAGCAACACCAGGGTTGTCACGCGATGATAGTCTACGTTTTGAATCTGCGAAACTAATTCCGCCCCGATACCCCCGGCTCCCACGGCTCCCACAATGACCGAGGCGCGGGTAGCGCATTCAAATTCATATCCACCGTAAGTAAGAAGATCTTTCACCCGCAGCGGTAGAAGCCCAAAAAGAGCAACTTGCAGCTTGTTCGCTCCTGTGGCCCGAAGCGCCTCCACGGGCCCAGGGTCGGCCGAAGCAAATAGATCCGAAAAAACCTTGCCCATGTTGGCGGTGTAGAAAATCGTGAGCGCAAGAATCCCCGCAGCCGGGCCAAGGCCCAGCAGCATCACGCAAAAAATAGCGAGTGTAAGGTCGGGAATGGCGCGCACCGAGGTAAGCAAGGCATATAAAATGCGCGACGCCGGAAGCGATGCTCCAATGTAAAGGGCAATCGACAGGCCGCCACTTACCACTAACAGCATGGAGGCAGCCGCGATCTTCAACGTTTCAAAGATCGGCGTCAGGACATTTTCAAGATTCTGTAGCGAATATTCCGGAGGAAAGAATTGCCGCAACGTTGAGAGAGTGCTTTCCAACCCCGGCATCATGCGCCCGCTCGGAACGATTGCCGCACGGCAGAATCTGATTCGATTCTGCCCCGCTCGATTCGAATGACCCGGTCGAAATAACGGAACGCATACTCCGGTTGATGCAGCGAGCATAACAGGGCAAAATCATTTTCTTGCGCCAGCCTGCACAAGAGGTCGAGGATCTGCCCGCTCAAATCGGGATCGAGGGAGGCTACCGGTTCATCCGCCAGCAGCACCGTGGGTTTCTGCACCAGGGCCCTGGCAATGGCCACCCTCTGATGCTCGCCGCCAGAGAGATCCGAGGTTCTGGATCGCAGTTTGGCGGCCAGCGCCACACGCGACAAAGCTTGTTCGGCTTCCACCATCTCGTCTGAGCGAGGCCACGCCAGAAAACGCAATGATCTTAATGTAGACCAGCGGCCGAGGGCTCCGGCCATTACATTCTGGTAAACCTTAAGACGGTCGACCATATCGTGCCGCTGGGAGATCATCGCCACCCGTCGCCGCACGTCGCGCAAACGCTTTCCTCGAAGATCGTTGATTTTGATTTCGTCGATCGAGATGGTTCCCGAACGGATAGGGACGAAACCGCCAATGGCGCGAAAGAGTGTGGTCTTACCGGCTCCGCTGGAGCCAAGAATCGCTACCTTTTCTCCACGATTGACCCGTATAGAAACGTCCTCTAAAACCAGAGGCGCTTTTTCAGACCGGGCAACCGCCAATTCTCGTATATCGAGCATCTTCCCAATCCTATGGGGCTACAGCGTTCTCAGCGTAAGTGTAAACCAGGAAATCAAGGTCACTGCGCGGCTTTTCCATCTGGTTTTCGATCTGGTTTTCGAATCTGATTTTCGAATAAACGAAAAGCCGCATGGAGAGCACGGTAAACAAGATACGGTAACGCTGAAAACGCTATGGAGGCTGGTTGCGGCCACCTTGCGCAAGCAGCAACCGCTGTCTGGCTACATCATTTTCAGTTCTTCCGCGATCAACCGCAGGACGTTATACTCCGAGTTATTGGCCTGAACGAACTTCTTGCCGCGAAGGATCTGCAGGACATCGTCGTTCTGTCCCTCTTTGAGGCTGATAAAAGCCTGCATAAATTTGTCTTGCGTCTCTTTGTCGACGTCCTTTCTAGCAACCCATACGTAATCCACAAAAGGCTTGGAGACATGGAAGACACGAACCTTGTTTGCATCAAGCTTGCCGGCCGAAACCATGGAGTTGAATACCGTTTCGTCCAAAGCCCCTGCGTCCACCGCGCCCGATTCAACCGCCTTGGCCGTGGCCGGATGACTGCCGGAATAGCGAGACTGCACCTGAGAATCGGGATTAACCCCGGCCTGCCTCATTTCCATGTAAGGGATCAGGTGCCCCGCGGTGGAATTAATGTCTCCGTAGGCAAACTTCTTGTTTTTCAAGTCCTGGAGCGAATGAATGGGCTGGCTGGCGCCGCAAATGAATAGCGTATGAAACTCAAGATCCACGCTACGCTGCACAAGAGGAATCACCCCGTATTCTTTGTGAGCTTTCAGGTAAGACAAGCCGCCGAGATACGCGAAATCCAACGAACCGTTTCCCAGCGCTTCAATCGTGGCGTTGTAATTGGTGGGAACAATCAGGTTCACATCGCGCCCCAGCGCGTGAGCGAGATAGGTCTTTAACGGAGCCTTTTCCTGAACGGATACCTGAGTGGCCCCAGCATCCGGGACCATTCCCACATTGATCTGATTGCCTGCGCCATGCAAACGTGCGGCAAGCAGGCAGAAGAATGTTACGACAGCAAGTCGGCTCATGGCCTTCACAGGCAACCTCGCAAGCTTCTAGCAAGAATTTGACGAGCCGATTATAGCCGGAGAGCTTTCGACTGCACAAAGTAAGGCTTGGGGAACGACCCCATACGATAGTCCACAACACCAGGAAGCTTTCCCTGGCGGCGCCCCTCACGTACAGGCTCTCGCGTTCAACCGCTCCTGCACACCTACAGCGTTTTCAGCGTAAGTGTAGACCAGGAATCAAGGTCACTGCGCGGCTTTTCCATCTGGTTTTCGATCCGGTTTTCGAATAACGAAAAGCCGCACGGAGAGCACATAAACAAGGATACAGTAACGCTGAAAACGCTATAGCCACGTCTGATTTCTTACCAGGGCAATTGCATGAAAGAAATGTTGACCGTTTGAGTCGTCTCGAAATTTATCTCACGGCTAGCGTGCTCATTTGGCTCCTCGATAAATCATGTCGGCGATGAAGCTGGCGCAACCGTGGAAGAGGGGCCATTTATGGCCCCGTCAAGCACGCACCATAAATTTCATGCCTTGGAGCACATGTGAGAACCTTTGTTCTCATTTGTGCTCCAAGGCATCTCCCTCGGAGTCTCCACCGAGGCTTGCCTCTAACTTTCACACTCACATAAAGAGGCTATCCAAGAGTTTTCATACGATTGCCCTGGATTTCTTACCAGGCGCCGCAAGGACTACCGTTCATGTATCTCAGACTTCCGCTGGAGCGCCCGCTGGAACAGTATTTTTCTTGGGACGGCGGTTGGCCTGGAGGATCTTCTTCCGTATCCGGAGAGACTTCGGGGTAACCTCCACCATTTCATCGTCCGCAACAAACTCAAGTGTCTGTTCAAGCGTGAGCGCTTTGAAAGGAACAAGGCGTATCGCTTCATCGGCGGTCGATGCGCGCATATTGGTCAGCTTCTTCTCTCGCACCGCGTTCACATCCAGGTCCACCTCGCGGGCGTTCTCTCCAATCACCATACCCTCGTACAACTCAACTCCCGGCCCGGTGAATAGCACGCCGCGTTCCTGAAGGCTGAAGAGCGCATACGAAGTTGAGGTGCCCGAGCGATCGGCAACCAGTGCGCCTGTCATGCGATGAGGAATCTCGCCCAGCCATTCCGTGTATCCATCGAACAGCGAGTTCATAATCACGGTTCCACGCGTATCGGTGAGCAACTCCGAGCGTAGGCCGATCATTCCCCGGCTGGGAACGGTGAATTCCATACGGACCCGCCCCGAACCGTGATTGTGCATCTTCACCATCTGTCCCTTGCGCGATCCGAGTTTCTCAATGACCACACCGACAAATGACTCGGGAATATCTACCATTAGCTTTTCGACCGGTTCCATCAGCTTCCCGTCGATCCTCTTCGTTACGATCTCCGGCTTGCCGACCATAAGTTCATACCCCTCGCGACGCATGGTCTCGATGAGAATCGCCAACTGCAATTCGCCTCGCCCAAGCACCTTGAATGAATCGGTCGTGCCTGCATCCTCAACTCTCAGCGAGACGTTGGTCAGCAACTCTTTCTGCAAACGCTCCCGTAGGTTGCGCGAAGTAACGTAAGTGCCTTCTCGCCCCGAGAACGGGGAGTTATTGACTGTAAACTGCATGGCGATCGTGGGTTCATCGATCACGATATGCGGAAGTGGCGCCGGATTTTCCACATTTGTGATGGTTTCTCCGATCGAGATCCCTTCCACTCCTGCAACAGCAACGATATCCCCCAGTTCGGTGCGCTCAACATCCACGCGTTTTAGACCGCTGAAAGAGAAAAGTTTCGTAATTCTGACCTTCGGAAATTGTCCGTCCAGTTGCGCGATTGAAACCTCTTCCCCGCTGGTCAGAGTGCCGTTGAAAACGCGTGCAATTGCCAATCTGCCCAGGTAATCGCTGTAATCCAGGTTAGCGACGAGAATCTGAAGAGGGCCATCCGGCTCTCCGCCAGGGGCAGGAATGGTTTTCAAGATCTCATCAAATAACGGACGCAGATCTTCACCCGGTTTCTCGATACTGGTGGAAGCTATGCCAGCCTTGGCATTCGTATACAAGACAGGAAATTCGAGCTGTTCTTCGCGCGCATCAAGATCGATGAAGAGGTCATAGACCTCATTGAGTACCTCCTGTGGGCGAGCATCGGGACGGTCGATCTTGTTGATCACCAGTACCGGCGGCAATCCGGCCTCCAGAGCTTTGCTTAATACGTATCGGGTCTGTGGCAAAGGGCCTTCGCTGGCATCCACTAGCAACATCACGCCATCGACCATCTTCAAGGCCCGCTCCACCTCACCGCCGAAATCGCTGTGTCCAGGCGTATCGACAATATTGATCTTTACGCCCTGGTATCCGATTGCGGTGTTCTTGGCAAGGATCGTGATGCCCCGCTCGCGCTCCAATTCATTGGAGTCCATCACTCTCTCAACAAGCGCTTCATTGGTGCGAAAAGCCCCGCTTTGGCGGAGCATGGCATCCACCAGGGTTGTCTTTCCGTGGTCGACGTGGGCAATAATGGCGATATTACGAATAGCTGAGTTCAATCGGAAGAATTCTCTTTCCTGGAGTTTTTCTGGCCTTGCGCCTTCGCGCACCACACCGGCCTTATGGCCTTTTCACATTCGCTGGGGCGCGGTACCTCCATTCTATCTGTAAATGGATCATTCATGGTCAATACAAGGCAGAAGGAACGACAAATCGTGTGATTTTACCCTCTGAAAATAAATTTTGAATTTGAGGAAGGAGCGGACAAAACTGCTGCCTGTCGAAGTTTCTGGAATCAGAAATTCGAAGTCAAACGCCATTGGTGACTGCCTTTTCAAGGAATTGCGGCGCGATATCCAAGGGCGCCCAGAGCGAAACCATGGGAGAGTGACACCATGGAGAAGGTCGTGGGAAGGTTACACGGTCTCGCATAGATTTTCAGACAAATTGACCGTGCCTTAGGGCAATTGTCTATATTCCAGGGATGCTGATTTATACTGGCTGGCTCTTTAGACTGAGCGAATGCCTTTCGCCCAGTGCCGTGTAAGGGCGCAAAGGTTCCGTCCTTTTGTCTTTCCGCCATTCTGTCCGGCATGCTTGCCGCGAAGAGTGGCTACGACGAGCGGATAACCCCAACCGCACTTGACCAACCGGGAAATGCCCCGAGTGCACTCAATCTTAACCAGCGACGGAGGTTTCATCATTATGAAAGACCATGTACGCAGAGTTTCGGCCATTCTCGCCCTTGTGTTCGGAGTCATTGCCGCAGGCGCGGCGGCGACGGGCGGATACCATCAATTGAAGACATATAAGTTCGGTCCGGCCGAGGGCAGCACCCGTGAGTACTTCGACTATATTACGGTCGACTCCTCAGCTCGCCGGGTCTACGTTTCTCATGGCACGGAGATCAAAGTCCTGGATGCCGATAGCGGCACTCTCGTCGGAAACATCACCGGACTGAAGCAGGACCATGGAGTCGCGGTGGCCCAGGAGTTTGGTCGCGGATTCATCACCGATGGCGCTCAGGCCAAGGTCATCATTTTCGATCTCAAGACGCTCAAGACAATCGGCGAAGCAAAGGCCGATAAAGACGCCGACAGCATCGTGTACGATCCGGCCTCGAAGCGGGTCTTCTCCATGAATGGCGATCCACACAACTGTACTGTGATCGACGCCAAGAGTGGCAACGTTGTGGGAACCATTGACCTCGGAGGCGGGCCTGAATTCGCGGTCGCCGATGGCAAGGGAACCGTGTATGTGAACATTGAAGACAAGGCCGAGTTGGTTGCTATCGACTCGCGTACGCTCAAAATCAAGTCGCGGTGGCCTCTTGCACCTGCCGGAACACCTACGGCGTTGGCGATGGATTTCGAGCACCAGCGGCTTTTCAGCGCGGGTCGCAAGCCGCAGATGTTAGCGGTAGTTGACGCAACCAGCGGAAAGGTCATTCAATCGTTACCCATCTCTGGTGGTGCGGATGCCGCAGCCTACGATTCCGAGACCGGCATGATTTTCGTTTCGACGCGTGAAGGTATGGTCCATGTGTTTCATGAAGACACGCCCGACAAGTACAGCGAGGTTGAGACCGTTAAGACCGAGTTCGGAGCCAAAACCATGGGCCTCGACACCAAGACACACAACCTCTTCCTCGACACGGTAGAATTTGCTCCCGCTTCGAGCGGCGGGCAGCGTACGCCCGTTCCGGGATCGTTCCATGTGATGGTTTTTGGCAAGTGATTGAAAAAATCTTGAACAAGAAGTAGCACGTACTGTTTCGGCGCTGGAGGAGGACAAGGACTTGGCGATTGAGATCAATCATTGGTCGAGTCCTTTCCTTCAGCGAGGTATTGCGATTTTTTCCGCTAAGATTCGGATTCCCTTCCCACTCCAACTCACAACAAAACCTGTATAGTATCTTGCCCACAACAAACATCATCATGAACGATCTACTGAAACTCCTTTCCGCGGCAAAAGTGTACGATCTGGCGCAGCCGTATTTCGTGGGGATGCCCCACCACCCCGCCCATCCTCCATTCATGTTCAGCCTGACGCAAAAACATGGCGACTTCATGTTTCCGGACGGAGCCAGTTCGGCTTCCGATTCCCTTGCGCTAGGCGGGCACGTCGGTACGCATATTGACGCGCTTTGTCACGTCTCCTGCGGTGGGAAGATTCATGGCGGCCGGGAGACCGCGGCAATCCAGTCCTACGAAAAAGGATTGCAGCAACTCTCCGTCGACACGGTGGCTCCGATCTTTCGCAGGGGCGTTCTCCTCGATATTGCCGGAAGTCAGAAAACCGAGGTGCTACCGGCGGATTTTGTTATTACACCCGAACACCTGCAGCAGGCGGCAAGCGCTGAAAAAGTAGAGATTCGCGCCGGCGATGTGGTGCTGCTGCGCACCGGATGGGCAAAGTACTGGGAGGATGCAGCCAAATTCATCGCCGGCGTGCGGGGGCCCGGTCCCAAGGAGGAAGGCGGACGCTGGCTCAGTAGCCATGGGATCTTTGCCGCCGGATCGGACACAGTTGCGTTTGAATTTGTGCCCTCGAGATTACCCGTTCACGTTCATCTGCTGGTGGAGTCCGGCATACATATCATCGAATGCCTGAACTTGGAACAACTCGCAGCCGAGCGCATTTATGAATTCGCTTTTGCCGCGATGCCGCTAAAGGTTCGCGGAGGCACAGGCTCGCCCATTCGCCCGGTGGCGTTGAGTATGTAGCGACTAGCGGCCCCCGAAAAAGGTGGTCTCCATATTCTGCCTACGACGTGTCTCCTCGAAAAAAGGGCCAAAGGGAGCCCAGCCCCCTTCAGGGAAGCGACTTTATCTTCTCCCGGAGGTCAGTCGCTCTTTTGGAGTTTGGAGCCAGAGTAAGGTATTTTTCATAAGCTGTTTTTGCCTCCGCTTTCTTTTGAAGATTCAGATAAGCGTCCCCGAGGTTTAGATAGGCGACAGCGCGGCCAGGTTCAAGAGCAATGCTCTTTTGAATCCACTTCACGGCCCCTTCATAGTCTGCCATGCGATAAAAAGCAAAACCTGCGTTATTCGCAAAGAGAGCGCTGGCTGGCTGCAAGCCGGAAGCTTCAGTGAACTTGGCGGCAGCATCCGAATAGCGTTTCTCCTTGTAAAGACGCATGCCTTCGTCGTTGGCCGTGGCAGCGGCATCGGTGGGTAGTTTCGCCGTTGCAGCTTGAGCGGAACCGGCGGTGGCTGCAGAACTATCACCCGGCACAGGTCCAGGTGAGGAGGCTGAGCCGCCCGCCCGGGCATCTTGTTTGAGCCGGGCCTCCGCAACCTCCAGCCGTTTGCGAAGCTCTTCGTTTTTGTGCTGCTCCTCGCGCATCTGGCCGCGAAGTTTTTCCAACTCGCCGTTCACTTTGATGGCGTCGTCGCCAAGCTGGGAGGAATCTCCATTGAGGAACTCGGTTTCATGCTTCAGGTCGAAGATAAAGTCGCCACCCTCCGTACCGGGAAGGTTGCCGAAGGCCGGCGTTTGATGTGACAGGGCAGAGACAGCGGGGGCCACATAAGCGGCAAGCTCCGTGGCGGTAATCACACCATCGCCATTCAGGTCGGCTCGGCCATCGAGTCCTTGAAGCAGCGTCCAGGTAAACACCGAATGTCCATTGGGTCCGTTGTCGGCAACTTGCTGATCTGCGCCACCGGCGGTAAACATCTGGCGTGCTTCACGGCGCGAGATTTCGCTGAGGTAGTTCTGCGAGACAGCGAGGCCGCCACCACGGGTAATGGCCAGCCCGCTATAGCAGGAGTCCATGATAAAGAGCAGATGCTTGGCCGGAATGGATTCGGAGATGTCCTGAAAATTAGTCATGGAGATGGCGCTGCCTTCGTAGTTCGTGAGGTCGGCGTCAACGGGAATGATGTAGCCAAGGTCGCGGCCAGAAGCGAGTTTGCGAGTAGCGCCATGGCCCGCATAGAAGACGAGAACGCGGTCCTCGCGCTGCACCATGCCCGGACCGGCAAGCTTGTCGCCGAGTAGAGACAGGATGTTCTGACGGGTAGCTTCTCCATTCAACAGCGTAAAGATGTGATCCGGCTTGAAGTTGTACTTCTGAATCAGCGTGTCCTTCACCCCGAGAGCATCGTGGGCGGCATATTGTAGCTTTTGCCAGTTGGTGTAATCGTCGATCCCTATGATCGCTGCCCAGCTATCGTGGTATGGCGTAACCACCGGCGAAGCGGCCACCGGAGCGGCGGGCTCCCCGCGCGTGTCGGCTGGAGCGAAGGCCGCGCCATTCCATGTCACAAACTTGTATCCATCTGCTTGGAGCGTCTCGATCACCGTGGGAAGCGCTTCGATACCAACCTTGTGAATGTCGTGAAAGAGAATGATGCCGCGGTGCTGCTTCTCAACCTCGCCGATGACCCGCTGCGCCACCGAGTTCGGCACGGGATCGGCCCAATCTTCGGAATCCACATTCCAGATCACGGTCTTCATGTTGCCGGCCTGGATCTTGGTCAGGATATCGGTATTGGCCGCGCCGTAGGGCGGACGGAACAGGGCGGGCGGTGACTGCAATATATGAGTGAGAAGCGCGTTAGTCGAATCGATTTCCCTGGAGACCGCAGCCGGATCCAACTTGGGCAGTACGGGGTGACTGTAACTGTGATTCCCGAGCATCGAACCCGACTCGAGAACGCGATAGCTGGCGGCCGCCGTGGGTCCGAGCACGACCTCGTTCTTGTCGTTGGCGGTTCCAAGATTCTTGCCGACTTCAAAAAACACCGCGTGGAGCCCATACTTTTTAAGGATGGCAAGCACCTGATCCGTATAGCGCGGATGAGGACCATCGTCGAAAGTCAGGGCAATGGTCTTTGGAGGAAGCTCGGTGCCCATGATTTCTAACTTGCTTTTCGGAGCGGTGCCGCCCCGCGTTTCTGATGGAGCGATTTGTGAACCATATTCCCGGAGAATTTCTTCACGTTTGTATTTTGTTTTCAGAAAGGCGACATAACGTTCCCATGCCTCGCGATGCAGGGTCATCCCACGCATTTGCGTCCCAGAGAAAATCTGTGCGATTTCCTTTTGATACAGTTTCTGAATTTGCTCCAGGGCGGCGACGTCGTCTGCGATGCGTACCTTGAATGGTCGATCAAGGGCATCATTCGGAGAGACTGTAGCGAGGCCGTCAAGAACGTCGCGGAAAGCCAATTTGTCCGCATCACGGAATTCGGCGTTGGTTTCCAAGCGAGCTAGAAAGGTGGCAATGAGCGGAGCGTCTTTCTGTCCAAGGCTCGCGCGAAGGTCTTCCTCCAGCTTTTCCAGGCGGTCGCGGTTCTTTTCGAAAAGGATCCAAGCTGCTGCCCGCACCCGGTCGCGATTTCCTTCATCGAGCGCCGATGCATCGCTCATGAGCACGATGATCTTGCGATAGTCAGCCACCACGTCGTCCATTGTGGAAGCCACCATTGCTGAGGGATTGCTCGGAGCCGGAGCGTTCTGCGAAGCCGGTGGGGAAAGCGGCATGGAAGCGCGGGCTCCAGACGAGAGGACACCCATAGCGATCAAAACCAGGAGGCGATATATGACCATTTAAGTGAAGACCAGAAGCTGAAAATTTTTCTTAGGGTATCCTAAAACGGCGCCGCGAACCAGATTCCGCGGAACAAGTCCTCTTGAGTACCGGGCTCTATTGGCAACGGCATCTGCAAAAACCGAGGGCAATTGTGAAAATACAGCGGCGCATTGTATTCCGGGCGAACGCCAAGTCATCGGTCGAACGTCTTATATGCCTCCTAAACTCCAATAGATTGTTGCTTGTATGTTGTTGCTTGTATGTTTAAAGAGGTAAATTGAAAATTGAACCCTCAAGCATTCTAAAAACCAGCCATTTGAGCCGCAGTGTGCGCGGTCGCCTGTTGGTCGACGATATCAGCGTTGAGATCCGCCCGGGCGAAGTGCTGGCGATCCTAGGGCCGAGCGGCTCTGGAAAAAGTTCCCTTCTGCGGCTTCTAAATAGGCTGGACGAACC
Organism: Candidatus Angelobacter sp.; assembly: GCA_035295685.1. Lineage (GTDB taxonomy): Bacteria > Acidobacteriota > Terriglobia > Terriglobales > Acidobacteriaceae > Angelobacter. The sequence continues at coordinate 165,167 of DATGIO010000006.1, forward strand.
AACATCAGGAACGGTGTATCTCGACGATGTCGATTATCGAGCAATTCCCCCTCGCGAGCTCCGCCGTAAAGTAGGAATGGTGACGCAGCGGGCTGTTCTTTTTCCGGGAACGGTCTATCACAACGTGGGTTTTGGACCTGCACAGCGCGGCGAAGAGTTTTCCGAATCGAAAGTCGCGGATTTACTGGCAAGGGTTGGGCTGTCCGGTTATTCCGGGCGAGATGTTGCAAACCTTTCCGGAGGCGAGGCACAGAGAATCTCATTGGCGCGAGCTCTCGCGAATGCACCCTTGGTGCTGCTTCTGGATGAACCCACCTCCGCCCTCGATCAGGAAGCCAAAGAGGGCGTGGAATCGTTAATCAATGAGATCATCAGGACCGAACGGCTCACCTGCGTGATCGTGACGCACGACATTGCGCAAGCCAAACGAATGGCGTCCCGAATTCTGGTTCTCCAAAATGGACGCGCAGCAAAAATCGGCTCAGTCGAAGAGGCACTCAATGCTTAACCGTTGGTTCACTGATCCATTACAACTTGGACTTGCACAAGCAGTTGCAGCCTCCACCGTTGCGCTTGCAGTCGTGCTGCTCGCGCGAGGCCGCAAAATCCATATTGAAAAGGACTCTGTAATAGCACTCATACGCGGATTGGTGCAGATCGTTGCCGTAGGTTCCGTGCTCGTTCTTTTCCTTAAGGCTTCGCGTTGGACAGGCGCATTGCTGCTTGCCGCCATGATCCTTGTCGCCGGCTTTGTCTCTCGGAAGCGCGCCAAAGGACTTCCTGGAGCGCTACAGGTATCGACCCTATCCATCGCCTGCGGTGCGGGGTCGGTAATCGCAATGATGGTCGCCCTGGGAGTAATCGATACAGCGATTACCACACTGCTCCCGGTCGGGAGCATGTTGATCGCGAACGCGATGAATACGAATGGCTTGGCTCTGAATCGCTTTCGTTCCGACGTGCTGGCCCATGCCGGTGAAATCGAAACGGCCCTCGCATTAGGTGCCGATCCGCGGCAAAGCGTCGCCCCTTACGTACAGGCGGCATTCGAGGCCAGCCTAATCCCTGCAATCGATTCTCTTCGCTCGCTCGGCATTGTCTGGATTCCCGGCCTGATGGCCGGAATGCTCTTATCGGGCTCCCGGCCACTTTATGCGGCAATCTACCAATTCGTGGTTCTAGCCATGATCTTCGCTGCCTCTGGCCTGACTTCGCTGGTGAGCACCCTTCTCATCCGCACCCAGGCCTTCACTCCCGCTGAACAGCTATCGCTGCGCGCAGAATAACGGAGTAAATGGAATAACGGAATAGCGGAGAAAATGAAGAATCATTTGTGATCGGGACTGTTTGCAGGCAGCGGCAGCGAACTTTGTCCAAAGACATACTTCCATCCTTTCGCCGTACGGATGTAGGTATCGCTGAACCAGACTCTATATTCGATTGGCTTCCCGCCATCCGCGCCTTTGGCCCAGAGTTTGGCCGTCACCACCGCCGTATCGCCCCAAACACGAACGCGCTGCTCGCTATCTTCCTGATGCTCGTAGGAGAAACGCCTGCTGCGGGCCTCGTTGAGCAAGTCGTCCTTGCTGAAGACCTTTCCGGACCCAATGACAAGAATGAAATCGTCTCCCAGTAAACGATCCATTGCGGCCACATCGTTCTGCTTCACAGCGGCCTGATATTCGGTATCGAGCGCAGAAATCGCCTTTTCATCTCCCGTGAGTTCAGTCTTTCCCTTCTGTGCGCGGCGGAACATAAGGTCGAACCACGGTTTCCATGTCTTCCCGCCGTCGATGGAGGTCACCGCACTCTCGCGCACCCCGCTCTCGACCGCCTTCCAAACCACATGGACACGCCTTTCTTCCCCGGTGGGTGTTCGATCCGTGCCCTTCAGCGTCATCTCTCCACCCTGAAATTTGCCCTCGATCAGCAGCATCTGGCCACGGTTCGTGAACCAACTCTGACTCCATACACCGCGTGAAGCATCGTAGATGCTAAGGCTCTGGCCGCGCAGGCCGTTCGTATCCTCATAGCGTTCCCGCAAAGCACATCCATCGAGAATGGGAGTGACCTCTACCCGTCCGACTTTAACGCCGCCGTCGTACTCGAACATGTCCCAGTCGCCAGCCCAGAAATCAAACTGGCGAACTTCCGGCGCCGCACAGGAGGCGGGGTGGGTGTCTTCGGACAAAATGAGCCCGGAAGCAAGCGTCCTGCCCTTGGCATGTCCAGCGCTGCTGAAAAATACGATGACCAACAGGGCGAAAGCGCACGATGAAACAACCCGAAACATAGGGACCTTGACTACTCCTTCAATTGGATTTGAACTGCGTCCTCTTACGACATCTCGATTTGTGATCTTGTTTCAATGATCTTGTTTCAATGATCACGATCTCCTTTGGGCTGCCATATCCACGGCTGCGATCTCGATAGCAAATCGCGTATTTCACGCCCGCAGGTGTACCGATCCGCGTATCGTAATTTCGGAAAAAGGGCCCATCCGTGCAGCAGGAAAAGTGCCCCTGCCACACCGCTTAAAACTATCCGTCAAGCAGTCATTCCACTTCATTAATTTGCGTGTTTCAAAACGCCCCTAAAAATCAATCAAAATGACGGATTCAGGTCGTGCGCCCGTGCTCTTGTGGCTCCAAAGCCGCATTCTGAGCATAGCCGAGCGTCAATAACTTATAAAAACGGCCTTGGAATAATGGGTAAATATTGAAAGGCAAAAATCGAAAATCAACCTTCTTTTCTTAAATAACAACCTTGAGCTTCCCGGAGTCCCAACGGCATATCAAGTGCGGCAGTTCGGACATTCCACACGATGACGAACGCGATAGTTCATGATGCAGCCGGCTGCCTTCGGCGTACTGCTGATCAGGGTTCTTGAACGGCAGTCTAGATGAGAGCGCGATGAAGCGTTGGACATTTGCGGACATGGCTCCCCGCCTCGCGGGTCATGCGATCGCGGTCGATTCATTTCCAATAACGCATGGCAAAGGCTACTGCCAGCCGCGCCTTACAATGGCAGCATGGATCACCACGCCGTTGCAGCCATCAGCATTGCAGGTTCGTGCCTTGATGTGCTGGGAAGTCTCTACCTCGCTTACGACATATTAGGCGGCAAGCACGGGCCACTCCGGCTCCTCACCCGAATCGTTACCTATTCCATCGTGTTTGGAGTAGGCTACGGGCTTGGGCTCGGCCCGTTTTTTGGATTGGCCTCCGGCTTCGCTACAGGAGTCACCTCAGCCGTCGAGTTGAATCGCGCCGCGCGTGGGCTGGGGCATCACTCCATGCCTTGGGAGGCTTTGTTTAGCGCTATTCGGGGAGCGGCCTTCTCCTTTGGGCTATATCGAGAACTAGGAATAGCATTTGCCCTCGCCTTCGGACTTCTTATTACTGTGGGACAGATCTTCGCCTATTCTCGCGGCATTCGTCCCGCCCTCGACTATGCCACGACCGGACGGCCTCACCTGACGCGACGCCGCTTTCTTGGAACCTTCAACCGCACCATCGGTTATATCGCCTCGGCGTTGATTTGCAGCGCCTTCGTGCACCACGTCGATCACGCTCTCTTCTTTGCGCTGCGAGTCGGACTTGTGACCGGCCTTGTTACAGGGGTTGGAGCAACCCTGAATCCCTTTATCGAGTACTACGCGGACACGCTGCCGGAACGCCGCCTCGGAGCTTTCGGCATTGGCCTGATTCTCGTTGGCTTTACCTTGCAATCCATTCAATACTGGCTTGCGCTCTTTGACGTACGGCTGAGCTGAGACCGCTAAATTCTTTATGTTGTATTCATCAGGTGAGGCTATCAACCGTGAGCTTTGTGGAGGATTTCCACGCCGACTGAAACTGCTGGTCCACAAACTGAGCCTCCAATGCACGCCCTTCGGCCTTCAAGGATTCCCTCAAACCGAATAGAGATCTCGGGTTACGCGGATTGCGCTCCAGGTCATCCCTGAACACCTTTTCCGCCTCACGCGCATTGCCATTCAATAACAACACACCACCCAAGGATTCACGAACGGGGAAAAACCAGTCGGGAGGCTCGCCATATTTCAGCGAGTCCTGGATCGCTGCAGCCTCACGAAGATGGGAAACAGCGCCGCCAAAATTGTGCTTCGCCAGTTCAATTTTCGCGGCCAGAACATTCTCAGCAATCTTTAGAACGTCCTTCGCCTTGTTGTTCACTGGCATGTTGAAGATTGCGTCCGGAGGCGTGTTATGCTCGGCCTCGGCAACGGCTTTGTATTCAGTTTCAGCCTCGCCCACTCTGCCCTTGCCGGCGAGAGCCATTCCTCGGCCAAAATGCCAAAAAACTGTGGCTGTCTTCATTGCTGAGTCAGGAGGCTGCATCTTCAGAATCTCGTCCCACTTTTGGAAGCGAACTTCGACCGCCATCGGGACGGTCATGAAGCCTTCCAGAGGAGGCATTTCTTTTACCAACGGAGCCACATGCTGGACCAACATTTCGGCTGCTTTGCGGGAACTGGCATAGTCCCCATCCATACTGGAGCAGGCGGCGATGAAGTGCAGGTTGTGGCTGTAATACATGGCCGAATAGATTCCCTGCCCGCCACCGGCGCCAATGTAGGCGCGATCGGCTGCAGCGGCCCGCTCGTTGGTCCTAACCGCCGATTCATAATCTCCGGTTCGGATATAAACGTGTCCGGGCATGTGGACAAGATGGCCGGCCGCCGGAGCCAATGCTGCCAGCCGACTGGCGGGGGCAAGCGCGCGCTCCGGATTGGGAGAGGCCTCGACGGCATGGATGTAGTAGTGGATCGCGCCCATGTGATTCGGATCGCGCCGAAGAACTGATTCCAGCGTGGAGACGATTTCCTCCGTACCGGCTTCAGGCGTTCCATCCGTCCGCCATAAGCCCCACGGATGCAGATTCATCCCCGCCTCGGCAAACAAGGTCGCAGCATCCAGATCATCCGGAAATTGCCGTACTACTCCACGCATGGCATCGCGATATCGCTCGGCGGCCTCACGCAGATTTGCGTTGGGCTCTGATGGAAAACGTTTCGCCAGAGCTTCAATATAGGCCTTCTCATTAGGTGTGGCAGTGGCGGATAACGTAACCGCCCTCTCGACAGCATCATGGGCCTGTTTGAAACGTTCGGGGTCCGCGGGGTCGTTGTAATTTGGGCCAATTGATTCCGCCACGCCCCACCAGGCCATTGCCAGCTTGGGGTCGAGTTCCGCCGCATGATGAAACGACCTGGCAGCTTCATCGTGGTTGAACGCATAGATCAGGCGAAGCCCCTGATCAAAGAAATTCTGGGCTTCCGGAAGGCTCGTAGAAACAGAATGATGCAGGTCTCCCATTCCAGACATCATGGTGACGGCCGGCTCCTGATTCCGGGCTCGCTCCCGCGCGCGTGGTTGTTGAGGACTAGAGAGCAAAACACAAAATGCGATCAGAAGGGATGTTAAGCGCTTCATGGCAAGCTTCTCCGCATCTGCGCGGAAGCTTCCAGACTGTTAGGCTAAGAATTTACCCCAGTGGGAAGTTTCACGAATTGCGCACTGAAGGTCCCGCGCAGCGTCTAGGCAATTGGCCATTCGAAAATGGCATTCCTTAAGAAAGTTTGATGCGGGTATTACGCGCAGCAAACATCCGAAAATTTCCTGCACCATAGGCATTCTGTGCCTCCTCACTCGTCGGCCAAGGCCCAAACTGGATGGATGCCGGCGAAGCCCCCTAAACAGCCGGGCGTCGGGAAGCACCTTCAATTCCAACACGCTCTCCAAAAACTAAGGTGGAGCGGCAGTCGATCCGAATGATCGAAAGGCCGCCCCACCGATTGTCTTTCTCAATTAGGTTTCCAGGCCTGCGAAAGCTGTTGACTGCGCCTGGAGGCTATTTATGCTCCGCCGCCTCCGCCGCCGCGTTTCTGGTTGCCAAACACCGGCAGGGCCAGCACGGCGCCCTTGGAATGGCAGATACCAGGGATATGACCGGTAACCGTGACATAGATGGTCGTTCCGTCCGGTGAAATGGCGATTCCATTCAACCGCGCATGACCGAGCGAGCGGCCATCCGCCAGCCTGACGACACGCACATCGGATACGGTTCCGTCCTGCCTCATGCGGACAATCGTGTTGTCCTCGCGGTTGGCAACGAAGAAATCGGAGCCCGCAGTAAGTGTCGTATTGCCTGCAAACTGGCGATTGCTCGTTTCGCTTTTTGCGGGGGCCAGATCGACCGGCTTGTGCAAGGCGGAAGAAGCAAGATGCCGAACGCCGGCAACGTGGAATACGGTTCCATCGTCGCTGAGGTTAATCACCGCGATGCTGTCGGTACGAGGCTCGCTAACAAACAAGCTCCTTACCGGCGCAAAGCTGAAGATTGAGCCAAGTCTCGGGGAAACACTGCGATTCTCATGCTCGTCGTCATCGCGGCGGTGATCGTCATCGCGATGATCGTCGTCGCCTTCCTGGTGATGGTCGTCGCCGCCATCATCATGATGCGACCAGCTGCTGTGATCGGAATCACCATAGCTCTTGTGATCGCCGTCGTGGTGATCCTTGTCGCCATCGTGGTGGTCGTCGCGGTCTCCGCGATCGTCATCATCGTCGCATTCGCAATCGTCGTGGTCGCGATGATGTTTGTCATCATCTCCATAATGACCATGACCGTCATCGTCACGATGATCTGAATCGGCATGATGGTCGTTGTCGCCGTCATGATGATCGTCGCCATCGTGATGGTCTTTGTCGCCGTCGTGGTTATAGTCGCCGTGATGATCGCCATCGCCATGATGGTCGTTGTCGCCGTCATGATGATCATCGCCATCGCCATGATGATCGGAGTCGGGATCGTGGTCGGGGTGCGTCATGATGCAGGCTTGCGGCCCGTCGTGATCGTGATGATCGTCGTCACCATCATGATGGTCTTTGTCGCCATCGTGATGATCGTCGCCATCGTGACCATAGTCGCCATGATGATCGCCGGAATCGTCTCCGCTGTGGCCCCAAGAGCTGTGATCGGAATCGCCATCATGGTGGTCTTTGTCGCCATCGTGATGATCGTCGCCGTCATGATGGTCTTTATCGCCATAATGATCATTGTCGCGATGGTCATCGTCATGCCGGTCATTGTCGTCGCAGTTCCGATCATCGTCGTCATCATGCCTGCGGTCGTTGTCACCATAATGATGGTCGTCATCACCATGATGCCCATCGCCATCTCCGTACC
>DATGIO010000007.1:0-2179 GCA_035295685.1 Candidatus Angelobacter sp.
CAGGAGGCGGAGGAGGCCCATAGCGCACCAGAAGCAGACGTAACCGACAGCGAGCGGAACGATCAGCAGTCGGTTCGATTCAACAAAAACGGAACGATCAGCTGTCGGAAAAAACGGAACGATCAGCTGTCGGTTCGCACCTTACCATGAGCACGGCAGCCATTACCGAGGCGGCAACCATGAGCCCGCACAAGGCAACACGAGACTTCTTCATCGCAATTCTCCTTTCCAAAAGGAACAAACCAGGAAACGCCAGGACGGAAATCCGTGTGATTCGTGAATCTAATGAACGCAGTCGATCAAAGAATGGTCGCCTATAGCCGAGCGCACCCTACGAGCCCATAATGGTTCGAGCTTCTTGATGCTGTGGCCGCTCGGAATTACGCTTCGATCGGCGGCGCATAGAATTGGCCTCTTTGATCCGGTGCTCGCGCAGAGATAGATCGACAATCCGCACGCTGCGTAGCACGCGGGAAGAAACAACATCAAGTCCAGTGAATAACTGCCGGCTACTTCGTGACCTACCCGGATTCGCCGGAAGAGAACAGACGGGAGCGGTTCGCTTCGCAGACGGGGCAAAGGGCGAATATCTCTGTCTCTACAGCTATAGGACGCACCAAGGCCATTTTGCCACAATCGGAAAAAGTATTTTTCCACAAATATCAAGAGCAGCAAGCCCTCTTTCAGTCACTCTCCATAGAGCAACCGGCGAGCCTTCTTGAGAATGCGGCGTTCCAATTCGCGGGCGTAGGAATCGCGAAACGGACACGGAGGAGCATCGAGCGGGGGTTGCTTTGCCCATTCCAGGTACCTCCTTTCCGCTCGGGTCAGGCACTGGATCAAGTCTTGCTCGATGTCGGGCAACCAGTAGACCGGTGCCAGCTCCGCGAGTTGGGCTTCGGACACATGCTTTTCATGGCGCAGACGCCGCTTCCTTTCCTGGTAATAGTGCTTCACCCTTCGATTGAGCAAATAATCCAGGTAATTGTTTAAAGGGCGACCGGACTCGTGGAACGCAGCCAACACCTGTTTTTGGAGGACCAACTCCATCAACGTGTCTTCGATCAGATCGTCGATCAAGCCTTCATCGGCCGCCGCTTGTCCAAGCGCTTTGGGAAGAAGGTGGTGTCCACGCTCGCGCAAGCGAGCATCGAGCTGGTCCCAAGCCTCTGGATCGTTTGCTTGGCACTGGTTGATGAGGTGTTGATCGGCAGGGGGCGTGTTGGCGCGCATAGTTGTCTCCTCTTTGAGGGCAGGATCGGCAAATGGCTGGATCGCCCATCGGTGAAGCTGCAGCATTCTAAAGAGCCGCTACCTGGCAAAATGTGCTGCGGGCGAAAACCGACCCGCGCAGCGCATCCTGCGCGGCGCCTCCAGGACTAAAAGTGAAAGAGCGTATCACAAAGCCGCCGCCAAGGCGCTCCGTACGCTGCCCGAAATCGTGGGCGGCAGCGCCGGGCGATGCCAGCGGATGATGGCAAGACTGGTTGGCTCGTGCCTGTCCATTCCTACAGACATCGACCTGGCCCCGGGCGCGCCCAAGACAGACCGGTCCGGACCACCGGGTCCAATCTTGGGGAGCATGAAGTGCGGATCGCTGTGGGCGGAAGGGCCCACGCGGTGCGAACGCGCGTTTCCCTGCTTCTGTGGTACCACACACATCTGATCATGACCAGACAAAACTTCAGGAATTCTGCGGCTTACTGAAACGATTCCAGCTCAACGCACCTACTAGTATCCTTCGTCAGGCGCGAGCAGGGGGCCGCTCTTGCCGATCTCCGCATGCGACTGGTCCCGGGCACTACACCGCTTGTCGAGGCCTTGATCCGCGTGACTACCGACCGCGAAAAGAGCCGTGATTACTCAACGGTACTTTAACGTCCGTTCACCTGCCGGCGGGCGAACTCGGCGTCGGCATCGGTAACGGCCAGCCAGGCTTGGTAACTGCCTGGGCTGGTGCAAAGGACCAGAAACGAGCCCGGACGCAGCTTGGCGCGTTGACTCATTGATTTTGTTACCAAAGCCGTATCGTTGCCTCATTCACGGTCCGGGTAATGCTGACTGGTTTTTGGGGCGCGGGTAGCAGTTAGCAATCAGCGTCTGGATGCGCTGGCGAACGGTCTGGAAGTAGCAAAGACTGGCCCGGATCGAGCGTTTGAGGTCGGCTAGGGTCTCGAAG
>DATGIO010000008.1:0-12336 GCA_035295685.1 Candidatus Angelobacter sp.
AAAGTAATACTTCAGAACGAACAAACGGGGCGGAGCTTCACTGCGACCACAAGTGCTTCTGGAGACTATTTCTTCACACTGCTCCCGGTGGGGTTTTACAGTTTGCGCGTCGAGGCTCACGGATTCAAAACGGAGGAACGCCAGCATATTGAGTTACATGTGCAGCAAAAGCTGAATGAAAATTTTAGTTTGGAGGTAGGGGCAACAACCCAAACCGTCGTGGTAAAGGGAACTGTCACGCCGCTCCAGACCGGTGATGCTTCGCTGGGGAATGTAACGGATCGACGGAGCATCGTTAACCTGCCTCTTAACGGCAGGAACATTTATCAGCTCGTGGTATTAACGCCCGGAGCTTCCATTTCGCCCGATGGGAATCCAAGCATCAGCGGACAGCCCAGCCAACAGCAGAGTTACTTGTTGGATGGGACTGACAACAATAATTACCAGGGAACGTTTCAATCCGGGAGCCCTTGGAACCTGCAGCCATCGCCTGATGCGGTTCAGGAATTTAAAGTTCAGACGAATAACTACTCCGCTGAATTTGGGCGGGCGGGCGGCGGCATTGTAAACGTCGTGACCAAGGGTGGGACGAATCAGTTCCACGGGGACGCTTACGAATTTATCCGCAACGCCGCATTCGACGGACGTAATTTTTTTGCGCCAATCAAGCCCAGATTTGATCAGAATCAGTTTGGGGGCAGCGTCGGAGGTCCCTTTGTGCTTCCGCATATCTATGACGGCCATAACAAGACCTTCTTTTTCTCGGACTATGAAGGGTTTCGGGCACGCACTGGAACTACCCAAATTGCGAACGTGCCCAGTACAGCTTGGCGCAACGGCGACTTCCAGAGTTTGCTAACCGGTCAAGCCTTTACCGACCCTTGCACCGGGGCCAGCTACGATACGGGACAACTCTTTGACCCGACCACCACCCGGCAAGTGACGTGTTTAGACGGCGGAACAGGTTTCGTCCGCAATCCTGTTCCCGGCAATATCATTAACCCCGACGAGATTGTCGAACCCGCTTTAAAAACTGCGCAACTCTTTCCAGTCCCCAACTTGGGCTCATCGCAGTTCGTCTGGAGTCCTGCCTTGGCAAACGACTTCAACCAATTTGACGTTAAAGTGGACCATTACTGGGGAACTCATGACACGATTAGCATGCGATATAACTTTCGCGATGTACCGCCCAGCGGGATTCCCAATATTCCGGGCGCACTGGGACAAGGAGTAACGAACCGTTCGCGGCAGCAGGGAGCTGGCTTCTCGGATACTCACATTTTTTCTTCTCGTACTTTGAATGAATTTCGTTACGGTTACACGCGAAATGCATTTACAAGTGCCTTGTTAAACAGTCAGCTTAACCCTGCATCGTTAGGTTATGGTGGCTTACCCTACCAACCCGGTCTTCTGGGGGGGGTTCCGGGATTGTCCTTCTCGGATGTAACCAGTGTCGGGGCAGCAGGTTTTGAACCCACGCTTACCACTGCGCGCGACCAGGTGTTTATCGACACACTGAGTCTTGTTCGCGGCAAACATTCTTTTAAGGTGGGTGGTGAATATAACAGCATGTGGTTCACACAGTACCTTTCAGCATTCCCTGCAGGAAATTACTCCTTTAATGGAGTGTTTACCAGCGATCTGAACGCGCCGTCGGGCGATGCCCCGGGCTCTGGGTTTGCGCAGTTTTTGTTCGGCATGCCGAGTTTTGCTTCGTTAAGTACAAGCTCGCTTTCAGATAACGGGTGGCAACATGCTGCGCTTTTTGTACAGGATGACTGGAAGGTAAATCCCAAGCTTACCGCAAACCTCGGTTTGCGGTGGGAGTTCGGCAACACAGAACGCGAACGATTTGACCGCATTACCGGAATCGATTGGCGCAACGGTGATTTCTTAATTCCAATCTCTCGCAAGAATCGGCAACCTATGCTTGGTCCCGGATTTCCAGTGGAATTTTCGAGTAACCACACTCTCCTTACAGCAGCAAATAAAAACCTTGGTCCTAGGGTCGGAATTGCCTATCAGATCTCTCACAAGACTGTAATTCGCGGCGGGTTCGGTATTTTTTACGGATACCCTTACGAGCCCGGCACCTTGGCAATGCCGCTGAATCCACCTTGGGGAGCGCAGGTGAATATTCAACCACCCAATGCGGGTGTATTTGACCCTGTTACGGGACAACCTGTCGTACCGGTTACAAGCATTGTAAGCGGGTTTCCTCCTGGTGCCTTGGAAAACCTCGCTCAGACGTCAGAACTCTTTCTCTATACGCAGGCTCCTTTACCTTACGACTGGCCGACGGTTCTGAACTGGAATTTCACCGCTCAACAGGAGATAGGCGGGGGCATCACGCTCCAAGTGGCCTACGCAGGCACAAGAGGCTATCACCTGACGACCGGTGTCGATGCGAATCAGCCTTTCCCATCGGCTAACCCTAACAGCAATCCACAGCTTCGCCGGCCATTCCCGACCCTTGGCTCTTTCGCCTTGGTCGAAACTACGGGATATTCGAACTATGACGCATTGCAAGTAACAGGAGAGAAACATTACTCCCAAGGATTGTCATTCGTCGCTGGCTATACTTGGTCTCACGCACTGGATGACGATCCTCTCTTTGTGCTCCTCAACAATACCGGTGAAAGCGGGGATTTCTACCGAGACGCCCGCAACCTTGCCCTCGAATATGGGAATGCGTCTTTTGATGTTCGGCAGCGGTTTTCCTTGGGATGGTTATATGACCTTCCCTGGGGAAGAGGGAGAAGATTTGGAAACGGTTGGGGTGGAGCGCGAAATTTATTGCTGGGGGGGTGGACCTTAGGAGGAGTGGAGCAGGCTCAAACGGGGTTTCACTTCACGCCGGTTTCGTTCGTCGACCCGGCAAACTCGCCTACCTATCAGGGTGTTTATCGACCTAATCTCGTGGGTAACCCCACCGATTTTTCATATGGACAGTCTGTTCAGGCAGCTTTAGGATGCCCCACAGGTCACCAATCCATAGACTGCTTTTTTAATCCTGCAGCCTTCGCTTTGCCCGCTCCTGGTCAGTTCGGCAATTCCGGGCGCAATATTCTGACGGGTCCAGGTCTAGTGGGCCTGGATTTCACTCTCCATAAGGACTTTTCGCTTGGGGAAAACAAGCAACTCGAATTCCGGACGGAAGTATTCAATGCGATCAACACGCCGAATTTTGGCAATCCTGATCAAGGATTACAGAGTCCTACCTTTTCGAGGCTTTTATCTGCCGGCGCGCCTCGAGAGATTCAGTTTGTCCTGATGCTGAAATTCTGATCGCTAAAGGTAGCACAGATACAGGCTAAAATTCCTGTCGGTTGGCTCGGGCCACTTGAGAACAGGCGTCATCACCACGATTTAACGGGTGGCAGGGGCTTTAGCAACTTAGACGACATGAGAGATTGCTATATATCGCGGGACACTAATCGCATCGACCCAAAAATGCGATTGCCCTTATCGCATGTACTCTATTATTTGCCGGAATTGCAAGACTAAACTTCATGAGAGGGCCCAATGGGTAGTCTGTCCTCACTGCAAGGGCTCCATAGGTTTTGAATACAACGCTTCGTCCCTTCGGTTTGACTCCAATTCCCAATCGATGTGGAGATACCGTGAACTGCTGCCAGTACAGGAAAGTCAGGAAATCGTAAGTTTGCACGAGGGATATACACCACTTGAACCCGCGAAATCATTTCCTTCGGGAACTGTATACCTGAAGAATGAGACCATAAACCCCACCGGTTCGCACAAAGACCGCGCACTTTCAATCGGCATTACAAAGGCCGTTGAATTCAAACGCAATGCTGTGATGCTCTACTCCGACGGGAGTACAGCCCTGTCATCTGCGGCCTATGCAGCGCGCGCGGGAATTCGCACCATTGTTACAGTTGCTCGCAGCACTCCGTCCTACCGCCTTCTGCCTTTGATCATTTATAACGCTCACATCGTTGAGTATCAGGGGGAGGCAGCGGATGCTCTGGATTGGGTTCATGAGTGTTGCTCTGAGTTGGGCTTGTATGAGACTTCAACGTATCGTCGCGCCAATCCGTATGAATGCGAGGGACCTAAAACAATTGGTTTGGAGATCGTGGACCAGATGGGTTGCTCGCCTGATTGGCTTGTGGTTCCAGTGGGTGGGGGTGGGACGCTTGCCGGAATCTGGCGGGGATTAGTCGAATTGGATCGATTGGGGGTTGCAAGGAATCGAACTCGAATGGTAGGTGTATTACCAGCAGGTTTTACCGCGCTCAAGAGCGCGCTCGAACATTCAATCAGAAGTGAGAATGAGCTTTGGGCGCTGGCTCCCGCGGAGCCTCCGGCAACCATTCAAGCAAAAATCGCCATGAGTCGTCCCCCCGACGGACTTGAAGCCGTCGAGGCTGTGCGCGATTCGGGTGGTTTGCTTCTTTTTGTATCGGATGAGGAAGTGCTCGTTGCACAACGAGACTTGGCAACCCGCGAGGGCATCTATGCGGAGCCGTCCGGTACTGCTGCCTATGCCGGTGTAAAACAGCTTCTCCAGAGCGGGAAAGTCGGGTTAAATGAATCAGTGGTCGCCGTCATCACGGGATCGGGATTTCGAGAAACAGCTACCATTCATAATGAGACAGGTTTACAGGTGATCCGCATTTCAGCGGGAGATGGATTCAATGTGATCCAGCGAATTCTAAACCGTTCGAACTGTTAGCTTGCATCAGTTCGCTCTATCCAGATCAATCCTACAAGCATTTCACCCGCCAAAGTGATTATTGAGGTGGGGAAGCTCATGGTGCTGAAGATCTTTGACCATAAGCCTCGAATGACGTTCCAAGAAAGAGTGTAACACGGAGGCCGGAACTGACCGGTCATGGCGATCAAAAAAGTGCTCAAGACTCGCTGGTTACGGTATTCACTTTTTTGTGTTCTGCTTTGGGGACCGTACATGATTGTCTCCAAGTTAGGCGCACGTGAGATTCCAGCCCCTACGATGCAGTTTCTGTTTACATTAGGTTCGCTTCCGGTTGGCCTGGCGCTGCTCGCTGGGCGCCGCTTCAAGCTGGAGAAGGAAAGGAAAGGGATTTCCTATGCAATCCTTACGGGCATCCTATCCGGCATCGGCGGTATGGGTTTGTTTGCAGCTTATGGGAGCGGAGGGAACACTGCGGTAATCACAACAGCGACATCCCTCTACCCCATGGTGACGGTTGTTCTGGCAGTGCTTTTTTTGCGAGAACGGCTGAACTGGATTCAGGTAATAGGGTTAGGCTTTGCCGCTGCCGCTTTCGTGCTTTTTGCGTATTGAGGAGCTAGTCAGTCCGTGCAAATTCCTCATTGGTTCTGGTTTGCCGCTGTTGTTCTTCTTTTCTGGGGCGCCTGCGGTATTTTCCAGAAGCTCGCGACGAATTACATCTCGGCAGAATCTTCTCTTGTTTGGCTCATCCTAGGTTTTATCTTAATCGAGCCTTTCGTTTACCCAGGCAAGTCTCTGCTCCATTATTCAAAAGAGAATATCTTGTGGGGATTACTGAGTGGTGTCCTGAGTAATTTGGGGGCCTGGGGCCTTTATGTAGCCATGAAGAGTGGGGGTAAGGCCTCAATTGTGGCTCCGATCTGCGCCCTTTACCCTGCTATAGTGGTTATCTTGGCGCCGTTTCTACTGCATGAGTCCATCACGTTGCGACAAGGTCTGGGTGTGCTTTGCGGTCTGATTGCTGTTGTGTTGCTGTCAGTTTGAGCCACAGCATCATCTCTTTCTTAACAGAACTTTGCGGCCAAAGTCTCTTAGCACGCACTCGACATGTGAGCGTAGTGATGAATAAGGGAGGCGGCTGAATCTAATTTGACTGAGGTGACCGAAAGGAATGAGGCAACTTATGGCTAGAGATTCGCTCAAGGTTTTTGATCTGACGGGGAAGGTTGCGGTGGTAACTGGCGCGGCTGGAGGCTTGGGAGGAGCTATTTGCCGGGGTTTTGAGAGTGCGGGGGCAAAGGTTGTGGCGGCAGACATCCAAGATCCCAAACCCTCGTTAGGTCCCAGCGTCGTTTTCCGCAGGACCGATGTTTCATCTCGGCAAGATGTAGACGCCCTTGTAGAAGAAACCTGCCAACGGTTCGCACGAATTGACATCATGTTCGCAAATGCTGCGATCCCCGGCGGTGCAGCCGCAGAGAAGGAGACCGAAGAGCGATTCGAGAAGGTTATGGCTGTGAATACGAAGGGAGTCTTCTTGTGCAATCAGGCAGCCGCGCAAAGGATGATTCCTCAGGGCGGCGGCGTTATCATCAACACCGCTTCGGTTCTGTCCTTTATCGGCCATCCTACAGCTCTGGCTTACACCGCCAGCAAGGGAGCGGTGTTGCAGATGACGCGAACGCTTGCGATCGAGTGGGCCAAATACCACATCCGAGTCAATGCGATCGCTCCGGGATTCTTTCGTACACCGCTCAACCAGGGTTTTCTTGTCTCTGATGAATTCATGAAGCCTATTATTGCCAAGATTCCGCTTGGACGGATCGCGGAACCGGACGAGATTGTCGGGGCAGCGATCTTCTTGGCTTCAGATGCAAGCCGGTTTATGACGGGTTCATTCGTTGTAGTCGATGGAGGGGAGCTTGCAGCCGGTGGCTACACGGACCGCATCCTCCCTTTTATCTATGATACGGTGTGATCCACGCCAGGGCGTCTGGTTTCGGATCCTTTGACTTGGGGTTTCCATGTTAAATCTCCAAAATTGCCGCACACGGATGGGGCGATTCTGCAGCCAGCTTGTAGAAGAGGAGATCGATTTGGCGATCCTTTCCAACTATCGTAACGTCTACTACCTCTCCGGTCATCTCAGAGAGGTTGAATCTCCTCAGCTGCTAATTGTCACGCCTGAGGGAAGCAGCATTTTGATCACCGATGTTTTACCCACGCAGACGATCGCCGATGAGGTCTTAGCCTATGAAAACTACTCCATCGACTGGCCTGTTAGCTTCGAAGCCGTGTGCGTTAAGGCAGCAGAGGTTCTAAGAAAGGCAATCAAGGGTTTGCGGCGCAGAGTGTACCGCGTGGCAGTCGAGCCGAGTCGCTTTAACAATCTATTTGCCGAGGTCCTCAGAGATTGCTGGCCCGAAGCGGAGTTAAGTGAGGCGACTCGTATTCTTAGTAAACTAAGGAGGAAGAAAGATCAGGATGAAATTAATCTTATCATCCAATGTATTCAGGTTATCGAAGCTGGATTTAAAGCAGCCCGGGAAGTTATCCGGCCGGGCATAACGGAGCTTGAAGTTTTCGAGGCTGTCCACGGTAAGATCATTCAAAAGGCAGGCTACAACCTGAAATTCGACGGCGATTTTGCCTGCGGAGTTAGAGCAATTAAAGAGTGTGGATCACCGCTGCGCCGCGAAATTTTGCCCGGCGATCTGTATATCATCGATATTTACCCCAGCTTCTACGGTTATTATGGGGACTTGTGTCGAACGTTTGCTGTCTCTGAGGCTACGCTGCTTCAACGGGAGGCGTGGCAAATGATCTCGGATGCACTTACTTTTGCCGAAAGCCTCATCCGTCCAGGCGTCCGTGCGAGTGCGGTGTACAATTTGATCCGCGCGCGGATTGACTCCTTTGCCATCGCGCGCGGGTCCTTCTCCCACCACGCGGGGCATGGGATCGGCCTTGATCCTCAGGAACCACCTTGGATCATTCCCGGCAGCGATCATGTTTTTGAAGTGGGCGATGTTATTGCTATGGAGCCGGCCTGTTACTCACCAGCCTTGCAAGGTGGAGTGCGGCTGGAGAGGAACTATGTTGTTCATGAAGAAGGAGTAGAGAATTTGTCTCACTCTTCGTTAGGTTTGTAATCTGGTTTAATGCTGCATTCCCATGGTTCTACTTCCAATCCCCTACTGTGAATTTCTTCAGCGTTTGGAGCGCCTTCGAGCTCTGATGAAAAACGCGAAGGTCCAGGCCATCCTTCTCGGCACAGGTTCAAATTTGAGATACTTCAGCGGTTACCCTTCTCCAGCGCGCAGTGGTTCCCGCCCATTCTTTCTGGTTCTTCCCCTGTCGGGGGATCCGATTCTCATTGTTCAGGCGGGGAGAAGAGCAGAGGCAACACGATTCTCATGGATTAAAGAGATTCGTGACTATCCTGAACTGTCCTCTGTTCCTACGCATATGATCCAGGACGCTTTGGCAGAATGTGGAGCGCTCGGAGGAAGGTTAGGTATGGAATTGGGCCACGAGCAATCTTTTGACGTGCCCATACTTGAATTCCGCCGCCTTGAGGAAGTGCTTTCGGGGACGACGATTGTGGATGTGGGAGACCTCCTATGGCAGGTGCGGATGATCAAGTCAGAGGTTGAAGTCCTCTACCTTCGAGCTGCTTGTCGAATTTTGGGTGAAGCATATCAACACGCATTCGCCAGAGCACAAGAGGGTGACTCTGAACGGGATATTGCGGGGGCTCTTCGTAACTATTGCATGCAAGCAGGTGCAGATGACGTATGGGTGCTGATGACATCGGGGAAGGGTAACTATGTTCTGACTACAAAGGCTCCGGAAGATCGGTCTATCCGCAGAGGAGAGATGGTCTGGATAGACGCAGGCTGTTCCGTAGGCGGTTATTGGTCTGATTTCTCACGCGCGGCCATCGTAGGAGAACCGTCTCCGCAGCAGATTCAGGCGCAAGAAGCCATCCATGAGATTACCCGGCATGCTCTTCAACGGATAGCCCCTGGAGTTAAAGTTTCGGAAATCGCGCATGCGTGCAACAAGGGTATTGATCAACTGCCTTTTCCTATAGTTGCTTCCATATCGGGTCTCGCGTCTCGCTGTGGTCACGGGTTGGGACTGGATGTCACTGAACCGCCGCACGTCGCCGAGTACGATCCGACGACGCTTGAGTCCGGAATGGTCATTACCGTCGAGCCGGGTATCGCCACGGAATATGGCACTTTTCATATTGAAGAAGATGTCTTAGTGACCCATGAGGGGTACGAAGTGTTATCTGAGTGTGACCGTAATCTGTTTAGTATCTGCTTGGACTGATGATTTCTAATCGATCGCAGAGTCCGCATATGGGAACTCGAAGCATCCCAGTAAATCGGGGGAGAATGAATCCGTCTAAGCTGACAGCAAAGCAGTGGAATCCCCGACAACTTGAACGTGTGAGTCGTAATCAATTGGCGCTCAAAGTAGGCAGATGGGAGGGAGGTATTTGTTTCGAGATCCCATTCTTTGTATTCGTCGGAAAAGTTCGCAAACCCCGCGCCTTGTTAATTGCTGGCATACATGGCGACGAATATGAAGGTGTTGCAGCCTTGCACGATTTTGCGTCGCAGCTTCATCCGGATGAGCTTTGCGGCACTTTGACCATTGTGCCTATATCAAATCCCCAAGCCTTTTACGCTGGCACGCGACGAAATCCTGTGGACTGTGGAGATTTAAACCGGCTGTTTCCTGGTGATCCAAAGGGAACGATATCGGAGCGCCTGGCTGCCCTCCTCTTTCATAATCTGGTTACAGATAATGACGCCATACTCTCCATGCACTGTTGGAGTAAAGAGGCAGTAAGTGTTCCTTATGTGGAGTATTTCGATGGAAAAGGCCGTGTGGGTCGCGAAAGCTTAGCTATTGCGCATGCGGTAGGCCTTGATTTTTTGCACCCATATCGATGGGAGCCAGGGCTTTTGGTGGCCGCCGCGAGTCGGGCAGGAATTCCATCTGTGGAAGTGGAAGTGGGAGGGTTGGGCTCAATTACTGATTCAGGGCAAAGAACCTATTTAGCTGTTATCCGTCGATTTCTGGCTTATCTCGGAATGCTAAAGAAGCCATCACTTTCTGGCCAGCCCGTTTATGCCTCGAAGATCGTAGACCACATTAGTCTCCGCGCGGATCATGCTGGACTTTTTCGTTCCCGCGTAGCTGTTGGTCAGAAGGTTAGAAAAGGATCGGAAATCGGCATAATACACGATTTGGCAGGAAAACGATTGGAGAAAGTGACCGCCCCATGTGAGGGAATCGTCGGAATCTTGCGTGTTTTCGCTTCTGTGCTGCCAGGAGATCAAATTGCGCAACTTTTTTGGGAGAATTCGGATTGAAGACAATTTGGGACTAATCCGAAGTTCCGGGGAAAATAGCGCCCAATTTACATATAAATAATTCATTTTAATAGGCTTAGGCGTTAGTAGGACTGTTTATTTGTTCCCATGTAAGGGTCGATTTTCCTCTTGACTTGAGCCCGTTTTCCGGCAAAATCAAATCGAAGGGCAGAAGAGTTGATCTTACCGTTCACAACACAAACAGGAGTAAATCCCTTGTAGACCCAAAGCTTTAGCTGCCACCCAGCTTGTTCCCAGTAACCAGAAACTCGATTCCAGCATATTTCCCGTGGAATCAACGCATTCCTTCACAAACCCTCGTGGAACTTCGGCCTAATCTCCTGCCGCATCCTTGCTGATGCCAATGAGCTCCACAACTGGCGCATTCACGCCGACTTTGCCCAAGTGCCGATTCGCATCGCCCACGACCTCCACCGTGACGTTCGGCACGGAATTATCCTGAATGGGGGTATCCACTTGACTTACGTAGGCCCTATATCTTGCGGTTTGGCCGGGCAGTTTGGACCATTGACGCGTAAGTCGCTGGTTCCACGGCCACGGCCTGTTGGACGAGCCGGAAAAACAGCTTGCCCCGGCTGCGCGATCTCCGGCGATTGAATCGGAATGTGAACTCGTCCAGATAATAGTCCAGGTGCTCGAAACTGACGGCGCCCTGGTGGGTGCCGAGCAGCCATCGCTTCAACAGCGAGATAACCCGATGGACCCGTGGCAGCAGATCGGACGGTGATTTCTGATGACCTCGAAGAAAGGTGATCCGATGGCGGTAGCCTTCCTTTTCCAGAGGCTCATAGCCCAACCACGCGTCGGTATGCACGACGCTGCCTGGTTCGATGGAGTCTCGCACAAACGGCATCAAGCTTGCGGCCGAGGCGTCGGCGATCCGTCGCATCCGTATTTGCCCGATACCGTGGCCATCTTCTTGCGCCGCCACCGCGATCAAAGCCTTCTTCTCGGTCTGCCGACCCCGCATACCCTTTTCTATGCCGCCGAGATACGTTTCATCTACTTCGATCGCCCCAGCGAGCCGGTCCCGGCCCGGCCTCACCATCGCCCGGCGCAATTTATGCAGCCAAGCCCAGGCGGTTTGGTAACTTCCCAAGCCCAATACCCGCTGCAGCCCCAGAGCGCTGACGCCGTTCTTCTGCGTGGTCACCCACCACATCGCCCGAAACCAAAGCATGAGCGGGGTGTGCGTATCCTGGAAGATCGTCCCTGCCGTCACCGAGACTTGGCGGGCGCAACTCGCACATCGCCACCAGACCAAACCCAGCGGCCAAGCCTTGGCGCCGCCGCAGCGCGGACAGCGAAATCCCTCTGGCCAGCGGACCCGAAACAGATAGTCCCGGCATACCTGCTCCGAGCTGAATCGTGCTTCGAACTCCGCCAGCGTACGGGGATACTCCTCCATCGGCCCGCATACTACCGGTTGCGGTTAGGTGAGTCAAGTGGATACCCCCGTATCCTGAATTCGTAAGTTGGTCCGATCCAAGTAGGAGTATTGCTGACTCCGATGAAGGTGGTCAGTGATTCCGAATTGATCTCGATCACTTATTCCGACGTGATGGGGATCAGGATCGGAGCGACGCGACGCTGGCCCTGTTATGGTGCTTGGTAAGCGTCAACGCAGGTGCATCTGGCGCATGGCGTCGAGCTTTGGCAAGCTGGCGGCATGAATTCACTTACCAGGCAACGACGCAGGCAATCTACTTCCGTAAGCGTCAAACAAGGCGCATATAGCGGGAGCCTGCGGTGGGGATGGCGGATTTGTTGAGACTTCGGCGCAGTAATTTTGGTGTCCAGGGAAGGTGTGGGTGCAGCAGTGCCGGGCAACGCGGAGGATCAAGCGGCGTTTTGGGGTGAAGGACGCCCTCGACTATCTTCTGGGAGAGAAACTGGTGAATTTTGCCGAGGCAGCCGAACAACACTCGGACGGATCTTCCCCCGCAGTAATCAGGGGAAGTTGTTGTGTCGGCGCGAGTTAGGGGAATTCGGGAGCCAAGATGTAGTCATGTTGTGTGAATATTTATCTTGACATGTTCAATTGTGTGCGATATACAGAAGTCATGTACGTCGCCACCATCCCCAACCGCAACTCCCCAGCCGCCCTCCTCCTGCGCGAATCCTTCCGCCAGAACGGCAAGGTCAAGAATCGCACCCTGGCCAATCTCTCCCACTGGCCTGCCGCCCGCATCGAGGCCCTGCGCCGCCTGCTGCGCGGCGAATTCGACCAGGCCGCCGACC
>DATGIO010000009.1:0-22467 GCA_035295685.1 Candidatus Angelobacter sp.
CCTCGCTCTTCGTACCTGCACTCTCGTGGGGTTCAAAAACGCCTTCGGATCGTTGGCCTAAATACTGCCGTCTATTCCGGACAGTCGATGCAGTCGAATTTTTTCATGTCGATGGTGGGCACGCCTTCTTTCTCATGCTCCTGGAACAATTTGGCGAACTTGCCGCCCCACACGATTTCATCCGCCGCGTAAGAGGAGCGGCTGTTGACGTTCTGGGCGAACGTCTCATCGATGCCGGTCAACAAGATCAGGAACTCCGCGCGCGAGGCGCGGAGTTGGGCTTCGTCCCAACCGAAAAGCGGACTGGTCTCTTGAATGGGATGGACGATCGTCCATGCCAGGGGGAAGAAAGCGACGTGGGTACGCTCCAGCGGGAGTTGATAATACTTCCGCTCCCGGCTTTCGCCGTTGTCCTCAAAGCGGGTCAGGATCAGCCGCGCATAAAGGTCGATCAACTGGTTATCGCGGCCGTTGATAATCCGAAACTGAAACGACGAAATGCCACGATAGGGAGCGATCACCGCTTTTTTGCTGTAAATCACGTTGGCAACCGGACGGGCAAAACGGGCAAAGACCACGCCCGTCGCCAAGGCAAAGCTCAGCAGGCCAACCACCGCCTCAATGGTCACCAGCATATTCGCGCCGAAGGAGTTCGGCACGATGTTCCCGTAGCCGATGGTGGAAAAGGTATCGATGCTGAAAAAGAACGCCTGCCAGAATCCGGAAAACGACGAAGCTCCCTGAAGTGCACCCGGCCCGCAAAGCAGATAGGCGCACGCAAACAGGGTATTCAACACAAGATAGATGGCCACAACCATCGTGAGAAATGCCCAGCCTGGCATGGTCAGCAGACTGTGAAAGCTGAACAAATAGCCGATCGGGCTGGCCTTGTGCCGCCGCACGTTGAACGATCCGTCGCGGTTCAAGAGGCGTAACGCGCGCTCTCCTGACAGCACCGAGCCAAATCCCAGGTCGCGGCTGTCCGTGTCGATCCCCGCGGATATGGTCTCTGCTTCCCTATCCATCCATTTCCTCCTCAAACTTGATTTAAGACTATCATTCGGAGCCATGAATGACGCCCAGGGGACGCCGGTTGAAATTGCCTAGTCCTTGCGTTTGGAACCTGTCGGGTTTGGGAGCGGGCTGCTTCGGAATGCCGACAGGTTCGGGACACAGAATCC
Organism: Candidatus Angelobacter sp.; assembly: GCA_035295685.1. Classification (GTDB taxonomy): domain Bacteria; phylum Acidobacteriota; class Terriglobia; order Terriglobales; family Acidobacteriaceae; genus Angelobacter. The sequence goes on from DATGIO010000009.1 coordinate 1,182, forward strand.
CAAAATTCTTGTCTTGCCTGACCTGCCGCTGTAATAACCTAAAAATCTCGATACGCACGGAGGACCGCACGCTGCCTGAGCGAGAGCCGAACCCGAACCTGATCGTGCCTTTGGGCACGCAGGTGGTCTTGCGCACCGATGTCGCGACCGCGAGCAACGACAAAACCTTCGTGCGCGGGTCGGTTGGAGAGATCGTGAAGACACCTGCGGACGCCACGCATTCGTATCGAGTCCGCCTGCCCGATGGCTGTGAATTCAGCATCCGGCGGAGCCAATTCTCGCTGCTCAAGGCAGTGAAAAAAGGGCCGGTTGCCGACCCTGGACAGATACTCTCCGACCACAACCTTTTCGACCATGTGATCTATCGGTGCGTGGTGGGATCGCAGGCCTATGGACTAAGCCACGAGGATTCCGATATCGACCGGCGCGGCATTTATCTGCCGCCAGCAGAGCTCGAATGGTCTCTGTATGGCGTGCCGGAGCAATTGGAAAATCAGGCGAACGAAGAGTGCTATTGGGAGTTCAAGAAGTTCGTGGTGCTGGCTTTGAAAGCGAATCCCAACGTGCTTGAGTGCCTCTACACTCCGCTGGTCGAAACAGCCACAGAGATTGCCCAAGAGCTGCTGGACCGGCGCGAGATGTTTCTTTCACGGCTGGTTTACCAAACCTACAACGGATATGTGATGTCGCAATTCAAGCGCCTGGAACAGGACCTGCGCGCACAAGGAGAGATCAAGTGGAAGCACGCCATGCACCTGATCCGGTTACTCCTGGCGGGAATCCATATCTTGAGCCATGGATTTGTTCCCGTGGCCGTTGGAGCGCATCGCGACCGGCTTCTGGAAATTCGCCAGGGAGCAACTTCCTGGAACGCTGTCAACGCCTGGCGTCTCGAGCTTCATCGCCAATTTGAAAACGCCTACCAAGCAACCCGACTACCGGAGCATCCCAATTACGACGAAGCCAATCGCCTGCTGATAAAGGCGCGCCGCAGCATGGTGGGATGAAACGGGTAAGCCGCCTGGCGGAGCGGGTTATTCCGCCGTGGTGGGGTCGATGACGGATCGAACCTCCGAGACCTTGTTCGCCGGAAACCCGCCCTGACGTGCATGCTCGCGAACGGCATTCTCGTCGGGCGCGATGTAAATGCAGTAAATCTTGTCCTGCGTCACATAGCTATTGACCCATTGCACTTGCGGCCCAAGATTCTTCAGAACGCCGCACGATTTCTGGGAGATTGCCTGCAATTCTTCCGGCTTGAGATTGCCCGCGCCGGGGATTTCACGTTCAATCACATACTTAGGCACTGCTTCCTCCAGCAAGTTTATCGATCTCGCTCTTCTGAATCTATCATTAGAATGCCAACTGCGGGAGAACGGTAACTACGGGAACCCGCCCGCTTCCCTGCCTTTTCAATCCCTTACAATGCGCTATGGACGTTCAACCCCGATTGTTACAGGCGATTGCCGAGCATCCCTATCCGCTCCTGTTCGTCACCATCAGCGGCGCGCACCTCTACGGATTTCCTTCTGAGGACTCCGACTGGGACCTGCGCGGCGTGCATCTCTTGCCCGCAATCGAATTCCTGGCGCTGCGCGCTCCCCGCGATGAGACCGTAGAAGCTTCCCACAAGGATGCTTCTCTCGAACTAGACCTTGTGACCCACGATGCTCGCAAGTTTTTCTCGATGATGCTGAAGCGCAATGGCTATGTTCTAGAGCAACTGCTTTCGCCGCTTATCCTGAAAACCAGCACCGAACATGAGGAACTCAAGAGCCTTGCAGCCGGGTGCGTGACCCGCTGGCACGCTCATCACTACCTCGGCTTTGCGGAAAATCAATGGAGCCTATTCCTGAAAGAAGATCCGCCGAGGGCGAAGCCTCTTCTCTACGTGTTTCGTGTTTTGCTCACGGGCATCCACCTGATGCGCACCGGACGTATTGAGGCCAATCTGATTCACCTCAACGACGATCACAAGCTTCCCTATATTGCGGACCTCATCTCCAGAAAGACAGGCGGGGGCGAAAAAGGCCGCCTTCGTGATGTGGAGTTGAGCTTCTTCCAGTCTGAATACGAGCGATTGCTTCGGGTACTTGGAGACGAGGCCTCTGCCAGCCAATTGCCTGCCGAAGCTACGGCAGAACCGGCCTTGAACGATCTGCTCTTGCGGTTACGGGCGAGATCGGAAGAGTATATCTCAAGGTAATGCGCCGCTCATTCTCATCCGCAAAATGACCAAAACTAGGACGGTCGACGATCCTGGACACGTACTTTTCACCTCATCGAGTGGGTCTCGGGGTGGCGGTTCGGGCAAAACTGAGAACTCGAGGCCGAGCCCCGGTTGCAAGCTGGAATCCTAGTCCAAGTCTGAAAATTTCGGGCATAAAATATTCACCCTTATCTTCAATAAGAACACCCGTTTTCATTAAGAATTGGATTTGGTCGGCCGCTAGCCCAGACGAGGCAGCGTCAAATGGAATACGGCGTTCAGTCGATTCCTGCAACTTTGCAAAAATATCGTTCAGGGGCTCAATTTCCTGCTGGATTTCCCTCACTTTCTGTTGACTACACGGCAGAATTGCGCCACGAATAGCTGGTGGTACAAGGACGCGATCCTGCGCCTGCGCATCCATGCTTTTCTCTGCCGCATATCGGAAAAACCTCACTAGATCTCTTGCTTGTATCTGGCCTTTGAAATCTGATAGAGCCGCAATCACCCACTCCGCTGTCCGCGCTTCACGTGAGTTGTCTCGGCCCAGTTTCCTGCCCCAAACAGGGATGAGGGCTAACCGCGCTTCGTCCAATGTCACAAGCTCGAGAGCACGATTTTCCGGAGTTTCGACAGGAGCACCTCCTTCTCGTGCAATCCAGACCGCCAGCCTAAGTGCTTCCTCTTCATCCCAACGAAGAGCAAACGGTTCATACAGGCGTTCAAACTGACCCACGTTTTGCGGGATCGCCGAAAGCACCAGATCCGCCCGGACAAAAACAACCACACCGAGGGGGCATTCCGGTATCTCCTTCAAATAAGCTGGAACTCCCTGAAGGAGTGCCCGAAGCGCCACTTGTTGCGGGGCGTTCTTATCCAGAACGGGAAATAGATCTTCCAGGCCATCTACGAGGATTAATAGGCTCTGCCCAGCCTTTCGTAGCACTTCAATCATTCGTCCAGCAGCTTCGTTTTCACTAGCTGCGGAGATCCCGAGGGAATCAGCTATCAACCGAAGCCAACGAATTCGCCACCAACGTTCGTCAGCCGCCGTGTGCTGGAGCGATTCTTGCACGGCATCCTCAATCTCAAGCGAGCCAAGCTTTGCTTGCTTAAGAAGTAAAGTGTCAACGACACTTTGGCGGCAATTACGAACCAGCTGAGATGCCGAATGTTGTAAGTTTTTTGACTGCAGAAAAGGCCATATTAAACCTGAGCCTGACGCCGCTGTCCTACCGAGTGTTCTAGCAACAAAGGCCGACCATGTCTTCGAACGAACAACTTGTAAGCACGTATATGTTTTGCCAGAACCCTTTGAGCCGACGATAACCGCAGTCGGAATCTTCTCCTCAAACTGCTTCGCCAGGGCTCGCAATGGCGAAATGGGTAAGTAACGGTCACCCTGGCCAGATTCAGCATACTCCAATTTTTTTGCAAAATCGGCGAGTGATTGGCGTGCTTCCGCGATTGGAATAGTCTGAGCTTGCTCAGCCCGTGTGGGGACAAATTCATCCATGAGTTCTGCCATAACAGATGGCAGAGAAGTCATTTGTAGTTTTGCAATCGTGGATGAAAAAGTACTCGTGTACAGAAGTTCTTGATGGAAATTCGTTTCTTTGATTCTCAGAGCACCGACCTGATCTTCAATTCTCTGAGCGAACAACTCCTCTTGTTGGAGCGAATCGGGCTGCGGAGGTGGATCGGGATAAGCCGTGAGGAGTCTTAATCGGATGTTTTGAAGTTCGTCACTCGCAGCCAATTCAGGTGAAACGAACCCGATAACAACAGTAGGATCATAGAGTTGCGGTTCGTCTGCTGGTGGCCGCATTTTCGCAAGCTGCTTCAATACGAACTCTGTTCCGGCAACAGATTGCTCTGAAGGAGTCGTAACAAGGACACGCCTGATGCGAGGATCAAACAGCATTGGGCTCGAGAGTTCGGAAAGCCCTGCTCTCAAGTCAACCAGTACAACATCTACTTTTAGACGTTTTCCCAAAGCTGCCAAAAGATCACCGAGCAACCACGTTGAGTCGGCTGATAAAATCAAGTGCTCTGGGCGGATGTCTAGCCGCATTAGCTGCGTATCATCACGATGAGCGGGAAGAAAAAAATGTTCGGCAAACCAGTCTTTGGCCCGAATCTCGATGACTTGCTTACGACATGCATGCGCTGCAAGCTCTAGTGATTTGTTTGCATCTGGCGACCGATCTGAATGGCAAACTGCAAGGAAATCCGCCAGAGAAAACAGATCGCCTGGCAGCTTTCTATCAGCAGCAACAAGAGCAGTTACCCCTGGAGCCTCCAAATCAGCATCGACAATAATGGCGCGACGGAGAGGTCGTGACAGGCCAAGTGCAGTGAGAGACGCTAGCAGTTCAGTCGTTCTGCCTACACCACCCTTGAACGAGAAAAAGCTGACAATTGGTGGGGTTGTGTCGTCAAATGCTTTTGGCCATTTAATAGCAGGCTTTTCTGGAAGCACTGCCACTCGACGGAATATCGGCTGAACCATAGGGGTTGGACCGCTTTCCGCAGTTTCCTCAATTTCAACGGGTAACAGCCTTTCTTCGCCGGGCACGGCTTCGAGTCTAATGCCTTTTGAACTTTCAAACCGTGGACCGTACCAAGTGCTTAATAATCCATCTACATCAATTCTGGACGTGCCATTCTTGACGCGAAGCAGTACTCCGTCGTGGTAAGTTGATGCGCTCATCAGCCAACGCGGCCATTTCCCAGCAGCACGTTGCTCTTCAAATGTGAGATCAACATCGATCCAACTATAAAGTAACCGCCTCACCCTACTCTCTCCTCCAACCACTCGCGAATAGCTTGCAGATCTTCGATCACCTTATTTCGATCCTCAATATCTACGCCGTAGCGGAACGCCTGATGCAGATTTCTGGGCATAACGTCCTGCACAGCTTTTTGTTTCGTTTTAGTATTACGAATTCTTAGTATTGCTGGAGCGCGTAGCGCCTTGAGGCACTCGCGCAAATCATGCCCAATCTCCTCTATCAAAGCCACCTGCGAAGTATGGTCAGCTGACCGTTGCGTCATAATCACGGATTTCATGCCGCACTCAAGTGCATAAATCAACAAAAGGGCCTTTGGCGCGTTGGCGCAATCTCCAGAAGCGTCCAAGTTACTCCTGAACGAGCGATGCAGTTCCCGCCTTGTTACATGCAAAAACATCCAGTCAACAGTTAGCCGTTTCAAGAAGATGAAAGCGTTTATAAGTCTATAACACGGACGAGTGGGCTCACTGACTTTCCTGTCTATTAGTCGTTTTGTCCCATCGTGGAGGATGCAAGATTTGACATCTAGCGAGCTTCTCGCCAGAACTGGAGGGGATCAAAATTGGTACGTTTGTATTGCATCAGATGCGCAAGCAGGTGCACATTACACCAGCTCAAATTTCAGTTCGCCCAACTTCTCTATGCTGCAGGCGATCTTGTCTCCGGCCTTGAGCCACACCTGCTTCTCCTTGGGATAGCCGAGAATCACGCCTTCCGGGGTGCCGGTAAAGATGATGTCTCCCGGCTTCAAGGTAATGTGCCGGGAGATATAACTGATCATCTGGCGGCTGTTAAAGATGAAATCGTTGGTATTCGAGGATTGGCGCGTCTCGCCGTTGACCCGGCATTCGAGTTTCAGATTGTCCGGATCGACCTGGTCGGCGGTCACCATGTAGGGACCGATCGGGGCGAACTGATCCGGAGTCTTGCCAATCATCCACTGCCCTCCGGTTTCCAGTTGCAGATCCCTGGCGCTGAAATCCTGCGCCGTACAATAGCCGGCCACGTAGGAAAGCGCATCGGCCTCGCTTACGTTCCTGGCCTGCTTGCCGATCACCATCACCAACTCGACTTCATAATCGAATTTCGTTGCTATCTCCACCGGCAGCCGGAGCTTCCCATTATGGTTGTTCAAGGCAACGTTGAATTTGCTGAAGAGGACCGGCTGCTTGGGAATGGTGGCGCCTATCTCATGGGCGTGCTTCCGATAGTTCAACCCAACGCAGACAATCTTTTCCGGCCTCGTGACCACAGGGCCGTACTCGATGGTGTCTTCCTTGATAAAGATTGCATGCGCGGCAGGAGACTTGAGGGCCGCATCGACAAGCGCGTTGAGGCTCGGCCCCTGCTCCTGTTGCAGCAAATCGTCCATGGTACCGGGGGCCTGAAGGTGCAGCAGCTTTCCCGCTTCCACGGTGTCCAGAATGCCCTTTTCCGTCTTGACGCCCAGCCGATAGTGGCCGTTCCGGCGCATCGTCAGTAATGTGAGCTTCTGCGCCATGCCTTTTGGATGAGAATGTTCTTCCGTGGCACCGGCTTCTTTCGACGTCAATCCGCCTGACACCGCCGCAGCGGCAACCACTCCTGCTCCCTTCAAGATGTCCCTCCGTTCCATATTGGCTAACTCCCCGATGGTTCGTTTTAAGAGCTTATCGCAACAGCCTATTTCGCCAAAGCAGCAACCCCAGCGGCGGCACACTGACCATCGTGCTCGCTGGTATCGCCGGAAAGGCCAATTGCCCCAACGATCTTGCCGTCAATGACAATGGGGATGCCACCTTCCACCGGCACCGCGCCTTCGATCGCTAGAATACGCAGACCAGCTCCACCCGCCGCGAGTGCGTCCTGAAATGCCTTGGTTGGACGCTTGAATCTCGCCGCAGAGCGGGCCTTGGACACCGAAACGTCGGCGCTACCGTTCTGGGTATTGTCCATCTTTTCATAAAAGACGAGCGTGCCATTGGGATCGACGATCGCTACCGCCATCGTCCAACCGTTCTTGTGAGCCTCGGCCAGCGCCGCTGCCGCAGCCTTCTTGGCGGTATCCGTGCTTATCGGCATTCCGTAAGGGGCGGGCCCCGTTTGCGCCACGACGCTCATCGCGCACAGCGCGAATGCCAGGGTGAACAAGAGCTTCATTGAGTGCAACGTCAACATTTCATTCCTCCAGACGACAGAATATGACTGCAAAACGCGACCGGAGTCTAAGTGCCATGCCCGCCGACTGTCAAGGCAATGTCCCGCCGTCTTGTATTCCAAAGCAATAGGCCCGCTGCCAGGAGCGTAATTCGCTCCAAACTGCCGATTGAACGTCAGTCGTCATCCTCAAGCCTGAATCACCCAACTCAGGCGTCATCCAGTCTGGCCACCGCCAAGCCTGTATGGCTAGCGATCCAGCCACATCCTTATGCTGCGCGTTACCAGATCGGAAGCATCCTGTTGCACAAAGTGATTGGCCTCGGGAATGGTCACGAGCGTGAAATCCTTACCCATCCAGTCCCAGGTGTTATTGAGCGCATCGGAGAGCAGAGCCGTATCTTTCAAGCCGTGAATCATCAGCACCGGCATTTGCGTCTTGACCACCGGCGAAGGGTCCTGCTGGTAGGGAGGACGGGGATAGTTGCGCTTATAGTAGGACAGCATGGCCTTGATGCTTGAACGCTTGAAGGCCTCTACGTACTTCTCTTTGGCAGCCGGATCGGAAACCCAGAAGGCAAGCTGCTCCGGCGTGACCATGGTTTCAGCACCTTCTTTCTGGAAGTTGCGTGCGTATTCACTGGCCGCCTGCTGCTTTGGATTCGTGCTCAACTCCCGCATGATACCGCGAGGATGGGGCAGGTTGAGAATGACGAGCCTGTCGACAAACTGGGGAGCATTCAACGCCAACTGCCAGGCCACCGCTCCGCCCCAATCGTGACCCACGATAATCGCCTTGTCCTTGCCAAAATGCTTGATCACCGCTATTACGTCACCTACGAGCAGGCGCATATCGTAGTTCTCAACGCCATCCGGCTTATCGCTCAGGTTGTAGCCGCGCTGGTCGATGGCGACGCACTGATACTTATCCGCCAGACCTTCCATCTGATGACGCCACGTATACCAGAAGTCGGGAAATCCGTGAATCATGACAATCAGCGGGCCGCTCCCCACGGTGGCGTAATGGATCTTGACGCTGCTTGAATCGACATAGCCTTCCTTCACTTTTGACTCGAAGTCCGCAGCATGGGCGACGATCGAAAGGCTCCACAACAGCAGCGCGAGCAGCACTCGGTTTTTCATTCGGTTCTCCTCCGGGTTGAGTATAGCGTCTCTATCTCTCCTAAACCTACGCCGCCACCATCCTCTACGGCCGGCCGCGTTGTCGAGGTATCCCGCGCCCCTCCACAAAAAGGGCCGCCCATGAAAAGAGCGGCCCCGGGCTTCCTTTTTCAAAGACGATGATTTTTATAGCCTACACTCCACGCCGCACTGCTGCGGGGTGAGGCACCTTGTTGGGACAATGCAGTCGCAGCATACCGTACCCGTGCGGCAGCCCGTTACGGTGCAATCAGCCGTGACCGCGGCAGCGGCACCGGAAACCCCGGAGCGGTCTGCAAGAATTGGGCGCAGGCTGCTCATGAGTCCATGATCGATCAATCCGCGGTTCTCCAAGTTGGAGATAAATTGCGCTCCACGATCGATGTGCATGGTCTCATTGGCCGCAAGCTCGGTGTTGGCTTTCTGCTGACCAAAAGCAAGAGACGAACACGCCAATACGGCAAGAATGCTAAGCGTTCGAACAACTTTCATTGACTTTCTCCTTGAGGATGATGCGTTGATGCCATGATGCAACGATGCGATCTTCAAAATCGAGCACCAATATCGAACATCGAAAACAGAGTAGCAGTTCCTATCGAATTTAAGTCCGATAGCATTCGGCAGAGGAGCCACACATGCGAAAACAGCCCGACAATCGTCGGGCTGTTTCGGTTCTTTCAATCGCAGATCTTAGATCGATGATCACTGATCGACGATCGGTTATGTTTAAGCGGATTTCGCCGCCGGCACTGTCTTCCGCTGTCTTTGGAGGGAATGAGTACGTAGGCTTTGTTGGGACATCATCTCTCCAAGAATTGGGAGGACATCTTTCCAGATGTTCAACTTCAGCCAGATGATGTTGTTGATCAGGTGCAGCTCGGGGCCAAGGTCCTTGCCGAAACCCATGGTTTTGTTGGGATCGAAGAGTTCGCCCGGCCTATGTTTCGGCCACAGGATCGCCCCTGGGATGATTTCGGACGAATCGGAGGCGTGCCGAGCAAATTCCAGCCAGTACTCGCTCACCACCTCTGCAAAGTCTTTGTCTTCCTCCGTCGGAGTTAGACCTGGGGGCGGAGCGATATCAATGGTATCCATCACGAAGGAGACCTCGCCTCCGTGCTGGGCGCCGTTGGGTTGATCCTTCCGCGCGTTCTCCGCTACATAATCGAAATAGTAGCGCCAGCTTGGCACCCCGGCATTGTAGTGGTCCCTGGCGATGATGAACGTCATCGTCGTGAACAGCAGATCGCGGCCAACCTGGCGGCCAAGCTCTTCCTCGGGCATCGTCACTCCATAGAGGCCCTTGATCAAGCTGTACAACTCTTCGTTTTGTTTCAAAATCGCGATCACATCTTCCGGTCCAAAGCCGAACTCGGAGAGCACGCTCGAATCATCGCTAGTATTGCCGATGATGAGAGGCAGCAGCGCCTGTTCCTCTTTCTCAAAGACCTGGAGCAGAGGTTCGCGCAGCACGGAGTCGCCGCTAATCGGGACCGGGCCGCCAAAAGCCGCCGCTGGCGCCTCCTTCGCGTCGATCTGCCAGAAGAGATTCGGATCCACCTTGCGCAACTCCGCCGCGACATCTACCGCTCCATCCTTTCCGAAATACTTAGCCACCGCCACGCCGCGGAGTAGAGCTGCCTCTCGCGGTATGTCGGGCAAGCCGTACACGCTTTGCGCCGCTCCCTTGTGGAAGAGGCCGCGGGCGCGGGGCGAGGCAAACAAGGAAAGCACGCTGCGCCCGCCAGCGGATTGTCCAAAGATCGTCACATTGCTGCTGTCGCCACCAAACTTGTCGATATTGCGCTGCACCCACTCCAGCGCGGCGATCTGGTCGAGCAACGCGAAATTGTTTACCACTTCTCCGCTCGGATATTCCTTATCCAAGGCGGGATGGGCAAAGAACCCCAGGTGCCCCAGGCGATAGTTGATGGTGACGACTACGGCTTCCCTTTTTGCGAGCGGCGTACCGACATACGGCGGGAGAGCGCCTGCGCCAATCGTGAAGCCGCCGCCGTGAATCCACACCATCACCGGCAGGTCTGCGGTTGTGGTGAGATCCGGCGTCCAGACATTCAGATAGAGGCAATCCTCGCTGAGCGGCGGCGGTTCAGGATTGCCGCCCCCAATCTTTGTGCACAGGTCAGCGTCCTGGAAACAAGCGGCACCGCGATTGGTGGCTATCAGCGGCTTTGTCCAGCGATCAACCGCTTGCGGGGGACGCCAGCGCAGATTCTTTACCGGCGGCTTCGCATAAGGGATTCCCTGAAATACATAGACTCCTCCGTCCGTGGATCCCTGGACGGGACCTTCTACTGTCGTAACGAGTGGTGGGACACTGGGCATGGATGCTTCCTCCTTGTTGATTGGGTAGGTGCGAAAAATCAAAAGAATCAAAAGATCAAAGGCAGCGCCATGGGTGATGTCCTCGGGACATTCCCCATGGGAAAGGGGGTTGCGCTCTCGCGCATTTCCGTCGGCTACGCCTTCCCGGGATGTTTGATCAATCCGATCGTCAACCCGAACCATGACGTCGGATCATCTATGCCCTTGGATCATCTTTGATGTCGGATCATCCTTAACTTCAAATCGTCCCTAAAGTTAATCAAGGGCGCTCCCGGAGCTTGATGGCGATCTATGGTTACGGTGACAAAAAAAGAAAAGAAGGAAAGACAAGGCAACAAACTACTTTGTTGCCCGCTACTGAAGGCAGCATAGGAGGTGTCTCGCTTGTTTGTCAATAGCCCATGTACGTATTTATCTATGCCGATGACACTTCGGCACACTACCGATAGAACACGTATCATTCATGCTCAATACTAATGGCGCAAATTAAGAGATTATTTGATTTCGAGGCCCGAGCATCGACGCTACACAAGAGATATTTAAGAAGAATCTAATAGAATTAAATTGTTTAGTAGAAGTCAAGCTCGGCGAGTCAGATTCAGCAAATCAGGTGGGTTCAGGCCGGAATCTATTTTAAACGATTGCAGATAGCCGGCCTGAACAGAGAGGCAATCCTTGGCAGGCTAACAGTTCAGATTTAGAGTGACGAGCACCGTTTGGCCGTTCACCTGAAGCGCACTACCGCCCGAACCGTCGGACGCAACTTGATCAAACACAATAAATTGATAACTATGCCCTCTGGCGAGGCTTAGCGAGAGGCCGGTCGAATTGCCGGGCTGGAGAATGCTGATCGTCTGCCCAAAGCCAACATCCTCTCTCTCAATGAGAGCTGTATTGGGCCCTGGAGTCGAGCTATTCGTCCCCCAAACCACAAATACACTGACATTGCCGGTTCCAGCGGGGCAAGTAGTTGGGTTGATAGATACAGCTCCCGACGCTTGGGCCGAAGCTTGCTTAGAGCTCAAAGTCAACATTAGAGCGAATGCGAAAATGCAGCTAAGATATTTGATCTTCATTGGAATGCGATTCTCCTCTTTCATCTTGACAGGCGGGACAGTTATTCCAGTTAGGGGATGGTCTTCACAGTTTTTTTATGAAGAGTGGCCTGGTTATTCGTTTGTTGACCAGCACGCTAGCGGGGTAATGCAGCGTTCACGATAATCTGGATAATTAATTCTTGTCCATGGCGGAAATCATTTTGTTTTGTATAGTTTTGTTACTATTAAAATCTATAAATGGTTAATGCACGTTGGCTCTTTTATCTAGAGAAATCCAGATTATGATATGAGCTTGTTCTCATAGACATTTCCGCCTCGTGATGCCCCGAGAATGCCTAGCGCAATCGTATTAAAAAATTCTTGGGAGTCTCTTTTTGTGCCGGGAGCTTCAATGGACGCTCTCGTTGGTCCAAAACATCCTTGCTTCGCAATCGGGAACTCGTTCTTGGGCATAGTGCTGGTGCCGTGCCTCTCACGCATTACCAGCACTGCAATAAGCTGGCCGCATCGTTTCCGTGCGTCTTTTTCTTTGATGGAAAAGCCGCGCCGTGATTTATCTCTTTGCTAGACCACGCTGTTCATGCGCCGGCACTCGGAGCATCGCATGAGACACTCAGTTGGCCCAACCTCTGAGCCGAAGCAACAGTCTGAATTGTTTGACACCGGCTTCTTTTCCAACACCAATGTCGTGCGAAAGAGTTCTGCCAACAACAAAATCAAAAGGCATCAACGGTCAACATTTCTTTCATGCGATTTGCCCCGCGGCGAGACCTAAGTCTTCACGCTTCCCCTTCCACCCTCCTATACAATGCTCCTCGACATGCCCCGCATTCTCCGTTTCCGGATTTCCTCTTTCGTATCCGCCCTTTGTCTCCTTTTGCTCTCCTTGTTTTTCTCACCGCCGCAGGTTGCGCTTAAGGCCGAGCAGCAACCCGATCCAGGCATGTATGAGGGGCTCCATTGGCGCATGATCGGCCCGTTTCGCGGCGGACGCACCATCGCCGTGAGCGGCCTGGAGCATGATCCAAGCACGTACTACTTCGGCGGAGTCGGGGGCGGAGTTTGGAAGACCACCAACGGCGGGGAGACGTGGCAGCCCATTTTCGACGGCCAGCCGATTGCCTCCATCGGCGCGCTGGCGGTCGCGCCTTCCGACACCAACATCCTTTATGTGGGAACCGGCGAGGCCGATCTGCGCTCCGACATCACCTACGGCAACGGCGTATACAAGTCTTCCGATGGCGGAAAAACCTGGAAGCACTTGGGCCTGGCAGATTCTCACCACATCAGCCGCATCGTGGTGGACCCACATAATCCCAACAAAGTCCTGATGGCGGTGCTGGGCCACGCTTACGGCCCGAACAGCGAGCGCGGCGTCTATCGCTCCGACGATGGCGGCGCAAACTGGAAGAAGGTCCTCTATAAAGACGAAAACACGGGCGCCATCGATATCGCTCTTGATCCGGAAAACCCGCAGATTATTTTCGCCGCGCTCTGGAGCGCTCGCCGTCCACCGTGGACCACCTATCCACCCATCAATGGCTCGGGCGCAATCTACAAGTCTGTAGACGGCGGCGCTACCTGGAAGCCGGTGACCGGCGGAGGGCTGCCTTCAGGAAGTTGGGGCAGAGTCGGCCTGGCTGTGGGACGCGGACAACGCGTCTATGCTCTAATCGACATCGCTCCCGATCCCGCCGATGCCTCCAGGCAAGGAGGACTCTTCCGCTCCGACAATGGCGGCCAGACATGGACGCTGGCCGGAACCGATGCCCGCATTCGCGGACGCCTCTGGTATTTCGGCGAGGTGGACGTGGATCCCAAGAACCCCGATATCGTCTACCTGCCGAATGTTTCGATCTACCGCTCTACCGATGCCGGAAGGACTTTTACCGCCATCAAGGGCGCACCGGGCGGAGACGACTATCACACGCTGTGGATCGATCCTTCCAATACCCGGCGCATGATCTTCGGGAGCGACCAGGGAGCGTGCGTGAGTGTGGATGGCGGCAAGAGCTGGACCTCCTGGTATAACCAGCCGACGGCCCAGTTCTACCACGTCGCGGTAAACAACGAGTTTCCCTATCGAGTCTTTGGAGCGCAGCAGGACAGCGGAACCGTTTCCACGACGAGCCGCGGCGACGATGGCTCCATTACCTTTCGCGACTGGCACCCCATCGGCGCAGGCGAGAGCGGATACATTGCTCCCGATCCGGTCGACCCCAACATCGTGTACGGTGGCGACACTTACGGCGGACTGCACCGGTTTGACCGGCGCACGGGCCAGTCGCAAAACATTGCTCCGGAGCCGGTGGGCGGCTTCGGAGCCACGGCGCAGCTTGACAATCGCTTTACCTGGACCTCTCCGCTGGTGTTCTCACCGCAAGACCACCATGTTTTGTATTTCGGTTCGCAGTTCCTGCTGCGCTCCGGCAATGGGGGCATGAGTTGGGAGAGAATAAGCCCCGACCTCACGGGTAACCAGGCAGACGCTTCAGCGGAAGGCCCGCTTACGGTTCAAAACGCGAAAGCCAGAGGGCACGGAGTCATCTATACGATTGCGCCCTCGCCGCTGGCCGCGGGACAGATCTGGGTCGGCACCGACACCGGACTGATTCAACTGACACGCGACAACGGCAAGACCTGGGCCGACGTGACTCCTCCCCACCTTGGGGACTGGGCCAAGATCAGCCTGATCGATGCCTCACACTTCGACGCAGGCACGATCTATGCCGCGATCGACCGGCATCGGCTGGATGACGCCGCTCCTTATATCTACACAACCAACGACTACGGCGCGACGTGGAGGCGCATCACCTACGGCATTCCCGAAGGAGCCTACGTGCGTGCGGTGCGTGAAGATCCGATACGCAAGGGGCTGCTCTTCGCCGGAACCGAGCTAGGGGTTTACTTCTCGCTGAATGACGGCCGCTCATGGCAGCCGCTGCGGCTCAACATGCCGGTGGCTCCAATTCACGATCTTGTGATCAAGGACAACGACCTGGTGGCCGCCACCCACGGACGCTCCTTTTGGATTCTGGACGACATTACGCCACTGCGGCAGACTAGTCCGGAAATGGTGGCTAAAGGCGTTCACCTATTCGAGCCGGCCACCGCGATCCGCATCCGGGCAAGCGTCAATACAGATACGCCGCTGACCCCGGAAACACCTGCCGGAGAAAATCCTCCCACGGGAGCGGTGATCTACTACTCTCTGAAATCTGCGGTGCAAACCCCCGTGACGCTCGAAGTAGCCGATACCAGCGGCAAGATTTTGCGCCGCTATTCCAGCGACGACAAGCCTCCGGCACCACAGCTCTCCAACATCGCGTTTCCCTCCTACTGGTTCAGAAAGCCGACCGGGCTTGCGCGCGATGCGGGACTGCATCGATTCGTGTGGGACTTGCGGCTGGCGCTGCCGGAGCTACGCTCACCCGGATACAGCATGGCGACGGCGTTTGGACAGAACACACCCACCGATCCACAGGGCCCGCAAGTGCTGCCCGGAAGCTACGAAATCCGGCTGACCGCCGCTGGAACGACCGTGCGGCAAAAGGTAGAGGTCAAGATGGACCCGCGGCTGCAGGCCTCCAGCGACGATCTCCAAAAACAATTTGCCTTGCAGATGAAGATCACCGACGCGCTCTGGCAGATCGACAAGACCCTAGCCGACATTCGCGAGGTGCTCGATAGCCACGTGCGCCAGGATGTAGCCAAGAAGTTGGAGGAGCTAACTGGGGCTTCCCGCAGACGCAGGGCGGCCGCAGCCGAAGACGAGACGCCGGGAGACTCGACATTCCTGGGGGTGAATGGAGTGCTACTGCAACTGGCGATCGTTGTGGATAGCGCCGATGCCGCGCCCACGGCCCAGGCAACCGAGGCTGTGGAACAAGCCCTGGCGCGCCTCCGTCAACTACAGACGCAGTGGGAGAGCATCAAGCCGAAATAGGGTTCGGCAAATCGGTTGAAGCAGAAAACCGGCTGAGACTCAGCGGGCGGCAAACGCCGTGTGCGTGCCCGTAGAGACGCCTGCCGCGCTCTTGACCGGAAGAGACACGTGCTCGTGCATGATGTAGAGGTGTCCATCGGGCCCGTAGGCAAATACGTGGGAGGCCCGGCACTCATGAAGATCCTCCATCACTGCACCGGCCATTGTAGAAACGTCTGTAGCGTGAAAGTGAAGCGTATAACTGGCGACTGCCGACTCGCCATGCTCTCCAAGGAGCATGACATGAATGTCGCCCAGGTCGACCCGCATCTTTGTATTACGCTGAAAGTATTCCCGCTGGCGGCGAGCCACACTTAGCGGCCCAAGCTCGTGCCTGCTGCTGGAAGAATTGAAAACCATGGCCCCGGCGGCATAGAAACGGCGCATTGCTACAAGATCTTTCGCACACAGAGCCGCCCAGAAGCGTCGAACTTCATCCTGAATCTTTTCGACACTCAGCTTGGACATCATGACCCCTTGAGCTCCCTTTGGGGGCTCATTGATTCTTGATCACTATTAGAAGCCACTCCTTCAGACTAGGCAATTGAATTGCACCGCTTCTCAAAACTTAAGTAATTTAAATGTATGCCCCAATGGCCGAAGACTTCCGCGCCGAATCAGGGCGAAACCGCGCGGAAACTTGAAGATAGCGCCTCAATTTCGCGGGCCAGGGCTGCAAGCTATACTGTTGCGCATGCAAACAGCGGAGGTCGTAATCATTGGCGGCGGAATTGTCGGGTCGAGCATTGCGTACCATCTCACCGCGTGCGGTTGTAAAGATGTGCTGGTAGTGGAACGGGAAAGCTTCCAGGGCAAAGGCTCCACCGGCAAGAGTATGGGCGGAGTGCGCGCCCAGTTCTCCACCCCAGCCAACATCCGCATGTCGCTTTACTCGATTCCCTTTTACGAGTCGTTTGAAGAAGTTCTCGGCTACCCTTGCGGTTACCGGGCGCAGGGCTACCTGTTCCTCGCCACCCAGCAGGCCCACCTCAACTATTTGCAAACCAATTTCAAGAAACAGGTGGCGCTGGGGTTGAAGACTGTCCGATTAGTGGAGACCGCCGAGATTGCTGCCATGCTTCCGCAGTTGCGCACCGACGACGTGATTGGCGGAAGCTATTGCTCGACCGATGGGTTTGTCGATCCCTACAGCGCCATGAACGGATTCATGGCGCGGGCCACCGAGCAGGGCGCACAGCTATGGAAGAACGCCGAAGTCATCGCGGTTCACAAGGATGCGCGCGGCGTCTCCGGGGTGGACACCAGTCGAGGCCCCATCGGCACCCGCACGGTGGTGAATGCGGCGGGAGCATGGGCCTCACAGATCGCCCAATTCGCGGATGTCGAGCTTCCGGTTGAGCCAATGCGGCGCATGTTGGTGCCCTCGGAACCTTTCGACCAGTTTCCGCACTCCTCACCGATGGTGGTGGATATGTCCACCGGATTTCACTTTCGCCCCGAGGGCCGGGGCTTCCTGATGGCCTGGAACGATCCGGCGGAGAAGCCAGGCAGTTACAACACGAACTTCGAGAATGCCTTTGTTGAAAAGGTGCTTACCTTCGCCGCCGACCGCGTTCCCGTTTTTGAGAATCTGGCGGTGAATCCCAAGCGCGCCTGGGCGGGGCTCTACGAGATGACCCCGGACCACCATGCCGTGCTTGGCCCCGTGCCCTCGCTGCCCGGCTTCTTTGTGGCCAACGGCTTCAGCGGACACGGCGTGATGCACGCACCGGCCACCGGAAAAGTGCTCAGTGACCTGATCCTGCGAGGAAAGACCGAGCTTACCGAAGCCGAAGGGCTTTTCTACGACCGCTTTGTGAAGGGCGAGCTATTGCACGAGACGGCGCTGCTGTAAGGCCTTGACTGGGTCCTAAAGGACCGATCTTCAGACTGCCACTTGTAACCGAGACACCTAACCCCGGCACCGGTAACCGAAACGTCCTTTGTTGCCAAAAACGTTTCCATTGTTTTCGACCTGCTATCTCCTTGGGGGCGGGTATTTTTTTACCCTTCTTTGCAGCCAATGGCGAACAAGCTCATACTGCGGAATCGAGGTCGCCTTTCTCTTCATGACCTTGATCAGGCCCCTTCTTCGCAAGATGCGCAGGCCATTTTGAACCGCCGATTTCGACAGACCGGTCCTTGCAGAAAGGGCTTGCAAGCTCATTTCTATGCGCCGCTCCTCCTTACGGAATAGCTCCGTCCAAATCTGCAGATACACTACAAAGGCAGCTGGTGAGTGATCGTGCCCCACCAGGTCGGGCATCAGGACGTCGAAGACGTAATCGTCCACGGCAACATGATTCATAAACACTATAGTATTTACCACCATAGATCGATTGCCAACCGGAAAATACCAGCGCACAATACGGGCATGATTCGTGGCGTAAAGTTTGTAAGCATCCCTGTCAGCGATCAGGAACGGGCGCTGGCCTTTTATACAGAAGTGCTTGGATTTCGTCTCTTAACCGACCAACCCTTCAACGAAGAACAGCGGTGGCTGGAGCTGGGCATCCCCGGAGCGGATACGCGGGTTGTCCTGTTCCGCTTTGGCGAGATGAAGCCGGGTGGAATGCTCAACATCGCCCTCTGGACAGACGACGTAGAAGGCACCGCCAAAGAACTCATGGCCAAGGGAGTTCAGTTCGCCATGCCTCCTACTAAGCAGCACTACGGCACGACTTCAGTTTTTCTGGATCCGGACGGGAATCGCATGGTGCTGGGCACGAAATAGGGCTGTGTGGGGCGGAGGAGTGGTGCCCCCCTCTCCTCCAACCATCCATCCTTTCATTCCGCCGGGGTGGGCGGCAATTCGCGCTCCATTTGATGGACCAGGGTCTTCCACATATCGATCTCCAGCTCAAACTGGTGTCGCAACGGCGATTGCCGCGCGTCCACAAAGGTGAGATTGGTCTCCATCTGCCGCACCAAAACCTTCATCCTTTCAATGTCGTTACGTAACGCCGCGATTTGCTCTGCGCTTAACTGCGCGGTCGTTGCCTGTTTCGGCTGGGCGCTGCCTGTTGCTTGCTTGCCGGTCTGCTTGTCCGCCGTTTTGGCCTTATCTTGAGAAATGTCCGAGCGATAGTTCACGCTGAAGGAAAGAGAGCAGCATAGGATCAAGAGAAAGAAGACGACGACCTGTTTCATGTTGTCCTTGGTAGTGCCTGAAGATTTGGGTCACGATAAGCTTACATCGAAGGAAGGGGTACAAGGAAAGGGTTAACATGTCTCATGCGAGTCCAAGCCTATCTCAGAGTTGTGAGTGATGAAGCAACTATTCGGGCCATTCACAATGATGCCAAGATTGATGGAACTACAATTCGGCCTCCCAGCATAAGGAGGCGAACTCTCGGCGATACTTGGTGGGCCTTGGAAACCCAGATGGCCGATCTTGAGCGCGGCGACGAAGATCGAGGAATCATCGAGTTATTGAAAAGGTGCGCGCCTTTGGTGCCATGCCTGAAAGAACGCACGGGGACAGACATTGATGTAGTTTTAGAGATCGTAACCCAGTATCGAGAGCATGAGGGTGGACCTGGCATTTATCTATCGCGGGAAGCAATTACTATGCTTAGCGAGTTAGGTGGCGCGATGGATCACGATATCGTCCCAGATCAGATGTTTGAGGGATGACAAGGCCATCGCACAACAGCCGCACTCTTTTTAGGTTTGATCATGTCAATTATCATAACCTTATTTCCTCTTGACCCCTTCGGCCCCCTTCGCTACTCTGGCCCTTCGCATTCGAGTTGCACTACCCCAACTGTGGCCACCAGCCAAGAAAGAAGGGCCTTTGGCCAATCCCAAACATCTAGAAATCCTAAAGCAGGGCGTCGAAACCTGGAATCAGTGGCGCACAGACCATCCAGACATCCGTCCTGACCTTGCCGAGGCAGAGCTCAGCGGGACAAACCTTAGCGGGGTTAATCTCAATGGGACGGACTTGAGCAAGGCGGACCTCAGGGGGGTGAAGCTCAGCAGGGCGAACCTTAGCGGGGCAGATCTCTTCTTTGCGGACCTCTGCGAGGCGAACCTCAATGGGGCCAACCTCAATGCGGCGGACCTCAGTTGGACGAATCTCAACGGGGCAAACCTCCGTGGGGCAGATGTCAAGGGTGTCAATGTAGGTGGAACAATATTTGCGAATCTGGACCTGAGCCAGGTAAAGGGCCTCGAAAACATTCACCATTGGAGCCCATCCAGCGTTGGGACCGACACCGTTTATCGCTCTCAAGGGAAGATCCCCGAGATCTTTCTGCGCGGCGCTGGCGTCCCCGACAATTTCATCGAATACATGCGCTCGCTGGCCGGGCCCTCTTTTGAGTACCATTCCTGCTTTATCAGCTACTCGACCAAGGACCAGGAGTTCGCTGAGCGTCTCTATGCCGATCTACAGGCCAAGGGAGTGCGCTGCTGGTTTGCCCCGCATGATATGAAGGGGGGAAAGAAGATCCATGAACAGATCGATCGAGCCATCCAGTTCCAATATCGTGTGCTGCTGATTCTTTCTCCGGCGAGTATGAGCAGCAACTGGGTGAAGACAGAAATCTCAAAAGCCCGTAAACGCGAAGAGGCGGAAAAGCGTGATGTGCTGTTTCCCATCCGTTTGGTTGACTACGAAATTATTCAGAAATGGGAGTGTTTTGACGAAGATATTGGCCTCGATTCAGCCAAGGTAATCCGAGGATATTTCATCCCCGACTTCAGCCACTGGCAGCAGGACCACAACTCTTACAAGCAGGCCTTCGAGCGTTTGCTGCGCGATCTCCAGGACCAAGCAGAGCAGGCGGCGGGCGCGTAGCAGGTTTAGTAAATTGCCGATAAAGAGTGTGCACAGCGGCTAAAGCCGATAGATTCCGAGCATCGCTATCGCATGGCTAAAGCCATGCTCTTCCACGGCAGAGCAGATATTCTGGTTGGACCAAAGTATATAGATTTCGAATAGGTCCGCGACATATAAATTGAAAAGAAACTATGTCGCACCTCCGGTACTCGATCCTCTTACTACCAATTTGGTCCTAACGGTTTCACCCGTGAAGCGGCCGATGGACGTAATCGAAGCCCACCCTTTGCTCCTGAGCGCAAAAAACAAAAGCGCGCTCTCCGCAAAGGATGGGGCACCCTCGCCCTCTCATTGCTCTTACCAACTTGTTTAGTTCTTTTTCAGTTCTTTGAGATCTTCGAGTTCTTCCGGGGTACGCGGCCAGTCTTCGCGCAGGAGGCGGCTCAAGGCACGGTCGGCCAGGAGCTTGCCGCCTGTCTGGCAATGGGGGCAATAGTTCGTCTCGTTGGCAGCGTAGCGGATGCGCTGGACCTTCTCTCCGCAGCGGGGGCAAGGCTTACCGTATTTGCCGTGGACGGCCATCTCTTCACGAAAGGCGGTAACGCGCTCCGGAAATTTCTCGCCGGCCTCGCGGCGCAGCAGGTCCGTCCAGTGGGTGAGCGAGTGGCGGACCGATTCAAAAAGGCGCGCGATCTGCTCTTCAGAGAGGCGCTGGGTCAAGGCCACCGGCGAGAGCTGCGCCTGGTGCAGAATCTCATCGGAGTAAGCGTTGCCGATACCACTCAGCAGACGAGGATCGGAAAGGGCGCG
>DATGIO010000010.1:0-13220 GCA_035295685.1 Candidatus Angelobacter sp.
TAGAGCCCGCGGAAATCGAAGCGGCGCTGCAGGCGATTGCGGAAGTGGGTCAAGTCGCGGTTATCGCCCGTGAAGACGGGCCGGGTGGAAAGCAGTTGGTGGCTTATCTTACGCCGGAGAATGGCGTGCGGCCCGATCCAAGCACTGTACGGCAAAAATTGAAGGACAGCTTGCCGGAGCACATGGTGCCTGCAGCTTTTGTTGTCTTGGATGAGCTTCCTCTGACTCCAGCCGGTAAGTTGGATATCCAAGCCCTGCCCGCACCCAATCGGCAGACAAAAATCCATCGCCCTCCCCTTACCGATACCCAGACAGGTATTGCCAAGCTCTTTTCCGAGGTTCTTTCTATCGGGCAGGCCGGCTTAGATGACAACTTTTTCCACCTCGGTGGCGACAGCATTCTGACCATGCAGCTTGTAAGCCGGGCGCGGGCAATGGGGCTTCTACTCACTCCGCGTGATGTTTTCCAGCAGCCTACAGTCGAGGCGTTGGCTGCCGTCGCAAAAGTTGTAGAAACCGTAGAAGGCCCGTCGATGGTTAACGAAGCAGCCGATGGCGTGGGAGTGGTTGTTCCTACGCCCATCATGCATTCCTTGTTTGAGTCGTATGGACCGATAGATCGCTTTACCCAATCGGTTCTACTGCATGTTCCTGTCAAAGCGCAGAAAGCAGATCTGGTCGCCGCTCTTCAAGCCGTGCTCGATACCCATGATGTCCTTCGGCTGAAACTCGACCGGGACGAGCGAGGCTATCGCCTGCAAGTTCGAGAGCGGGGAGCGGTCTCAGCCGAATCTTGCTTCCTCAAGGTGGATTCGCCTGGGGCAGATGCGAAGACGTCCCTTGAAACTCTGCATCGAATCCAGCGCGCAGCCGAAGGCCGGCTTGACCCTCAGCGCGGCGTGATGATGCAAATGGTCTGGCTCCCGGGCGAAGCCCGTTTGCTGTGGGTGATTCATCACCTCGCCGTGGATGGCGTATCGTGGCGCATCCTGATTCCCGATCTGGCGTCGGCGTGGCAAGCAATCCAGCGTGGCGCCCGGCCGGCGCTTGAACCGGTCCAGACTTCATTCCGGGCGTGGGCTTCGTACCTTTCGGCCAACGCGGCCACTGCCGCCATTGAAGCCGAAGAGTCCGTCTGGGCTGCCATGCTCGCAAGCCGTGGATCGCTGCTTCCTGGCATAGTGCTCGACTCTCAAAAAGACACGGTCTCAACTACAGGTCAGTTGAAGGTTGCTTTGCCGCCCTCCACCACCCAGGCGTTGCTAACCTCAGTCCCCTCTGCGTTTCACGCCAATATCAATGATGTGTTGCTTACCGCGCTCGCGCTGTCGGTAGCTCGTTGGCATAACAAGAGGAATGCCGGTACAGCATCACTCTCGGTCGATCTTGAAGGCCACGGGCGCGAGTCCTTGAATGGCACGAATAGCAGCTTCGATCTCTCGCGCACCGTTGGCTGGTTCACCAGCTTGTTTCCGGTATCTCTCAGTCTTGGTTCCGTAGATATAGAAGATGCTTTTGCCGGCGGACCTTCCCTGGGGCGCGCGCTGAAACAAGTCAAAGAGCAATTGCGAGCCGTTCCTGGCAAAGGTCTCGGATACGGATTGTTGCGATATCTTCATCGCGAAGTTGGGCCGCGCCTTGCGGCTCTGCCGACGCCGCAAGTGGGATTCAACTACCTCGGAAGGTTTGCCGCAACTCGGGAGAGGACCGATTGGTCCATCGTGGGCGATGGAGAAGGGCTGGGGGGCTCCGCGGATGGCCAGATGCCGATAGCGCACTTGTTGGAAATCAATGCGCTTACGTTAGATGGATCGAGCGGATTCAATGGATCGAGCGGATTGAATGGATCGAATGGCCCGCATCGCCCGAATGGATCGGTTGAAGCTGATGAATCCCACGGCCCATCTCTTCACGCAAGCTGGGATTGGGCGAAGCGTCACTTAACCGAAGCGGATGCACAAGCATTAGCCGATGGCTGGTGCGCTACTCTGGAAGCTCTAGCCCGTTATTGTGCCCAGCCAGGAGTAGGCGGGAACACTCCTTCAGATTTTCCGCTGGTCGCGTTGACGATCGAGCAGGTAGAAGACCTCGAAAGAGCTTGCCCTGATCTTGAAGATGTTCTTCCTCTCTCTTCTCTGCAGGAAGGCATGTTGTTTCATGGCCTCTATGAGCGCGATGCTTCCCATGCCTATACAGTGCAATTGAGCATGGAATTTGTGGGCGAGATGGATGCGGCCCGCATGAGGTCTGCTGCGGAAGTTCTTCTGCATCGCCATCCAAACCTGCGAGTTTCGCTTTTGCATCAGGGCCTCAAAGACCCGGTTCAAGTTGTCCCTCGCGAGGCGAATCTGCCTTGGAGCCGGGTCGATCTTACCGGCCTTGATAGTGAGACGCAGCGCCTGCGCTGCCAAGAACTGCTTGCCTCGGACCGTGAACAGCGATTCGAATTTTCGTCGGGTCCTTTGCTGCGTTTTACTTGGATTGCGCTCGGCCCCCATCGCAGCCGCTTGGTCTTTACCAACCACCACTTGTTGATGGACGGATGGTCCATGCCGGTTCTCTTGGCCGAACTGCTCACGCTTTATCGCGACGGGCAAGATGCTGCCCAATTGCCGCGCGTTCGTCCTTACTCGGATTACCTGAAGTGGTTGTCGTTTCAGGATCGCAAGGAGGCCCTGGGAATCTGGAAGGAATACCTCACTGGAGTAGAAGACGCCACGCGCCTTGTCGCCGTAGACGCCCATCTTCAAGTCCCATCGGAACATTCGAAGCCAAAACATTCAAAAAAAGACGTGCGCCACGATGTGCCGGAAGATTTGACCGAAAGGCTCCAGATCCTGGCGCGCGAGCAAGGCGTAACCCTCAATACCGTGCTGCAAGGGCTGTGGGCGGTGCTGACCGCTCGGCTCACTGGAAAAGCCGATGTGGTTTTCGGAGCTACGGTCGCTGGCCGCCCAGCCGATCTTCCGGGCGTGGAGCGGATGGTCGGTCTTTTCATCAATACCTTGCCATTGCGAGTGCGTCTGCGTCCCGAAGAGCCCCTCCGCGACATGCTGGCCAGACTGCAGCAAAGTCAGGCTCGGCTCCTCAACATTCAATATGTAGGCCTGGCCGAAATACAGGCAGAGATACAGAAAGAAACGGGTACTGTCGAACTCTTCGACACGCTTGTGGTTTTTGAAAACTATCCTTTGGACCGCGATGCCCTGAGCGGTCTTCTTCCCGGCGTGCACATCAATAACGTAGAAACCCAGGAGACCGCCCACTATCCCGTGGTATTGACCGTAGCTCCTGGGCGTTGTTTGCATCTGCAGCTCGACTACGATGAGCGCCGTCTGGCCCCTGAATCTGCTGCATCTTTGATGGCTCGCCTCATGCGCCTATTGGAAGCCGCGTCCGACCCGGCAATTCCGGTATCCAAACTCCGGATTCTGCTCGAGGACGAGGCTCAGTCACTGAACGAGCTGCTCCACCCCATCGAGTCCCATCCTTCGAAGGAGCCGCTTCCCCAGAATTCGTCGTCGTTGGTTGAGCTGTTTGAAGCTCAGGTGGCGCAGGCTCCTGAAGCCACCGCCATCATTTTTGGTGAAGACGAAAGAAAGATTTCCTATGCGGAACTCGATGTTGCCGCTACCAGGGCCGCTCATCAACTTTGCTCCCTTGGCGTTTGCCGGGGAGATCTTGTGGCTCTGCGTCTAGAACGAGGGCCTGAGTTCATCGTTGCCGTGCTGGCGATACTCAAGGCCGGGGCTGCCTACATGCCTTTGGATATCGCCTATCCAGTCGAGCGGGTTGATTTCATGCTCTCCGATAGCGGCGCGCAATTGCTCATCATTAAAGAGCATGCTTCCTTCAAAGAGGATGATTCCTCTGATCCCACGACGTTTCCGCGATACTCAGGCCGCATATTGTCGATGGACGAACTGCTGCCGGAGACTGTCGCAGCTTGCAGCGATCCGGTCCCAGCGCGCCACCCCAGCGATTTGGCGTATGTCATATATACCTCCGGTTCAACCGGGCAGCCCAAGGGCATTGCCATTCCGCAATCGGCGGTTGTCCGTTTGGTGCGCAACACAAATTACATTGAGCTCGGTCCTGGGGATCGCATCACCCACGCCTCCAATACATCATTTGACGCCGCTACCTTCGAGATTTGGGGTGCTTTGTTGAATGGCGGTGCTCTCGTGATTCTCTCCCGAGAAACCATGCTCTCCTCAAGCCGTTTTTCCACTGCGCTAAGAGAGTTCCGCGTCGATTCTCTGTTTCTCACCACCGCTCTCTTCCAGCAAATCGTTTCGGAGAATCCCGATGCGTTTGCAGGTGTCCGCGATCTACTGTTTGGAGGTGAAACGATCGATCCCTCCTTCGTGCGTTGCGTGCTGGCAGCTCGCCGGCCTTTGCGCCTGTTGCACGTGTATGGCCCTACAGAAAATACAACTTTTAGTAGTTGGCAAGCCGTTAACAACGTGGAGATCGGTGCAACGACCGTTCCCATTGGAAATTCAATTTCCAACAGCCGCTGCTATGTGCTCGATCAATGGCTCGATCTTGCGCCGCCGGGTGTCACGGGTGAATTGTTCGTGTCTGGTGCGGGCTTGGCGCTGGGGTACTGGAATCGCCGCGCCCGAACTGCGGAAAGCTTTGTTGCCGATCCCTACGGTTCTCCTGGAACGCGAATGTATCGCACAGGTGACCTCGCCCGTTGGAACAACGTGGGTGTGGTGGAATTTGTTGGCCGTGCCGACCAGCAGGTAAAGATTCGTGGTTTTCGAATTGAACTAGGTGAGATAGAAGCGGTGCTGCGGGAGCAGCCCGGTATCGCGCAGGCTGCGGTAGTGGCCCAACGTGACGATTCCGGCACACAACTTGTTGCCTATCTTGTCCCGGCCGATACCGCCGCGCTCGATATCGAAGTGTTGCGGCGTAGCCTTCGTGAAAAACTTCCTGACTATATGTTGCCTGCTGCATTTGTACTGCTCGATGTTCTTCCTCTTACTCCCAACGGCAAGCTGGACAGGCGATCATTGCCCGCGCCCGAATGGGAGGGCGACGCCTACGTGGCTCCGGAGACCGAGGAGGAGAAAGCCATTTGTTCGATCTTCAGCGAACTGCTCTCTTTGGAACGAGTGGGAGTTGAGGACGATTTTTTTGTCCTTGGTGGGCACTCTCTAACGGCGATGCGCGTCGTCGGACGGGTACGCGCTTTGCTGGGTGTGGACATCTCCGTGAGGGATGTATTTTCCGCCAGAACCGCGCGCGCCTTGAGTAACTCCATACTGGCCTCGCAGCTCGTCTCCAATCTTAAGAATGGGCACTCCGCAACTGAATCTCACGACAACCTTGAATTTGAGGAAGAGGAAATATGAGTTGCGCTGAGTTACTCGCACGCCTCCGCGATCTCGGCGCCCGTCTTTGGCTGGAAGAAGGCCACCTGCGAATTAGCGCGCCTTCGGGAACGCTCAACGACGAGCTTCGTGCTCAACTCAAGACTCATCGCGATGAGATAAGCCGTCTTCTAGCGCGCAAGGGCGAAGCTAAGGAAGCCAATCGCCGGCCTGAGAATGTTCGTCCGCTTCTAGTGCGGCAGGAGCGCCCCGAACGCATTCCGCTTTCTCATGCACAACAGCGTCTGTGGTTCCTGTGGAAGATGGAAGGCTCGAGCCCAATCTATAACATCCCGCTAGCGCTTCGTCTGGATGGAGAGTTGGATGCGACCGCACTCGAGAAGGCGCTGAGAGATTTAATCACGCGCCACGAATCTTTGCGGACTATTTTTCCTGAACATCAGGATGTCCCTTATCAACAGATTTTGCGCGAGGACGATGTACGCTTCACACTAGCGATTGAAGACCTAAAAATAGAAGCCCTGAAAATTGAAGGCCTGAAGATAGGCGATTTGGAAAAAGAAGCCCTGGAAAGAGACGACAGACAACCGAATCGTGCAGGCGCAGTTCGTGGAAATCTAAATAGCGGGACGCTCGGTAAAGAGAAATCGGTTCTGGAAGCACGCATTGCGGCTGTCTCTGCCACGGCCTTCCACTTGGATCGGGAAATACCGCTCAAGGCTTGGCTCTTTCGAATTTCTCCTCATTCTCACGTTCTTTTTCTATTGTTGCATCACATTGCCGGTGATGGTTGGTCGCTCGGCCCGTTGGCGCAAGATCTCCAGGTTGCCTACATCGCCCGTCGCGCCGGATCTGTTCCATCATTTGCAGCGTTGCCGTTGCAGTATGCGGACTATACCCTCTGGCAGCGAAGAATTCTTGGCGATGGTGCCAATGCCGCCGATCTGATCTCCCGACAAACAGAATTCTGGCACACCGCTCTTGCGGGTGTGCCAGAAGAATTGAACCTGCCCGTCGACCGGCGTCGTCCGGCCTTGCCTAGCTATCGTGGCTCCATGTTGCCGGTGCGTCTCGATGCGTCGCTCCATCGCAAGTTGCTGGCATTCGCCCAGGAGCAAGGTGCAAGTCTCTTCATGGTGCTACAGGCTGCATTGGCGGCATTATTGTGCCGGCTTGGGGCTGGGGAAGATATTCCAATTGGCACCGTGATTGCGGGTCGCGATGAGCCTGCCCTTGAAGGCCTCGTCGGATTCTTCCTGAACACGCTCGTCATGCGCGCGGACCTTTCCGGTGCTCCTTCATTTCGTGAGCTTGTGAATCGCGTGCAAGCCTTCGCGTTAGCAGCCTATGCCCATCAGGATTTGCCCTTTGATCATCTGGTGGAGTCTCTGCAGCCGGAGCGGCTGCGCTCGCGTCATCCTTTATTTCAGGTCATGCTGGTTCTCCAAAATGCGCCGGAGGCCAATCTGAACCTGCCTGGATTGGCGGTCACCCAGGAACTTCTGACCAGCGCGTTCGCCAATTTTGATCTCACTCTACGTTTGTATGAAGTGCGTGGTGAACGCGGCCAAGAGCTTGGGCTGGAAGGAGATCTGGAATACAGCCTCGATCTTTTCGATCGCCCAACAGCCGAAAAGATCTTGGCTCGATTCGTCCGCCTCGTCGAATGGGTACTGGAGTCCAAAGAATCAGCTGATCGTTCGTTGCTCCAGTTTGAGGTCTTGTCAGAAGACGAACGTCGGGCGCTGATCCAAGGGCTGAATCCGCCCGCGATGTCTTTGCCTTTCCACACGATCACTGCGAGCTTCGAGGCTCAGGTGGCTCGTGATCCCAATGCCGTGGCCGTTGTATTCGGGCAGGAGAGCTTGGCCAAGGAACGGTTGACCTATGCAGAGTTGAACAGGCGCGCCAATCGCCTGGCTCATCATCTGCTTGGCTATGGTGTGGGGCCGGGAGGGCTTGTAGCCGTCTGTCTTGATCGCTCGATAGAGATGATTGTTGCGATTCTTGGAATCCTCAAGACTGGCGGAGCCTATCTGCCGTTGGATCCTAGCTACCCTCTGGATCGTCTTGGTTTCATGCTTGAAGACAGTGCCGCCCCGGTGCTGGTGACTCATAGCGCGCTGAGAGATCGTCTTCCCGTCAGTTGGATTCAACTTATCGAACTCGATTCCGAGCGTGAAGAGATGGAGCGGAGGCCCGATGCGAATCCCGTCTCATCCGCATCTGCGCTGAGTTCTGCCTACGTGATCTATACCTCCGGCTCAACCGGCAAACCTAAAGGGACAATCGCAACTCATGAGGGTGTCGTCCGGCTGGTATCGAATCCGAACTATGTAGCCCTCGACTCCGCGTGCCGCTTGCTGCAGCTTGCCTCCTTGAGCTTCGACGCCGCTACCTTTGAAATATGGGGTGCGCTTCTAAACGGTGGGACGCTGATCGTTGCTCCACCTGGAAGGCTTTCCGTGCAGCAGATTGCCGAACTGCTTGCGGTGCAGCAGGTCAATACTTTGTGGCTGACTGCCGGTCTGTTTCATGAAGTGGTAGACAGTGCTCCGGACGCCCTCAAAAATGTGCGCCAACTTTTGGCTGGCGGAGATGTACTCTCTGCAGGCCATGTCGAACGGCTGCTTCAAATTGCCCCCGGTTGCCGTTTGATCAATGGATACGGCCCAACTGAAAATACCACGTTTACCGCATGCTACCCTGTGCCGCCCAACGCAGATTTGAGCTCTGGCGTGCCGATTGGTTCTCCAATCAATCAAACCCGCGTCTATGTGCTCGACGCCAATCTTGAACTGCTTCCCATGGGATCGAGTGGAGAACTATTTACCTCTGGAGCAGGATTGTCGCGGGGGTATTTAAATCAACCCGGACTTACGGCAGAACGCTTCCTGCCCGATCCATTTGGTCCTTCCGGATCGCGCATGTATCGCACCGGTGATTTAGCGCGCTGGCGGCCTGATGGGGTTTTGGAGTTCCTCGGACGCGCCGATCAGCAGGTGAAAGTTCGTGGCTATCGCGTGGAGCTTGGGGAAATCGAAGCTGCGCTGGCTCTACTCCCAGAAATCTCTCAAGCGGTCGTAATTGTTCGTGAAGACATTCCCGGCCAGAAGCAGCTGGTTGCCTATGTCATCGGCTCTTCTAGTACAGCTCAAGATCCCGCTACAAATCTAGATCCTGTTGCACTGAGTCTCACCTTGGCGGAAAAACTGCCGGATTACATGGTGCCAGCGGCGTTCGTCGTTCTGGATGCCTTTCCGCTCACGCCCAATGGAAAGGTCAACCGGAAAGCCCTTCCCGCTCCAGACATGACTCAGGGAAGCGCCGGCCGCACTCCTCGCTCGCCGCTGGAGCAGAAACTTTGCAGCATTTTTTCCGAAGTGCTCTCGGTAGAGCACGTGGGCATCGACGATAACTTTTTCGCCCTTGGCGGGCATTCGCTGCTTGCCACCCGCTTGGTCAGTCGTGTCCGCTCCACAATGGGCATCGAGCTATCTCTTCAGGCTTTGTTTGAGTCTCCTACGGTTGCCGAACTGGTGCATCGCCTTGAGGACGCAGGTAGCGCGAGAATGCCTCTGCGGCGGCAGCCACGGCCAGAGGTCGTTCCGCTCTCTTACGCACAGCAGCGGTTGTGGTTTCTCTATCGAATGGAAGGGCCAAGCGCCACTTACAACATTCCGATGGCGCTACGGCTCCGTGGATCACTCGATAGAGAGGTGTTGAACCGAGCGTTTGCGGATGTCGCGGCCCGTCATGAAGCTCTACGCACGATTTTTCCCGAGCGTGAAGGAGTGCCCTTTCAGCGAGTCCTGGCTCCCGAAGAGGCAAAGCCTCTCTTTGTCTTCGAAGCGATTGAGGAATCGCAGCTTCATGAGCGCCTGGAGGCTGCGGCGGCAACTCGCATGAGTCTCGACCGTGATCTGCCTTTGCGTGTCTGGCTATTTCAGTTGGCGG
The DNA here is from genome assembly GCA_035295685.1 of Candidatus Angelobacter sp. Taxonomy (GTDB): domain Bacteria; phylum Acidobacteriota; class Terriglobia; order Terriglobales; family Acidobacteriaceae; genus Angelobacter. The sequence goes on from DATGIO010000010.1 coordinate 9,303, forward strand.
CGGACTCTCATGTGCTTCTTTTCCTCTTGCACCATATTGCCGGAGATGGCTGGTCGCTCGTCCCCCTGGCTCGTGATCTTGAGCGAGCTTACCTGGCAAGAAGTCAGGGCGCACAACCGGCTTTCCCTGAACTGCCCGTCCAATACGCAGACTACACGCTCTGGCAGAGAAGCCTTCTGGGAGCAGAAGACGATCCGCAAAGCCTTGCCGCGCTGCAGATGAAATTCTGGCGCAATGCCCTGGCGGGAGCGCCGGAGGAAGTGGATTTACCCGCCGATCGGCCCCGTCCTGCAGTGGCCAGCTATCGTGGCGAGATGCTGCCGCTGCGCGTGGAAGCCGACCTGCATCGCTCGTTGTTGCGGCTTGCGCAGGAAAATGATGCAAGCCTCTTCATGGTGCTGCAAGCCGCCTTGGCGGTTCTGCTCTCGCGGCTCGGCGCCGGTGAGGATATCCCGATAGGCACGGTGATTGCCGGTCGCAGGGAAGATGCGCTCGAAGATCAGGTTGGTTTTTTCATCAACACGTTGGTTCTGCGGGCCGATGTTTCGGGCAATCCTACGTTCCTTGATCTCTTGAGTCGAGTGCGTAAATTTGCTCTCGAAGCCTACGAGCATCAGGATCTGCCTTTTGAGCGGCTCGTTGAGGCCCTTCAACCGGTGCGTTCGCTTGCCCGGCATCCTCTTTTTCAGGTAATGCTGGTCCTGCAAAATACGCCCAAAGTAGCTCTTCAGCTTCCCGGTCTCGAGATTGAAGAAGAGCTGCTTCAAAATACGGTCGCCAAGTTCGATCTCACGATTCGGCTTGATGAAAGACATGGGACGAACGGCGAGCCTGTCGGCATCGAGGGTGATTTGGAGTTTAGCCTCGATCTGTTCAGCCGCTCCACCACGGAAATGATCGGAGTCCGCTTTGAGCGTCTCTTGCGGGCGGCGGTGGCACTCCCAAAGGCTAGGCTTCATCGCTTAAGCATTCTCGATAACGAAGAGAAACAGATCCTATTAGACGGTTTGAATTGCACGGTGCCGCTTACTGCACGGGTGGAGACGCTAGTTGATCTGTTCGTCGCTCAAGCGCGTCGCACTCCCGAAGCCATCGCCCTTACTCTCGGAGCGCAATCGATAAGCTATGCCGACCTGAATCGGCGTACCGATCTGTTGGCACAGCGCTTGCGCAGGCTTGGTACGAGTCCGGAATCGCTTGTCGGAGTGGCGCTCGAACGCTCTGTTGAAATGGTTGTGGCGCTGATTGCGGTGTTGAAGGCCGGTGCAGCCTATCTGCCGCTCGACCCCGACTATCCTGAAACGCGGCTGGCCTTCATGCTCGCGGATGCCGCTCCGGTCGTAGTTGTAACCACCGAGGCTTCGCGCGGGCGCATGCAAGGTGCGGCTAAAATCCTCAGCCTTGATGCTCCCGAAGTAAAAGATGCTCCCGAAGTAAAAGATGCTCCCGAAGCAAATGCCGCTCCCGAGGTAAATACCCATGCCAACCCAAACGGTGAACGAAATCCGAACCAAGCTACGTGGGCCTTTGCATCCGCTCCCCAGATCTCGCCCGATCATGCCGCCTATGTGATCTATACCTCCGGTTCCACCGGGGCTCCGAAAGGTGTCGTCGTCACTCACCGCAATGTGGTCCGGCTGTTTGAAGCCACGCGCCATTGGTTCTCCTTTCATGAGCGCGATGTATGGACTCTGTTTCACTCCTATGCCTTTGACTTCTCGGTGTGGGAGCTTTGGGGCGCTTTGCTTCATGGCGGAAGGCTGGTGATCGTTCCCAAAGAGATTGCTCGCTCGCCGCTTGAATTTCTTGAACTGCTGGTAAACCAGCGTGTGTCCGTGCTCAACCAGACGCCATCGGCCTTCTATCAGCTAATACAAGCCGATGCGGAAAATCCCGCCCTTGGAGACAGGCTCTCGCTGCGTCACGTCATCTTCGGTGGCGAAGCCCTGGATTTTCGCCGGCTGCCGCAGTGGTATGATCGCCATGGTCTGAGCGCGCCGGCCTTGGTCAACATGTACGGCATTACCGAAACCACCGTTCATGTGAGCTACTACGGCGTTGAGGCCGAAAAGGTGGGAACGAGCGCAAGCCTGGTCGGCGGCCATATTCCTGATCTGCGCATTGATGTGCTCGATTCCTATCTGGAGCCTGTTCCCGTAGGAGTGATGGGTGAGTTGTATGTTGCCGGAGCTGGAGTCGCGAGAGGCTATCGCAACCGTTCGGCGCTCACGGCTGAACGATTTGTTGCCGATCCTCACGACACTGCGTCTGGCGGCAGAATGTACCGAAGCGGCGATCTGGGTCGTCGGCTCGCCGATGGAACCATCGAGTATCTCGGCCGCGCCGATCAACAGGTAAAGATACGTGGCTTCCGCATCGAGCTGGGTGAAATCGAATCTGCCTTGAACGTTGAGCCGTCGGTGAGCCAGGTAGTCGTGCTGGCATGCCAGGTGCACGGGGAAAGCCGGGAAGACGAAAAACAGCTTGTGGCCTACATTGTCCCTGCAAAGGGAACGGTTTTTAACGTAGCGAAGCTTCGCCACAACCTGGCACAGCGCTTGCCCGACTACATGGTTCCGGCGGCCTTTGTAGAACTAGCGGCACTGCCTCTTACTGCCAATGGAAAGCTCGACCGGCGCGCTCTGCCTGAGCCGGACTCCCGGCATATGAGTTATCGGCCGCCGCGCACCGCCCAGGAAGAGATTCTCTGCAACATCTTTGCCGATGTGCTCTCCGTGGAGCATGTGAGCATAGATGACAATTTCTTCGATCTCGGCGGCCACTCACTCATTGCTGCCCGCCTCGTGAGCCAAGTGCGCGCCGTGTTGGGAGTGGAGCTTGCGATTCGCACGTTATTTGAGTCACCCGTCGTTGCCGACCTTTCCGAAAGATTGAATCAGGCCGGCAAGGGAACGTCTGTGCGCAAGCCACTGAGAAGGCAAGTTCGTCCCGAGCACATTCCGCTTTCGTATGCGCAGCAGCGGTTGTGGTTTCTCTATCGCATGGAAGGGCCAAGCGCAACCTATAACATTCCTTTGGCATTGCGGCTGCGTGGTTCATTGCAGACGCAGGCGTTGCAACAGGCGCTTGCGGATGTTGTAGCGCGCCATGAAGTCTTGCGCACGATCTTTCCTGAACGCCAGGGTATTCCGTTCCAGCGCATTCTTTCCGTTGATGAGGCGCAGCCCCTAGTGCTGCTTCAGGATGTTCAAGGCTCAGCCGACTCTGTCCTGCGGCTACGCCTTGAAGAAGCGGCCCGCACCGCAATTGACCTGGCGCATGAAATTCCACTTCGAGCTTGGCTCTTCAAGATCAAGCCTGAGTCCCACATCTTGTTGTTGCTGTTGCACCACATCGCTGGTGATGCCTGGTCGCTGATTCCTCTGGCTCGTGAAGTCGAGGAAGCCTACGCCGCCCGTCTCTCCGGTAAGGTTCCGCAATGGAGCGCCCTGGAGATTCAATATCCCGATTACTCGCTCTGGCAGCGCGATCTGCTTGGTGAGGAGACCGATGCCGAGAGCCTGATGTCACACCAGTTGTCATTTTGGCGGGAGGCTTTGGCCGGAATGCCCGAAGAGCTGAGCATTGCTGGGAAGCATGCGCGGCCAAGTGTCTCGACGCACGAAAGCGGTGTGGTCCCGGTTTACTTCGACTCCGAGATTCATCGTGGTCTTTTGAAGCTGGCGCGCACCTCTAAAGCCAGCCTCTTTATGGTGCTTCACGCAAGCTTTGCCCTGCTGTTGCGCAAGCTTGGAGCTGGTGGGGATATTCCGGTAGGCACGGTGCTGGCGGGCCGCGACGACGTTTTGCTCGAAAATCTGATTGGCTTCTTCATCAAGACTTTGGCCCTGCGTACCGACGTTTCTGGCGATCCCTCGTTTACCGAATTGGTGGCACGGGTGCGCAGCTTTGCGCTTG
>DATGIO010000011.1:0-2739 GCA_035295685.1 Candidatus Angelobacter sp.
GCCGCCATCCTGACCCGTTTCACACCGATTCGCTCTTCTTCTTTGGCTTCGTAGAAGAGCATCAGCCCCCCGCCGCCACAACAAAAGGAACGGTCGCGAGAACGCTTCATCTCAACCCGCTTCAATGCGGGAATGGCGTCCAGTACAGTTCGCGGATCGTCATAGATCTGGTTGTGTCGGCCCAGATAGCAAGGGTCGTGGTAGGTATAGACGTGGCCGTTCGCTGCAGGCTCGAACTTGATTTTTCCGGCCCTAACTTCCCGCGCAATTACCTGGCTGATATGTTCCACCGGCGGTAAATCCTTGTAGTCATGGCGGAAAGCGTTGTAGGCATGGGGATCGGAGGTAACGATTCGCCGCACGCCCGCTGCCTGAATTGCCTGTGTGTTGTGATCGCGCAATACCTGGAACAGCGTCTCTTCTCCAAAACGGCGGACGTCGTGGCCGCTGTCCCGTTCGCCGGCTCCCAAAATCCCAAAATTCTCTTGCAGATGGTTAAGTATTCTCGCCGTGGATCGTCCGATCGCCTGTATGCGATCATCGTAGGCGGTGATGCTGTCCACAAAATAGAGCGTCTCGACGGCGTTAGTTCCGTTCACCACCTTTACGGGGCAGTCTTGTGCAAAGTCGCGCGCAGTTATCCACTCAGCTCTTTTCTTTTCCAGCTTGCCGTAGGGATTGCCGCGACTCTCCAGCGCCTTTAGCGGCTTCTGCAGGGATTGAGGGACTTTCCCGTCGTCAACCAGCCCGCGCCGCAGATCAACGATTTTGTCGATGTACTCCACCAGCAGCGGGCACTCCTGCTCACACGCCCCGCAGGTAGTGCATGACCAGATCTCGTCTTCCGAATACAGGTTGCCCATCAGGGCTCCGCCGTTGTTAGTGCCGCCAAACATTCCATAGTGCCGGAAGGCATAGTCGCGCGCTTTTACGGTGAGAAATCGCGGCGACAACGGCCTGCCCGCAGCATTTGCGGGACAGTTATCCGAACAGCGCCCGCAATCCGCGCAGGAATAGAAATCGAGCATGTGCTTCCAGGTGAAATCTTCAAATCGCTTCACTCCCAGGTATGGCAGTTTCTCCAATTGAGCGTCAGAAATCCCCCATCTCACCGGCTTCAGGATTTCTCGGTCCAGCTTTGAGAAGTAAATGCTGAAAAGAGAGGTTTCGACGTGAAACTGAATGCCAAAAGGCCGGTAGCAAAGCAGAAAGAAAAAGGCCACGTCATGTGTCAGATAAGACCCCAGATGCAGCGACTGCAGGGTGGAGAGTTGCGCGGAAGCCAAGCCAGCCTGAAACATCCATGGGAGCGAAAGAAACGGCAGAAATTCGTTCGCCTGTCCCAGTTGTGCCAGAGCAGCGGCCTTGCTGCCTTCGAACAGACTGTCAGCCGCCATGAGGATTGCGATCAGGGCTAGAAGGAAGATCGCATCAGCGGGGTGACCCTTTCCGTATCTCTTTGGAACCGCGTACCGTGCCGGCCTGAAGGCCAATCGCCGGGTGGCGGCTATGACCATGCAGAAAAAAACAACCGTAGAAGCATAATCAGCGATGATGCCGTAAATGTGCCCGGCCTTTCCGGAAAGGCCGGGCATTACGAAGCCATCATCTAGGCCCAGCAGAAGCACTGAAAAAGCGCGCGTCGCCAAAACGATAAAGCCGGCAAAGATCAGTATGTGGAGAGTTCCCGCCAGCCGATAGCGAGGGTGCCTCCATTGGCCCAGCCAATACTTCCCCACTCTCCCCAAGCGAGTGAATGGACGATCGAAACGCAAATCTTGTTCAGCGCGCAACAGGGGCCTGAGCCGCCTGGCCACGATGTAGACAAAACTTGAAATGCCCAGCAGATACAGAGCGAGAAAGAGTAACCGGCCTTGAATGAGCCAGTAGGCCGCTTGTGCGGGCGATTGGATACCTTCGACCACGGGTGGCGACTCTCGACTTTCAGGTGCGGTTGGAACTGCCACAAAGGGTTTGGGAAGATCGCGACTCAGTTACTGCACGCAACAGAGGTGGAGTCTTCCCGCGGTGATTTGCCGCCTGATCGCCTCGGGGTTTACGGCATCCAAACTTCCGGCATGGCCTGACTACAGGCAGCTCTGATCAACGGCAGCTCTGGGCTGTAAATGACGATGGCTCCTCGGGAACGGCGCCTCGGAACTAACCATCAGCCTGATCGCTGTGCCTCGCAGTCATTATGTTTTCTAGAGACAAAAGGGTCTGTGAGGTGGGGCTTGTCTATTTGTGAGACACATCACAGTACAGGGGTGCATCGGAGCCGGCAAACAGAAGATAGCTTCTGATTTCAGGAGGGCAATCGGTAAATTCTTGCTCGCGAACGGAGCGTCCGCTCAATTCACAAAGGAAAATCGCGAAGCCAGTTCCACCAGCTTGAGCGCTTTGTAGACATCGGTGTTGACCCCGCGCAACAGGATTTTCACGCCTTTGGCTTCGGCTCCAGTTGCGAGCCGCACCAGAGCTTGAAGAACCGCGGCATCGACCCGGCGTACTGAAGAAAACTCCACCACCATCTCACTTTCGGCGCTGTCCAATTTCTCCTCCGCGTCCTGCAAAGCAGCAGTGACACGATCTGCGTCAATCTCCAGGTACACAGCCATCGTTCCCATACTCCCTGCTTTCTTCATGCCGCCGGTTGCTCCGTATCGGCTGTGCTCGCGACGCCCCGCCCCCGATATGCGCTCCAGAACAGCTCTTCTAGTTCGCTCATCAAGGGCATGC
>DATGIO010000012.1:0-17739 GCA_035295685.1 Candidatus Angelobacter sp.
TTGGGAATGTTGGTGTTGGCGTGCAGCCCCTTCAGCTCGTCGCGGTATTGTGCCAGAGGATCCAAGACGGCATGGTGGTCAAAGCGCCGCGCCGTGCGCAGGTATTGCTCCTTGCCGGTCACCGCGTACAGATTGCAGAGCACCTCCAGCATTCCGCCCTGCTCAACCTCCAGCACGCGTTGCATGTGCTCATCGCTTAAAGGCTCAGTCCATCTTCCCACCCAGTTTGCCATGCCTTCCGCCGTCTCAAGTGCCTGCTCGTTGCCGCAGTGCGTATACATATCAAGATGGCCGGCCATAATTTTATGGAGGGTATAAAACGGCGCCCAGACTCGCTTGCCTTCTCTCAAGCGATCAAAGAATTCTTCTGGAAAAGCGCTCAGGTACCCATTCCCATGCTTTTTCTGGCACTGCGCAAGATCGGCAACCAGCGCATCGGCCTTCTTCTTTAAATCCTCATCGCCGGTGCTGGCGTACATCAACGCGCAGGCTGATAGATAGTGACCTCCACAAAAATGCCCACGCACTTCGCAATCAGGTTTTTCCCAGCCGCCAAAAGGCTGAGCCGTGGAGGGCAGACCGGCAGTCAGGCGAAACATATGCGCCAGGCGGTCATTGGGAAGCATCTTTAGGTAGGCGCGATTGGCCTCCGTCTGTTCCTTGAAGATGCCCTCCAAAAGTCGAACCCGGGGGGTGGGGAAGGGGAGAACTTTCCAGGAGACTTTCTCGTGGCTCACTGGCTGGCCATTCTGTATCACCGTGTCGAGAACCGGATTTTGCGGCGGTGCTCCCAGAGCAACTCCCGGCAGTATGGAAGCGCCGGCGGCCGCCATCGTCAGTTGCACAAACTGTCTTCGGCTAAAGGAATGCGTAGTTTCCATAAGGCACCCGTCTGTTGGGCTTTGGGGGATTGAATAACCCACGCCCCCGATAAATTGTAGCGCTGGACCACTGTCCCCGACGCGCTGCCCTGAAGGGCGTTATCGGTAAACATCCTGCATCAGGCGCGCGTCATTCAGAATGAAATGTGCGCTGCCAGATTAATGTTTCTCGCCGGGAAAGTTGAGGTTGAGCTTCCAAACAGCGAGTCTGAAATATTGCCGTCCGGATTCTGCAAGTTGACGCGATTAAAAGCATTGTAGAACTCGGCCCGAATTTCGAGCGTTGCGCCCTCCTTGCCGATGAACCAAGGAATCTTTGTATCCTTAAAGAGGCTTAAGTCGGTGTTGGCGAAGCCGGGACCGATAAACGTGTTGCGGCCGAGTGTCCCATCTTGGCCAAGTCCGGGCCGGCCAAAGTCCGTTGAACTGAAGATCTTGTGTGGAAATTGGAAAGCCGAACGGTTGCCGCTCTTGAAGTTCCCGAAGCTGGGCTCATCGGGGAAATCGTAATTCCAACCGTCGGCGTTGAAGTCGCATCCGTTGTTCCCGACAATTTGCCCGGCGCCGTTGTAAACAGGCTCGAAGGGCAGGGAACAGAACACGCTGTAAGGCCCGCCGCTCTGAAGAATCGTGATCGCGCCGACATTCCAGCCTCCGAAAAGTTTTCGCACCACACCGCTTGTGGTGAAATGAGTGGCGATGTTAGGTAAGGCAAACGTCTCACTGAAGGCTAGCTTTTGCCTGATATCGAAATCTGCCAGGCCTTTATTTAGCTGGAGGTTGCCGACATCCACAATATTGAGCCCGGTCCCAAAAGAACTGGCAGTGTCAATGGCTTTGCCGAGGGTATAAGCTGCCTGCATAGACAATGCCCTGCCCACGTGGCCTTGGATCGCCATATCGAAGCCATTGTACGCGGAAAAGCCATTACTCTGGCCATAATCGATCTGGCCGAAGCTGGTGTTGAGCCTGGTGAGCACGTCATTGGTCTGAATAAGGTTCCCATTGTAACGGTTCACATCGTAGCCTTGCAGCAAATCGCGGCCTGCTGACCCCACGTAGTTTGCCTGCACCATCCAATTGGTGTTTAAGGCATATTCGATCCCGAAGAAGTAATTCTCGGAGTAGGCTAGACCCAGACTTGGATCTTCAACAATGACGTCTGACGGCACGCCAATTAAGCCGTTCTTTGGATCGAGTCCAACTTGCAGCGGCGGATAGGGAAAATTCCACGGCGAGTGGTGCAAGGGCGCCAAGGCATAAACGGGTTTGACTGCCGTCTGTTGGCTAACTGTGGCCGTTGCAAAGAGGGGAAGGTAAGTGCAGCAGTCGTGGTAGAACTGGCCGCCGGGGCGATCCGTGAAAAAGCCGAATCCGGCGCGGATGGCCATCTTGCCTTTGTGGGTTGGATCCCAGGCGATGCCGATACGCGGTTCAAAGCCTTTATAATCTGTTCCCAGCAATGGATTGCTGACGTGTTCCATATGGGCATTTGCAATCCGTTCGCTGAAATTGTCGCCGCCAAAGAAGCGCAGGTTCGTGAAGCGATCGTCTTTATTGTAAGGATTAAAGTAGACCTCCCAGCGTAAACCATAGGTAAGGCTGATGTTGGGGCGCACCTTCCAGTTATCCTGGAAGAATACGCCCAAGTCGGGCATTTCCGGAGCAAAGCCCAATCCCAGGCGCTGCCCGTTGGCGGGATTAAAGCCGAGGTTCGTTTCGGAGAAGGGTTTATCCAAAGCAAAATCGTAAAGGCTGTTGAAGTTGAATTGTGGACGGGTGAAGACGTTCTGGAAATTGGCCACCGAACCCCAGCCTTCATCGATGGCAAAGCGCACGCCGGTCTTGAACGTGTGTGTGCCGCGATTCATGGTGAGCACATCCCGCCACTCTGGATTGTTCTGAATAAATGTCGCGTCGGAAAACCCCACGCCATAAGCGGCAATTCCCGGCACGTTCGAGAGGGGCACATATCCGTTTACCGCCGGGTCTGTTCCCCAGGAGCGCGTGACTCCGAAAGCCGCTTCATTCAGCACTGTGGGCGAGAAGATGTGTGTGTAGTCCAGGTTGAAATATTCCGTGTATTGCGGTCCGACTCCGGTAAAAGCCGGATAAACATTGGGCGCGGCAAATTCCACGGTCTGCATCGTGGTGCGGTAGAAGTTTCCATAGATACGGTCTTTCTGATTATTAAACTCATGATCGATCCGCGCGTTCCACTGAATCCCGTTGCGGAAAACAGTTTGCGAGAAGATGCCGTTTTCCGTCAGAGGGAAATTGCAGGGAAGCTGGCCGACCGGGGTGGAAAGCGGCGTGGAGGGGCCGCCGGGAAGAGCATCGCAAGGTATGGAGCTTGTGGCATCTGCAGCGCCCATCGCCAGCGGACCAGCAAGAATGCCTGGGCCGGTAGGCGTTACCGCTGCCGGGAAGGAGCTCATATCAAAAGTCGAAATGTTATTCGGATAAGCGCTCTTCATGTAGCTGATGAATTGCGGACTGGGAACGCTTGTGGCAAAGCTATCGCCCACGCCAGAGCGGAGAACGTCCATTGAGGCGAAGAAAAATGTATTGTCCTTCTTGATGGGTCCGCCCAGGCTCCAGTTAAATTCATTGCGCAGAAATGAAGGAAGGCTGCTCTCGAAGACGGTTCTCGCTGCCAGGTGATTGTCTGTCCAGTATTCTCCCAATGTTCCGTGCAATTGGTTGGTACCCTGCTTGGTCACAATATTGACCACTGAAGAGGAGTTGCGGCCATACTGTGCCTCAAAATTGTTGACAAGCACTTTGACTTCTTGAACAGAGTCCGCGTTAGGCGTAAGGTTTGTGACTCCCCCGCGGGGAGTGCCATTCACGTTGGCGCCATCCACCAGGAAATTGTTGGCCTCAGCCCGCTGGCCACTGGCGTTCAGGTTCACTCCAAACTCCGCGTTAAAGATATCGTTGGTGGCCTGAGCGTAAGCCTGCCCGCCGCCGGAAGGCAATCCGGTGACGCCTGGCGTCAACACGACAAGGTCATAAACGTTGCGGCCTACAAGCGGCAGATCTTCAACCTGACGGGGGCTGATTAAGGAAGAAACTCTTGCCTGAGTGGTGTTCACCGGGGGAGGCGCTGCCGTTACGGTGATCCTTGTGGAGGTTGCGCCAACATGCAGAGTGACATTGACATTCCGAGTCTGCGTGGTCTCAAGGACAATGTTTTCCTGTTCGACGGTTGAGAATCCTGGCGCTGAAACCGTCATCGAAAACTGCGCAGGAGGGAGAGAGTCAAAGCGGTAAAAGCCAGAAGAGTTGGTATGGGTTGTTCGCGTCTGGCCCGTCGCTAAATCCTTAATGGTAACTGTCGCATGGGGCACAATTGCGCCAGAAGGGTCTGTGACTGTTCCTTCGATAGCACTTGAAAATGTGGCCTGAGCCTTTACCAGACTGGGGAAGGCCGCAAGCGCTGCCGCTGCGATCACCATTGCCATCCAGTTTCTGAAGCTCATAATCACGCTCCTTTCTTAACGACTAACCGCGTCTTGCCTTTAGCTCGTTCCCATGGGTCGTACGACCAGATCAGTCGTCCACGAACTTCGAAAAAGCGCCGAATTTGACCTCCCAAAAGTGGTAAAACGTTTCATTGCTTGTACTGCAAGTCGGTCGAAATGTCAAGTACTTTTTAAATTTTTGTCAAGCTGGGGTTTTGTTGTTTTTGATTTCTTCGTGGGCCTTGGCCGGAGCGGAGCCCTGCGAGCCCGCGGGGCGAATGATTAGGGCGAAGCCGAGGGCAAGGCCCACGACCGCCGCTTGGCGATCCCGGCTGCTTTCATTTCCATCTGCCGTCGCGCTGCCTCTCGCCACGGATGATCCGCCGGTGGCACCCACTTCCGCTTCCCGGCGTTGGGAGCCTTTGCGGATCGCTTCGCCTGGACTGCTGGTCGAACCGGCGGTGCGCTCTCTCCACCGCACCGCGCGTATCCGGGAGCCAATCCCTATCTCCCCATCCGGCCTCACCCACACCACCACCTTGCCCTTCGCCGGCGCATAATTCCGGCTCCAGCTGGGAGTAGTTTGAAAGTTGTGTCTATATAAAAGCCGCCGAGTCAGAAGCCCCAAATCACCGCTTGGCTTCTTTCCTCTCTGCGGCTACAAATAAAAAAATGCCCCAGAGATCGCCATCCCTGGGGCGAGACCTGCTTCACCTTCCGAATCCTTACCCGCCGAGCTCGCCCAGGAGATCGGGTAGCAAAGGCTTTGTGCGAGGATGCCGGGGCAGATATTGAGATCGTCCCTTGTATTACGAATCGATGGGAGGTTTTAGAGATCAAGCGGGAACGTACGTCAACCTGATCACGTTCGCGCCGATCAGATCGTTGGACACAAGGCGAAGCGGCGGCCGGGGGCCGGCGAAGAATGGCTTGCCACGACCAAGCACGACGGGATGGAAGTAGAGTCGATACTCATCGATCAGACCAAGGTCGGTCAGGCTTTGCGCGAGGTCTGGTCCGCCAACGGCAATCTCCCCGGCGCGCTGAGTCTTTAGCTCGCGTATCGCCACCTCGACGTTATCCGCAACAAGTGTGGCGTTGGGACCGGCTGACTTCAACGAGCGCGACACGACCCACTTCGGCTGGCCGCGCCACGCCGCCGCGAACTCGTGTTCGTCCGTGCCCCACTCGGGATGGTCTTCGTCCCAATAGCGCATGCTCTCGTACAAGCGGCGACCGTAAATACTGCCGGTCAGGCCGCGGACACATTCTATCCAGTGACGAAAAAGCGCGGGATCAGGCGCAGAGTGCTCGGGATCAACATAGCCGTCCAGCGATAGGTTCATTCCAAATACGAACTTCGCCATAATGAAGCGTCTCCAAATAAGTCTTTCATAGCTCTCAAATTACAGGATTCGAGCCAGCTGCGCTGCGAATTCCGATGATGGTGATGAGTGATTTTATCCTGATGGCTTATTCCGGTACGTAATAATCATCACGATCGGAGCGAAGCGACGCAGACGTTCTTATGGTGCTGGAAGTGACTGGGATGGGTCAAGTGAGATTCGGTCCCGGTCCCGGTTTTTCTTTTCTCCTTCCCAGAGAGATTGATAGATCCCGCCGTCGGCGCGGTGGGAATGTGGGAATCCGGCGCGGTCTGCCGGATTTCCAAGCGCGGTGGAAAGCGTGGGAAACTCCCTTCTTGAGTTTTCCACGCTTTCCACCGAGCGTCATTTCCACAGCCCAGGGTCAGAAGCCCCCAATCACCGCCGGGCTTCTTTCCTCTCTGCGGGAACTCGATGCCCTCGCCGCAACTTCATCGACGACCTGGAACTGCGTAACACCCGCCCGCTCGATCCCGATCTGCTCGCCCTCTTCCTCTATGCCAAATACGTCGAGGTCCGCGAGGGCGACCGCCTCCGCCCCGGGGGCATCGACCTGGTCGTTGGTCTCGGCCGCGACGGCAAAAAGCGTGTCCTGGCCAGCCTGTTCCGCTTCGGACGCGAGAACCTCGAGGAGTGGAAAAACGTTCTCCGCAGTTTGATCGAACGCGGCCTGCGGCGCGTCTTGCTGCTGGTCCACGACGACTTCTCCGGCTTGCTGCCCATCACCCGCAGCTTGTTCCCCCAGGCCGACATCCAGCTCTGTATCGTTCACCTGCAGCGCAACGCCAAGAGCCACTTCACTAAAACCGATGCGGCGGAATTCAACCAGCGTATTCGGGCGCTGAAGTCGACCTGGAACGCCGAGGTCGCCGCCATCCCGTTCGAGGACCTCGGCCAGCGCTTCGAGTCCCACTCGCCCAGCTTCATGCGCGAGATCCGCAAAAAACGGGAGCATTACCGGGCCTTCCTCAACTCCCCTGACGTCATCCGCCGCTCGCTGTCCACCACCCACGTCGTCGAGGCCCTCAACGGCCAGCTCGAAATTATGCGCCGCAACAGCGGCGGTTCCTTCCACTCGGAAGAGGCCCTGAAGTTGAAGCGGGGCTTAGCCGTCTCGCAGCTCGAAACCGGACGCTGGCGCCGCGTCGCCGCCTCCGTCTAGACCGCCCTTGATCAGTTCAACGCCATCTTTCCGTCACAATTCGAGAGCGAAGAATAAATCTCTCAGACACAAAATTCTTAACAAGCGCCAAGTGATTTATTTTTTCCCGAAGAGAATTTATATCACTTCTGGAGTCTTCAGCCGCCTCTTTTCCCTGGCCCTTTTACACACTTTATACTGTACTAGCAACCGTGTTACTCAACGCCTAGCGGCCCAGCGTCTTGGCCACTCCCAAGATCGTATCCACGCCGAACTCGTGCTAATGCCGAATCTCCTCGAACAGCTTCTCTTTGGCCCTCCGGTCCACCACCGCCTCCGCTCCGGGCTGCTGCCCGCACCAGAGTACTCGGTTCTTCCCACAATGGGCCAATTCAAATTAGCGAAATTTGTCCCAGCCGATGGGGTACAGAAGACCTCCGCTAGCACGAAAAACATATTGACAACAATCATAAAGTTGATTAGTCTCCTCATCTGATCATATCAGAAGTGATCATATCAGAAGATAATGTACCTGCGCGTGGAGGTGGGAATTTGCGGCTCAAGGAGCGGCTGATACAGACGTAGTAACAGCTTGCCCGGAGCCGACGAGATCGAATCTTTCGCAGCTGACGGAGGCAATGAATGAAAGGCAGAATAATCCTAGTTTTCTCAACGGTTATCCAATTGTTTCTGTGGAGCGTTCTGGGCCTTGCCCAAATAATCAGCAGCTCCTTGGTAGGGCGCGTAACGGACTCATCGGGTGCACCGGTCCCAAACATCACTGTGCTGGTTAAAAACTCCGGCACGGGATCCGTGCACGCGGTCGTGACCAACGCCTCTGGCACATACATTGCAACCAACTTGGAGCCGGGGATCTATGATATCAGCGTTAAAGCGAACGGATTTCGAGAACTTCAGATTTCGGGAATTCGATTGCAAGCCGCCCAGACGGTGCGTGAGAATCTGGTGCTGGAAGTTGGCCAAGTGCGCCAAGTCGTCAGCGTAAAGGCCAAAGCGCCCTTGCTCAGAACCGACAGCGGAACGATTGGCGGCACACTCAATGAGTTACAGATAACTTCCCTTCCAAATTCAATGCAATCCATTGACACCCTCGAAGGCTTAGTGCCTGGCGCCCAAACACAGGCTAAAGAACAGCCGCTAACCGGGGGAGCGCGTTATTGGGGGGGGAGTAACTTCACGCTCAATGGAGTTCCCGAGCAAGATAATTTCGTCGGGCGCGGCGCAACAAGCGTCATTGGGTTGGAAGATCAGCCTCCCCCGAGCTCACTTCAGGAATTTAAAGTGGAGAGCGCGAATGCTAATGCCGAGTTCCGTGCGGTGACCACTATTATGCTCGTAACGAAAGCGGGTAGCAACCAGTTCCACGGTCAGGCGTACGAGGACTTACAAAACACAGCGTTCAACGCAAATAGCTTCCTGTCGAACGCAGCCGGAAATCCGCGCCCCGTGTTGAACTGGAACCAATTCGGCGCAAATCTAGGCGGGCCTATCTGGCGGAACAAGATGTTCTTCTTTGTGAACTATTCTGGATTTCGCCGCCGGCAGGATAGGACGGTGCAGTTTAATTTTCCATCGACGGCCATGTTGAAGGGAGATTTTTCATCTCTCTGCTCAACTTACGCCAATGGAATTTGTAGCGATCCTAACGGCACTCAGCTTTACAACCCATTTACGGGCAATCCGTTTCCCAACAACCAGATTCCCTCAAACCTCATCACGCCGCAAGCTCAGACACTGCTGAAGTATCTACCTAGAGTAACTAATTCCAGCTTGCCTGGAGCGGAGTTTGGAAATCCCAACTATTTCGGCATCGTGCCAATTGCGTACGATCGGAATTCCATTGACACTCGCGTTGATTACAGCATCTCGGATGCGGACAAGCTGTGGGTTGTCTACTCGCGGAACACCACCCCGCTGGCGAATACATATCTGGGATATCCAGCCAACTACGGTAACGGGTCGAACTTCGGCGACAACACCTACAACTACAGTTTAACGGAAACTCATATTCTGAATCCCCGTACCATCAATGAACTTCGGCTCGGTTATTTTGATATGTACTCCATTCGGAGTGGAGAGAATGGAGATTTTGACCCTCGCTCGCTGTTTCCTCAATTACCCAAAAGCCCGCAACGCGGCTTGCCAACTATGACGATGCTCGGGTACACGGGAATGTTTCACGACTATGGGTATAACCAAGTAAGGAACCACGTCCCCACATGGAACATCAGAGACGACGTGACCTTCATCCGCGGAAACCATACCTTTAAGGTTGGGGCAGACCTAAGCCGCTTCAAGGGTTATGGTCCGAACCCGAATGCGCCGCTACCCACGTTCAACTTCAACGGCCAATGGACGGGAAACAAGGGCTGGCCTGGGCATCCTCAGTCAGCGGGGAATTCCTTCGCCGATTTCCTCCTGGGAGTGGCCAGTAGTTCCTCCAAGGGGCTGCCGGGCATAGAAGTGGTGATGTCGGATAATGATGAGGAGTTTTACGCACAGGACACGTGGCAGGCGCGTCCAAAATTGACGATTAATTATGGAATTCGCTACATGTACCAGGCTCCGTGGGACTTCAGAGGAAATACCCGCTCAACCATCGATTTAGTCGGGAATAAGCTGGTGCTTCCTCAAAATTCCGTGACGGCGGTCTTCCCAGGGTACGGCGCGTCCGCCGCGCTTTTCGCGGCCTATCCTTTTGAAACCACCCGAGCACTTGGCTGGCCGATCAACTATATTGAGCCAGACGTGAACAATTGGGGCCCACGCTTTGGATTTGCCTATCGTCTCCAATCTGGAGCCACCTCAGCGACTGTGCTGCGGGGTGGTTACGGAGTCTATTACAACCTGAACCCTGGAGCCATTGGTCCCAGGTCAGACACTTCAAATCCTCCTTGGACCACACAGTACGGGGGCAGTAGCGCCACCACGGAGACTTACAATTCGCAGTTGCCCGGGAACCCTACAACTCCATACCTGCCGGACATCACGTTCCAGGATCCGTTTCCGGCCAGCCTCAGCGGCAGTCCGAATGTCGCGGCCAACCCGACTATTTACATGACTCAACGCGATTTCAAAAATCCTGTAACCCAAGAGTGGAATCTTACGCTGGAGCATCAGTTCGCATCGAGCTGGATGGCTCGGGCGTCTTATGTTGGAAACCAGGCTCACCATGTTATGTGGTATAACAGTGACATCAATGTCCCGACGCAGCAAATCCCCAATACGCCGATTCAAAACCAGCGGCTGCTGCAACCATGGTCATCGATCCTCGCGACCCAAAGCGGAGCAAAACAGAACTTCAACCAGTTGCAACTCGAACTGCGGAAAGAATTTTCCAGTGGTTTGCTGTTGCAGGTAGAATACCAGTGGACCCGCAGCCTGGATAATGCTCCGGTAGTAGGTGGGCCTCAGAATTGGAACTTCCCTTCGCTTGATTACGGGAACAGCGACTACGTACGGAGACATGTTTTTATCGTAAATTATGTATATCAACTTCCGATTGGCCGGGGAAGGCGCTGGCTCCGAGGTGCGAATCCGGTGGTCGAGGGGTTGGTTGGCGGCTGGCAGGTCTCAGGCATCACCACTTATGAAACCGGTCTTCCATTTACTGTGAATTTCGCTGTTCCGTCGAATTACATTGGATGGTGGGGCGGAAGAGCGAATCTCGTGTCCGGCAGTTCAGTTTATAGTACACAGAATAGAGGGTCCCACGATGTAACATCTGGCGTGCAGTGGTTCAATCCCGCTGCTTTTTCGGCTCCAACACCATGGACCTGGGGAGACTCGCAACGTAACTATCTTTTTGGACCAGGTTATGCAAACTGGGACATTAGCGTTGCAAAATCCTTTCATCTTCCGGGTCTCGCCGAACAAGCCATCGACTTCCACGCAGACTTTTTCGATGCATTCAACCATTTCAACTTAGGAAATCCATCGGCCACGGTTGCGGCAGTGCAATACGGAGGCTCGCCAATCAGCTCGACGGGAAAGATTTTTGGTGGGAGCGATAACCGGGTACTGCAACTAGGTATGAGGTACCGTTTTTAGTGCAGTTCGCCTTAGATCGCTTTACGTTTGTAGCGCCGTTCTTTAGGGTGGCATGCCGGGCTAAATATGCTGCGAAAAACACTCGTAAATTATGTCATTCCGCGCAGATCGATAAGTATATGAAAAGGAAGCAGTTGCTGGATTTCTCATCGCCTGCAGCTGCACCGAAAATAAGCGCTAAGTACTTTGGATTCAATGAAGACTCGGATCGCTTATTTTCATGCTTGTGGGTGCCGCAAACCGGAGTGACAACTCCTCAAAATGATGGCCTGCAGGAGTTTTTACTCAGCCTGTAAACCACGCTGTTACAAAGACAGAGTCATGCTCGCGAAGAGCCGGACTGTCTGGGGAATTCGTCGACGGGATGCCAAGCTGGCGCACCAAAGCGGGAGGAGAAGATGGCAATCGGAAGAAGGGAATTCGTCGGAACATTTGGAGCGTCAATAGCCGGGTTCTCGATTCTCGGCAAAACGCTCTTGCATCCGGCGTCACAGGCAGACTCTGTGATTGAGCAAAACGGCTGGAGACTCATGGTTTCTCCGGCGGGTGAAATCAGATCGTTCACCGACGGCAGAACTGAGTTGGTTAATCGCCGGTTGCAAGGCAATCGGCCCCGCTTGGTTGTGGCTGATCTGAGAGTTTACGAGTGTGAGAATCCCATAGCCGTCCGGGAAGATAATTTGAGCCTGAATTTCGAGTACCAATTCTCCGGCGATGAATCTTTTTCACTTCAGTATGCCGTCAGCCTTGAAGATTTACCCGGTAATCTGGTGGCTTTGCGGCAAAGCATCAAAATCCGAAGCTCCAAGCGGATCGTGGACGATGTCAAATTGATTCTTCCTCGCAACCTTCAGTTGCCGTTTCAGAATCGTAAAGTCTTTGTCCCGCTCAAAAATGGAATTGGGCGGTTAAAACCCATAACAGGGTTTGAGAGCGCTGACGAGTACGCCTATTCAATGGCGGGCAGCCATCAATCCAGAGGGAAAACGCAGCCGTTGGCTATTCCACTCGTGGACGAGTCCGCTGACGGAACGAATCTTCATCTCTCTTTTTGCACCGATCCGTTTTTTAGCTCCTATATTTTTCTCCCGTGCGGCGACTGGATGGGCGAGTTTAATTGCGTTTACCTGGGCACGGTGGGTTTTCAGGGAACCGAAGAGCGAACGTTTTTTACCGTTCCTCACCAGGGAGACTCAAGGACTGCGATGGACGTGTTTTATGCGGCCGCACTCAGTGACGTCAAGCCCGGACCGGCGTGGCTGCACGACATCGCCATGGTGGACTATGACTACCTGAGCAAAAACGGAAGAGGCTGGTTCGCGGATATCGATGCGTTAAGCCGCTTGATCAATCCGCCGGACCGGCACAAAGTCTTTCTCGCGCTGCACGGCTGGTATGATTATGTTGGCCGCTATACCTTTAATCCTGGATCGCGCGCTCTGGCTCGACGGTGGACGGCGTTTCCCAGCGCGCTCGAACCGCGGGTTCAGGCCCTGGGCGATCACCCGCGGCGTCCCGGAGTGTATGGATGGAGGAAAAGGTCGGTGGCGAAGATGCGTCCCGTGCCGATGTCCATCGCGGACGTTCATCACAGAATCCAGTATGCCAGGAACCGAGGCTTCCGCGTGGGTCTGTATTACGCTGACGGCACAAATGCCTGCCAAGGCCTCGCGGATATCTTCGACCCGGAAAAGGTGCTGCACTGGGGTGGGTGGGTCGGACCTGATACGAAAGGCGAGACCTATGCGCAGAATCCGCTCCATCCAGGTGTCCGCTCCTTTTACTTGAGTTATATGGATGCTCTGCTTGAAGAATATGGAAAGGATGTTGATGGATTCATCTGGGATGAAACTTTCACTGTTGCGTCGAGCGATCTGGGACCATCTCCCTACACGGGATACGCCAGCCGCGCGATGATGACGCTGGTCCGGGACGTGGCCTCGAAGGTCGCCAGCTTCAGCCCTAGGCTTGCCTTTTTCACATCCGACGATATTGGTGTCTCTTACGGGTGCGATTCCAATGCACCTTACTCCATTGTGGCCCACGGCACTTACCAGGATAGCGCGTGCGCTCCGGTAGCATGGCCTTACGGCCTGTTTCCCAACTACCGAAATGTCCTTTGGTCCTGCAATTGGGCGCCCGTCACGCGGTTTGAATATACCCGCTACGGCGTCGAAACTTTTGATGCTCCGGTGGCGATCTCGAACGGTGCGAACGGAGATGATATGGGCATTTCAGACATGAGGCCCGAGATGCAAAAGAGAGTTGTCGATCTGTTTGAAAAGAGAAAGCGCAGGCTAATGGAGATTTCCTGGATTAACGAAGAATCATGGAACCCAAAGTACAATGGAAAACCGGTAGCATTCCGGTGGGAGCTATAGGTCGATTGGGAGTGCGGGACCGCCGTCGGTCCGTTCAGAGTTCTCTGGAGGTTTTGAAGCTAAATGGCCGATATTGGCATTCGGCGTGTCACTCGTTCGAGCGTAAGCGACCTCGCAATGGAAAGCCTGTTAGACCTGATCCGACGGGGTCTGTTGCGTCCGGGAGCCCGTCTACCTTCGCAAAGAGAGTTAGTTTCGAGGATGGGATTGAGCCAAACCGCCATTCGTGAAGCGCTGAGCGGTTTAGCCATCTTGCAACTCGAAACCGGACGCTGAGGTCGTCGCCGCCTCCGTCTAGAGTGCCCTTGATCAGTTCAACGCCATCTTTCCGTCACAATATTCTTGACAAGGGCCTATTAGGGGACATTTCTATCGAGCGCAAAAGGGGACATTATCATCGAGGTGCAACAGAGAGTTTCTCCCAAAAATCTTCGCTGCCTTACGGCGGTCCAGCAATCCTTTGAGGATGCGCAAACTCGAGCGGTTCCTAGCCTCGCTTTGACTGGAAACCTTCCCACATACCGTCCACCTTCTCCCAAACCTTCAGTGCCCGTTCCATCTGTTCTAACATCACCAGCCTGCCCGGCCCCGTCAGCCGCTCCAGGCCTTCTTTGTAGCTTGGTCGGCAAAATCAATCGCGATAAGCTTGCCGCCATCGTTCATGCCCGTGTGGCGATTCAAGATTACCCGCAAAATCTCTATCCCGCAAGCGTAAACGACTATTCAGAAGGCTTTCCCCTGCTTTCAGTCACGATCTTTGGGTGAAGGTGCACCCCTTGAACTTACGCGCGTCTCACTGTATCTTGAAGCGTCCCCCTGAGGAAGGGCCAACGACCAGTATTCATGCCTGAATGTCCCGCTAACGTGCCAACAAGCTCTGCGACAGCCCCTCGGCTGCGCCGCGTTCTGACGTTGTGGGACCTCATCTTTTACGGCATCGTCCTCATTCAGCCCATCGCCCCGGTGCCGCTTTACGGAGTGGCTGAAAAACTCTCCAACGGTCACTTTGTGACGACCATCCTGATTGCCATGTTCGCTATGATGATTACCGCTTTCAGCTATGGGCGCATGGCGGCAATATATCCTTCCGCAGGATCGGCTTACACCTATGTGGGCAAGGGGTTGAATCCCCACCTGGGATTTCTTATAGGCTGGGCCATGCTGCTGGACTACATTCTCCAGCCGCTGATTACAACCATCTGGATTGCGACAGCACTTCATGCCCGCTATTTCCCCCACCTGCCGTATTTCATCGCAGCAGCGATTGTTGTGGGTATCCTCATGATTTTGAACCTTCGCGGAGTGAAGACCTCCGCTCGTGCCAACAAAATTCTGCTGGCCGTCATGTGCGTTGTGATCGCTGCGTTTATCTACCTTGCGGTCCGCTACCTGTTCCACACCCAAGGCTGGGGAGGCCTTTTTTCGATTCAGCCTTTTTATGACCCGAAGACCTTTAATTCGCATCAGATCTGGATGGCCACCTCCTTTGCGGCATTGACCTATATTGGCTTTGATGGCGTCACGACTCTTGCAGAGGATGTTGAAAATCCGAAGCGGAACGTTCTACTGGCAACCGTGCTGGTTTGCCTCTTTACCGGTGTCTTTGGCGGGCTGGAGGTCTATCTGGGCCAACGGGTGTGGCCTGACTGGCACACCTTTCCTGACCTCGTTACAGCTTTCATGGATGTATGCCGGCGAGTGGGCGGTATGCCCTTATTCCAGGCGATGGGAGCTGTCATTATGATTGCAGCGCTGGGAAGTGGACTGACCGGCACTCTGGGTGCTGCTCGATTGCTCTTCGGCATGGGACGCGACAATGTCTTGCCGCGAAAGGTATTCGCTCACCTTAAGCCAGAAAGTAACACCCCTACCTACAACATCCTCATCATCAGCGCATTGGCTTATGCGGGAGCGATTGGCCTGAATTACATTGGCAACGCCTATGAACATGCCGGGGAGCTGATGAATTTTGGAGCTTTTCTGGCGTTTATGGGCGTCAATCTGGCCACATTCTGGCAATTCGGCCTGGTCCGGCGTCTGGGTTATAAGCGACGCCTGCTTGCCGATGCCGCGCTGCCTTTGCTGGGATTTACGTTTTGCGCACTTATCTGGTGGAACCTGAATATCGTCGCCAAAATTGTGGGCGGAATCTGGTTCGCAATTGGGTTTGCTTATGTTCTCATTACGACGCGCGGCTTTCGGACTGAACCCGTCATGATTGACTTCAGCGAATCCTGAAGACCCGTCTTCAGAGCCCGTCGGATGCATCCTGAACCATCGATTGAGAGGGACTCAGCGTGCCCTTCTGGAGGGCTCGCTCTTTCATCATTGCGAAGAAAATCGGAATCAGGAGCAGCACCGCGATCGTGGACGTGACCATGCCACCCACAATCGGGGCAGCAATGGGCTTCATCACATCGGAGCCGATTCCGCTTTCCCAGAGAATCGGGCCCAAGCTTGCGATCACACAGGCCACGGTCATCAGCTTGGGTCGCAGGCGGTGGACGGCGCCTTCGATCGTCGCGGCTTCGATATCTTCATGCTGAAGCTGACGACCGGAAGCGATTCTGCGGTCCAGCGCTTCGTGCAGGTAAACCATCATGACGACACCGGTTTCCACCGCGATTCCAAACAGGTCAATATAGCCTACCCAAACCGCCACGCTGAACAGATAACCCATCAGCAATTGCAGAATCAGCCCTCCGGTGAGCGCGAAAAAGGTGGGGAAAAACAGCATGGCAGCCTCCGCCGAAGACTTAAAAACCATGTAGAGCAACAGAAAGATGATGAAGAAGACAATAGGCACAATCAGCTCCAGGCGCTTCTTGGCGCGTAGCTCAAACTCGTATTCGCCCGACCATTGATACGTGTATCCGGGTGGAGGCTTCAGCTTTTGCTGCAGCAATCGCGTGGCGCGCTGCACAAAGCCGCCGTAGTTGCTGGTGTTCAAATCCATAAACACGTAGCCGGTCAGTTGAGCGTCTTCATCACGGATCATCGACGGGCCTCGCGTGAAGTAAATCTTCGCGACTTCACCAATGGGAATCTGCGCTCCAGTTGGGGTGGCAATGACCACGTTTCGCAGTGCATCCAAGTCGCCGCGGAAGTCACGGTTATAGCGCACGTTGACGGGAAACCGGTCGCGCCCTTCGATGTTCACGGCAATGTCCTCGCCGCCGATCCCGGATTCGACCGCACGCTGTACGTCCGCGATCGTCAGGCCGTAGCGCGCCGCCTCGGCGCGGTTCACCTGGATATTCACGTAAAACCCTTCGGCGACTTTCTCGGCAAAAATCGACCTCACCTCCGGCATCGCCGAAAGAACCTGCTGGATGCTTGCGGCCACCTGCTGGATACCCTGGAGATTCGGTCCCTGGACCTTCAGCCCGACTGGTGTCTTGATTCCGGTCAGCTCCATATCCAGGCGGTTCTCGACAGGCATGGTCCAGGTGTTGGTGAGGCCGGGAAACTGTAGCCTGGCATCCATTTCGCGGATCAGCTTGTTGTAGGTCATACCCTGCGGCCACTGATTCTCAGGTTTCAGCATGATGGTGGTGTCATACATGTCGAGCGGCGCGTTGTCAGTGGCGCTGTTTGACCGACCCACCGTGCCAAATACGCTTTTGACTTCTGGAAATGATTTGATGATTCGATCCTGTTCCTGAAGTAATTGCGATGCCTGGGTGATGGAAATGCCCGGCAAAGCGGTGGGCATATAGAGCGACGATCCCTCAAACAGCGGGGGCATAAATTGGCTGCCAATGCGCCGGGCAAGGGGAACGGTCAAGATGAGCAACCCGAGGCTGAGGAGCAAAGTAATCTTCCGAAACCGAAGGCAGAACCGCAAGATGGGCAGATAAATCGCTTGGGTAAAGCGGGAGACGGGGTTCTCGGACTCCGTCCGCAGCTTGCCGCGAATGAAGAGGAGCATGAGAACCGGAACCAGGGTGATGGACAAAATCGAGGAGATGCTCATGGAGAGAGTTTTGGTCCAGGCGAGCGGCCGGAACATGCGGCCTTCCTGAGCTTCCAGAAGAAAGACTGGCAGGAAGGATACGACGATAATCACGAGCGAGAAGAAAAGGGCTGGCCCCACCTCCTTGGCGGCGTCGATTAAAATATTGCGCCGTTCACGCGCGCTCACCGGCGGGGGCGGTGCAGGGAGCGCCGTCGCGCCGGTCTCAGGCGGATCATCGGCCTGATTCGTGGCGTTGTTCGATGGCTCGTGGCCTGGCGAAGAAGTGGGGGGCGGCGATTGGCGCTCGGAAAGATGACGATAGCCGTTTTCGACCATGACAATCGCCGCATCCACCAGCACGCCGATGGCGAGTGCCAGACCTCCCAGCGACATGATGTTGGAGCTCACGTGGAGGTAATACATCGGAAGGAAGGAGCCAACCACGGCAATAGGAA
>DATGIO010000013.1:0-30729 GCA_035295685.1 Candidatus Angelobacter sp.
GAGAAAAGACCGGCGGACAAGGCAGAACACACCTCTCCGGAGGATCTTTTTCCGGCGGTCCCCTAGACGCGCGCCAGTTCTTCTTCCAATAGCTGCTTATTGTACAGGCCGGTGTAGTAACCGTTGATGGCCAAAAGCTCGTCGTGCGTTCCGAGTTCCACGATGCGCCCTTCATGCAGGACGGCGATCTTATCGGCATTGCGCACGGTGGAGACACGGTGAGAGATGAAGATGGTGGTGCGGCCTTCCATCATGCGACGCAGGTGATTCAGTATCTTTTCCTCGGTGTAGGTATCCACACTGGAAAGGGCGTCATCGAGCACCAGGATACGCGGATTGCGAATCAGGGCGCGGGCAATGGCGGTACGCTGCTTCTGCCCGCCGGAGAGCGTAATGCCGCGTTCACCCACCACTGTTTCATATTGTTCGGGAAAGCCTTCGATGTCCTTGGCGATGTTGGCGGCTTCTGCAGAAGAACGCACTTCACCATCGGTGGCCGTGGGAACGCCAAAAGCAATATTTTCACGAATGGTATCGCTGAACAAAAACGTCTCCTGCGGCACAAAACCGATGCTTCGGCGCAGGACTTCGAGCGGGATTTCCTGGATGGGCCTTCCGTCGATCAGCAAGGAGCCAACCGGAGCGTCGTAGATGCGAGGAAGAAGGTCGACCAGAGTGGTCTTTCCCGAACCGGTTGGACCAACGATTGCGAGGCTGCTTCCGGAGGGAATCTCCAGATCGATGTTATGCAGCACCCGCGTGCCGTTGTAGCTGAAGCTAAGATCGCGAAACTCAATTGAGCCGAGTATGCCGTCGACCGCTTGCCCGGCTGATGCTTGTCCGACGGGTACTTTTCCGACAGGTACCAGGGCATCGGTAATGTCGGACTTGGAAGTGAGGATCTCGTTGATGCGGCCCATGGAGGCTATGCCGCGCTGAAAGACATTGATCACCCAGCCGAGCGCAATGATCGGCCAGGTAAGCTGCACCATATATGTATTGAACGCTACAAAGCCGCCGAGTTTGATGTGTCCTAACAATACTTCTCGCCCACCGAGCCAAAGCACCATGACGACGGCGAGGCCGAGCATGGTTTCAAGGGTCGGCCAAAGCATGGCGGTCAAGCGCGCAAGGGGCAGGCTCCGGGTCAGATACTCGAGGTTCGATTGTTCAAAAAGCCGGGTCGCCGAACGCTCCTGAACATAAGCCCGCACCACGCGAACACCGGAGAAGTTCTCCTGGGCCAGGGCGGAGATATCGGAAAATTGAGCCTGGATCTTTTCGAAACGGTCGTGAATCTTCCGGCCCATGTATTGAATGAGAACGCTGGCGATCGGCAGGGGCACGAACGCATAGAGCGTGAGAGTGTGGCTCACGCTCCACATCTTAATGAGGGCCGCCACGGTAAAAACAACGGTGTTGGCCGAATACATGATCGCCGGGCCAAGCAGCATACGCACGGCGTTCAGGTCGTTGGTGGCCCGCGCCATGATGTCGCCGGTGCGCGTCTTCTGATAATAGGAATATGGGAGCAATTCCAGGTGACGGAAGAGATCGTTGCGAAGGTCGTATTCGATATCGCGGGAGACCCCAATCAGCAACCAGCGGGTAAGAAACTGGAAGATGCCCTTGCCGAAGGCAATAGCAAGCAGGAAAAGCGAGTAATTCAAAACCTTTTGCCGCGTCAGTCCGGCATTCAAGTCGTCGACGGTGCGCTGGATCACCAGCGGAAACTGCACCCAGATGATGTTTGTAAGCAGAACCGTGACCGCCCCAATGAGTAGGGCACGCCGGTACTTCCGGAGATATGGGTAAAGCGGCCGCAGATTTTTCAGCATTGGGAACTCATCAACGACTCATGATTTTATCAAGCCCTCGTTCTTATTTAGGACGGACAAAAGCCTTTCCGCAGAGTTATCTAGGTTTCGATGAGTGAAGGTCTGAGCCGGTTGCGGAAAATTCATGAGAGGTGCCAGGCTGGTTGAATCCGCTCCACGGCGCTGCAGCCAGAGAGGATTCCATGCGCTGGCTATTCCAACATTACGATCAAAGGGTGGTCGCCTTTCATCAAGTACATGGCGATGAAATGGAGCGGCTGCTCGGAAGAAGCGTTATCAAATCTCAGAATTTTGGTATCCGCCGGCTCATAGAATGCCTGGCCTATCTCCAAACGTTGTTCGGGCTGGCCTTCCACCTGGAGAATGGCGGAGCCTTCGGCGATATAGCCAATCACCGGACAGGGATGTGAATGGACTCCCGTTTCCTGGCCTGGAGCGAAACGTATGCTCCGCACCTCGACTCCCTTGGCCTTCCAATCCGATAGAACAACACTCAGAAGGCTTTTCCGTTCAATCGTGCCGATTGGGGTCATTGAATCTCCTCTGGCGGTAGGCTCTCAGTCGTCGAGTCGTTGATCCGTCGATCCGTCGATCCGTCGATCCGTGCCGTGGGAAAATCCCACGGCGCGGGTTGTTTGAAATAGCCATCAAGCAGCCTGCTTTGTGGGCGACGTTCCCTGCGAAGGCCCAGAAAAAGAGGCGGTCATCTTTTCCAACACCTGATCGATGGTGAAGGAGGCAGATTTCTGCCGCGGCGGAAATTCCTGAAATGTCTCCAGGAACTTCGTTACGAGGGGTGTCGCCGCAAGGACAATGAAATCGTGATCGAAAAACCAGTCGTAGTAGGTATTGGAGGTAATATCGGCCCGTTCGTAAGGATCGGTGCGCAAGTTGTAAAGCTTGGGCACTCGAAGCGGGACAAAAGGCTCCGCCCAAATGCGCAACGTTCCAGGGCAGCGCTGCTCCATAAATACGACCTTCCAGTTATCAAAGCGGATCGCCACCAAGTTGCCATCATCGTCAAAGTAGATGAGGCCCTGGCGCGGACTCTTCTTTTCCTTACCCGTGAGAAGAGGTAGGAGGTTGTAGCCATCGATGTGGACCCGGAAGTTCTTGTCGCCGGCCTTGTGGCCTTTCTTCAGCTTCTCCACAATATCGGGATCGCCCGCCATGGCAAGGAACGTCGGCAGCCAGTCATGGTGCTGGATAATCTCGTTGGAGACCACACCCGCCGGAATCTTTCCCGGCCAGCGCACCAACTCCGGAACACGAAAGGCTCCTTCCCAATTCGTATCTTTCTCACTGCGGAACGGAGTCATGGCGCCATCGGGCCAGGTATTCATGTGCGGGCCATTGTCGGTGCTATACACGACAAACGTATTTTCAGCGATGCCGAGATCATCGAGCAGATCCAGCACCTCTCCAACGTTTTTGTCGTGGTCGATCATGGTGTCATGGTAGGGAGACTGCCACCTCCCGGACTGGCCGAGGCTGGAAGGCTTCGTGTGGGTGCGCAGGTGCATGTGGGTGGTATTGAGCCAGCAGAACCAGGGCTTGCCTTCTTTGTCTTGGCGCGTGATCCAGTCTTTGGCTGCGGCGACAAATTCATCATCGCAGGTTTCCATGCGCTTCTTCGTCAGCGGGCCGGTATCCTCGATTTTTTGTTTACCAACACGGCCCCAGCGCGGGTGTTCTGTTGGATCGTCGGTATCGGTGGCCCAACAATGCAAGACGCCCCGCGGACCATATGTCTCGTTGAACTTCGGAAAATCTTTCTTAGAGGGCCAGTCAGGCAATTCCGGCTCTTCCTCGGCATTGAGGTGGTAGAGGTTGCCAAAGAACTCGTCGAACCCGTGGACGGTCGGAAGGTACTCGTTGCGGTCTCCGAGGTGGTTCTTTCCAAACTGGCCGGTGGCGTAGCCGAGGGGCTTGAGCAACTCGGCAATGGTTGCATCCTCGGCTTTCAGTCCGATAGGGGATCCCGGAAAACCCACTTTCGTGAGACCGGTGCGAAAGCCGCTTTGGCCAGTGATGAACGATGCACGGCCGGCCGTACAACTCTGCTCACCATAGGAATCGGTGAACATCATGCCTTCTTTCGCAAGCCGATCGATGTTGGGCGTGCGATAGCCCATGACTCCATTGCTGTAGCAACTGAGGTTGGTAATGCCGATATCATCACCCCAAATCACGAGGATGTTGGGCTTCTCCGAACCTGAAGATTTCGGTTTCGTCGAAGATGTCGAGGGCGCTGATTTTGCCATTTTTCATACTCCTTAAAAACGAATGTAGTTCTCCAAGGTCGTTCTGTATTGAGGGTCTTGAAAACTTACCTGCAAGAGAGAAAGCAAAAAACGAGAGGAGCAAGCCGCGACGACAGTCTTGCCTACTCAAGCATGGTCTGCAGTCACCTCCCGATGCGAAGAAATCGCAAAGAATTGAGATCTTTAAATCCGTTCGGTACGATCAGCGACGGCGGAAGCCCCCACGCCCTCCCAACCCTTGAAATCCCTGAAATCGCTGCGTCTGCAATTGACCACGCTGCCGCGCCTGGGCCGAGTTGTTGAGCCCTTGCATGGTGCTGGGAGAGATATTCTGACCGGAGGCTGCCCGCTGCTGCCTCGCATTCTGCAGTGCCTGCTGATCGCTCTGAGGGAGCTGCTGGCCTTGCTGCCGGGCAGTTTGAACGTTTTGTTGAGCCGTCTCAACGTTCTGCTGGCGTGTCTGCACATTCTGTTGGCGGGTTTGAACATCCTGTTGCGCCTGCTGCCGCGCCTTTTCCTGAGCTTGCTGCTGTTGCTGCTGGCTTACCTGATTCCAACTTCCATTGTTGTATTGGCTCCAGCCGCCATTTGAATTCTTTCGATACACGTTGCCATCGTTGCCGGCATAGACGCCATTAGTAGTCCTGGCAACAGCGCCGTTCGCGCCACGGTAACCTACTCCAGCACCGGCCGAAGAGCGATACCCTGAGACCGTGCCGCCTGCCGTGGTCACGTGCCCGGATTGCGCCCACTGATTGCCGCGTACGGCAGCCGAGCTTCCCCACTGAGCGTAGGGACTATGTCCCTGCCGAGTTGCGGCGGCTGTACCTGTCCAGGGGTTATAGGTGCGGCCGACCGATCTTCCTCCATACCAGCCTTGCGCCGTCGCCCCACGCCCGTACCTTCCGGTGGCCGGGTTGTACCAAGCGCTGGACCCCACGCCGCCATACGGTCCATACGACGCGCGGCCCACCTTGTAACCGCCCGTCCACGGGTTGTAGACTGCGCCCACACCATAGGTGCCGGGCCAAGGCCGGTAAATCGGAACAGCACCTCCCCAATAGACATAGGGCGGATAGTAGTAACCGGTCCCATAGGCGAGCACAGCTCCAACGGTCATTCCAATCACGAACATCCCAAGATACCCATCGGTCTGGCTGCATTCCACGGTGGTTGCAGTCGGGTTGGTTTGCGTGACATAGGTGACGTTGTAGACAGGCGAGCTGGGCGGAATGGTGTAAATCTCTTGCGGCACGGAGTCGGCTGTCTTCCAAGGACCATTGGCATCCTTCGACATGAACCACACGCCCTGGAAGCACAGGTAATAGAGGTCGCCAACCTTGATTACCTTGTCCTGGGTGTTGGCGGCATATTGCAGCGAGGTACTCTCAATCGGCTTGAACTGAGGAGCGCCGTCATAAGCTACTTTGACCTTCGCTTCGGCTTCCGCCTTGTTGATCACTGCCGAGGTAGGAATCTGTGCGAGCATTACAGCGTCCGAAGCTTCAATCGTTCCAGGGACCGACGCCAAGACCCTCCCCTTGGGGGAATTGGGTGGAATCTTCGCGAAATCGGCAGGAAGATCAGCGGCATAGCTCCAGGGGCCTCCGAGGGCAGCGGAGTGGAACCAGCGTCCGGAGAGCAGCACATAAAACTGTTTGGTTGCGCTATTCAAAAAGACATCGTTGTCGGTGTTCGCTGCGTAGAGCAATTGCGTTCCAGGAATCTTGGTGTAGACCGGAGCACTCTTGAAAACGATCAGCTCCGCGGGGCCGCTGCTGAAGAATACCTGCGGGACAACACCGGAGGGCGGCGGTGGAGGAATGAGTTTTTTCACCGCCGCCCACGTCTGGTCTGCCGGCAGCTTCGACATATCTTTGGGCAGCTTCTGCGTCGGGGTCCACGGACCTTTTACAAGGTCTTGTGCAGAGAGCCAGCCATTCTCATAGGCCAGATAGTAGGTTTTGCTCGACTTGTCGAAAACTACGTTCCAGTTGGCGTTGACTACGAATTGAAGATCGGTCTTTTCAATGGGCGCGAGCACCGGCTTATCTTCCACCATGAGCAGGATCGCCGGTTTGGCGCTATAGAAAATCTGGGGCGGATCGGTCTTGGCGGCGATGGGCTTGCTTTCCGTCTTGGTGTGCTGCAAGTCGGCCATCAAACGGTCGACAGAGATCGGCTCGCCACCTTTAGGAACAAGTTCCTTGAACAGGTTTTCCATGGACGCGGCGGCCTGCGGCTCCAGCGATGGAAAACGGACACTGGTAACTTTGACGTCGCGGATATAGGCAGTTCGAGACGCCTTGTCGACAATGGTTCCGGCCTGCATGGAGGCAACGCCCAAAACCTGCTTACCTCCGGAGGGCGTAAGAGAGAATGCCACCCGGGCCGACAGTTCTTTGTAGTCCTTCCATTCATCGACTTGAGGCTGGTAATAAACCAAGGTAGCGCCATCTTTTACTACCTGCCGAGGCCAGCCGGGATCTTGAGCCCCGCCTGCGGCATTCTGGGACTGGGGTTGCCCAGCCGCAAAACCGGTCTGTTGCATTGGTATGAGAACGATCAGAAGGGAGGCTACAAATAATCGAACAGCGCCCGCAAAAACACGCATGTCCCACCTTTTTCGATTGAAAGCTTGTGCCGCTTAATACGAGGCTAGTGCCGAGTATGGGCCGTGGGCACCGGAAGATTTACCCTTTTGCTTTGACCGAAGATTTTCGGGAAGTAATTGCTCTATCAACCCAACCACCGACCAGCCCAACCACCGACGGGACCGCAGTGAGTCTTCCTGGTTCGGAAAAAGTGTCCCGGCTGGGAAAAAGGATGGAAGAAAGACGAGTAGCCGCAGGCACGGCACAGTTATTTTCACCAGAATCCGCACGCAAATTCGGGTCTCACACCACTTAAGAAAAGAAGGCCAACTCCAATTTTTGCCTTTCAATATCTAGTCTTCATCTGCCTGTTATTACAGGCCCGTTTTTATTGGTTATGGTGGCTCAGCTATGCTCAGAATGCGGGTTTGGGGCTGGACGCCCGGTTGGCAACCGATCTGCATCATCCATTTCTCATTGATTTTTTGGCCATTTTGAAACATGCAAATTAATGAAGTGTAATGACGGATTACCAGGTGGTTTTAAGCGGTGATCCAAGGGCACTTTTTCAAATACCAGCCGGGCACTTTTTCCGCACGAGGAATGCTCAGAACGCTCGCTCTGTGACTAGAAGGTGGAAGCCAGGTGGCGCATGGTACGGACGTTAACGGTATCCCATCAGGCTTCGCATTTGAGATATTGCCTGCCGGTATTTGAGGTCGGCTTGCAGCATCTCCATTTCGATTTTGGCCCGCGTTATGGCGGCATCGGACCCTTCTTCTTTGGCACTCACGTTTAGTGCTTGCGTAGCTGAAGCCATGCGCCGCGTCAGATCGCTTAGCTGGCGCGCCCCTTGCAGTTCAAAATAACTCGTCTTGACGCCCGCAGCAACCTTCGCTTTGGTCAACTGTAATGCGGTTTCCGCCATGCCCACCTGAGCCTTGCGCTCCTTGATGCCGTGTTCCCTTTTGCCAAAATCGAACAGCGTGTAAGAACCAAGCAGGCCTATGTACGTGAAATCTCTGGGCAAAAGCGGGAGTGCATTTCCGTTGTATGCGTAGCCGCCGGTCACAACAACGTCGGGAACATACTCAAGCTTCGACAACGCCGACGCGGCCCGCGCTTTGGCCGCATTCTGCTCTGCCTCTGCGACTTCGACGCTCGCCGCCATCGCCTTGTCGGTTGCTTCCTGCAGGGAGATATCTTCCAGTGGAGCGGCCGGCGTCTCCAGTTCCAATTTCGTACCTGCCGGCCAGCCTAGAAGACCATTGAGATCCACAGTGAGTTCCTCGACCCGGTTGGCTGCGATCGCAAGAGCCTTGCTCATTTCCAGCAACTCTTCCTCATGCCCGGCCAGATTGGGAGCCGCATTACTTGCCACCAGCCATCGATCTTCTACTTTCTTTGAGTTGATTTTGGCCAGCGCAAGCTGTTTTTGAGCCACGAGCAATTCATAGTAGTTCTTCTCTACCAGGCTTGCCGAGGAAACTGGCATGCCCGCCTTGGCCATGGCAATGCGCTCATCGGCGCGCGCAATGTTATAGACCTGGCGAAGCTTGAAAAGAGGAGTAATCGGCTGCGCAGCATTGGCCGCAATGAAAGTTTGATCTTTTCCAGCCAGGGGTAGACTGACCGTTGAGGTTGTCCCCAGCGCCGGCCGGGCTACCTGCAGCAGTTGGCCCATAAACTTGTTAAAGTGCGTATTCAGCAAGGTCGCCCCGATCTTCGGGAAAAAATCGGATTCTGTTCCGAGGCGATGCTGTTTTGCGGCTTCAATCTGCAGCTGGGCCAGTCGTGCAAGAAGAGGATTCTTGCCGGCATCCGCCTGCTGTTCGGCTTCCTCTAGTGTTATATGCCGAGTGGCGCCAAGAGGAGCGGGCCGGGAATCGGTACTCGCAGTTCCTTCGTAGCGGACGAGCGCCGCTTGCGCCAGTGCAATTGTGGAAAATATCAGGCAAGCACTGAAGAGAGCGACGCAATGCCATTTCGAGGATAACAAGATTCGTTTGGACGCAGCCATCACTCCCCCCAAGCCCTCCTTGCATACCAGCGTGCACGATCCAACGTGACGTTGAAGGAGACGGCGAACTCATCCTGAGTTCCTGCCGTTGGCAATTTAGAACTCGTTGAGAGAAGCAGGGTTGGCTTCAACAAAAATGGCACCGAAATGAATCGGTCCGCAGCTAGAAAGGCTCTCGCTCGCCCCAATCCAGGCGAATATAGGCAAGACTTTTCCGTTGAAGAAAAGGTAGCGCCTAGCTCTCGGTAGATCGGCGGCGTATTCAGGCCGCTGGTCTGTCCTGATCCTGTTCCTGTTGAGGGCCGGTTTGGGCCAAACGCCTTTTTGTCCATAGGTTGTAAGGCACAAGAGCAATCGTTCGAACCAGCACATACAGAACGATCGCCGCGCCAATCAGTCTCTTTTGTTGAGAGAAATTGGCGGAAGCAATTGCCATGGCCAAGCCAGGATGACGGGAAGCGGTGGCCAAGGAAAGGGTCGTTCGCTCCGAAGGCTCTGGCCCTCCGAGCCAGTACCCAACTACAACGCCCACCACTGAAAATGCGATGATGGCGATGACCGCGCCACTTCCAATCAGACTTATCATGGGCCGCCAGGTCACAAAGAGGAGTGGCAGGGCCGCCACCAGCACAACCGCCATGGCAATGCGGGCCAGAGGGCCGCTCATGCGTTCCGCCCAGACCGGCATGATGGCACGAACCAGAATGCCGAGCGCCAGCGGCGCAAGAACCGTCATGAGCACGACCTTGGCGACAGCCCCCACATTCATGTTCAGATTGAGGGAGAACACACGGCCCACCACGTTGACGGTTAGCGGAACCAGCACAATTGCCAGCAGCGCTTCCGTCGCCAGCAATCCAAAGACATAGGAGGATCCGCCGAGCTTTAGCTGCTGACGGGGGAGGAACGGCGGCACCGGAGAGACCGAGAGCAGTACCAAAGCGGCTGCCACGGCCGGATGCAGATGGAATGCGGCAACCATGGCCACCGCGAAGATAGGCATGACAACATTCATGGACAGCAGCGAGCGAAACAAGAGCGATGGCCGCTTCCAGAGATACGACACATCGCGTGTTGTCGCCTGCAAACCAAGACTGAAGACCAAAGTAAAAATGCTGGCCTGGAGCGCGATGAGTACGATTCGCAGATAGACCATAAATCGCCTGATCCCAATGCACCCGCTTGACCTGGGAAGCCGCGACCGCTCGCTTTCCGAATCGCGGCACCCAGAAAAAGCACTATCGAAGAAGGCAGTTCTAGTGGAACGCCTAACCGATCGGACGTAACAGCTACGGACCTACTGCTGTTTCTTCTCCGTTGACGTGGCCGCCGTCAAGGTATCGAGTAACGGCTTGGCTTCGTCGGGCGACGTAACACCCTGACCGCTCACGATCTGCTCGGCATTGACTTTCTCGCCGTAAAGATTGTGGTTGGCATCGCCGTCGGGGCGAAGCGTGGAACCAGACAACGCGACGCCGCCAAATATTCCACGCGAGCGGGAATAGGAAAGCATTTGCGCCTTCATTGCCGCATTCGTGGCAGCCTCAGCCGTTCTTCCCACCGGGCCCGCGGCGATACTTGCATCCGCGCCCAGCTTGAGCTTGTTGTGCATCATGGCGCGCGCGCCTGAATCGTTCAAAACGAGGATCACATAGTCGGTCGCCTGACCGCCAATTTGAAAGCCTACGTTACCGCCGGACGAAGCCATCATCACCGGTGCGCTCCACGGACCTTTAAAATCCGCTCCGGTACGGCACGTCATGACGCCGCGTCCGTAGGTAGCTCCAATACCGAACGCGAGCTTCTTTACCGCCGGAAGTACGATGACGCACTTGGTGCCATCGAGGACGCTGCCGGGAATACCCTTATCGGGAGCGTCCATGATTTCCTTTATCACGTTGGCCGATTCCTTGACCCTGTTTCTTTCAGTATCGCCAGTGGCCGCAAAGGCAGAGCCAACATAGCTAAGACAGACGACGAGTGCTGCCACGAGAAACTTCATTTGGTAAACCTCCGTAGTGAACATGGCTTGACGGCAATCGCTCCTTTGCGCCGAGGGGCGAAAGGGTATAGTCGTTTCTACTTTGAGTTCTTACCTAGGATGGATGCCGCAGACTCCAGCCGATTTGCATCCAAACAGAGCTATTCGAGAGTTCCTGCTTATTTTGCGGCTTCGTTCCCAGGTCCGCCGGTACTTTTCTTGGGCAACCGTTTGCGCAACCTCTACTTCTTGTTTAATTTCTTCAATCCAATTTCTTCGATCCTTCCGTCGTTTATTTGCGTCCTCTTCCTTTGGGGCAACCCTCGCAGGCGCGGAGGTTCTAAATTTTCAGAGCTGTTGAAGTGGCAAACCGCCCAAATCGGGGAAGCGCCGCATGAATCAAGCAAGCATGAAGGGAAAACTGCGCCATCGCATCCTCTGCGTCACGTTCTTCGCGTTCTTATGCACCGCCTCTGCCGCCTTCGGGCAACAACCGGGGGCCAACTCCTCCGGGCCAGCAAACGGCGCGGCGGACGGGGACTTGCAGAAGGCAACGCAAAACCCTGTCTCCAGTCTGATCAGCGTGCCCATTCAGAACAACACCAACTTTGGAATCGGACCTTTCGATCGCAATCAAAACGTATTGAACATCCAGCCGGTGATTCCGGTGCAAGCGAGCGAGAACTGGAACGTCATCATTCGCTGGATCGCGCCCATCGTGTGGCAACCGGCACCAGGAACGGCAAATCTGGAATTGTTCGGCATCAATGAAGACACTCCCGCATTCCTGGCCGCGCAAGAAGCACAGAAAAACGCAGGAGTGTTTGGTTTTGGGGACATGAATCCTACGTTCTTCCTCTCGCCTGCCAAGGCGCACAAGCTCACATGGGGTGTGGGCCCTGTTTTCGTGCTGCCGACGGCGACCAGCAGGGCGCTGGGACAAGGAAAGTTCAGCCTGGGGCCTTCGGTTGTCGCGCTGGTGCAGCCTGGGCCTTGGACGATCGGCATTCTGGCCAATAACGCATGGTCGGTGGCGGGCCATTCGGACCGCAGTTCGGTGAACCAGATGACCTTTCAGTATTTCATCAACTACAACCTGAAGAAGGGGTGGTATCTTTCCTCGGCGCCAATCCTCACAGCGAACTGGCGCGCCTCCAGTGGAAATGTATGGACTGTGCCCGCCGGCGGCGGCATCGGCCGGGTGTTCGCTTTGGGACTTCAGCCGGTAAATATTTCCGCGCAGTTCTATGGAAACGCCGCTCATCCTGCCAGTGGTTCGCCCTGGGGAATGCGGCTCTCGATGGCTTTCCTCTTTCCCAAAGTGCCGAATAAGGGCACGGCACCTGCGAAAAACGCTGCTTCCAATCCATAACTTCCTTTTGAGAACTATCAAGTCTCTTTCTGTGAGGGTAAGGTTAGAGACAAGTCTGGGTGGAAAAGCCGAGTGCGAAAATTCAATTCCTGGATACCCTGCGTCGAAAGCGAGGTCAAGGCCCCTCTTCCACAATTGCGCCAGCATTATTCACAACCGTCAGAAAGACATATCTTTGGCTTTGGATTCCCGAGCTTTCGGAGGAGATTTCTGCGGCGTGCCTCGAGAACCCACCCTTTTGCTCCGAGCGCAAAGACCAAGAGCGCGCTCTCCACAAAGGATGGGGCACCCACTTTCCTGTGAGACCTAAACTTTCGTGTTGCAGGTTGCGACCGCCGCAGTCCCCTGAGCGCAACCTGTTGTGGTCGCTACAAGCGATTTCAGGGTTCTCACATAGACTCTGAAGAGCCCTCTTCCACGGTTGCACCGGCATCTTCTTCAGCCTGACTATCGAGAAACCGAAAGAGCACACGAGCCGTGAGACAAATTTTCGACACGGCACGAACGGTCAACATTTCTTTCATGCGATTGCCCTGCCTGGAGAGCACAAAACCCATTTCCCGGGAAAATTCTCTTTTAAAGGTCAGTCCTTTTCGGCGGTTTTCACAAACTTGTATTTGGCGCTGAATTGAATGCGGGGGGCATTGCCGCTTGTGCCGTTCTTCAGCACTTGCCATCCATAAAGAAATTCCGGCCCAAGGTAAAGAGACCCAATCGGGTTCCAGATCAGATTGGCCGACGCGTATCCGCTGCGGTGAAATGTCGTCGCCTGTTGCTCACTTGAGTTCACGACCTGAACGAATCCATAAACGGCGCTGGAGCGAAGCCTCTCCAGCCAGTAGTGCTGAAAGGCGGCCTCCAAAGCAGTTTCAGGGGTTGCCCGCAAGTGCATGCGGCTTCCGCCGGCGATCTGAGCATCGATCCCTAGCGGAGCGGTGTCCTGTACATAGCGAGAGATGCCTTCTCCGTAGGTTCCCTGCCAGACAAAGGTGTCTTTCGCAAATGGACGGAAGGCTCCGGCAGCACTTACGCCCCAGCCCAATACGGAGTTGGTCGTTCCCGACGGAAAAAAGCCGGAGATGGAACGAAATAAAGCAGCCACCTGAACATGCCCTCTTTCAAATTCCTGGCGAAAACGGATCGTCCCGTCGGGACTGGGAGAGTTAGGTTGCGCTTTAAATTCGGCGGTCGTTGAAGGAATGTCGGAGCTGGGCTCCTCCACCGAGATGCTTAAGCTTCCGTTCTTGCCGGTTGCAAAGGTATAGCGAAACTGCGGGTTACGGAGCTTGACCAAGCCGTTGGGACCCTCCGGATCCAAAGTATCGGGAACCGCATCAGGATCCATAAAGTTGGTAAACGTCTGCCCAATGAGCAAATTGTCCGCCTGAGCGTAAGCATGGCGCAGGTGCGGTGTGGTTGCGTCATCTCCGAGGAAGTCGGATTCGATGTAGAAGCGCACCGGACCAAAATGGGTGGTAGGTATCAGGAAGTCGAGATTCACCCGCGTCGGCCGAACAGACACGTTCGAGTTGAAGACGCCGCTCGGCGATGGAACTGGAATCGTTGAAGGGATGAACTCGAAGGTGTTGCCCGCGGGCCTTACGTCATGAATAAAGTCGGTCTTGAAGAAGCCGCCGATCTTTAAAAGAGTGCTCGTCCCAGGCAGACGAAAGTACTGGCGATATTGAGGATCGATGGGAGCGTTGTCCAAACGCGGGGCCGCAATCGGCTCTTCAGAGAATATTTGATAGGCAGCGGTCTCTCCCGCCACTCGCCCGCGCGAAACAACCGGAGCAGGCTCCGAGGCACTCGAAGCAGAGGGACGATCGCCAGTCGCCAGACGATCCAACTCAGTTTGGATCTTGTCCATTTGGGAGCGCAATTCTTGTAGCTGCTTACGAAGCTCCTCAACATTCCGACTCTGCGAAGAATTTTCCTGGCTTACCGATGGGAGCGGCAGCAAGACAAACCAAATGAAAAGGATAACGGAAAAGGTCTTCATACTCTGAGCCAGTGCTCA
This sequence comes from Candidatus Angelobacter sp., assembly GCA_035295685.1. Lineage (GTDB taxonomy): Bacteria > Acidobacteriota > Terriglobia > Terriglobales > Acidobacteriaceae > Angelobacter. The sequence continues at coordinate 14,090 of DATGIO010000013.1, forward strand.
TTGGCTCAGAATGGTTCTCTGGAACGGTGGGTTGGCCTTACGACCACTCAAATATGAGGCGGAGCAATTTTCGGCAAGGCGCGGCAAGCTGAAAATAGCGATATGCGCTGTCTCATTCCCCAAAGCAAGACGCCGCAAGCATCCCAGAAACGTGCGGCGTTTCCTTGAGCCCGCAAGTGCTTGCAGTCAGGACTCAAACCAAGACCTTTACCACTGAGGACACAGCAGAAGCTCAAAGGACCTAGAGGAAGCAATCCGGTTCTTTTTTAGCCTTAGGCGCTTCACCAAGCGCCAAAGAAACCATCGCCTCGGTCAGCGACTGACAAAAATTCATTGAATGCTTTTAATAAAGGTTCTTGATAAGATTTGCTGCGGCTTGGCCTCCACTCTCCCGATCATGGGAAACGACCTCTTCCAGCGGTCAATGTGGATGGTCTACTACCGAAGAAAAGGACACTAAACGATGAGCGTTTCCATCAAGGCATTTCGACCATTTCTCGCAGGGCTGTTTTTCTTCTTTGGGATCGCGGCGGCACCGGGTTTTGCACAATGCGTCTCGGCAAACGTCTCCGTGAGCTCCAACCATGTACATCTCGGGCAAACCGTAACCATATCGGGCTCAGCCCGCTTTTTCGGCGTTTTGGGCGCAGAGACTCCAGGTACCGCAACCTTTAGTTTTGTCGCCACTTTCCCGAACGGAACAAGCGTGAACCTAGGCTCGTTCAATGTTTCTGCCGGTTCAGAAGCGTTTTCAGGCAGCGTGAGCTACTCGCAGTTCCCGCTCGGAACCTCAACCATCGAACTCATCGGAGGTGGACCCGGCGCCGGCGGGTGTCCGATGAATCCCCAAGCGGTCACCGTTACCCGGTAACCTGCCAACGAGCTGTCTTATTCCAGAAAGCAAAAACGCCGCAGGCATCCCAAGAGCTTGCGGCGTTTCTTTTCAGCCAGGACTCAAACCAAAACCTTTACCACTGAGGACACAGAGGAAAGGCACAGAGGGCACAGAGGGCACAGAGGAAGAAATCAGATTCTTTCTTCAACGCCCCTCTTGCGGATACGAAGGATCGCCGTTCCAGACTAGATCAAAATCCTTGTGGGCAGGGCTCAAACCAAAACCTTTACCACTGAGGACACAGAGGAGAGGCCCAGAGGACACAGAGGAAGAAATCAGATTCTATCTTCACAGCCCCTCTTGCGGATACGAAGGAATGGCCGTTCGGGGCTTAGATCAAAATCCTTGCGGGCAGTCAGGTTGTGAAAAGGATTTGCACCGCGTGGCTCTCAAGAATGCGTGGCTCTCAAACGCGCTGGGCATAACAAAAACCGGGGCCTATGCGGCCCCGGTGCAAGAAATTCAGACCTGAATTTTTACTGTACGGTCAGGCTTGTGTCGTCGAGTACGAAAGACGTTTGCAAGCTGTTATTTTCGGTTCCGGTGAAGCGGATCTGCACCGTCTGCCCCTTGAAGTTGATCATGCTGAAGGAGTGCTGCTGATATCCGGTTGCATGGTTCAAGTTGGAGAACGATCCCAGCGTGGCCAGAACGGTTCCCGAAGAATTGAGCACCTGCACCTGCAACACATCATTGGCGGCGGTGGTGGTGGTTTCGGCGGTATCGATGTGCAAGAAGAAGCTCAAGGTGGCGGTGGTGATATTGGCTGGAATCGTGACCGTCTGTGTAGCCGAATCGGTATGCGTGCTACCAAAACCATCGAGCCACGCATCCCATTGGCCGCTATGTGGAGGTTCCTGGCTGGAGTTGTTGATCACCTGAGGGGTCAAGGTCCACGGCGCGGTCTTGGTGCCGTTTTCAAACCCAGGGTTGCCGAGGAGTTGCTGTGCCCCAGCCGCGCTGATCGTGAGACTGATCGTGGTGGTCTGGGTCAAACTTCCCGAAGTTCCGGTGATGGTTACGGTGGCGGCTCCAGTGGTCGCCGTGCTGCTCGCGCTGAGCGTGAGCGTGCTGGTTCCCGTGGTGCTCGCGGGATTGAAGCTAGCGGTGACACCAGTAGGAAGGCCCGAGGCCGCGAGGCTTACGCTTCCGTTAAACCCGTTCGCAGGGTTGACGGTAATCGTGCTCGTTCCGCTGTTGCCTTGCACGACTGTCAGGGTTGCCGGTGATGCCGAGAGCGTAAAGCTTGGAGCGGCCGCCTGAGTCACCGTGAGCTTAACTGTAGTGGTATGGCTCAGGGCGCCCGACGTTCCCGTGATGGTAACGGTTGCGGTTCCGGTAGTCGCGGTGCTGCTCGCGCTGAAGGTGAGTGTGCTGGTTCCCGTGGCGCTCGCGGGATTGAAGCTGGCGGTTACTCCGGCAGGCAAGCCAGAAGCGGCAAGGCTCACGGAACCGCTGAATCCGTTGAGTTTATTCACAGTGATGGTGCTGGTTCCGCTGCCGCCTTGTGCCACTGAGACGCTGGTGGGTGAAGCCGAAAGCGAGAAGTCCGCAACCGCCGCAGCATTCACGGTCAATGCGATGGTGGTTGTGTGGGTGATGCCGCCGCCGCTGGCGGTAACCGTTACAGTCGCAGTGCCGGTAGTCGCAGTGCCACTCGCCGCAAATGTAAGCGTCGAGCTTCCGCTTCCAGGGGCCGCGATGCTGGCTGGATTGAATGAGGCAGTTACGCCTGAAGGCAGACCGGAGACGCTCAGCGACACAGCCGAGTTGAAGCCTCCACCTACCGTTGTAGAGATGCTGCTGGAGACTGAGCTACCTTGTGCAACACTGGCAGACGACGGCGAAGCAGCCAGGGTGAATTCCGGAGTCACAGCTTGCCACACGTCGGTGATGGGCGTGGCGTTGACGGAGCCCGCAACATGCGTGAGACCATACAGGTCTTCCAGCGTGCGGAGCACGTTGAAGTGATTGATCGTCTCTGTGAACTGCCCCGTCTTTACCATCGGTCCTACGAAGATCGTCGGGATCTGGTTGTTCATGGAATTGTCGTCTTCGTCCCAAGTGATGATGAGAAGACTATTGTTCGTCTTGGCAAACTGAATGTAGTTGTTCAGGTGTTGCTGCAGCCAGGTATCGCCCGCGGCAACGGTGCCGTCATGCATGTCGTCGTTGAGATTGGGAATCACGAAAGAGATCGTGGGCAGTGTGGTGAAATTGGTAGGAAAGGCGGAAAAAGGCTGATTGGCGCTGGTTGCGATGTTGGTGAAGTTGGTCCAGGGAACGTGCTTGCGGGCATACGCGCCGGATGTGCAGGTGGTAGAACCAGCAGAAGGCAGATCTTCCGCAAAGCCTGTGAAGGTGTGGCCGGCAGCCACTAATTCCGAAGCCAGGTTCTCGACCGAGAACGTGTGCGGGCAGGAATCATCCGTCACACCCTGGTTCGTTCCAGAAAACAGGTCAAGGTAATTCGGTTCGCTGGGATGCTCAATGGCAAAGGACTGGGTGAACGAAGCGCCCTGCTGGGCGAGGCTGTTGATGAAAGGCGCTGAAGAGGAACCGATGATATCGGCGAACGAATGGTTCTCTTCGATCACAACGACGATGTGATCTGGCGGAGTCACGCCGGGAATCTGGGCCATTGCGTTCAGGCAGGCCAAGACCACGAGTAGGGGAACAACAGACCAAATCTTCTTCTGCATACTTACTATCATCCTCATGTGTTGTGTTTGGGGTTTGGGTGGACGTCTACTTGCATCGAGCCAGGACTTCGTCACCAGGACTTGTCGTTTGCTCGCACTGGCTGTTTGTGACTGGGGTTGGCCGTCGCCAACGAATCTCAACGATTCATTTGGCAACCGCTAGAAAACGTAACACGCAAGGAGCAGTGCAACCTGAAGCCAATATTAATTTCTGTTCATGTTTCACTTGCACAGCAATAGCATTCGTCATCGGCGATAAACCGGCGATAGAATGTTCGCCAGTCGAGACAGCCATGAGAATTCTCCTGGTGGAAGATCAGCGTAAGGTGGCGAATTTTGTGGCCCGCGCGTTGCGGGAAAACGCTTATGCTGTCGACCTTGCGGAGTCGGGCGAAGCAGCGCTTCAGATGATGCAGGACGCCACGTATGACGTAATGCTGCTTGACGTTCGCCTGCCTGGCATGAGCGGCATCGAGGTTTGCCAGAAGCTGCGGCAGTGGGGCAATGAGACACACATCCTGATGCTCACGGCCCGAGGCCTGCTTGAACATCGCGTGGAAGGATTGGATGCCGGCGCAGACGACTACCTGACGAAGCCCTTTGAAATTGAAGAACTACTGGCGCGGGTCAGAGCCTTGATTCGCCGCGCCTCCCATAGCCGCGGCAACCTGACCTTTGCCGACCTGGTCATCGACCGGCGCCGACGGCGCGTCCTACGCGCGGGACATCAGGTTGCGCTCACGCTCAGGGAGCTTTCCCTGCTGGAGCTGCTTTTATCGCGATCTCCGGAGACGGTACCGCGAACCGAAATCATTGGGCGAGTATGGGATTGCAATTTTGACAGCGAGACGAACCTCCTGGAGGTCTATATCAATCGCTTGCGACAGAAGGTGGATTTGCCGGGGCGGACCAAGCTCATCCATACCGTGCGCGGCCTTGGCTACCGGCTAGGATTGCCGGAATGAGGCGCGACGTTGCGCTCAGGAAGCGTATGACGTTCCTATTCTGTTCGGTCGTGGGCCTTCTGTTTGTGATTTCCTATCTGGTGCTCTACCTGGCTGTAGAACGCATCATCCGCAGTGAATTCGACCGGCGCCTTCTTGAAACAGCATCCACGCTTTCGGACGATCTGGCCAAGTACAAGGCCAGCGCCGACGATCTTGCCGAGGTAGGAATCCCAGGTGAAATTTTTGAACTCTTCGACGATCAAGGAAAGCCGGTCTCGCTTTCCGCCAGCCTGCATAACCGGCCGCTCCAGATTCAATTGCAGGGCGGGGACGGCATGTCGCAGCCTATGACCGTTACGGTTCCAGAGCAGGGCAAAACACGAGTCGTCTCAGTCCCTGTGCGCTCCGCAAAGCTCACACATCTTGATCATTGGGGCGCGCTGGTGACCACCAGCAGCGGCACGTTGACCCTGTGCCATTTTCAAGTTGAACCGGGCACCGCCGCCGCATCCTCGACCAGCCCCGTTCAGGACCGCCCGCTCCCCGATTGCACCAACGTTGCTGATGGCGGCTGGCTCAACATGGCCATGCCGGTAAGCCGCGCAGGGGCTTTCTCCGTGACCTTTGACGCTACACCATCCCTTCTTCTGGACGGCCAGGTCGGGTTCTCTCAAGGCGAGTCGACGCATTCCGCGGGTTTCCCAGCGGTGGTGCGGATAACTGCAGAGGGACTGATTCAGGGACGCAATGACGGCACAGGAGCAGGAGTCAGATACCAAAAGGGCCAGACCTACCATTTTCGCTGGGCTATTGACGTTGGGTCGCGCACCTACTCTGTTTTTGTTACGCCGCCGAAGGAAGCAGAGCAGACGGTGACCTCGAATGCCACATTCCGCAAAGGCCGCAATTGGACCCTGGTGGTGGCCAGATCGATGCAAGAACCGGATGCGGCGCTGTTTCGCCTGCGGCGGCTCATCGCCTTCCTCCTGGGCTTCAATCTGATCCTTGTGATTGTAGTTGCCGTGACCTACGTTCGCGGGAGCCTACGCCCGTTGGCCGAGTTGACGTCAAACGTGACTTTGCTGGCACAGCGGTTCAGCATTCCTTCATCCTTCGGCAGCATTCCGGTGCAACCGCTGGAGGTGCCGCACTTGAACGATGAGCCTGGGAGGCTGGCCGAAGCATTCAACCAACTTACAGCCACTCTGAACAACACCCTCCGACAGATGCGGCGATTTGTGTCGGACGCTTCCCACGAACTGCGTACCCCGCTCGCCATTCTTCGCGGCGAGGCCGATCTCCTGCTCCGGAAACCGCGGAGTGTCGAAGAGTACCGGCAGGCAGTCACTGTGATGCACGCCGAACTCAAGCATCTGGGCGACATTGTTGAAGGACTCTTTACATTGTCGATGGCGGATGCCGGCCAACTTCGAATCGCCAACGAACCGGTCTATCTGAACGAGCTATTAGACGAAGTGTGCGCACGCATGTCGCAGCGAGCCCATCTCAAATCGATCGCGATCAAACGGGATTACTCCGAAGAAGTTCTGGCATTTGGAGACGAGGGGCTCTTGCGAGGACTTTTTTCCGTGTTTCTCGACAATGCCCTCAAGTACTCGCCCCCGAACACCGTGGTTCGTGTCTATGTGCGCGTTACGGCCGATCTTGCGGCGGTAAGCTTTGAGGACCAAGGCATTGGAATTTCCGAGACGCACATGCCGCACATCTTCGAGCGCTTTTATCGCGTACCCGCCATCAACGCTGAGGAAACCGAGGGAGGAGGTCTAGGATTGGCCATTGCCAAGGCCATCGCCGAAGCTCACGGCGGGACCATTCAGTGCTCGAGCACGCGCGGGCAGGGGTCGGTCTTTACCGTGCGGCTTTCTCGCAATCTTCTGCGCACGAATACTCTCGACGCGCCGGAACTGGAGCCCTCTACTTCTCGTGAATCCCCCGAGACCGCGTAACTTTCAAGGCCGTTTTGCGGGAAGCGGAGTTGCCCGGTCGAATCGCGCCAAATCGAACGTTTCCTATCTCACAGGAAAGCAATCGAGATCATTGGCAAATACGATCGACCCCGAATATCTTTTCACGATTTCCGCCTGAGTCTGTGTCTCCTTACCCAGCGTCCGCAGCATGCGATGCGACAAAACGAGATGCTTCACGTGAGCATTCGCGGCGGTTTGTCCAATGACCGATGGCGGCATGTGCAATCTTCTCTCAACTCCAGTCGCTCCCTCGGGAACGGCGTTGTGCGCAACGAACAGGTCAGCATCCTTTGCTATTCGGACAAGGGAGTCACCGTCGCCGTTCGTATCTCCACTGAATGCGATCACCTTGCCTCCAATTTCGATGCGCCATGCCAGAGCAGGCACCCCACCATGAATTACGCGCACCGCCAGAGCGGTAAGGCCACCGTTACGAAACACAACTACGGGCTCCTGCCCCGCAGCAACGTTGTGAGGCTGCAGCTTGTAGCTGCCTTCTTGCCCCGTTACCAAAAGTTCACTGAGATACCGGTAAGCGCCACGCTTATCACCAAAAAAATCGGAAACAAATTCCGTGGTTGTGGGCATGAAGCCGTTCCCCGGCGGGCCATAGACCGGCAAAGGGCGCTTGCGATCTTCAAACCAGGACGACTTAATGAGAGCGGCGAAATCTGCACTGTGGTCTACATGGAAGTGGGTAAACAAGATTGCATCGAGTTGAGCCACCTGCGCGCCACTCTCGCCGAAACGCAGAGCGCTACCGCCGCCTGCATCAATCAGCACCCGCGCCTGCCCGTTCTCCCATAGCAGATAGCTGCTTGACGCGCGCTTATCCTGCAACTCCGGCCCTCCGGAGCCCAGCACCTGGATGGCGACGCCTTGCGATCCACAGGATTGCGCCGAAAGCGTGCGAGTCAACAGGACACCCGCTCCAAGAAGCAGAAACGCGGAGACCGCAACGGTTCTAAAACGATGACGAAGATTCATGAATGCATTGGATGATGTAGCAAACTCTCGCTGACTATTCAGCACCGCATCTTTCCTATCATCTTTCTAGAATATCTTTGTAGACGTTCAAAGCAACCTTTTTCGGCTGCGAAGGCAGCAAGATATCGGCGCTACGGGTGGAGTTGCCGACAATTCCCATCTGGCCGATGCGTCCCATGCCTTTGCCAAAGTCGGCAAAAACAGGGACCAGCATCGCAAAGTGTTCATCCACTTCGCTTTGAGTAACGGTGATATGCAGTTTGACTTTGCCACCTTCCGCGGGCGAGGTCTGATACTCAAAATGATATCTGGGCACATCGGTGCCATAGACCCATTCATTGAAGAACCAATCGAGCTTTCCGTTGCCTGCAAGATCCATCACTTTGGACATGTGCCTCTCGACGACCGCCTTAAACGATTCCGTGGATGCGGGCCGGTCGCGATGCGTCTCCACGAAGTCGTGCATCATGTCCATAAAGGGTTTGTCCTGATCCTGCAGGCTATACATGATGGAACGCAGCATCTGCAACACATAAGCACCCTTCGCATAGGTGACTTGCTGATAGGCGTTCGCTGAACGTGGAGAGATCAATCGCGTTCCCAGCCACAATGGCCCCGCGTCGTTGGGCGCGATGCCAAAGTTGTTCTTGTCCAAGACACGCCTTTGAAGACGCTCCCAAAACTCAATGTAATCGTGCCGCCAATCTCCCGCCATGGCCCGCTGCAGAAAGAGCCCAGCGGAAAATTCAGCAAACCCCTCAGAGAGCCACTGATCGTGATACGAGGCCCAGCCTACGGCGTGTCCCCACCACTGATGAGCAACCTCGTGGGGCGTTACCTCCTGCACAAAGCCCGTAAATTTGCTATCGACGTGTCCGAACATCAGCCACCGCTGGGTGGAATCGGTATAGGCCGATATCGGGAGGTAGACCAGATTGGGCCAGGACTGCCCAAAATTAAAATCGGGCTGTTCCGTAATGTAGATCTCATCGAAGGGGCTCTTCCCAAAGTAAGAGGTGCAGAGCTGCAACTGGGCGCGGGTCTGCTGCAGGACATAGCGAGTCATGCTATGGGGCGCCAGAGTCTGAAGAACCGGGAAACGGCGCAAATTATCGGGAAGCTCCGTGAGATAGTAGCCGGAAATCTTAAAGCCTGTGATGTCGTCGGCCAGTTCTTCCTTTTTGTATTCGCCATAATTGAAGCCGGCCACGGCCACCGGTTTGGGAGTGACCCAGTGGCTCACCGCAAAATTCTGCTCGACGCTCTCTTCCAGAAGCTTGCCGACGCTGATGACCTTGTACTTGCGGGGAACTTTATAAGTCAGGTCGTAGTTCACGCTTTCGCCAAAGCCATTCAGGTTGGGATACCAGGAGGTGCGCGCGCGAACATAGAAGCTTCCATCTCCGGCCTGGGAGAGCACTTTATCTCCCTCATACTGCACGGTCATGGAGTACTCTTTGCCGAGTTCCGGAGCCTTGGGAAGAATGGTGTAAAACGAACCATCATCTTTCCGGCTCTCCTGCACGTAGTAGAGATCCTGCCCTTGGCTATCTGCAACCCGCGTCACGCGAAGGTTCGGCAATAATCCAAACTTTACAACCCGCTCACCGGCCACGAGGGGCTGGAAAGTAATGACGGCGGTACTAAATAGATGGTCGTTTTTGGAAATGACCGTCTCAATCTTGTAGTTATGAGTAGCAAACAGGCGACGGTCTTCCTGCGAATTTGCGGTATGGTTCAGATATTCAGTCCGCAAATGGTCGAGATACCAGACACCGTCGTCCATCGACTCAGGGTCGTAATTGATCAAAGCAACTTCTTCGGGAGAATCAAGTTGAGGCACCGCGCCCACCCGCGTGCGGACCAGGAAGCGCAAATCTTTGTGTTTTTTCCCTCGAATATAGGCGTCGAAGAACGCCGGATGGCCAGGATTGTAAATGGCGGCCAGAACATCGGCATCCACGTTGTCCATGGTATCGCCGTGCAACACAGCCTCGGTAAAACCTAGAGGCTGTTCGCGACGCCTCCGCATCCGCTCCTTCCAGCGCTCCAGTACAGCGACCGCCTCCGCTGGAGGCTCGATCCGCTCCCCTAGCCCAGGCGAAAACTTCGGGCGCTCCTTCCCGGTAAAGCGAAACACCACTTCGGTGAAGTCTTCGTCAAATTCTGAGGAACCGGCGCGACGCTTCAATTCCTGCCCGTCCAGCAAGGTTGCCGGCTTTAAGTTGAAGTGCCCATCCCCGATAAAGATGGCACCGGTTACGATTCCATTTACGGCGGCCAGGAACGACAAGGTACCTTTCTGAAATTGGAAGGTTCCCGCATCCAGCGGAAGAGTGAAATTCTCGATGCGAAACGTCTCGCCAATCCCGACGCCGCGCAGAGCCCGATAGACTGGGTCGGAGTTGGCATAGGCCAGACTCTTGCCGGCGACCGTGATCTCCACACGCTGTTGGGCCACGGCCAGCTTCAGTTCAAGATTGACATCGCCATGCAGCTCCACGGTCTTTACCAAAGGGTCAAAACCGTCTCGCGTTATCCGCAGCGAATAGGCGCCGGGTTTCAAATCGGGAGATGAAAAGTGTCCGGCTCCATCCGACGAGAATACAACCGGCTGGGCCAAATCTCCGCCAGTGACCTCGATACGCGCTCCGGGAACCAGAGCGCCGGATTGGTCCACGACCGTACCGGAAACCGTATCGGCACGCAAACATGATGGAGCAGCCAGGCAACATAACAATGCCAAAAGCTTCCAGGTCAAAGGCAAGAGAGGATGGCGCGCTGCCTTGGAGTGGTTACGGTCTTTGCGATCTTTGCGGTCTTTGGAATTGGAATCATTGGAATCGTTCGATTCTTTCGATTCTTTGAAATCTCTAGAATCCATGGTTTCAGGAAAGATATAGGATGACATTTTCGGTCTCGTAAAACTCTGTTGAATCTATGCAATCGAGAGCCACTCTCAGCATTCGTCCGGTGCGCGTCCAACATCCATGCCGGCGAGGCGACTCCAAGATCCGTCGTAGCGCACGGGTAAAGGCTGAATATTCTCTAACAGGTTGAAGTGAAAGAATCGTTGGTAACGTTACACAGCAATTCAAGAATTTGCGCAAAAATCTCTTCTGGCATTCGGGCGTTGCGATCCCGTTGGGTCGCCACACTACTGCCAGCCAGCATTCCACTCGAAAGAAAGCCGTCTCAATCGTTTCCAACGCTCGTATCGCCAGATTTTTTAAAAGAGTACTGTGGAATCGATGAATTTGCCAGTCTTATTGAATCAACCCCGTTGACCCAATACCCGAAGGCTGCCGTTTAGGGCCTCCGATCTGCGCTTAGGAGCAAGCCCTGAAACTCCGCCATTGTTTCGGCCGAAGCGGAGGCCTCGACAAATTGATGACCGTCCAATTCCGGAGCCTCAGGAAAGAAACGCCGGTAAAGTTCGAGCTTTTGGCGCTGACTTGCCTTGCCCAGATAAAGCCTGTAGTCGATCCGGCCCGGACGCAAGAGAGCCGCATCCAGTTTCTCAACATGATTCGTCGTCATCACGAACAGAACTCCAGTCGGAGCATAGAAGCCATCCAGCACGTTCAGCAGCCCGGAAAGCGTGACTCCCGATTGCGTGGACAGATTCTCCTTCGCGGCAACCGTGGCGCCCAAGTTCTGCCGATCGGCGGTTCCTAAGTTCTGGCTATCGCCTGAGGGAGCCTCCGGCCGAGCTCCACTGGCCTTCATGCAATCGATATCTTCGAACAGAAGAACGGAATTCGACGGTACGCGATTGACCGCCTCCATCAAACTCCGGTCGCTGAAATCCGTTAGATTGACCATGTAGATCGACATTCCGAAATGAGCAGCCAGAGCGGACACGAGCGATGTCTTCCCCGTCCCCGGCGGACCGTAGAAGAGATAGCCACGATGGTACGGCACTCCGATTCTCCGGTAGCGCTGTTTCGAATTACGAAAGAGCGCGATATCTTCCAGCAGGTGCTCTTTCTCGCCCGGCTCCAAAACCACCGATTCCATCATTCGCGGCGAATAGCCTTCAATGTAATCCCATCCCTCGTTGTATGTGTATAGGTATGAATAGAGGCCCTGCCTCTTTGCATGGCACTGCACAATGTCGTCGACGAGAAACTGTAAGACAGTACGATTCCTGCCCAAAGTCCGGAATGTAAATGATTCGAGCCTCCTGCCGGTTCTCTCGTGCGCGCTCTCGGTGCGGGAGAACCATACCTCAAAGGGCCGTCCGCGATACCAGAACCGGTGCTTTCCGGGCGCCGGAATCATCGCGATGCGTTCATTGCGGAGTGTTGTATCCAGATCGACATGGCGTATTCGCTTGAGGAACTTCTGTTCCAGAAACCACTCTTTGGTCCACTCAAAAGCTATATCGTCATCTTTGACCGTGACGACCATTGTGGTTTGGCTGACGATCCACCACCATAGCCTCTCCGGGACGGCACGCAGGTACACGGATATTCCGCCGATGAGCATGAGCAGCAGCCCGCCGGAAGCGAAATCGTTGTGTCCTGTGAGCATGTTTTTCAAGATCTCTAACATGATTGCCTTCTATCGTGTGAATGCGTTGTTCTCGTTGTTTGCGCCGATCCCATCCATTGCCGGAGTCAGTACATTGGCCCGGACCTCGTGCAGCATCTCAGCGAGCGGCAGGAGCGGCTCTTGCCCGGAAAGCTGCCTCGAAATTAGCCGATGCGCCAGCACAACATTTACGGCATCGACGCCCCCAGGCCCGCCCGGGCAGGGCAAGTCTTTCCCTGCTGAGCTAAGCTGTGCGAGCGAATTGACAGGCCAATTGCCCGTACCGTGGAATCAAGATGTATGAAGAAACGGAGAAGTTCCAGCGTCAGACAGAGGCGGACACCAGCATAACCCGAATTTCCAACATTTTGATTACGGGTGGTTTATGCCTTATTTTGGCTCTAAATCTTTAGTTTCTTATTTGCAGAAGCGCGCCGGAACCGGCTCGTTATGATCCGAACGACGCCCAACGGCAACTCGGCACAGTAGGCCGGAGCTGCTTGGCTAGCGGGTTTGTGAAGGTTGCCACTTTTGAGCGTCCTTTCCTTAGTTACTGATAGAAGATGCCATACTTGCGCGCATTTTTCAAGCAGGAAATGTAGCGCAATCGTATGAAAACCCTTAAAGGCAAGCCCGTTTGGAAGACGCCGAGTGGGATGCCTTGGAGTACATACAAATGAGAACAAAAGTTCTCATTTGTGTGTACTCCAAGGCATGAAATTTATTGCGCGCGCTCAACGTGGCCCTGAAAGGGCCACTCTTCCACAGTTGCGCCAGCTTCATCGCCAGCCTGATTGTCGAGGAGCCAAGGGAACACGCGAGCCATGAGACAGATTTCGAGACGGTACAGCGGTCAGCATTTCTTTCATGCGATTGCCATGAGCAGGAAATGTTTAGCTTAACGCCTCATTTCGGGCGAGATTTGAAGGTGGCGGCACCTGTTCCCTCATCTTCGGAACTCGGAGCGCGACGTTTCCGCGCCTAACGACCCAGGGCTTCGCCGATCGGCGAAGCCCTGGAGGATACTTCTCGTGCGCTTGTCTGCTTATCGTCGCTTGTCTAGTGCTTGTCTAATTCCATTCTTACAAGAAATCTTGCCATTCTTCATAGGAGGACAGCGTTTAAGACGCTGTGCTTGAACCACCCTCGCGGGCGATACGGTCTGCTTCCATTGCATCCCGCAGGCTCTTGGGGCGCATGTCCGTCCAGGTTTTTTCGATCCAGTCGAGGCATTCTTTGCGCTTCCCTTTCGGGCCAACGGCGTTCCATCCGGCAGGAATATCACGGAAGGAGGGCCAGAGCGAATATTGTTCTTCGTGGTTGATCAACACAAGGTATTCAGCGTTTTCATCTTCAAATGGATTCGTCATAACATTTCTCGTGGTCAGGAAGATTCCCTCATTATAGGCTACGCGTCGGTGGATCGGCAGGCGCGCGATCGGGGAAAGCGCGATAAGGAAATTCGGAATTTGAAGTCCTTTTCGGGGATGTCACGTCTAAAATAACGTCTGTTTTCGATGGAAGCGAGCGGCATTCAGCTTGAAAGGCCAGATTGGAATCGGTGAGAGATCTGTGCTGGAAGCACGGTCTCTTGGAGACAGTCCAAGCGTCCCGGCGCTATGGCTCTCGTTTTCCCTCCATCTGGCCTGTTTTGCAGTATTCTTTGCCGTAAGGCACGAACCACATCCGCGGATTGTTCCAGAAACCTACCAAAACGCCGAGCTGCTGCGCGGGGCGAAGCGTTTATTTCTTCATCCGAATTATCCCAACCCCGACCAGAGCCATGTCGATTTCGCCAAACGGCCTCCACGCCGGGCACGAACTGCAAAGCAGGAACCTACGGATGGGGGTGAGGGTGGCCAAAGCCTGCGGCAGCGGGCCGAACGGGAGACGGCCGCCATGATGACGAGCTTTAAACTCCGCGCCACCTATGGCTTCGCACCCGGTCATCAATATCAGACCGCATCCCGCATCTCCGGACAGACTCCTTCCATTTCGGCAGAGCAGCTTCCCCTGCATTTTGAGCAATACCTGGTGATAGAACTCACCATCGACACTGAAGGGCACGTAGCCGAAGCGCACATCGTTACGGGCTCCGTGGAGTCCACGATTGAACAGACGCTGCTCTCGGCCGTACGTGAGTTCAAGTATGCTCCGGCAAAGCGCGACGGCATCCCGATCCCCTCGCAATTGGACATCGTGATCCATATACCGACTTAATTCCATGGCCGGCTTCTTAAGAAACGAATGCCAAACAAAAATGCATTCGGGCCATGTGGGTGGTTGACCTACTATTATCTTTAGCAACTTTATGTGCGGACGCTACAGGTTATCGAAAACCGGCAAGCAGATTGTGGAAGATCTCGCCATAGGAGACGCGGTGGAATGGTCTCCGCGCTATAACATTGCGCCGACGGACTACGTTCCCGTGATTCGGCAAGATCGCCAGAATCCCTCGCGCACGGCAAGATTGATGCGATGGGGGCTCATCCCATCCTGGGCGGAGAACCCGGCTATTGGGGCCAGAATGATTCAGGGAATGGCGGAAACCGCGGCGCAAAAACCGGCATTCCGAGATGCCATGCGGACGAGAAGGTGCCTTATTCCCGCAGACGGCTTTTACGAATGGGCTGACGCCGGAGCCAAGAAAAAACAGCCGTATCACTTCGGTTTGGAAGCAGACTCACTGTTCGCCTTCGCGGGCTTATGGGACCGCTGGAAAGACAAAAGCGGCGAGGAAATTCTTTCTTGCGCAATTTTGACCACCAGAGCCAACTCCCTGGTAGCACAGGTAAACGACCGGATGCCTGTAATCCTGCGCCGGGAAGACTACGATCTTTGGCTCGATCCCGGCATCTCCGATCCGGCAAGAACCGCCGATCTGCTCTCGCCCTTCGATAGCAGGAAAATGAAGAGCTATCCAGTAAGCACGCGCGTGAACTCCGTACACAACGACGACCCGGAGTGCGCGCAGGAAATTTTGCTGCCGCCGCCCATCGTTCAAGCTGGGCTCTTCTCTTCAGATCATGACTTCAGATCATGAGATCATAAGTTCAGATCATGAGATCATGACTTCAGATCATGACTGGCAGGTGATCTAAGCGGTCAACGTCTCCATGATGGATCGGGCCGCCTTGATTTCGTCGCTATTGATGGTGTGCGGCATTCCCGGATATCCACGCAGGGTTACATCGGCTCCTAGCGAAGAAAGAATCGTTGCGGACTCCTTAACGCGCGCCCAGGGAACATGAGGATCGGGATCGCTGGAACCTAAAAATGCCTTCATGCCGTTCAAGGTTCCCTTGTACTGAAATTGAGTGCCCAGCGGACCAATCAAACCGCCGGTAAAAGCGATCAGCCCACCGTAACGCTGCGGCCAGCGAGCGACGAACTCGGTAGCCAGGCAGGCTCCCTGCGAGAACCCGGCCAGCACAATCTTTTCAAGAGATACACCAGCCGAAACGGCACGCTCCACAAGCTCATTTACTTTCTTCAATGCAGAAGAGAGCCAAGGCTCGTTCTCGTCAATCGGAGCCAGGAACGACTTGGGATACCAGGCGTGGCTCGCCGCTTCCGGAGCAAGATAGGCAAAGGAAGGATCATAGATCTCATTGGCAAGCGTAAGTATGTCGTCGGCCGAGGCGCCGCGGCCGTGCAGCAGGATGACAGCTCCCGTTGCTTCCTTAAGCGGCGCGCCTGCTTCAAGCACCGGTTGGCTGTGATGAGGATCACTTGTCATCGTCACAATTGCTCTTTCTTTGTAGCTGCCTTTGTAGCTGCCGAGGGCTTGTGAATCTCAATGGACGGCAAGATGCCTTCTATACGGCTCCGTCTGGGTTCCAACCAGGGCGGCAGCTTCAGCTTCTCGCCAAGAGCCTCAACTGGCTCATCCTTAGCGAAGCCCGGCGGATCGGTGGCGATTTCAAACAAGACGCCTCCAGGCTCAAGAAAATAAATCGATTGAAAATACTGGCGGTCGCGCACTGGAGTTACGTCCACATCTTTCTCAATCAGCAACTTTCTCCAGGCTAGCTGTCCAGCATCGTTGGCCACTCGAAACGCGACATGATGAACGCTGCCCGCACCCATGTTTCCATGAGGCGCTTCCGATACGCAGAGCACATCGACGCGGGCGCCCTCGCCACCACCCCCAACATCGAAGCGGAAACGGTTCCCACTCTCGCCGACCTTGCGGAAACCCATCACCGAGAGCAGTTCGGCCGTCTTCTCATAGCCCCGCTCCGAAAGCGTCACCGAATAAAAGCGGCGGATGGAGTGTTCCAGCGCGACATCGGCGTCATGCCAAGGATGCGGTTCGCCAGCATTGGCGTGCCCGACGATTTCCAGCCTCATGCCATCCGGATCAACGAAGGAAAGGACCTCTTCGTCGAATTGCCCGCCTTCACGCTCCGCAGGCACACCAAACTTTCGCAGGCGGTCCTCCCAATAGCCCAGAGAGTTTTCCGGAACACTAAAAGCCGTAGCCGTTACCATACCTGCACCTGGACGCCCACGATGAACGAATGCCCATGGAAAGAATGTGAGGATAGTTCCAGGAGAACCAGTCTCATCCCCAAAATAAAGA
>DATGIO010000014.1:0-81323 GCA_035295685.1 Candidatus Angelobacter sp.
AACCACTGACCAATAGCCCAATCATTAATATCAACGGTTGGATTCTTCGCCCGCGCGTTTCGCGCCATGCCGAGCGCAGCAAGGTAAAAACGATGATGGCGATCAGGACGTAGGAGTAGTAGAAGTAGATCCAATACCACAAGCCCTGTGTGCGTTCCAAGATTGTGAGAGACCCATACTTCTTCAGGTATACGGAGTACCGGATCAAATTATGGTAGTAGCTTGTCCATACCACAGCCAGAGTAAGCGCCGGCATGAAGGCGTGTCCCAATAAGGCGCGCCGCGAGAGTTGAGTCCGGTTGGCAAATTGTAAGGCCATGACCAGGCATGCCGGTGCTTCAAGGGCCGCTCCCGTCCAGGAAACGTTGGCGAAAAATAAAATGGAAGAGAGGTCGGAGCGGGAAATCAGGACCGCATATCCGGCGGCCCACAATGCGGCCCCCGATTGCATGACCGCAAACGCTGCGGAACCGGCGACGCTCCTTTGCCGCCACGCATAAATTGCCATTCCGCCGGCGATAATCGCGCTCGCCAGATAGATCCAGACGATAGGAGCATATTGCCAGTGCATCGTGCACGCTCACAAGGACCTATAATTCCTAAAAAATGTCCTTGTAGTGAATGGATAGATGTTACTCGCGAATCATGTATTTTATGTGAAAGTATTCATTTCCCCAAAGGTATCTGGGAGTACCCTGAAAGATCCGCTCCCCAGTGCGTTCCGGTGTTCGCCCCGAAGCTCGTCCCGACGCTCGTTTCAACGTCTGTTTCAAACTTACCTGGAGAACGGATTCTCCAGGGATGCGCTCTGCGGAGTGAACAATTCTGCTCCGTTCTCTGTGATGTGCATATCGTCTTCCAGGCGGATTCCGAATTCGCCGCGAATGTAAATTCCCGGTTCGTTGCTGGTCGTCATGTTCGCCTGCAATCTCGTCGCATTTCCGCGCACAAGATATGGCCATTCATGCATGTCCATGCCTAACCCATGCCCCAGGCGGTGCGTGAAGTATTTGTAGTCAGGACCGTACCCGGCATCGCCGATCACTTTCCGAGCGGCTACATCGATGGCACCGCATTCGACCCCGGTACGTGCCGCCGCCAGCGCCGCCACTTGTGCGCGGTGCACGATGTCGAATACTTTTTTCATCTTGTCACCGGCTGGTTGTGGAGCTTTGCCCAGCACGAACGTGCGCGTGATGTCGGATTGGTATCCCTCGACGGTGCAGCCGTCGTCGATCATGACAATCGAGCCTTCGCGGATCAGCTGCGGAGTGGTCGAGCCGTGCGGAAGAGCGGAGTACTCACCGACCTGTACGTTGGCCTCGCCGGGGAAGCCAAGCTGTTCGTAGGCGGCTGCAATCAAACCCTTCGCCTGCTGTTGGGTCATGCCCTCGCCCAGCGCGTGGTAAACCGCTTCGTACGCGGCCAGCGTTACTTGCGCCGCCAGCCGCATCAATGCAATCTCATTCGCGCTCTTGATCATCCGGCAGCCGGCCGTGACCGGAGTTGCGCCGGCGAGTGCGATTTGCGGCGCTGCCTTGGCAATTCCATCGGAGAACACGAAGCGTATGGTCTCTTCAATGCCCAGTTTGCCGCCGGCTATGCCACGTTCTTTCAGGCCCTGGGCCAGGCGCTGGTAGGGGCTTTCGTTCTCTTGCCAGGTGCGCACGTCGGCACGTTGGTCATTGAGCGCGCTGGAGATCTGCTCATGGGCGCGGCCTTCCTCAAATGCCGGACACACACAAAATGCAGCACCCCTCGCCGGCAAAACCAACGCGAACAGGCGTTCGCCGCCCCACCAGCGAATGCCGGTGAAATATCTCAGCGAGGTACCTTCGTCAGTCTCATTTCCGAGCGCCTGTGCGCCACCCATGAGCACGATGGCGTCGAGCGCATTCTCACTCATCAACTTGCGCGCGCGTTCTTGGCGCGCATGGAGCTCTTCGTGGGTGATAGGCGTGGCTTCACTTTTTCGCGACTGCAAGCGGGCCAGCGAAGGAGGAAGGGAAACGTCGGTTGTATTTTCGGCTGTATTTGGTGCTATCAAAGAATCGAATCGAGGTGCGGCAGCCATTCCGACTACCGCGCTGCTGAGTTCGAGAAATCGTCGTCTTAAGATCATGAGCCCTCCAGACCTCACGATTTCAAGATTAGTACGTGAACTGGCTGACCAGAAGAGCCACTTCTTGTATTCTTGAACGGTCCAGTTATTCGCATGCATTTCGCCACAGTCATCGATCGCAAGCTTTCAATCCCCCTCCAGCGACAGCTCTACGAACAATGGCGCGAGGCCATTCTGACTGGGCGCTTTCGTGCGGGCGAACGTGTGCCCTCCACTCGCGAACTCGCCTCCGCTCTCTCAGTCTCCCGCGGCACAGTCTCAGAAGCCTGGGACCAGTTGATGGCGGAGGGCTACCTGGAAACCGCACAGGGCTCAGGAACGTTCGTGTGCCGGGAACTACCGGATAGCCTTGTGCTCTCACGACGAATAAACCCCGCCAAAGCTTCGCGCGAACCTAGAGTGAGGCTATCTCGCTACGGAGCCAGGCTCACGGAAGACTGGGGAAGGGTCTCAAGAGGTCGCGCTGTAATTCGGTTCTGTCCCGCGACTCCTGATCGTGAGCACTTTCCTTTCGCTTTGTGGCGCAGATTGATGGGGCAGCAGATGCGAAAGATGTCGCCCGTGGTTTTCAACTACAGCGAACGATCGGTTGGCGACGAGCGGCTGCGCATGGAAATCGCCAGCTACGTCAGCCGGCTCAGGGCGGTTCGCTGCGCGCCCGAGGAGATCATTATCGTCAACGGATCGCAGCAAGGACTGGATTTGTCCGCCCGGCTTCTGCTCGAGCCTGGCGACGAGGTGGGTTTCGAGAACCCGGGATATCAGGGGGCACAGTGTGTGTTCGCTGCTTATGGCGCACGGTTGCGACCGCTTCCAATCGATGCGAGCGGAGTCGTCGTCCGGGGCCTTGATCGAAAGACGCGGCTTGTTTACGTTACCCCTTCCCATCAATATCCGACTGGCGTCTCGATGTCACTGACACGGCGACTGGAGTTGATTGAATGGGCGAAGCACTCCCGCGCTGTCATCGTCGAAGACGACTACTGTAGCGAATATCGTTATAGCGGTCCGCCGTTGCCATCTTTGCAAGGGACGGCGAGTGGTGCGGCGATCATTTATCTGGGAACATTCTCAAAAGTGATGTTTCCCGGCTTGCGGATTGGTTACATCATTTCACCGCCATCGTTGGTTCCTTTTTTTACACGAGCAAAGTGGCTGGCCGACACGCAGACTCCAATGCTCGAACAAGCTGCGCTCGCGAAGTTCCTGGCCGAAGGCCACATGGAGCGGCATATCAGAAGGATGAGACGACTGTACGGCTTGCGGCGGGAGGCGTTGCTCGATTCTCTGTGGAAGCATTTTGGCGATGGAGCGCAAGTGATGGGGGACGCAGCAGGGATGCACGCGATGGTACGGTTCGACGATAGGAGCGTCATGCGGCGAGCCATGCAAAACCAGGTGGAGTTGGTAAGCGCAGACGGCTATTACCTTACACAACCGCCAGGAAATGAATTCATTTTGGGCTTTTCCGCCCTTCCTGAGCGAGCTATTCGAGAAGGTATAAAGCGCTTGGCGCGGTAGCCAACCCCGTCCGACAGGGATCTGTGGAGAGCACAGAGGGAGCCCGCACTCGCTGGAAGTCTTTGACGGTGAGGGAAATTAGGATGAAAGGGAGGAGCGGATATTGATGACCCAACATCGTGAAACGGTTGTCATTCTTGGCGGAACGTCAGGGATAGGTCTTGCTGCCGCACAGGTTCTCAGCACTGGCGGCTTCCAGGTAGTCGTTGCCGGGCGAGACTCGGCGCGTGCCGCTCAGGCGCATAAGGAAAATCCAGCAATTCGGGCCGAGATAGCCGATGCATCTTCGGCAGAAGCACTCAATCGTCTCTATCGGCTTCTGGGCACTTTCGATCATCTTGTGATCTCTGTGAGCGGGGGGAAAGGAGCGGGGCCATTTGCTTCGCTTGCGCTCCACGATTTGCGGTCGGGATTCGAGATGAAATTCTTTCCTCAAGTTCTTGCTGCGCAGCTTGCGCTCCCTCATCTGAGAAAAGATGGGTCGATCACCTTTGTCTCCGCGATTTCCGCCCGAGCGGCAAATCCAGGAACGGCAGGGTTGGCTGCGATCAATGGCGCCATTGAAGCAATGATAAAACCCCTGGCGCGTGAGTTACGCCCGCTACGAATCAATGCAGTCTCTCCGGGCGTGATTCAGACCCCGTGGTGGGACCGGCTGGAGCCTGAGATCCGCGAGCAACTCCTAAATCAAGCTGCCAGCGCCACGCTGGTAGGCAGGAATGGGCATGCGAAAGAAGTGGGTCAGTCGATTGCGTACATTGTCACGAATGGATTTGTGACGGGAACGGTTTTGGAGGTCGACGGCGGATTGCGCTTAAGCTAACGGATAGCCAAGCCAGTTTAAGCTGAAGATTCCGGGGCATTTTCAAATCGTTTCAACCCGCTCTTGATCTGTTTGAAAACAAAAGATATTAGGTATAACGATTCCATTGCTAAACAAAAGAAGTCGGAGCCGGGAACCGACGTTCGATCAACTTGGATTTCTGTTGACTCCGTGACTCAATTTCCCATTCGTAAATCCGAGCCAATGTTCCAGACGGGCATAGAAAATTTGATCCGACCAATAATAGTTCTCCCAAATTCCTGAAAACGCCTGTAAGCTACCAAAGTTTATTTCTTGCCAGGAAGCACGTATCGATAGATGATGTTGGGGATGCCAGCCCAAAACTGAAAACGTCTTCCCATTTGGGAAAACATTAGCTTGATTCTTGTCCGACAAGGATGGTTCTTGCCTGATCCTAAGCCAAATTTAGAACAGCTTCACGACCAGCTCAAACTGGCCCAGGCGGCGGGCGATCCATGGAAAGAAGGGATCGCGCTGAATAATCTCGGCGGATACCACAAGGACAGAAGGGAAACCGACAAGGCCGTCGAGTATTTTCAAAAGGCGCTTGAATATTTTTCAGTATTGCAGGACCAGGAAAAGAAGGCCACGGTCTTTAACAACCTGGGAGGCGTTTATCACGACGCCAGGCAGTATCAAAAAGCGTTGGAGTATTTTGCCCTCGCCCTTGGAACCTACGGGTTTCTTGGACAGCCCTTTGGCCAAGGCATGGCTCTGAACAATTTGGGTGGTGTTCATCTAGCCCAGAAGCGATATGAAGATGCCAAGAAACAGTTCGGCATGGCGGCTTCATTTTTCCGGGCCGCGCAGGCGCACACATGGGAAGCTCAGGCCATTGAGAACCTTGCAGCCGCCGAGGCGGGGCTAGGGAATCGTAAGGGCGCGGTGGATTCCTATGGCCGCGCACTCGATCTTTGGCAGAAACTGGATCAACTCGACCGGCAAGGCATGATCCTGAACCGTATTGCGGCCATGCATTCGGCGGCGGGCGAAAGTAAAAGGGCCATGGAACTGCATTACCGCGCCCTGGTGTTGGCGCAAAAGTCGCAGAATTTTTCCTTGGAGATCAACACCAACTTCAATATCGGCCGGTTGTTGTTCGAATCAAGGGAGTGGCGAGCCGCGCAGGAACATTTTGAAGACGCGGGCCGGTTATGCGAACAGCATGGTGAAAAAAAAGGTCAGGCGCTGGCATTGCTTAGCCTCGGAAAAATAAGTTTGGCCTCGGGTAAGGATTTACTGCGGGCAGCCGCAGCCATGTTCGCGGAAATCGGCGACAGTGCCGGCGAACAAAATGCCCTTGATCTGATTCCCGCTTCCCCGGACCCACTTCCAGAGGTAGAAGCTTCGCAAAAGCCGGCCTAGTGCCAGTGCCGGGCGCATCCATCCAGTGCATTAGGGCACGGTTGCCCTCAAGACTTCCACACGCGGTCCAACTCGCGGCTAAAGCCTGCAATCAGCCGATCCCTCCAGGAATCCGACCATAAGTTCTTGCGTTTGAGGTAGTTTTCCATGAAGGCCAACGGATCGGTGGCGGCATGGGGAGAGTCGAGCACTTTGCATTCGATGACGGTGGGCCCATGTCCATCACGAGCCCTGCGCACTGCCTCTTGCGACACGCGATAAATTGCCACCGTATCGTTGCCATCAACCAGGATAATGGGTAGGCCTATCTCCGGCGCTTTGCCGCGGAGTTCCTTGCTTAGGAACCGTGGATTCGCTCCTGGACGGACCACGTAAATCACTGGAAGCCTGTGGTCGGCAGAAAGTTTTAGCGCCTCCCAAGTCAGGCTCTGAAGGCCGTCTCCTTCGCTCCAGAACGCCAGCGTAACGTTTCGCTTGTCGAGGGTGCTAAGAGCCAGCGCGGCGCCTGCGGCGATACTTAGTTGAACAGCCGTGCTCTGGATCATGAAAGGTTTACGCGATTCGGAAGGCGCCTGCGAGGTTTTTTTCGATCCTTTCCCAGATACTTTGGAAGGGAAGAGCTTCTTGAGCGGCGCACCCTTGACAAAATTTGCGATGAAATCGCGCTGGCTTGCCAGAACCACGTCCGCCGGTTCCAGATTCATGCAGCATCCCACCTCAGCGGCTTCTTGCTTCGTAGCGCCATTTCCAACAGAGAATGCCGATGGCTTGTGGAAGGATCGCGCTCGTTTCTCCAGCATTCGGCACCGCAAGATGGTTGAATAAATCTCCTTGAGCCGTGCTGCATCGAGAACGCTCGCGTTTCGTATGGGGGCGTCCGCTTTTGTGGAATTTGCTGCGTTCACATCATTTTCCTGATGCACGCCGCTGGTCTTTGCGCCAGGGTGATTCTGGGCGCCAGGGCGATCCTGGCTTTCCGTAGCCATAGTTCTCCTCGGATCGAAAATACTCAAACTGGCCATTTTATCGCACAAGCGAAAAAGCAATCATTGGCTCATAATCTCCGAAGATTTCGAAGCGAAGATTACCCGCGTGCAGTTTAAGCGCATTGGGAAAAGCGGAGAGGGTTCGGGAGGAACCGCTGAAGGTGAATTGGAAGATGTGCAAACTCTTGCGGCTCGGAACATCGAACGATGCAAGTTTATCTCCAAAAATCGTTACTAGTTTTCAACAGTTGAGTGAAAAACGATGTGGAAAATTGCCTTCCGCTTTCCATAAACCACAATAAAAACTGGATCTTTTTGCTCTTTGCACACAAAGGTGTGCTCATTATTAAGATCAAGTAAATTTGTTCACGTATTCTTTACGTGTAGTCGATGCCAGCCGGAAACGATCACGAAAGTGTGCGCAAATTAGAATTTAGAGGGCATTGTTTGGCGAGAGTCCTGATTTTGTACAGCTACCGATGGGTTCCATGAAGGTACGTATCGACAAATTGTTGGTGGAGCGCGGGTATGTTGCTTCACGCGAGCGGGCTCAGGCAATGATCCTGGCCGGCCGCGTTCTTGTTCAAGGCCAAAAGGTTGAAAAAGCCGGTTCGGTGGTGGAAGTAGATTCCGACATACGTCTGCTTGGCTCCGATCTGAAATATGTAAGCAGGGGCGGGTTGAAGCTCGAGGCGGCACTCGATCACTGGCGTATCGATCTCGCCGGCAGGCGGTGCCTGGATGTTGGAGCTTCCACCGGAGGATTTACGGATTGCATGCTGCAGCACGGCGCCCTGGAGGTGCTTGCTGTAGACACGGGGTACGGCCAGATAGCCGCCCGCCTGCGCTCCGATCCGCGTGTGCGGCTTCTGGAAAAAACCAATGCTCGATATTTGACTGAGGAGCAGGTGCGGCAGGCGGCTGGGGGTGTAGAGATAGGATTCGTGGCCCTGGATGTGTCGTTTATCTCTGTTACACTCGTACTTCCGGCGGTTGTAACAGCAGTGTTTTCAGAGCAGACCGCCAAGCCGCGCGAGAGCGTGATCCTGATCAAGCCTCAATTTGAAGTGGGCCGCGATAAAGTCGGCAGCGGCGGAATCGTCAGGGATGAGCAGGCTCGTGAATTTGCCGTCGCGAAGGTTCGCGAATCCGTTGCCAAGCTGGGCGGGAAAAACATCGGCGTCCTCGAATCTCCTATCACCGGCATGGAAGGGAACCACGAATTTCTTCTGCACGCAGAGTTTGAATGAAACGAGTCGCCATTATTTCCAAACCTGGGGGGGCCGAGCTAGAGGGTGTGGTCCGGGAACTCTCCGGGTGGCTGCACGAGCACAATTACTCGGTTGTGGCGGACAAAGTCAGTGAGGCCTTTTGTAGTCCTTGTGAGCGGGCCGAGAGGCAGGATCTGGCAGGTAAGGGGCTGGATTTTGTGATCGTTCTCGGCGGCGATGGTACGCTGCTTTCAACGGCCCGCAGTCTTGCCCGGTCGGGTACGCCTATCTTGGGAGTCAACCTGGGCTCACTGGGATTCCTCACTGAGGTAAAGCGGGAAGAGATGCACGAGGCGCTGGAAGCGATCGATGCGGGAGCTTGCGACGTGAGCGTCCGTTCCATGATTCATTGCCAGTTGCGCCGCGGAGATGATTGTGTGGCTGGTTTTGAAGCCCTCAACGACGTTGTAGTGCATCAAAGCGCTCTGGCGCGCCTCACGGATTTCGATGTTCGGGTGAACGGCGCTTTCGTGGCCAATTACAAAGCTGATGGTCTCATCATCTCCACGCCGACGGGCTCGACGGCGTACTCCCTGGCTGCCGGAGGACCAATCCTCTCCCCCGATGTTCCAGGATTTGTGATTACGCCTGTTGCTCCTCATGCTCTTACGAATCGGCCCCTGGTAGTGCAGGACACGGCGGTCATCGACATCATGGTGGCGAAGGCCGGCGATGCTTCCGCCTCGCTCACGGTCGATGGCCAGCAAGGCTTGCCCATGAAGGACGGCGATATCGTGCAATGCCGGAAATCGGATTGCAGCGTGAAGCTACTTAAATTGGCGGAGCGCTCTTTTTTTGATGTCCTCAGGACAAAATTGAAGTGGGGCGAGAGATAAGGCCCCCCTTTCTTTTCGTCTCGCCAGAGGATCTGTGGGTCACTAATCATTGATACGTCCATGCTGGCGACGACGAACTCCGGGTCGCGTACCGGTAGGCCGATTTCACAATCCAAGGTTTTCCGTCAGGTTGGCTTCAAGCAAACTTCAGAGCACGAATTCTCATTGACCGTTGCCAAAAGAGAGCCACTCAGAAGACTTTCGAATCGTGCATGCCGCGGAGAAAGCGATCCCAGAAATCTGTATCGTCTGCATCGTCAAGAGAACGGCGCTCAGAAGACTTTCGAATCGGCAGCCGGTCGAGAGCCTCACGGAACTCTTCCATCGTCTGGCATTCGACAAGCAGCAGAATGGTTTGCTCGGACATGGCGGCCTGTCGCATCTGCTCGTAAGCTGCGTAAATCGGCTCTGTTTCAGTCAGACCGGGAACGACCGGAGCGAATAACGTTCTGTAGCCTTGGAGAGCGTTCCTGGCATCCTGGATGAGTTCGGGTTCGATTCTGACGATTAACGAGGTCTCGCCCTGCCGTTGCTGTGAAGCGAGCGTATCGAGGATCGCGTTGATGGGATTTTTGGGGATCAATGTAATTTCCTTTTCTGAAGTAATGGGTGGGTGATTTCCGAATTGCAAGCTCAAGATCTTGTGTGATCAAGGAGACGCATTGCGCTTCTCATTCGCAATTCAAATTTTGAAGATTGTTTTAGGTTCGGAAGGAATTATGCCTTGTCGGCAACCGAGACCGTGAGAGGCACAGAAACTAAACTGCATCTCACCTTCAGAGAGTATCTGGCGGACGACATGAATGTCAAGAGGAACTATTCGAGCCCGTGGTACAAGGCGCGAGGGTACGTCTCGCAACCGATCCCGGTGAAGCACGGACAACGAATCGCACACCGAGTAGTTACTTGCGGCTCGCAATCTACTCGGGCGTGTTATTCGTGTGGGCTGATTGCCAGCAAATATGAATCGCCCGAATCATTCTCATTAGCTTTTCGATTGATCCTCTTGGCGCGAATGATGGAGCCGGGAGGAAATTTCCCAGGTCTCTTCCTTCCATGTCTCTTCCGCAGCGTCATATTTTTCCGTCAGCAGAATTTCAAAAAAGCCATTTTTCAAATCCACCGCCTCGGTCGGGCGAGAGACCTCCATACCCTCGTCGAGAAGACGGACATAGATCGTGACTTTGTTTGTGTTGGAAGACATTGGCGAAATGAACCGGTTGAGTTTCGCAGACGGCGGTCGCAGCAAGAATAGCCTGCTTTTATGGTTTTCACGAGATTTATTTTGAAATTTGAAGGCGAGCCAGATTGAGTACAATCCCGAACGTAATCTCAGATCACAGATCCGGAACGGGACACCACCATAGAATGAAATGGGTTGACTTAGCCGGAAAATGCCTCTGCTGCGAAATCAAACGACGATGCGACCGCTCACCGCGGCGGACCCCTTGCAGTTCGAATTTCTGGTTGTCTGTGGCGATGTCTCCGCCTATCGGAGCATCACCGGAAGCCTCCAGGCGATGAATGGAGCGGTGAATTATACTTCGACCGCCGCCACTGCCCGAGCCTACATCCAGCGCCGCAAGATCGACGGCATTTTTCTCGATTTCAACGTAGGTGGCACTTTGGAACTTGTGAGGATGATTCGACAGGGAGGCTCCAACAGGTTTGCGGTCATCTTTGGCTGCGCCGATGAAATGGAAGACTCCAGCCAACTCCTTGCAGCGGGAGTCAATTTCGTTTTGCGAAAGCCGCTCACTGCCATCGTCATCGAGCAGGCTTTGAAAACAGCCACTCGGATCATGGAGTCGGAGAGAAAGCGATATCTGCGTCACCAACTTGTGGTTCCCGTGCTGATTCGGCTTAGAGAAAAAGAGCAGAAGGCAACTACAGCCAATATCAGCAAGGGTGGAATGGCCGTGCGCTGCCGTCATCCCTATGAGCCAGGCGACACAATTAGCTTTACCTTCGATCTGCCGATGGGAGAGATCAGTGGCAGAGGAGCGGTGGCCTGGGCGAACACGGAAGGATTTATGGGAATCAAGTTTTATCTGTTGGGAGACAATGATAAACAAAGGCTTTTTACATGGCTGGAGCGCCACATGCCCTCCACAAGCTGAAGGATGCCTAAGCAGCTCCTGTCCGGCCAGTCCAATCCCCTAAGAGTTCAAATTCACCTCCAGGATCTTTTTTCTCCTGCGCAGGCTGAAATGCGATACGCTCGCCGCGAAAATAAGGGCATACTAGGCTCCAGGTTTCAAAGCCGTATCCGGAAACCGTCACCATGATTGCCTCTTCCGCTTCCTGAGTCAATTCGCCCCATCCTGGGCCTTCCAACTTCACAGACGGTTCTGCATGATCCAGATAGACGTCGTTGACGGTGAGAATCACTGTGGCATTTTTCTTTGTGGCAACATCGACCATCTCCGCGTAAATTTCTTCCCGCTCGTCCTCCGATTCATATTCGAGGTCGAAAATTAGGTTCTCGTTGGTAGCAATGGCTACAGCCGTGGGGGAGAGATGGGCTTCCTCCTGCAACACATGCTGTGCTTCATGGAGCAGTTCATAGGCGAGCGCTTTGAGGTCTGTCATAGACAGCTTTGTTCCAGTCGCAAAAGGTCTTGAAGGTTCTCGCGGCGGCGCACCAGCGATGCTTGATCGCCTTCGACCAGCACTTCGGCGGCCCGTGGCCGTGTATTGTAGTTGGATGCAAGCGACATGCCGTAGGCCCCCGCATCGAGGATACAGAGCAGGCCGCCAGGCAGGACCTCAGGAAGGGCCGCATCGCGGGCCAGGAAGTCCCCGGTTTCGCACACGGGACCGACTATATCGGAGCAAATCTCCTTAGACCCATTCAAGCCCACTGGCACAATCTCGTGCCGTGCTCCATAAAGCGAGGGCCGGATGAGATCGTTCATGGCTGCGTCGACGATGGTGAAATGTTTAGCGCCGTTCCTCTTCGCATAGAGAGTGCGCGCCAGTAGCGCTCCGGCGGGCGCAATAATCGACCGGCCTGGTTCCAGCAGGATGTGAGGCTTACGCTTTCCGAGACGCTGCAAAGGCGTGGTTACGGCCTGGGCATAGGTACGCACCAGGTCCGGAAAGTGAATTGGCTCAGCGCTTTTATACGAGATACCCAAGCCTCCTCCCGCATCGATCAAGCGAATCTGGTGTCCATCCGCAGTGAGTTGCTCGGTGAGTTCAACGGCGCGTTCCATCGCCAATCCGAAGGATGTAACGTCTGTTATCTGGGAGCCGATGTGAAGGCTGACCCCGGCCACTTGGAGATACCGGTTGCCCGCTGCGCGCTTGTACAACTCACGTGCCGAGGCAATCGGCACCCCAAATTTGTGCTCCCGTAATCCGGTAGAGATATAGGGATGGGTCTCGGCTGGGACATCGGGATTGACGCGCAACGCGATGGCAGCGGTCTTGCGTAGCTTGGCTGCGCACTTTCCCAGCAATTCCAATTCCCCTTCACTTTCCACGTTAAAAAGTAGAATTCCAGCGCGTAGCGCCGCTCTTAGCTCTTCGTCCGTTTTCCCCACACCTGAAAACACGATCCGCTGAAGGGCCGCACGGTCCGCGCGGCGTACCCTCTCCAACTCACCTGCCGAGACAATGTCAAAACCCGCGCCCATTCCAGCCAACAATCGCAGGATGCTGAGGTTGGAGTTAGCTTTGACCGCATAGCAAATGGTATGGGGCGTTCCGCGAAACGCGCGGTTGAACACGCGGTATCGCTCCTTAATTGCGGTTGCGGAGTAAACGTATAAAGGTGTGCCGAATCTCTCAGCGAGATGGCTCAAGGGCAGCCGCTCACAGTGCAGCTCTTTCTTTTTGTACTCAAAGGCAGGTGGGCGTGATGGCATTTAGACGCGATTGTAACAAAAGAGTACGCAGGGCTTTCCGCGGTTGTCCGGCGTTTTGGTGCGCGTTTTTCAGGCTTTTGGGAGAGTGAAGAAAAAGGTCGCACCATGGCCAACCACACTTTCCACGCGCACTTTGCCGCCATGGTTCAGCACAATGTGCTTCACGATCGCCAACCCTAATCCTGTTCCTCCGGTCTCACGCGATCGTGCTTTGTCCACCCGGTAGAATCGCTCGAAGATACGCGGAAGATGCTCCGAAGGAATTCCGGGGCCAAAGTCCTTTACCGAAAACTCGATTACATGGGCCTTTTCCGAAGCTCCTAGTACAATTTGTTTCCCGGCTTGTGCATATCGCAGGGCGTTGCTGATGAGATTCCCCAGAACCTGGTGAATCGCGTATGAATCTGCGATCACCGGTGTTTCGGGAACGCCATTCAGGGTGATTTCAATCCCCGTCGTCCTGGCGTTTTCCTGCATGGCTGCCGCCGCCTCTTGAACCAGCAACCGGGAAGAGTGCGGATGCAGATCCAGCTTTTCTTCTCCGGATTCTACGCGGGCCAGCACGAGCAGATCTTCGGTCAGCCGGCTCATCCGTTCCGCATTTCTTTTAATGATGTTGAGAAAGTCGCGCGTGTTTTCGTCAATATTGTCCGCCGAATCCAGGAGCGTTTCCGCATACCCGCGAATCGAAGTCAAAGGCGTTCTTAATTCGTGCGAGACGTTGGCAATGAAATCACGGCGGGTTTTCTCAACGCGCTCAATCTCCGAGATGTCATGCAACACGCTAACAACTCCGCCATCCGGAAGAGGCTCGGCGGTTACAGAGAATGCCTTGGAGCCTAATAGGGCTGGAACGATTGCAATTTCTCGCTGCCTTGAATGGAGGGCGGCATGCAGCGTAGCCAGGAAATCGGGATGGCGTAATAGCTCTGTAATGGCGGTTCCAATGCGGATAGGCTGGTTTACGAGGTCGGCCATCGCCTGGTTTGCCCATAGAGCCTTCAAATCGGGGGAAACAGCGATTACGCCGTCGTTCATGCTATTCAATAGGACTTCCAGTTGAGCGCGGCTCTCACGCAAGGCGGCAAAATTGTCTTCCAGGCTGCGCGCCGTTCGATCCAGCGCAGCCGCTACCTGAGCAATTTCATCTCCGCTGGTCTCGGAAATTCGAGCCGCCAGATCACCTCTGGCCACCTGCTCCGCAAAGCGTACGATTCGCTTGAGCCTCGTGGAGATCGTCTGGGCTACGAATAGAGCGAGCAGCAGGGCAACCAATAAAGCCAAGCCCGAAGCGCGGAGGAGGCTCGCTCGTACCTCATCCATTTGGCTATCGATTGCAGAGAGAGGGAAGGCAAGGCGAACCACCCGGTCTCCGCTTGGAGCCGCCGCATAAAGAAACTCTACGCCCAGCGTTTGGCTCCGGCGGGTTGCCACACCGTTCTGCCCGTGGAGGGCTGCAATTACCTCCGGCCTGTCCGCATGGTTTTCCATCTCTTGTGGATTCGCTCCCGAATCGGCAAGAACCGTTCCGTCATGAGCGATGATTGTGGCCCGTGTGCCTGTGACGCGAGCTTCTTCGGCCGCAATATCCTGCAGAGAGTGCTGGCGATCGTTCAGGACCCGGAGGGCAAAACCCTGGACGTTCTGTGTTACGGACTGTTCGGCGTTGCGGCGAAGTGAATTTTCCCAGGTGCTTCGGATCCTAATATCGAGGGTTACGGTTGCCGTGAGAATCACGAGAGCAAATGCAACCATGACCTTCAAGAAGATGCGGCTTCTCACTTGGGAGCCTCGTACTTATAACCCGAGCCGCGAACCGTACGTAGATACATGGGATTTTCAGGGTCCTGCTCAATCTTCTCGCGCAGGCGGCGCACATACACGTCCACCGATCTTGGAGTTACGAAGGACGTTTCCTTCCAAACGGCATCCAACACCTGATCGCGCGAAAAGACCCGGCTCGGATGGGAGGCAAAGAAATGCAGCAGGCGAAATTCGGTTGCGGTGATGTCAACCGGCTCTCCACGGACCGTGAGTGTTACTGAGTCACAATTCAACTCCCAGTCGGGCGTGCGAATGGTTGTGGTCGGCGGTTGCTCGGAGCGCCGAAGAACCGCCCGGACGCGCGCAATCAGCTCTCGCGGACTGAATGGCTTGGTAATGTAGTCGTCCGCGCCCAATTCCAACCCCTTGATCTTGTCGTCTTCGCTCGATTTCGCTGTAAGGAAGATGATCGGGCACAGTGCCAAGTCCTTATTGGAGCGGATCTTCCGGCAGACCTCCAGGCCATTGACTCCCGGCACCATTATGTCTAGTAGAAAGAGCGCAGGAGAGGTTTCACGAGCCAGTGTCAAAGCCTTGTCGCCGGACTCGCAGGTATTAATGCTGTAGCCGGACTGCTGAAGGTGGTGACGTATGAGGTTCGAGATATCCGGATCATCTTCGAGCACGATGATAGGTTGCTTCACGGAATTGATTCTATATCGAATCCCAGGGCCGGGATTCGACAGGGGCCGTTATTTGATGTGAGTGGTTTACCGCTGCTACCATGGACCGCGTGAACCATCCCAAAGCCGTTTCCACGCTATTCGCAGCCTTTGCTGCATTTTCCTTGATTGTATTGCCGGCCACCGGCCTTCCGCCCGGCAATCTACCTCCGGTGCCGTCGACGGTCGAGAGCATCACCCCCGCGGAATTGCGCATGCACCTTGAGTTCCTGGCTTCCGATGAACTTGGCGGGCGCTATACTCTCGCTCCCAACTTTGCCATTTCGGCGCGCTACCTGGCATCGCATTTGAAGGCTTACGGCTTTCGTGGTGGAGCCGCCAACGGCGGATACTTGCAATCCTTCGATGTGGTGTCGACAAAAACCGATCCGGCAAAAACATCACTTTCCCTGACAATTCACGGGCAGAAGACCACGTTTGGTTTTGATGAAATCTTTGTTCAAGCCCTGGTGGAAGGAACGGCCGATGGGCAGATTGCATTTGCGGGATATGGAATTTCTTCGCCTGCGCAAAAGCATGACGACTATGCCGGACTCGATGTAAAAGGCAAAATCGTCTTGCTAGCTCAGGGCATCCCGGAAGGGATCGATCGTTCAAAACTGGGAGAGAATGAGCAAGATGCGGGCGCCGCCAAAGCTCACGGAGCGGCAGGCATCCTCGTAATTCCTTCCCGCCGGTTCTCGGACTTCCTTCGCGATCCGAATAACCGGGAACGGCTTAGCCGCCGTGAGATCGTGCGGCTTGCCGCTCCCTCGGGGCAGAACCTGCCTGCTGTTGCCCTTGGCCCCGATCTTGCAGAGAAAGCTTTGGCGTCTTTAGGGCTGGATTTAAGTGCTATTCAGGATTCCATGCAAAAGCACGCGCAGCTTACACCCAAAATGCTGGATGCTTCCGCGCACATTGCAATCGCGGTTCAGCAGACTCATACAAATACTCAAAATGTGGTTGGCATTTTGGAGGGAGCGGATTCGCAGCTTAAGGATCAGTATGTGGTGCTAAGCGCGCATTACGACCATTTGCAGACAAGTCCTAAAGGCGAGATTTTTCATGGCGCTGACGATGATGGCTCCGGTACTACCGCGGTACTGTCACTCGCCCATGCTTTTTCCCTGAATCATCCCAAGCGATCGATCATGGTGATCTTCCATGCGGGCGAAGAACTGGGGCTGCTTGGCTCAGAATACAACACCGACGTTGCGCCGGCGGTGCCGCTCGGCAATCTTCTTGTTGATCTCAACATCGACATGATTGGGCGCTCCAAACCCGCGGGCGACACTGCTAAAGAGGATGAGCACCTCACCGATGCCAATACCGTCTATCTGGTCGGTTCAAACCGAATCAGCAAGGAACTGCATAAGCTTAGCGAGGAGACGAACTCCGATTATCAGAAATTAAAGCTCGATTACTACTACAACGATCCCGCCAATCCCGAGAACATTTACTACCGTTCCGACCACTGGAATTACGCGAAGCACAACATTCCCGTAATCTTTTATTTCGACGGGACGCATGTGGATTATCACCGTCCTTCGGATACAGTGGACAAGATCGACTTTGAAAAATTAACGAAGATTACCCGGCTGGTCTTTGAAACCGGATGGCGAATTGCGAACCTGGACCATCGGCTCAGCAAGGATAACTGAGGTGCTTCAGAGTTGCCGCATGCGACAGCTACACAATCGCGGGCGACAACTCTGAAACCCTGAACATGCCGCTACGCATCCCTTGTTTCTATTGGGAGGCGCGAATGACGATCGTCAATGTATGAGTCGACGACCGAGTGTACCCGCTCGAAAAACGATCCGGAAGATGACCCGGAATCCGCTACAGGTTTCTCCCGTGAGAGGGCCCGCAACATCTCCGTGGCCCGTAAAAGGTGGCTGCTTCTTAGGGCAGGCGGAACTGTGCAATTTTGCGCCATATGCTCGATATAGAGCCACAGCGCCTGACGCAGTTCATCCACAGATTCCTTGAAGTCCGTAAAGATCTCGACGCCGCAAGCGTCGTCGAAGAACGGATTATCCTGAAGAACATCCTCCTGAACGTTGAGTTGGCAGGAGAACTCCTGTTTTAGCGCCCTTAGGTCGTCTGTGGTTTGCTTAATTCTTACTAATATATCTTCCATAGCCGATCTCTCTGAGGAATCCACAATCGTTTCTTCTCCTTACACCAGGGCCTGCTAATTAATTTTCTCTAATTTTGCGTCGGAATTGACTTAGAGTCAAAGGTACAAAGGTAATCACGGAATCAATTCGCAATCGGAGAGCAAGGCTGGCTTATTCCCGAGGTCTGGCGAGCACCAGGGTGATATCGTCGGGCTGTTCGGTCGAGCCAATCCAGTCTACGACGGCGGCGAGCACGTTTTCCGTGATCCTTTCCAGAGAAAGATGACGATGGGCAACAATGGTCTCGATCAGGCGCTCTTCTCCGAATTCACCAAACTCATTTTCCGGTTCGGTGATGCCGTCACTGAACGCGACAAAGATATCTCCAGGACTTAGGTCAACAGTGGTTTCATGATATTCGACATTGTCGAAAAGACCCACAACGGTTCCGCCTTCGTGGAGGCGGCGTACTGACCCGTCCTGACCGAGGATAAGCGGAGGGAGATGACCGGCATTTGAGTAAGTAATCCTCCGGCTATTACCGTCGTAGAAGCCGAGAAAGAGCGTGGCGTATTTTTCTGGAGGCGTGGTCTTATAGAGCTGGCGATTCAGCAGCCATAGAACTTGTGAAGGCGATTGAGGCGGCGCGTGCCGAATCGCCAGGCCGAGCGCGCCCGATTGCCGGGCATTCTCCCCAAGCGGAGATCGCGCGCTCACGGTAACAAGTTGCTCCTGCTCATAGGCGCGAACGGCCGAATGGATGGTCGCCATGAGTAAGGCCGCCGAAATTCCTTTGCCGCTGATGTCGCCTACGGCGACTCCGATTTGCTCCGATCCATATGGAAGGAAATCGTAGTAGTCGCCGCTTACCATGCGCGCTGGCCGGCAAATTCCATGCAACTCCAGCGTTCGAGTGCTTGACGCATCCGTAGGGAAGAGCTGGGCTTGCACTTCCTGGGCGATGGAGATCTCGCTTTGCAAGCGCTCCTTTTCCTGGCGCTCAACGATCAGCTTCTCTACCGATTCCGTCATGGAATTAAATGCCACCTGAAGCGTGGAGAGCTGGTCTTTCTCTTTCACTTGAATTCTATGGCTAAAATCACCTCGGTTAATGTGCTGCGTGGCCTCGTAGAGATTCGCCACAGAACGCGTGATGGTCCGCGTAAGACGAATGCCGATGAACCAGGCGACGATCATCATGAGCCCGAAAGTCACGGCCAGGATGGTCAAGATGATGCGGATGGTTCCAGCCCATTCCAGCACGGAGCTGGATAAGTTTGAATAAAGGGTTGAAATGCGGGTGGTGCCCGTCAGCAATATACTTCTGGAGTCACCGTCGTCCCAGTTGGTGAGCTTTACCAGAGAATAGTAAACGAAGCCGTCCCTATTCCAAGGGCCTTGGGTATTCTCGGGAGAGCTGCCCGAGACAGGTTCCACAGGCTTGCCGTTGATTGTGATATTGGTTTTGTTCTTGCCCCCCGAGGAGGACGAAGTCACATTCTCTGCGTCCTCTTTGGGGACATACAAATCCAAAGATCCCACCTTGTCCGCGATCTTTTGGAGAAAAGGCCGGTCAATGGCCACGCTGGAAATCACCGCAACTCGTTTGTCCCTCCAGGAAACGCGCTTGGCCGCTCGCAGAAAAACGTGTCCATCGTCATAGACCAGGCCGCTGAAATCCTTGTTGTCAAGCCATTTTGGTAGACCTGCCCCCTGATTGACTGAAACTACCCGGCCCGGAAATACATTGTCGTCTGGATTGATCCCTTCCTGTGTGACGCTGGAGCCGCTTCGAGCAATGTCTTGGGCGGTTGCCACGTTGGCGGCCTCCAGACGTTGAAGCTGGGACCGAAACTCCGAAAGCGTTAAGAAGGTCGCGAATTGCCCGGTAAGCACATATCCGGAGATGGCCACCATCAATACCAGCAGCGTGATGGGTACACCGCCAATGAAGACGTAGGTGACGATAAGGCGGTTGCGCAGCCGCCACATGGCATGCCTTCGAAACCAGCGCAAGAACAAGAAAGCTGCCAGCAGGCAGAGCACGAAACCCAGAAAACCGGTCCAACCGCTCAGGGCTTCGCCAGCGATGGGAGAGCCAAAGAGTTTCAGTGCATATTCGACCAGCAGGAGCAGAAGCTCCAATCCGGCTAAATATAGCGTAAACCGTGCAACGCGGCTACGGGGCAGCAGACCGTGGTGCGCGAGCTTGCGCAAAACTGTAGAGTAGACAGCCAAACTGTGTTGATTATAGCTACAGACACCGGCCGAAACGCCTGAGCCGCTGGAATTTCAGGTGCGATACGCGCTTACAGCTTCGATGAGAGCTCTTCCTGCCCACCGCAGGCGTGGCCGAGAAATGCGGCAGCTTCCTTCAAGCGAAGGTAGGCGCGAACGGCGTCTATGCCGGCCATTTTTCTCAAAGCCGATATG
The DNA here is from genome assembly GCA_035295685.1 of Candidatus Angelobacter sp. Lineage (GTDB taxonomy): Bacteria > Acidobacteriota > Terriglobia > Terriglobales > Acidobacteriaceae > Angelobacter. The sequence continues at coordinate 19,863 of DATGIO010000014.1, forward strand.
CTTGGCGCAAGGAAGGGCCAGATCTCCAGGCGCAAGACGATCCATATCTTGAGCTTGGCTAGAGCCAGTAGGGAATAGAGGCGAAACTCCGTTGCGGCCTGGACCAACTCGCGCCCCAATTGCTGGCGTTCGCTGAATTCCGATTCGCTTGGTCCCATCCATTCCATATTGCCCCACTCGATCAGGATGAGAGCGTTGTGCGACATGCGCAGAAGACACTCACGCACCAAATGGATACGCTTTCTCTGCAATTGGCGGAATTCGTGATTGGATAGGTTGAGCCGAAAGTTGACCTCGGCAACGGGATCGAGAATGTCGTCCAATTCTTGCAGTTCGGTGGGCCGGAGATAAGGGCCAACGTCGCTGATGGTGCGGTTAGGAAATTTTCCGAGGAACTGGAGGACGGTATAGACGGCCAAAATAAGGACTAAGCCCACGAGGAAGATGGTTATGAGATCAAAGATCATTGTCTCAAAACTCCTTTCACCGTCTTGGTGTATTGCCTCAGCTCCGCAATCAATCTCTCAGGTTCCAGGGTCTGACCCCAGTCCTGCAGCGGATGAGCAGGTTGAGGTCTTACAAATGACACCAGCCATACCACTACGGCCACACAGTAGGCCACAGGAAAGACAACCTGTAGACAATTAGTTGTTTTTTTTCCAAATTCGGAAAGCAGAAGGAATCCAACGAGGCTGGTTGAAGCGGAGATGCCAAATCCCAGCACGATGCCAAAGGCATACTGCCGCCACCGCATCTTCAAAAAACGCACCAACAAGAAGAACAGTGCGAACACGCCAACTTGTAGAAAACCAACGGCAATCTTCAATGAAACAATGATGGCCACGAAACGGTCCATCTCACTCGCGTCGAGCAGGCGGGAGCGGAGCACCGCAATGAAGATCATGGCAAGGGCCACCGCAGGAAAGAGGAAGCGAAAGCCCATGATTCCATAAAAATTTCTGAAAACCGAATGAAACGCTTCATAAATGGCAAGGAAGGCTAAGACGGAATAGAGACCTTCCGTTGACCAGTAGATGTAGAAATAGGAATCCAGGGACGAAGAGGCAATGCGGATTAGCTCCGTGATCACGGCGTAGGCGGTGTAAACAAAGAAAAAACGAAATTGACGGTGCAGGCCCCGGCGCAGCAAGACGACCAACAAGCAGCTCTGCAGAGCTGGAACTGCGAGGGCCAGGATCAATTGCGGCGTTGTCATCAAATATAAGGCTGGCATTGAGCCAGCCCTTTAACCTCGAAATATGAATTTTCCTGCTATCCCCTTATAGGGCACTGCGTTTGGGGCCGGCACAAGGGAACCGGGGTTCCGCCATCTCGCTTGAGGGACGCAGCGAATGCTCCTATAAGAAGCATCGCAGAAAGGAACAAACTAACCGAAAGCTTACGCATAGCATTTTCTCCTTTTTGCGCGGCCGCTCAAAGCTCCTTGCCTTGTTTTTTACGCAGGGCTGTGCTTTTTCGTAGGAACCCGAAGGGCCGGGATTCAAGGTGGCCAAGGTCAGCCGAAGGGGAAGGGCTATGCTTCGTATGATTACGTCTTAGATAACCTTCTATTCCTGCAAACTGGAATTGTTGGATGCGTTGCTGGGATTCTGCGTGCATTTCCGCACGAGAAAATTTCTACTCTGCGGAGGGCACAAGTTCGCACTCGACCTCTCCTTTCTCCTGAACGGCTTCCTGTCCCCCCGCAAGATACGCCCCCGCGAGGACGAGCAAGCCCGATATAAATGCCCAAAAGATCAGGGTTACCGAGATTTCAAAGGGCCCATAAACTTCCCGGAAGTTCAGCCAGGGTAGCGCCAACAGATATAAATACTTGCCAAGCTCCCAAAAAATTCCCATGGCCACAGCCGCTGGAATTACACTGCGGGCCGCGACCTTGCCATGGGGAAGCAGCCAGTAAAGAAGGAAAAAGATAGCAATGCTCGCACCCAAGGCGAATACCTTCAATATGACGAAGGTCAACGATCGAAAGACGAGGTTTTCACTTCCGCGCAAGATAAACGAAAGCACAAACTCATTCCCGGCTGCCAGGGCTACGGAAATGAGCGCAAGGCTCCCACAAGCAAACGCCAGGAATAGTGAGACAGCCTGGTTGCCAAGGTAAGACCGGTTCTTAGTAAATCCCCAAATCTGATTAAAGGCGACTTCCAGAGGAAGGAATACGCCGCTCGAACTGATAAGGAGCATGATCAGTGAGAACAGCTCCACGCGCTGGCGGGCGTTCACCATTGCGTTCAGGTTTCGCACCAAAAACTCCTGGCCCTTCAGCAATGGCAAATGATCGTTCATCAACTGGATGATCACATTCGACATGGTTTGCGAGCGGAACACGTTGCGGATGAGCCAGGTGAGCAGCACCATGAAGGGAAAAAAAGAAAGAATGGCGTTGGCGGCGACGGAAAAAGCAAACGTGTGCGCCTCCGGCTTGGTCAGGTAGCTAAGAGTCGGCATGCCTTTACGGAATGCCATGTCTTTCCATGCCTGAAGAAGGAGCTCAATCGGGGTGGAATCCTGCCCAGAGGCAGGCACGGCGGTAGGGGAAATAGTATTCGGCTCCATGAGAAATGCAAACCAGTCTCAAAAATATGCCGCCGGATTCTTGGGGAGAGTCCTAACCTACACGAAAGCGGCTGAATTAACAATTATAAAAATTCGTTTAACCAAGCAATAAACCGCTTTACAAAATCGAGAGTCCCCCCATATCATGCGTAGCTTCCCAAGGGAAACCCCTAAGGGAAGTCCCGGCGAAACGCCGGATTTTCAGGGTTGATGTTTTTGTACAGGGCAGTTGAACTTCACGGAAGGGGCGGCCATTAGGCCGCCGTTGGGGAATCATCCCCTCGGCGCCGGGTGTCCATTTTGGTGTAGGAAAGGCTGCACGGCAAAGCAGCAATCTTTCTCTGCATCCGCGTGAGAGCGCGGGAGAGAGTTGTAATACCTACACAAAAGATGCGAAGGCGAAAGGAGTTCTTGTTGTGAGAGAAAAGGGAACAGTCAAGTGGTTTAACGGCGCCAAAGGATATGGATTTATTCAACGATCCACGGGAGAGGATGTGTTTGTGCACTTTTCCGCGATTCAGGAAAACGGCTACCGGACGCTCAACGAAGGTGAAACCGTGGAGTTCGAGCTTCTGAAAGGACCTAAAGGATTTTTAGCAGCGAACGTAATGCGCGGCATCAATTAGTCGGAGAACGGTTCCCAATTCAAGACCCCTTGCTCGCGGCAAGGGGTTTTTTGTGAACTTTGTTTTGGGTTCGACCTTATTGAGATTTCTTCTCGCCGGGCTCGCGCGGCATTAACTCCAAATGACTCCTGGCCGCCGTTGAAATCTGATTGTTGGAGCTGTGCTGCAAATACCTAAAGAGCTCATAGGCCTCCTGCTGCTTGCCCTGAAGAGTGTAAAGCTCAGCCAAATTGATGGCATAAACTTCATTTCCGGGGCTTAAGTGCAGGGCTTCGGCATAGGCTTGGGCGGCTCCGTCGATCTTATGCTGGGACATCAGGGCGAACCCCAGCAAGCCGTGCCCGTCGGCCATCTCGGGATTCAATTGCGTTACCAGGCGGGCCTCGCTTTCCATCTGGGCAATCAGAGAATCATCCTGCTTCTTGGCGATAAAGGTCGCCCAGTAGTAATGGAGGAGCCAATCGTTGGAGTTCTTGCCAACGGTTTTCAGGAAATGAGGGAGTGCGGCATCCAGAGCGCCATCCTGCAGGTAGGTGTAGGCCAGTCCCCGATGGGCAACGCTATTGTCGGGTTCCTGCTGCAGAATCCGCTCAAACTCTTTGATTGCCTGTGCGTGGTATTCGCTTTCATGCGAGTGGAGTTCGGCAAGTACTGCTTCCGCATCGAGGCTTGAAAGGGGTGTCGACGCGAAAGTTACGTTCTCCTTGCCTCCGGGGAGGGGAGCGATGACAACCTTCTTTACAAGGCGATAGTACTCATCGATCTCCCTATCGAGTTCTTCCGGCTTTTTCCCGAATGCTTTTTCGATGGCGGTGGCAACCGGGACCCGCTGGCGCAGCAGGTCAAAATATTCCTGCGCTTTCCCTAGTTGCCGGCTATCGAAGAGGTAATGAACTACAAGCCATGACTCGGCGTAAAACAGCGTACGGTGGCTTTGGTCGTCGTTATAAATGGGAGAGCCCTGTGTGACCCTGAAGAGATTGTTGATCGGCATCAACGGTTCCTTGCTCAGCACTGACGGCGCGTACTTGGGAGTTGCGCCGATTGCAACCTGCTTCTGCTCAACCTGGATGGTGGAGTAATACTCGGCAAATCCTTCTTGGAACCATGCCGGTAAAGCTGGGAAGTTGCTGTTCAGCAGCAGGTGCGCATATTCATGAAAGACGGTTTCCCAGCCGTTCGAAGCCGATACGTCAACCGCTATAAAATCCTTGTCCTGGCTATGCAGGTAAAACCCTGCAATCTTGACGGGCTTGCCCTGAAATGTTGGCGCATACTTGCTCAATTGTTGTTCGCTTTTCAGGACCACAATCTGCAGGGGAATCGATTGATGCACCATGTCTTTGGCGAACAGCTGCGCAAAAACCGATCGCATTTGCTCGAATTGCATCGCTACTTCGCGCGCGCGGCCCTCGCCGGCGTCCGTGACGACGCTGAAGTGAGGAGATTTCACTTCAACCCAACGATCGAGTGCCGGCGCCAGAGTCGCGCCACAGAACAGAAGCAGGCTGGAAGCCAAAGCGCGGAAAACCGAGCGATACATAGCTAAAATCTAACCCATCTCTTGACGCTTCTGAAGCAGAAAAATGGACAACAGAAGGTCTCGAAAGCGCTATATCACCATAGGCAGATTGCGGGTCGCCTGCCGGACCATGGCTCGCTGCCGGTCGCTCGGATTAATGAATCGAAACCCATATTGGAAGCCTTGCCGGTAGCGAACCTCGGCAAAAATCGTAATGGGTGACTCCGTTTCCGGAGGATGAAACTCCACTTCGACGATCTCGCCGATGTTGAGATCGCCAAAGACGGTTGCGCCCATGCCTCCCTCGCCCAAATCCTTGGAGCGTCCGTAGAGCTTCGTAGAAGTCCTTACGACAATGCGAAGATCGATAAGAAAGCGTGTGTACTCGCGAGTGGCGGGCCAATTTCCTGGTGTCGGTCTCTGCATGGACTGCTAAAAACCTTATCACACTGGCGATTTCTTATTTCTTCGTGGCGGAAAGTTTTTCCAGCGCCCAACGGGCGTGTTCTGCGACCGAGGGATCGGGGTCGGCAGCCATTTCGTGAAGCAGCGGCGCGAATTCTTTTTGGGCGCTGTTTCCCATTGCCACTGCGACATTGCGCCGCAATCCTGCATATTTGGTTCTTTTGACAGGTGATCCGCGAAATACCTTGCGATATTCTTCCTGGTCCATCTTTGCCAGCCACTGTAGCGAAGGCTGGATCAGCTCTTCTTGTACATGAAACTCCGGAGCAGAAGCGAATGGGGCATTGCCCGCCTTATTATTCCAGGGACAAACGTCCTGACAGATATCGCAGCCGAAAACATGGTGGCCGATGGAGTCTCGAAATTCCAGCGGAATATCGCCTCGTTTTTCGATGGTGAGATAGGCGATACACCGGCGCGCGTCCATTTTTCCCGGTGCGACAAACGCCTGCGTGGGGCAGGCATCGAGGCAGCGCGTGCAGCTTCCGCATCGATCGGCGGCGGGGAGATCCGGCCGCAAGTCCAGCGACGTAAGGATCACGCCCAGAAAAATCCATGAACCCAGCTTTTGGTTGATAACGCAAGTGTTTTTGCCGATCCATCCGATTCCCGCGTACTTGGCATAGACCCTCTCCACGATTGGGCCGGTGTCGACATAACAGCGGGTTTCAACATCGAGGTTTTCGCCTGCGGCCAGCTCTTTGATTGCGGCCTCTACCAACTTCAGCCTCGCGAGCAGCGAATCATGATAATCCTTGTTACCCCAGGCGTAGCGCGAGATCCAGCCTCGTTCAGGATCGTGAACCTTGGTGGAATACGGGCCTCTTGCGTTGTAGTTGAGCGCACACACAATCACGGACCTTGCCCACGGGGCCGCGTTCTTGAGAGCAGCGCGCCGCAATTGGCCATCTTCCGTCCGCTTCTCCAGATATTTCATCTCCCCCGCATGCCCGGCCTCAACCCATTGAGGGAACGCGCTCAGTTCGGGCATGTCTTCTTCGCGCACGGGTGCGATCCCCGCCAGGTCGAACCCGGCACCTATGGACGCTTGCTTCACCGTGATTGTCATCTTTTCCTGAGAAATCACAGATCTATTATCTAATAGACCCTATTCGATAAGCCCTTTCCGATAAACCCTATCCAATAAACCTATTCGATAAGCCGCCATGGGCCCTGGATGACGCGGAATGCATTGAGGCGCATCTCGTTTGCGTGGTCCAGACAACGCGGCTAGAAAATTCATCATCTCAGCTTCAACGCTGTTCTTCGTCATAGCCCTGCGCCACAAAAATAATTTGGAACGATTCAGTTTTTTTTCGGGGGAATTTGTCCTCATGACTTGTATTTTCTGCAGTACAGAGAACCGGCCGGAAAATAGATTTTGCGGCGCCTGTGGCGTGCTGCTAGAGCGGCGAAGAGCCGCAAGGAAATCAAACCAGGAAGCGGAGACTTTGTGCCCTTTTTGCGGCAACGTCAACGAGCGCGGCTACAAGTTTTGTGGACAATGTGGAGCAAGGATGGAGCGGCGGGCGCAAGAAAACTCCGTTCCCATTGAAAAACTGGAGGACGCGCCGCGTGCGGCGGCCAAAGCAAACGCCCAGCTGCCGGCTCCGGAGTCTTCGCGGGAACAGCCGCGCGGAGTGACTTTTCAGAGCCGGGAAATGCCGGTTCATCCTCCGCTTTTGAACATGCCCAAACCTCCTCCAAAGGTTCCACCGATCAGCGGCCCTTCCTTTCTTGGGCTGAACTCCAGTTCCGAGAACGATAGTACTTATCTCCTTGAGGATGCGGACGAGGAACGCTCGCGGGGCGGTCTCCGCAAATGGATCTTGCTGGCTATTCTAGCCGTGGTGGGGGTGTTGGCTTATCTTCAGTGGCGCTCGAATCAGCAGATGATTTCGAATCTTCTTGCATCTTTCAATCCTTCGCCTCCTCTTGTGCCTGCCCCGCAGCCTACCCATTACTTGCAATCGCTGATGGGTCCAATGCCACAGGTCGAAGATCAGGCAGCCCTCGGGAGAGATGCGGAACAAACAATTGACCTTCCTCAGACCGAAACCAAGGCTGAATCTGGGCCGACGCTCTCAACACCAAAAAACCGGGATGATGATGTGAAGAACCAAGCAGGTGTCGGCGCGTCGAAGCCAGTCTCTTCCAATGGACAAGAAACGGCAAAGCAACACGCGTCGGATGGGAGCGTAGTGGAAGAGGTCTCCCGGACGGCAGAAGCAGACGCTAAGAAGGACAATGGTTCCGCGAGCCATCGCCGAAGCAAAGATGACGCGGAAGACAGAATCGGCGGCAATTCTGAACCGGCGACAGCGGAGCGGCGGAGACCAAGCGCGGCTCTGATCAAAGCCCAGCGTTACTTGCAAGGACGCGGTATGCCACGGAATTGCGAACAGGGTATGGTCTATCTGAAAGCTGCTACCGAGCAAGAGGACCCGAATGCCGCCGTACAGATGGCGGCTCTTTATGCGAGTGGCAGTTGTGTTCGCCAGGATCGGCTCAAGGCTTATCAGTGGTTTACACGGGCACACGCCCTGGAGCCTTCGAACACATGGATTGAGAAGAATATGAACCAGCTATGGGCGCAGATGACGAGTTCCGAACGGCAGCAAATCACCCGGTAAAGACCAGAAGGGTTAACGCTTGGCGAATGCAAGAACAGATAAATGTAGAACCGGGAGAGTGAAGCTCGAGCTTAGATGCCGAGCTTCTTGACTTCCTCGTTGTAGTATTTGCGGTAGAGGATATCCCACTCTTGGGTTCCCTCTGTAATGGTCCGCCTTTGGCTCTCGATCTTCTGACGGGCAGCTACATCAAGCTTTTCTTCTTCCTTTAGCAACTCTTCGAGAAGCCGACGCGCCTCTACCCGGATGCTGTTGCGGTCTTCCAGAAAATCCACCTGATCGAGACCCGCCAACGCTTCCGCCACGGTATGGGCAAGCTTATTCACTTTGTCGCGTGAGAGCCTCACAGCACCGCCTTGTATTTGCGCACGAGTTCGTTCTTCACTTTCTTGAAGAGGTCTTGATAGCTGGCGCCCTCTTTACGCATCTCGTCCTGATACTGCTCCAAAATGAGCCGCACCTCGTCGTTGATGCGATCTTCCAGTTGAAGCTCTTCCAGCATCGCATTTTGCAGCGCTTCGGAGACCGACGAAACATTTTTCGTCTCGATGAAGTCGCCAGCAATCAATTTTTGGGTCACTTGCCGGGCTAAATACCCGACATATTCTTTTGAAAGGAGCATGTCGCGTTCAGTCGTATGTGGTTGAAAAGAATAGTGTAACACAGACACTCATTGGAGACCGATGGGACGTACAAAAGAGCGTGTAAAAGCCGCTCTTTTACAGCGAATTTTTCGATTTGGGACTATTTCACGAAATAGAGCAGCGCAAAAATATAGAGCCAGAGCATGCCCATAAAATGCCAGTACCATGCGGTCACATCCACCGTAATTTGCTGCGATTGATGCCGCAATCGCAGCCAGCTCCCAAGCAGGGCGCACAGCAACACCACCACTCCCCCGGCTAGGTGCACTGCATGAAGACCAGTCAATAGATAGAAGAAGGAGCTGCTGGGGTTAGAGACCAGATACATGCCGCTTTGCCGCAACGTATTCCAAAGCAGGATCTGGCTGGCGAGGAACGCAAGCCCGAGCCCAACTGTGAGCGTCAGCCATGGCAATTCCGTTTGCAGCCTGGGCGGAAGAATGCCAAGCGTGGAGAATTCCATTCTTTTGACGAGGCTCCGCCGGGCCATCTCCAGGGTAATGCTGCTCAGGAGCAGAATGCAGGAATTGATGATCAATTGGCGATAGGGAAGCACGAGCGGTTGCCAGTCGCGTACGCTAGTTTGCGTATCAAGATCCCAGTGTCTTTGTCCCGCCCGGGCGACATAGGCGCTGGTTAAGCCGATGAAGAGGACCGCTACTGAAACCATTCCGATGAGGACGCCGATGCGATAGCGGCGAAGGCGGTCTCTGCGCGAAAGAAAATCGTCAGGCCGATGGTGGTCCCCGCCGTCATCGCCTCCGCCAAACCCATAGCGATGCGGAGTCTTGCCTGGCCCTCCACCACCCAACTTTGGTTTTCGCTCAACTTCAATGTGGTCGGTAATTGGGGACATAACCGAACTCCCAGCTCGCTTGAATAAACTGATGAAAGTTCTTCTTTACGAGGTGGCTGAAGCGTCCTGCATCAAAAAGTCCGTTGTGGCCCCGGAGACACCGTATTCGTACGGCCCGTGATACACCACCGGCGCGCGGTCGCCAAAACCGTTGCCGGGCGGCGGCGAACAGAGTGTCCACTCAAGAGTGGAGCAGCCCCAGGGGTTCACGCCAGCCTTTGCTCCTCTAAACATACTCCAGAAGAGGTTCAGAAGAAAGATGAATTGCGCACCAATGGTGATGATTGCGGCCCATGTGATGAATCGATGCACCGGAGCAAGTGCGGCCACATAGTGCACGGACGTTAAGTCTGAGTAGCGCCGGGGATGGCCCGCTATTCCCAGAAAGTGCATGGGCAAGAAAATCGCATAAGCGCCGATGAACGTGATCCAGAAATGAGCGGCTCCAAGGCGCTCATTCATCATGCGACCGAACATCTTAGGGAACCAGAAGTGGGTGCCCGCAAAAACGGCGAACAAACCCGCCATTGCCATAATGAGGTGGAAGTGGCCCACAACAAAGTAGGTATCGTGGAGATACATATCCAGCGCGGGTTGGGCCAGCAGTGGGCCGCTCAGTCCGCCGGTGATAAAGAGTGAGACAAAGCCAAGAGAGAACAGCATAGGCGTTGTGAACCGTAACTTGCCTCCCCAAATCGTTCCAATCCAATTGAATGTCTTGATCGCCGACGGCACGGCAATGGCTGTAGTGAGTCCGGAAAAAGCAAATGAGGCGTATGGATCCATGCCGCTGACAAACATGTGGTGTCCCCACACGGCAAAGCCCAGGACGCCAATCGCCAGGATTGCTCCGACCATTGCCTTATAGCCGAACACCGGCTTGCGTGAAAAAACGGAAAGAAGATGTGAAGTGATGCCCAAGCCTGGAAGAACGGCGATATACACTTCGGGATGTCCAAAGAACCAGAAAAGGTGCTGCCACAGCAACGCGGAGCCGCCCCCTTGCGGCACCGGCTTACCATTGACGAGCAGCCCCGAGGGAACGAAAAAACCGGTACCTGCCGTCCGGTCCAGCAGCAACATGATGGTTGCGGCGAGAAGCACACTGAAGGCGAGAAGGCTAAGAATCGCGGCAACGAACCACGTCCAGCAAGGAAGCGGCATCCGTAACAGCCGCATACCGACGGTTCGCTTCTTGAGAGTGGTTGTGATGAAGTTGATGGCTCCAAGCACCGAGGCGATGCAGAAAAGCCCGATGCTTACCAGCCATAAAGTTGTGCCTTGTCCCTGGCCGGGGCCGGAACTTGCGATGGCACTCAAAGGAGCGTATTGCGTCCATCCGGCGAGGGAGGCTCCACCTGGAATAAAAAATGCAGAAAGTAAGATAAGAAGAGCGAGGAAGGTTATCCAGAACCCCAGCAGGTTCAGCCGGGGAAAAGCCATCTCTGACGAGCCAAGCTGCAATGGCAAGAAATAATTTCCAAAGCCACTCAGAGGCGCGGTCGAGAGCACAAAAAACACCATCAGGGTGCCGTGCATGGTGAGATAGGCGAGGTAATTCTCCGGCTTGATATGTCCCACAATAGGCAGGGCAGCGTCAGGCCATGTGAGATGAATTCTCATCAGCAACGACAGGAAAGATCCAACCAAGACCGCGGCGAGCGAAAGAAAGAAATACTGCAAGCCGATCATCTTGTGGTCTGTGCTGAAGATGTATCGCCGGAGGGCCTGGAGAGGTTTCGTCTGCGCCGTAGATGGGAAGTCTTCGCTCACGTAAATTATTGTGCCGTGGTTTCCTTCGGTTGTGCCATCGAGTTGAGCCAACGCTTGAAATCTTGCTCAGATACAACTTTGACAGTTGCCCGCATCCTATAGTGCCCAAGACCGCATAGCTGCGAGCACACCATCTCATACGACCCCGCCTCAGTGGGGCGGAAGTGAGCGTGACCTATCATTCCTGGCACTGTGTCCTGCTTAAACCGCATTGCAGGAATAAACATGCTGTGTATTACGTCGAAGGCTTTCAGAGTGAAATCAATGTCGCGTCCTTGCGGAAGCATCAGTGTGGTGGAGACAATATCGTCGCGCCCAGCGTCGTCGTTTGGATCCATTCCGAGTGGATTGCCCTCGTCGGGCTTGGCCCATCGCTGCGGATCGGTGCGGCCAAACGCACCGTCCGCCCCAGGATAGCGAAAGTACCATTGAAACTGCGTTCCCGTAACTTCTATTTCAATCTTCTCGGCATTCAAGTCACGCACCGTGATTTCAGACCAGAGACGCTCGCCGCTAGCATTGAACCAAACAAACAGGCAGGTGATACCGACTGTCCACAAAGCTTCAAGACGCCAATTTCCAGACAAATTAGGTTTGTTGCCGCTTGGTGTCAGGTTCTTTTGAGAACGTTTTTGCCGCGAGCTTAGGAGGCTGGCAGCCAGGAGCAACTGACCGGAGACGAAAAGAATGCCCACGAGCAAGAAGGCGACCTTAAAATGGCCATCAACGGTTGCCGCAATGGACGACGCGCCAGCAGGGAACCACCAGGGATGAGCAAGGAACAGATAAACAACGATAATCGTGATGAAGAGAATCGCCAGCAGGAAGGCAACTGCCATTGCTTACTTCGGATGCCCGTTGGCCGCAAGCTGCAGAAACGCCTCATGCACGCGGGTATCGCGGGAAAGCTCCGGATGAAACGTGGCGGCCATCGTCTGGCCTTGTCTGACCAGCACTGGGTCTCCGCCGCTCATCGCAAGTACCTCAACGTCTTTTCCAGTGCTGACAATCCTTGGCGCGCGGATAAAGACCATTTCCAGCGGCGCCTCACCCAGCTTTGTTGGTTGCTCAGAGATGGAGCTATCAATCTGGCGTCCGAAGGCGTTGCGCCTTATCCGGATATCGAGTGCTCCGAGAGAGATTTGGGAGGGATTCTCCACTTCCTTGGCCAGCAGGATCGCACCCGCGCATGTCCCAAACGACGGTTTTGTCTGTACAAACTCGCGAAGCTTTTCCAGGAAGCTATGTTCTGCCAGAAAATTCAGAAAGGTGCTCGATTCGCCGCCGGGAATCACAATGCCGTCAATTCCATCCAACTGTTCCGGCTTACGCACAAGCGTAACCGTCGCACCCAAGCGTTCAAGCACGGCTTTATGCGCTTCGTAATCCCCTTGAATTGCTAGAACCCCAATCTTCATACGTTATTTCTTGGTCCTAAAAGCGCCCGGAGGTACCCGGGCGCATGTGTTATTCAGCTCTGATTTGTAGGTACTCCGACTCTTACCACCCGCGAGTCTGGAGCATGTCCGCTTCCGCCATGGCTGCGACGGCTAGCCCCTTCATGGCTCCCACCAGATCTTCGCTCACTTCAAGTAAAACTTTAGGATCGTCAAAGTGGGTTGTAGCGCGGACAATCGCTCGAGCGCGCTTTTCCGCCTCAGCCGGCTCGCAGAAGGTTACCGAGTCTTGCATGAAGATTCCGGAGCCTACAAAAACAGCCTCTGCACCTAGCTGACGGACAAGGGCCGCATCTGCGGGAGTTGCGATTCCTCCGGCGGAAAAGTTCGGCACCGGCAACCTTCCGGACTTCGCCACCATCCGGACGATCTCGTACGGAGCCTGCAACTCTTTGGCGCGGGTATAGAGTTCGTCGTCATGCAGAGTGGTTAAGATCCGCATGTCACGGGTAATCGCCCGAAGATGCTTGACCGCGTGAACCACGTCGCCAGTTCCGGCTTCGCCTTTGGTGCGGATCATGGCAGCTCCCTCGGCAATCCGGCGGAGAGCCTCTCCAAGGTCGCGGGCTCCACATACAAACGGCACCGTAAACGCATGTTTGTCTACGTGATGGGCCTCATCGGCCGGGGTCAGCACCTCGGATTCATCAATGTAATCGACGTCCAGCTCCTGGAGAATCTGCGCCTCCGCAAAGTGACCGATACGGCACTTGGCCATCACAGGAATCGACACTACACTCATGATTTCCCGAATTTTCTTGGGGGAAGCCATGCGGGCCACGCCACCCTGGGCGCGAATCTGGGCAGGTACTCGCTCGAGCGCCATGACTGCAGAGGCCCCTGCCTTTTCAGCGATTTCTGCCTGGTGCGCGTCGGTCACGTCCATAATCACGCCGCCCTTGAGCATCTCAGCCAAGCCGGTTTTAAGGCGAAGTCCGGTATTGCCGTTTAATTCAGACATAGACAAACTCCTCAATTATGTTGAACCTACTATTCTACTCGTTCAGGGCCCTTCTGGAGCAACGCGAAAATCTTTCGAGCATTAAACAGCTCAAGAAATCAATCATGAGCGTCCTTATCGGCGAGCCTATTTGCTGTGATATTTGCCAATTCGCCGATTCGCAGGTTTATCCCATGCTCGACAAAGTGTTAGATTTGGGGCTGCGTTGATTCGCTCCGGCGGTGATTGCAAATGAAAAAGATGGAATTTGTTCTCGCAGTGGTGGCGAGCTTCGGAACCGGAGCTTTTCTCTTTCGCGCGAATCTGCACACCGATGATGCGGGTCTTATTTCCGGTTTGATTTTTCTTTCTGCCGCTTTGATTGCCTTTCTCTTCCGAAAACCGGGACTGATTCTCGGTTCCATGATTGGATGGAGCATCCTCGCTTCAGAGGTATGGAATTCGCGCAACGTTTCCGGAAACCAGAAAACGCCCTTTGATTTTGCGGTGCTTCCCCTGGTCGTGACGCTAATCAGCGTGCTTGGTAGTGTTGGGGGCTATGCCCTACGGAAGCGGCTTAGTGGGCAGGCAAACCCGCCGGAAGAACCGCAGGAAAACGCGCCGCAGGAAAACGCGCCGCAGGAAGGTACTATCCTAGAGGCGGAAGACAGCCACGAAGTGAATGGGCCTCGAAGTTAGGCGTTAATGGTCAAATGAAAGATCAATTGGCCGATCAGGATCCGCTAGCAGAGTGTGCGTGCCAGTGTGAAGTCTTGCAGATTCTAAAAGATTAAGGCATTGTTTGTCGGAATATGCTCTCTGTTTGTAATCTGAACTGGAGGCGTTTCCAGTAGGGATCGTCAGAAATCTTCGCTAACCGCATCTAACTCTTCAATGCTCAAAACCTTGTTGTAGAGCACGCTTTTAGGATTGGTGCTTTCCCCAAGGGCGTAATAGAGAACGCCAATATCTTTGCTCACAATCTTCCGCAATCTGATTTTCGGCTCAGCATCTGAAGGTTCATCCGCATAGTGTTGCCAAAAGCGCGAAGTGGAGACGACCGCCATGTTATCGACGCGCCAGCCGAAAACGAAATTCCACCCGACGCTGCGGGCGTACATGTCGTCCTCGGTCAATCCAAGCAGAACGGAATCCGGATTCGCCGCCACCGCCGGGTAGGCTTTCTTGATCGCGCTAATCAGTTCTTCGCCTGCAAATTGTTTTCGTACTGGGTCTTTGCTGATTCCAATAGTGGGCAATCGATCGAGAATTTCGGCTTTCACCCGAAATCGCTTCTCGCAATAGGAGACCAGGTCGTGCATTTGGCTGCCTGGAAAGTCGCCGATCGGCACAAAGTAAAGCTTCTTTTTGCCGCGAGGTCCCGAAATACGGGAGACTGAGACCAGATCGTCTGCCGAAACAGAGTTAGGCGAATGATCGGTTTCAATGCGGTCCACTCGAGATTTGGGCAAATTGAAAATCGAAGAGCCAATTTGGTATTGAACGCGCCCGTTCTCCTCCCAGGCCCGATCCACCTTCATGGTGCGTCCGTTCTTGAGGTGAATCGTATCGGCGAAGGAAGCCGTAACTGTCAACAGCAGCAACCATATTATTGAAGAGACACGCAACCGCATGGCATGACTGTAGCAGAGCGGGGAATTTAGCCGCAAAGAAAAATCTGATGCGATTCGGCTTGAACGGAGATAATTACCGCTCAAAATCACCTAAAAGACTCGTCCCCGGGCCGCCATCCTCTACATTTCACGTTTCGATGTAGAACGAATCGTTCTCGATCTCTGATTGGCATACTTACCGATATGCAACCCAATGAATCGGTGAACGAGCCCATCAGCCGTCGAGAGACGATTCAGGGCATGGCGGCGTTGTGGGCGTTGTTGACTCTTCATCCGGTGAGCCAATCCATAGATTCATATGGAAGATACATGCGGAGCGCACCCATGACGATTACCTGCTTTATCCGATATCAGATTGACCCGTTTCAGCGCGATAGCTTCAAGAAGTATGCCGAGAACTGGGGGCGCATCATCCCTCGCTGCGGCGGCCATCTTGTTGGCTATTTTCTTCCCCACGAAGGCACCAACGATATCGCGTGGGGCCTGATTGCCTTTGACAGCCTTGCAGCCTATGAGGCCTATCGGAAGCGCCTGAAGAGCGATCCAGAGGCGCGAGAGAATTTCATCATGGCGCAGACCAAGAAGCTTATCCTGCGCGAGGAAAGAACGTTTCTGGAAGTCGTCGACGGCACATTCGGTTTGCCATCGAAGTTGACGGCCTAAGGTGATCATGAAAACTCAACTTGAAAAAGGTCATATCTTTCGTGAACTTCATAAGCAAGACCATGCCTTTATCATTCCCAACCCATGGGATGTGGGAACGGCGCGGTTATTAGCATCTTTGGGATTTGAGGCGTTGGCCACGACCAGCGCCGGGTACGCGTTCTCCGCTGGGAGGAAAGACGGCACCTTAGACCGCGGGCGGATGATTGCGCACATTGGAGAAATTGCGGCGGCCACGGATTTGCCGGTCAGCGCGGATCTTGAAAATGGCTACGGAACTTCTCCGACGGCGGTTGAAGAGACCTTTCGGCTTGCGGCGTCTTCCGGTGTAGTAGGCGGCTCGATTGAGGATGCAACGGGAAATACTTCCGATCCAATCTTCGAACTTGAGCGCGCCACGGAGCGGGTGCAGGCGGCATCCGCCGCCATTTCCACCCTGCCTTTCACGTTTACCCTCACCGCGCGTGCCGAGAATTATCTGCACAGTCGGCCCAATCTCAAAGACACCATCACCAGGCTGCAGGCCTATCAGGAGGCGGGTGCGGAAGTGCTGTATGCGCCGGGCTTGGCTCGTGCGGAAGACATCGCCGAGGTGGTCCGGTCTGTGGATCGTCCGGTCAACGTGGTAATGGGGTTACAAGGAGTTCAACTGAGCCTGGCCGAGCTTTCCCTGATGGGTGTTAGGCGAGTCAGTGTGGGTGGTGCGCTCGCCCGTACGGCTTTGGGCGCATTTCTGCGCGCCGGAAGGGAGATGCGTGAGCACGGCACATTTCAGTTTGCCAAAGAAGCAGTGAGCTTCAAGGAGATCTCCGCGATGTTTGAAAGCTAGGCTCCACGGAGGGCACGGGCAAGGGCGCGGCGAAGTCTGAAATGATCTAAAATAGTTGGCCTATGCTCAAGCACATTGCCTGGAATGACGTTGAATTGGAACACCTCAACCCGATATTGGACCGGCAGATGATTACCGGCGAAAACCTAATGATCGCCCGGGTTCTGCTGAAGAAGGGCTGCGTGGTGCCCGAGCACAGTCATCTGAACGAGCAGCTCACTTATATTCTGGAAGGCGCGTTGAAGTTCTGGATTGACGGCAAGGAGATCGTTGTTCGGGCTGGAGAGGTGCTTTGCATTCCGCCCCATATGCCGCATAAGGCAGAGGCACTGGAAGATACCGTAGATTTGGATGTCTTTTATCCGCCGCGGCAAGATTGGCTGAACAAATCGGATTCCTATCTGCGCGCGGAGCCCGCACCAACAAGGTAGTCTCTAGCGGGTTGGTCTTTTATAGGTCGGACTGGAAAGCGCGTCTTGGCATTTCCCGAGCCGGGCATTTCTCGGTTCGATTGAAAGGACCGTGCTGGCCGGATTGAGCCTCTTCTCTAATCCGGCCAGACGGTGAAATCTCGCATCGCCATACGAACAACTTTTCCATTCATACCCACCAGTGCCTCGTTCAATTCAAGAAGATGCGACCGGCCCATCGCCAGTGAATGTTCGTCCGGCTGATAAGCCGTCCCAATCTTGTAGTCCAGATAAGGCGTGCGAGTATTCTCGATATGGTTGCCGAGGATGTACGTCACGATCTTTCCATGAGTGAAATCCACAAGCCGCTGCACGGAACGCACGAACGCAGGGCCGTCTCCTACGTAAAGCCTGCCTGGATAGAGCGTGTCTCCCGTAAATAGAACACCGGTTTGCCGGTCGTAAACCGCAATCGAAGATGGCTCATGGCCGGGAATCGGGATAATGTCGAGGCTCCGCCCGCCGAGATCATAGGTCCCAATCTCTTCCGGCCAGTTGTGCAAGCTAAAGAATGCTTGAACGTCGGCCGGCCGCAGTCCAATCACGGTGGTCTGGGGAAGTGCCTTCAGTTGCTCGTCTCCCGAGATATGGTCCCGGTGCGCGTGCGTGTGGGCCACAATCAGCGGAATGGACTGACGTTTATTCTTGTTGAGCCATCGGTCGATCACGCCCTTGACCACAGCATCTACATCCGTTTTGCCAGCTCCTGTATCGAGCATCAAGACTTTTTCTTTGCCAAAGAGCAGATATAAAAACGGCTTCTCGTAATTTGAGCAACCGGATTCGCGGAGAATATAGAAATCCTCGTTGAATTCATGAACTTGAAATTCCGGCTTTGGCGGGCACTGCGGCCCGCTCGGCTGCCACGTAGCAGGTAGTACACCCAACCGTACGCCGCCGCCATCCGGCTGCGGAGCCTGAGCTTGCACGAGATTGGAAAAGACCGCTAGCAGGAAGAGAATCCAGTGGGCCGGATGGATGCGGACGTAGTAGAAAGAGGATGTCATCGTTTTCCTTGGGTAAACAAAGTCAGTGTCAATCGCCAACCATATTTATTGCGGACAAGCCAGTGACGTGCTATGCGCGCGCTCGTCAATTTGGCTGTCACAACGATTTTTGAATGCTTAACTCTACCAAGAGTTTTTAGGCATCGTCCATGCTCCAACATAAAAGCAGAACGCCGCCAATCAGGAGCCGGTTTCAATGCCGCACTCATGATATGGGCATTTGTCGCTTTGATCTGTCCGGGAGTAAACTGCATGGCCATGAAAAAGATCATTGCTTCAGCCGCTCTTCTGTTGTTCTCAGTCCTGCCCGTCTTGGCTCAAGACTGGGCCAAACAGTCTCTGGAAAAGTCACCCCGGCATTCCGAATGGGTGACGGTAAAGCACGACAACCGCTCGGTCCAGGCCTTTATCGTCTATCCGGAGGTTAAGTCGAAGGCGACCGCCGTGCTCGTGATCCACGAGATTTTCGGTCTTAGTGATTGGGCAAAGAGCATGGCGGATGAGTTGGCCGCGGCCGGATATATCGCAATCGCACCGGACCTTCTTTCCGGATTCGGTTCCAAAGGCGGAGGCACGAGCGACTTTGCAGGCCCGAACGACGCTGTGAAGGCCGTCTCGGGCCTTGATCCTGACACTGTCACGGCCGACCTGAATGCCGTGGCGGATTATGTCAAGAAATTGCCGTCTGCGAATGGCAAGGTTGCTGTTGCGGGTTTCTGCTGGGGTGGCGGACAATCCTTCCGCTTTGCCACCAATCGCAAGGATTTGAGTGCAGCATTTGTGTTTTACGGCCCCGGTCCGAAGGATGTCTCCAGCATCACCGCGCCTGTTTATGGCTTCTATGCAGGGAACGATGCTCGTATTGGCGCTACGGTACCCGGTACTACGGACGCGATGAAGGCCGCCGGTAAAAAATACGATCCTGTCACTTACGATGGCGCCGGCCACGGCTTCATGCGCGCGGGTGAGGATCCGGCTGGCACTGAGCCTAACAAGAAAGCTCGTGCCGACGCGTGGCAAAGATGGATGTCCCTGTTGAAAACCCTTTAAGTTAGTTTGGTCTCCAATTCTGTAGCAAAACATTGAATGATTCAGAAAGGGCAGGCGCCGTGGATGGACCTGCCCTTTCTCATTTCAGATTTACGTACCGCTCAACGTCCAGGAAATCCGCAACTATTCCTTCGTTTTTCCTGTCTCAGTCTTCATCTTTGTCTTGCGCTGAAACAGTCACAGGACCGTGTGGGATGGCGGTCGCAATTTTAAGCTCCGGCAGGTTTGCCTCCCGAAGCTGCTTATTCAATGCGGGCACATCATTGGCCTTCAAGCTCTCCCATTGGCGCACCAGAGGCTCCAATTGCTGCTCCAACTCGTGGGCCGTAGCGACAGCCTGACTGGTTGGCGTCACATCCGCTTCTTGAAATATGCCCATCAGTGCCAGGCTGCGTGTACGCATTCCGGAGAGGGTCGTGTCACTGCCCGGACCGGGCCTCCGCCCCGTGCCCGAACCCTCCAGCGATTGGATTTTTTGATCGGCGGCTTCTATGGCTGCGAGAATGGTTCCCGTTGCATGTTGGCGCGCCTCGCCGAGTTGCTTGTGCCAGATATTGGCCTGATCGATGGCAACTGAGACTGACTGGATTCGGTTGTAGAGCTGCATCGAAAGGTCAAATTGCTGTTGCAAGCCAGCCTTGGGTGTCTTGACTCTCGGGTCCATTTGAAGGGTCAATGGTTCGGTGTATTTCTTGCCATTCACCGTGAGCGTCACTGTGTATTGCCCCGGCATGGCCCAGGGCGAGGTAGGAGCTGGAGCGGTGTTCCGGAACACTGCCGCAATGGGATATTCGGAAGCTACGCCTGGGACTGGGGCATAGTGCATGTCCCATAAGAAGCGATGCATGCCGGCAGCGGCCGATAGTTGTTGCTGAGGACGGATCCAGTAAGAAGGAATGCTGGGCATGGGATCGACAGGCTCAACCGGATCGGCGCTTGAGTAACGACGCACCAAAGCTCCTGCGCTATTGTGAATTTCGAGGGTAACCGGACCCGTGGACGCCGATTGCAGGTAGTAGTCGAGCACTGCTCCGTCTGGAGGATTCTCGCCGGAAGGGAAGTCCGGCGGCAGGGGCGTATCCGTATTCATGTTCCAGCGAACGCGGGTGGTGAGTTGAGGGCGAAAGAGAAATGCCGGAGAGGCAAGGACTTTTTCATCGATCTGCCGTAAGGGTGTGATGTTGTCGAGAATCCAGAAACCACGGCCATGGGTGCCGGCCGCCAAGTCGTCGTCTTTGACGATAATGTCGCGCACCGAGCTGGCCGCCATATTCAATCGTAACGATTGCCAGTGCTCGCCTTCATCGAAAGAAACGTAAACGGCTCGCTCGGTTGAAGCGAAAAGCAGCCCTTTGCGCTTGGTGTCCTCGCGCACGGCATTTACGTTTTCGTTATTGGGGATACCGTTCACAATCTCCGTCCACGTCTTGCCGGAATCGTGGGTCTTGAGAATGTGGGGCCGCAGGTCATCAAGCCGTAGCGTATTAATGGCCGCGAATGCCGTTTGCGCGTCAAAGTGGCTGGCTTCAATGATGGAAACTTTTGTGAATGGGCTGAGTTGCGGGGGCGTGATATTCGCCCAGGTCTTGCCTCCGTCTGTCGTCAGATGCAATAGGCCGTCGTCCGATCCCGCCCAGATACGATTGATGTCAAGAGGCGAGGGAGCAACCGCATAGATCACGCCGCGCCGCGAAGGCTGGGCTGTGGCTTCGGAGCGGAATTTCCCTACGTTTGCCGGTGTCTCAAATGTTTTGCGGGTGAGGTCGGGACTGATTTCGTGCCAGCTATGCCCGCCATCGGAGGTCTTCCATAGCGTGTTCGTGGCGAAATATAGAGTCTTGCGGTCGATCGGCGAAAACACCACCGGCTCCGTGCGTAATACGCGGAAATCCGCCGAGCGAAACGCCTTGGGCATGATGTTCTGGGCTTGTCCGGTGCGGCGGTCATAGCGGGTGAGCTTACCGCCGTAAATTGTGTCTGGATCCAGAGGATCGGGGGCCACATACCCATACTCTTCCGCTGCAACCGGATGCCATTCCCGGATGGTTACTTCTCCATCATTGCCGCGGCTGGAGATGCAAACCGATCCGCTCTCCTGCTGGCCGCTACAAAGGCGGTAAGGAAACGCATTGTCGGCCGTTACGTGATAGACCTGGGCTGTGGGTTGGTTGTACCAGGAGCTCCATGTCTCACCCCCGTTTACGGTGATGATCGCCCCTTGGTCGCTCACCAGCGCAATGATCTCCGGATTGTTGGGGTTGATCCACATGTTCTGGTAGTCGTCGCCTCCGGGCGCACCCCGGAATCCTGTCCACGTTTTTCCTCCATCGGTGGACTTATACGTGACCGTGCTGGTTACGTACATGACATCGGGATTTTTGGGGTCGATCTTGGGTACAGGCAGATCTCCTCCACCAATGCGACCCGCCGGACGAGGGTCCGTGGTTACCGTTTCCCAGCTTGCGCCGCCATCATCGGTGCGATAGAGGTTTACGGCGGTCTTGGTCGCTACCGCCGAAACGATGCGTTTGGGATTGCTGGTCGAAATCGCAAGATTGGCTTGGACAATTCCTTCGGGTAAGCCCTTCGTCAGTGGCTGAAAGGTCTGTCCGCCGTCGGTCGATTTGAAGATGCCACCGCCTGTTCCATTCCATGCGCCGTTTTCCCACGCCCCTTCGCGGGCCTCCCACAAGGTCGCGTAGACAGTTTCAGGGTTCGTGGGATCAATGAGGACGTCGGCCCCGCCTGTATTTTCATCTTTGTACAGCACCTTCTGGAAGGTTTGCCCGCCATCGGTGGAGCGAAAGATGCCGCGCTCCGTGTTCGGCCCGTACGGGTGCCCGGCCACAGCAACCATGATCTTATTGGCGTCGCGCGGGTCCACGGCGATTTGAGGGATCTGTTGTCCATCGCGGAGACCAAGATGAGTCCAGGAGTGGCCGGCATCGGTGGATTTGTAGATGCCATCGCCGACGGAAAGATCAGGCCGGTGGAGTCCTTCACCGCTCGCAGCATAGACAACGTTGGCATCGGAAGGCGCTACCGCAACCGCACCGATGGAGCCCGTAGGCTGGCTGTCAAAAATGGGCGTCCATGTGCGCCCATAGTCGTTGGTCTTCCACACTCCTCCATTGCACACGCCGATGTAGAAAACATTGGGTTGGCCTGGAACGCCGGAGACCGCCTTCGTACGTCCTCCTCGATAGGGGCCGATGCTCCTCCAATGCAACGATTGAAACAAGTCGGGATTGAACTGTTGTGCGTGCGCGAGAATGCCGCTGGGCAGCAAAGATCCAGTGGCGCTGCACGTCAGAAATATAAGGGCGAACGCCAGACGGTGACGAAGATGATCCACGATTTCTCCTTCAAGACGATGGTAAGGAGAATACAGCAGGGTAGGCAATCTTGCGCAACTACGGCGGCGTTTAATGTGCTTGCTGACTACACTCCGGTTGCCGTATAGATCACATGCAGGCAGCATCGAGCAGTGTAGTCAGCCCGGACCGAGACTCGATCTACTTAAGTTCCTACTCGTGCCGCAGCAAGGTGAGCGGGTTGACCCTTGCGCTCTTCCATGCCGCAAGTGCGCTGGAAACAAGGACAATCGCCAAGATCATCGCCGCCATAGAGAAGCAGATAAGAGGACTGAACGCGGCAACGCCATAGAGAAGGCTTTTGAGGGCATTTCCAAGGAGTAGAGAGAGTCCCGCACCAAGTGCGATGCCTGTAAGGCTCGCGAAAAAACTTGGCTTGATCAGCGCCCGGAAGACCTGCATTCGGGTTGCGCCCAAAGCATAGCGCACTCCCGTCTCGCGGGTGCGCGTGGCGGCCAGATAAGAAACCACGCCATAAATTCCCAGCGCCGCCAATAGCACGCCGAGCGCTCCGAAAACAACGATCATGAAGGTGTCGAATCGGCGCTGCGAGAGACTGTGCTGTACAACCTCATCAAATGTTTGGACCTCTGCCACCGGTTGATCCTTATCGATCGACCAGACGGCCTGAAGCATCGAGGGCGCCAGAGCTCCGGCGTCCATGCCGCTAGAAGCCCGGGCCAAAACGGTCATACTCATTGCTTGCTCAGCCGGCCAGATCAACTCAGGGCGTGCCGCGGTTTCCATGTTGAACTGGCGAAAGTCGCCGACAACCCCAATCACCGTGCTCCATGAAAAATTGCCGCCGGGCGTGATCCTCCTCAGATGTTGTCCGATGGGACTCCCTGTAGGCCAAAGCGCACGAGCCAGCGTTTCATTGACCAGCACCACGTCTTTTTCAGTCTTGGTGAAAAGCCGTCCGCTCTTGAGCGGGATCGAAAGGGTATCGAAGAATTCCGGAGTCGCATCGGCAAAGTCCGCTATGGGAGCATCGGCGGGCCTCCTCACTGGCCTCCCTTCAATCTCATAGCGAGTCCAAGTGAGGGAGAGCAGCGGCATACTGTCGATCAACCCGGCGCTCCGCACTCCCGGCTGTGATTGGAGCGTCTGCATGAGACGCCGGAAGAAATCGAGCCGCTTCTCGCTGCTGCCATAGACTTCCTTTGGCAAGGAGAGGTGCGCGGTTAAGACACCCGCTGATCGAAAACCGGCTTCGGCGCTGAGCACATTCTGAAAGCTTCTTGTCAAAAGTGTTGCACCCACCGCGAGAGCCATCGCCAGAGCGACTTCAACACCTATCAATAACTGGCGGGAAAATATCCTGCTAAAGCTTGGGCCGACCGCTTTGCCGCCCTTCAAACAGATCATAAGGTCTGAGCGGCGTGTAGACCATAGGGCAGGAAAGAGCCCGAAACAGGCAACGGCTATCGCAGTGAGCAAAAGCGCATAAGCGATCGACCCGCTATTCACACGGATTTGGTCAATCTGGTTGATCTCGTTAGGATGGATGGCTGTGATCATCCTGGTTCCTAAACGAGCCACGAATATCCCGAGAATGCCTCCCGCTGCGGCGAGCAAAACGCTCTCCATCAACATTCTGGAGACGACCCTAGCGCGGCTTGCCCCTAAGGCAAACATGACTGCGAGTTCTTTCCTCTTATTACTCCAGCGCACCAAAGCGAGGTTCGAGATATTCGCGCAGGACATTGCGAGAACCAAGCCAAGAGTGATCCATTGAAGATAAAGCGAGGTTTGGAATGCAGGCTCTATGTTCTCCACACTAATTGGAAAGACGCTAACGCCCCAGCCATTTAAGGTGGGATCATCCGCCGCCATCCGGCGATTCACAGCCTCCATTTCGAGCTTGGCGCGTTCAGCGGTCATCCCTGGGTTCAGCCGGGTGGCAACCAGGAGTCTTCTTCCATGAATGGCTTCCGGAGGATCGGCTGCTGTTGGGGCTTGGAGCGGGATCCAAATGTCCGGATGGTCGTAGCTCGTACCCTCGAATAGCGCAGGCAGATGAAACGAAGGCGGCAAAACTCCGACAACACTGAATTCCTGTCCATCGAGGCTCAATGCACGCCCTAGAGGATTTTCACCTTGTGGGAAGTGCCTTTGCGCGAATCCCGCGGTGATCAGAGCCACTTGGTTGCCTTCGCGGCTTTCGTCCACGGGCAAGAACACTCTTCCGATCTCAGCCTGAATTCCTAACAAGGGAAAAAGCTCAGGTGTGGCGCGGGCGAGTGAAATCTCTTCGGGCCTATCCAAACGGCTCAAGTTGGAGTGGAGAATCTCAAATGCGGCCATTTCCTCAAAAACATGGTTCTGGGCGCGCCAGTCATGAAATGTCTGCCACGAGACCGAAACGCGCGGCCCTGCTCTCAAATTCGATTGCCAAACCATGGCAACCCGGTCTGGCTCTTTATAAGGAAACGGGTGAAGAAGCACCATGTTGACGACGCTAAAAAACGCGGTGTTTGCTCCAATGCCCGCAGCAAGCGTAAGGATTACGATGGCCGAGTACGCTGGGGTGCGCAATAAGCTGCGTAAAGAATAACGAGCATCTGTCGGCAATCCGATCATAGTTCCGTACGTAGGAAGCGCTACTGGCCGCTCAGTATAAACGGATATAGGCGTTGTTTGCCAGACAGACTTCGAGCGAAACTTGGGCCATGCCCGCTTGTTCCAGTTTTAGAAATCTGTCATGCATTCAACATGCGCTTGCGTTCGTTGCTAAGCGCACGCGGCAGGAAGTTTTGTATCCTTTTGGGACGCGACCGAAACCAACCGATAACGAATATTAAGAGTTTAAAACCCTCAGCTTAGAATAACTACAGACGTGACTGCCTTACACATAATAATCTTCAGGAAAGGTCATTTATTACCGATTGTTGCCGATGTTTGAAGTGTTTCCATGCACGTGTTTATTTTTCCGCCGCGAAACGATGTTCTGTTTCCGGAACAAAAGGCGAGTCGGAATTTAAACTCTCCCCGGCTTGGAATATTTTTGATCTTCGAGCAATTTTAAGCGGGCTGGATAAATATTCCCTTGGCTTTGACTGCCATTTTGGAAATAATCAGCGGCAACCCCGAAATGGAAAGTGAGAAAAACTGTAAGGAGGAAAGGAAACAAGATGAAAAACATCAATCGACAACTATTGCTCATTGGTTTCGTGCTCGGCATCGGCTGCGTAACGGCTCTTTGCGAGGGCGCGGGGCCTCGACCGACGTCCCCTGAGGTGATCGTGAGCCTGGGCGGTGCTGTTGCAATATCCGTACCAGCTATGGGTGGTGGACGTTAGTCGCTCGTGGGGGCAAATTTTTCAAACGCGAGGCTGCTGAGTTGAGCACATGGGAGCGGGTGCGGTAAGCTATCCGCTCCCGTTCCTTGTTGAAAAATGCAAGTGTTGGCTATACTTTCGATGGTTATCCCTATTTTCCTTCAAGGGATGACCTTGGCTCTTCTCACCACAAGAGGGCTATGGACGCGTTTCCGCTGGTTTTCTGTCTATCTTGTCTATGAACTCGTTGAAGAGATTCTGCGGCTCGTAAGTCTAGGGCAGGGACATCTTGCCTATTACGTGATTTATTGGGCCACCTCCGCGCTGGCGGTCTTATTCACGTTTCTCGCGGCACGGGAGAGTTTTTTGAATTCTCTCGGAGTGCTGGGCCGTTATCGATGGTTCCGATGGGCGTTCTGGGGCGCCATTGCTGTGGCGGCCGCCTATTCGGTTGGAAAAGCTCTTTTCTGGCGGGCAGGGCAGCTGCAGTTACTTATTCCGCAGGTGCCCCGTCCAATGGACTTGATCAATTCAGGCGAAGAAACCTTCGAGTATCTGGTGATGGCGGCCGCGCTTGTCTATTTTGTCGCGGTATCAGCCTTGAAGGTTAAGAATCGTCAATGGGAATCAGGCGTTCTCTTTGGCTTTGCCATGGGAGCCGTTCTATCGAATTTCGGCTCTATAACACTTTCCATTTTCGGAACAAAATTTCCTCTCGTCAACAAATGGACGTCACCTATGGCATATATTATCGGGGCCATAATTTGGGTGGTGACTTTCTGCCGGCCTGACCAGGAAAGGCTGGAATCGCCGGTTAACCTTACACCTGAGCAGATGTTGGACGATCTCGTGAGCTACCGAACGTTTGTCGATAGGGTGCGGGTCTTCCTTCGGAGGGAAACGGAAACATGATGTTTTTTGTTTATGCCCTGCCTGCATTGATCTTCATGGCGTTTGTGGTTTTGTACGCCTCGATTCTGCGTAGACCCAAACCGGTGTCCAATGGCATCAGGGCGGTGATTCCCCGGGTGAAAAACGTTCATTATGAGGATCTGACCGCGGAGTTTGCCGAGCTGCGCTGGAATTGGGAGTTGAGCGGCGTGGTGCGTTACTCCGCCGGGAAAGAGGACTCCCGAATTCGGCATGAGCGGCTTCAGTGGCTCATCCGCGAAGTGCGTGCGATGAAGAGCAATGTCAGACTCTATGAAGCGGGTGGCTATTGGGAGCTTGCTCAAATCAAAGACAAGAAGCCGGAAAACTATAATGACCGCGATTGCGTGGTTTGCATGATCCTTAAGACGGCTCCCGAGTGCCTATTGGCGCTCGCGACTCTTGAAGCTCAATTGGTTTTGGTTTCCGCGCTGAGCTACACCTCGATGTTCGCCCGTCCATTGGATAAGCGGCTCATTGGGGCTCTTGAATTTGCGTCCCGGGAATATGCGGAGTTGACTAGCTTGGCATTGACGGTGGCCCATTCTTATGGACGCGTCCACTACGAGAATTTGATCTGTGCTCTTTGATTCAACGGCTTGACGGCCGAAAAAAGGGTGTTGCGCGAAATGTGAGCGTGAATGTCCACAATATTCAGCTTGATTCGTGGATATTTTGCTGTTATGATTGCTTAATTTTTTTTAATGTTCAGTCTAGGGTTCGATTCTCCATTACCTTAAGACGATCAGGGATCAATTCTTCATGAAGCGAAGACCAGCAAGCCTTAAGAAGCCGCAACTTGAGATTTCGGGCCCGAAAAAATCGGCACAAGCGCGCAAGCATCATCTGCTTGCCGAGGTTACGCCGGAAGAGAAGCAGGCGATTCTCGGGTATTGCGAGACCCATGATCTCAGCGTAAGCCGTTTTCTAGCACAGGTGGCTCTTGAGGATGCCACCACGCGGAAAACCGCGATGCGTGAGGAACCACTCACCATCACTCTCAGCTTACCTGCGAACAAGCGGGCGAAGTTGCTGTATATGGCCCGCCTGAAAGAAAAAACGATTGATGCCCTAGTGGAAGAATTTCTAACTCCCACGTTGGACAAGAATCGCCGCGGCCCAGGGAGCCGCTATACCCTCCAGACTGAGGTTTTGCGTTACTACCTCAATGACGAGGAGCATTCCCTTATCAAGAGACACATGGAAAAAGAGCATGTCTCTTCGCGTCATTATCTTGCACAGCTTGCTCTCAAAGTCATTGAGAAAGGCGCCCAAAGGCGAGAAGCCAAAGAAGTAAAAAAGTAGCTCTTCGCCCCAGTCCCGCGCCAAAAAATCGCGAATTACCAGCATCGATCCCGGAAGGCTGTTTCGTTCACAAAAACAGCCTTCCGGGATATTTTGCGCTTGTACATAATTCATGATATATTTCGTGCCCATATCCATGTTACACATTGCGTATTGTGGATATAAGTCGAGACGGGCTTCACTGCGCTGAGGCTTGCGCTCATCCGGAAGGCCGCCGGGACAGCCTTCGATCAGAGTCATCGCTTGGGCTAAACCTCTGGCCTCATTCGACTGGTTCCTTGCATGGGACCCTCGAAAGCGCCGGTCGCATGCTGGAAGCGGAAGGGCAAGCCGCTTCCGGCATCTCCGGCTGGCGGGATGCTCTCGGCTTTTTCGATTCAGATCGCTCGCGATATCGGCGGGACCGAAGGGGATCGGTCCTGGCCGGTTGACGAACGAACCGAAGCGGCGCTCCTCCTAGTCTTCGTTTTGTTCTTAGTTCGGGGATGACTGACGTGAGCGATACTGCGGGGCCATGATACAGGGAAATCATGGCCCCATTTTTTTCTTCACGTGACCAAACGACAGGCTGCACTGGATCTTCGCCGCATACTGATGGAAGCCGGCGGCTGTGCTTGATCCAGGTCCGATCCTTGGGCGGCATGTCATAATCAATCTGTGGAAATAGCGACACAACGTCTTCTTCAGCATGGCTATATCACGCTCTTCCTGGTAGCCCTCACGGAGCGGCTTGGCTTTCCCCTGTTCTTGACGCCATTTGTCATGGTGGCCGGCATGCTGGCCGGAGCCGGGAAACTGAGCCTTGGTTTGATTATCTTGTTTACAGCGGTTCCCGCGATTTTTGTGGATTTTTGCTGGTATTGGGTCGGCAAAAAGAGAGGCGTGGACATGCTGCGGCTAATGTGCCGCCTCTCGCTGGAGCGAGACTCCTGTGTTCGCCGTACACAGGCCTTTACCGCCCGGCATGCCGGTTTGTCCATTGTTTATTCCAAGTTTATTCCTGGAATTAGCCACTTGGCGCCACCGATGGCGGGTGTCGCCAACATCGAAGCCTCACAATTTCTCTTTTGGGAAACTTTCGGCACGCTGTTGTGGACTTTCGTATTCGTCATGGCCGGCTATGCCGCTGGGATTGGCATTCCACGACCGACCTTCAGCCAGATCTTATTTGGGTACGTGCCAGTCGTCGTTCTGGCATTAGTGGTAGGCAACGTTGCATGGAAATTTGGCCGCAAGCAGATCTTTATCAGGTCGCTGAGAGCCGATCGGATTACACCCGAGGCTCTGAAAGAGAAACTTGGCAGTGACGACCTTGTAGTAATCGACCTTCGGCACTCGCTCGACGTGCTCCACGATCCCCGATCGATTCCAGGGGCCGTGCACATCTACCCAGAAGATCTGCAAAAACGCTCGAAGGAAATTCCTTTTGAAAAGCATGTGGTCCTCTACTGCACTTGACCAAGCGAAGCCACCAGCGCCCGTGTGGCGCTAGAAATGAAGAAGCTGGGTTTTGTACGGGTACATCCCCTGGCAGGGGGCCTCAACAGTTGGCTGGAGCTGAAATTTCCGGTGGAAGAGCGGGTTGTGCGTGAAACTCCGGCTGGTGAGTACGTCTAAACCAACATCCTCTTTTCCTATTGCTCCGCCTCTTTTCTCTTGCATGTCGGCTTGGTTTAAGATTGGACCGCATTTTTGCGGGGCGACTTGGCGGATTACGGCCATGTTCAATAGACAATCTTGCCTGGCAATGCGTTAAGGATGCCTTCTGGCAGCCGTCTAGATTATGAATCTGGAGAAAGAATCCCTTGATCGATCATTCATTACGAGGGTTGTGCGGATTGCTATGGTTTGCGGTAGCGACTCTCGCGCTTCCTGGCCAGGCAGTTCCTACGGCGGAGTTCCAAAAACTTGATATTTCTGCCCTTCCGATCGTCAAGAAGATTCCCATTGGAGGCGATCCAGACTGGCTTGGGGTTGGTTTCGGTTCCATCTTCGTATCGGTGCCAAAAACCAATGAGATCGTCCGCATCAATCCTAAGAACAATGCGATTCAAGCGAGAATTCCAACCGACCAGGAACCTTGTTACGGAATTGGTGTAAGCCCTACACATCTATGGGTGCTGAATTGCAAAAGCAAGACCCTTACTCGAATCTCTCCTCGGAGCAATCAGGTTGATTTGAGAGTCCCGGTATCGATCGCCCCGGAGGGTGAGGGCTCAATCGCGGCGGTGCGAAACTCAGTCTGGTTTGTAAGCAATGAAGATGGCCAAGCCCATACGCTGACTGCTGTCGATGCTTCCGATGGACATTTCTTGAAAAAGCTCGAAGTGGGAGCTGACTCCGCGGTTGTAAACGCTGGGTTTGGTTCAATCTGGGTCACGAGCTCCGGTGAAGGCAAGGTCTACCGGGTGGATCCAAGACAATACAAAGTGATTGCCACGATTCCGGTCGCGGCCAAACCACGATTTACTGTCGTAGCCAAGGGAGCTGTTTGGGTGCTCAATCAGTCGGATGGAACCGTTTCCAGGATCGACCCTGCAAGCAACCGGGTGAGTGCGACGATACCTGCCAACGTTCCTGGAGCCGGCGGCGAGATATGTGCCGGAGGGGGCTTGATCTGGGTGACGATGAACGGCACTCCCGTAACCAGGATTGATCCTCGCTCGAACAAAGTGATTGATCAATATGGCAATTACAAAGGTGCGGACGCGATTCGCTACGGATTTGGTTCTGCCTGGGTCTCCGATCACGTCAAGGGGGATTTGTGGAGGATCGACGCGCGCAAAATGATACGCGGCATTGCGAAGCAACAAATGTAACGAGCCAAGCGGGAATTTTTCAGCGGCAACAAACCCCATGCCGAGAGTTCTGTATCTATAGAATTGCCGCCAAAAAGACCGCAGACGCAAAACGTGGTTTTCGGCCCGGTTTGTATTCTTTACAGTTGATTGCTCGTGGGAGATTTCGGGCTTAAGGGCAATATCCCTGGAGTCGTAGTACTTGAATATTATTGCCGCGGTTGGAGGCGTAGTAACATCGAATTATTAAGTCGGGAGAGAACGATTTTGATTTCCAACGGCGAGGACGCAGTCCGAACAGAGTCTCTGGTTCGTCATTACAAGCTTGGGCATTCCATCATTCGAGCCGTCGACGGTGTCTCCCTGGAGATTAAGAAGGGCGATTTTGCCGCTCTCTTGGGCAGTTCGGGTTCAGGCAAGTCTACCCTGATGAATCTGATCGCAGGGCTTGACCGTCCCACTTCCGGTTCCATTTCCGTTGACGGGCAGAATCTGGCCCAATTCAAATCCGCACACCTAGCGCAGTATCGCCGCCATACCGTCGGAATGGTTTTTCAATCCTTTAATTTGGTTCCCACCATGACGTTGATCGAGAACGTGGAGCTGCCGATGCGTTTTGCCGAGGTCGACCGCGGCGAGCGAACCAAAAGGGTGCAGGAGGCGCTCAATCAAGTCGGCTTGAGCGGGCGGGTGGAACACCGGCCCAGCGAAATGTCTGGCGGGGAGCAACAGAGGGCGGCTCTGGCGCGAGCCCTCGTCAATCGTCCCAAAATATTGCTGGCGGATGAGCCAACCGGGAATTTGGACAGCAGAACCGGCTCGGAGATTATGGATCTCATCCAGGATTTGAATCGCACTTTGGGCATGACCGTGATCATGGTGACGCACGAACGCGCTCTTGCAGAACGATATGCGCGGCGAATGATCTATCTTGGAGATGGCAAACTGCTGAGTGAAATGGCGAATGCGCCTGGGGGAGTTCAGTGAAAGCCTACGATCTCTTTGAGCTTGCAGGAAGGAACCTGCGGGAAGCGGTGTTGCGTAACTCGCTTACAACGGCGGGTATAGGCGTGGGGGTGGCGTCTCTTGTAGCAATGTTGTCCCTGGGAGTCGGCCTCCAAAAGCTGGCCGCCCGCCAACTGGGAAGATCGGGGCTGTTTGACTCGATTGTGGTTACGTCGCGCCAGGATTTTCGCGGGAGTCAGCGCCCTCGTGAGGTCGAGAATCCCGGAGACTCCAAGGCATTGGATGACGGGGCGCGGAAAAGATTCGAGACGATTCCGAATGTGGTGGAAGTCTATCCGGATGTCCGCGCTGTGGGTGAATTTCATTTCGGATCGACAGGGCAGCCAGCAGAAACTCACTTTGCAATGGTTGCCGGCCTATCTCCCTCTGTTCGGGGTGACGAAGCTTTCGATGAATTGCAAGGCTCTTTTTTTTCCGGCAGCGATGTGCCGGAAGTAATTGTCCTGAGCGACTTTGGGCGGGAGTTGCTGGGCCTGCCCCCGGCCCCGAGAATCAGCGATCAGAAATTGAGTCCCCAAGAGGTGCATCGGATTCTCGGCCAGGAGATCGTCCTGCGCTATGCGCAGCGGCAGGGAAGCGGTGACGGGAAACCGTTGCCGGTGAGTGCGGACGGTTCCGCCCCCGGAGCCATGACGTTTAGCGTGGTGCAGAAAGAGCAGAAGCTCAAGATCGTTGGCATTATCAATGCCGAGCCTTACGGCGGAATGCGCGGAAATCGCGCTCGAGTATTTTTGCCGATCGAGTTTGTGGAATCCCTGAATATGATGCAGCAGTCCGACCTGCGCAACATGATGCGTTCGGTGGAGGGCCGCAGCTACATCGCATTGGTGGTAAGAGTGAATAAAAGCCGCGACGTAGGCAAAGTTGAGGACTTTATTAAGAAAGAAGGATTCGCAACATTCTCAATCCTCGATGCCTCGAAGGGGCTCACCCGATTTTTTACCTTCCTGGATTTGTTTTTGGGAATTTTCGGCAGCCTGGCATTAGCTGTGGCATCGTTGGGCATTGTGAATACGCTGGTGATGGCGACCATGGAACGGCGCCGTGAGATTGGCATTATGAAGGCCATCGGCGCCAGCGACATTGATGTCAAGCAGATTTTCTTCGTAGAAGCCGGTGCGATGGGCCTTCTTGGCGGAGCGCTGGGCGTGACCGTAGGATGGATGATCGGCCGGATTATCAACTTTGGAACGAACATCTATTTGCAGCGCCAGGATATAAAGCCAGAAAACTTTTGGTACGTGCCGTGGTGGCTCGTTTTGAGCGGTCTGATTTTTTCAGTGATCATGAGTTTGCTCTCAGGACATTATCCGGCCTCGCGCGCCGCCAAACTTGATCCGGTTGAAGCGTTGCGGCACGACTAGGATTGCGGTGAGTCAACTTTGTTTGTGGGGCGCACCATCTTATCTCCAATGATTCGGCAGTCGAAAGCTATTTTCCAATTCTTGATTGTTGTCCTCG
This sequence comes from Candidatus Angelobacter sp., assembly GCA_035295685.1. Classification (GTDB taxonomy): domain Bacteria; phylum Acidobacteriota; class Terriglobia; order Terriglobales; family Acidobacteriaceae; genus Angelobacter. The sequence goes on from DATGIO010000014.1 coordinate 53,187, forward strand.
TTTTGCTTGGCGCATTGCCCGCGTTAGCGGCGGGCCGCGTGCAATGCGGTGTGCTGAAGAGCCAATATTTGCCCGCGCCCGCGGGTTACTGCGCTCTGCTTCCACCCAGCTACGATTCTCAGCCCAACCGAAAATATCCAGCGCTTTATTTTCTGCACGGCCTGGGCCAGGATCAGGGTTTTCTTGTGGGAAGCGGTGGCTGGAACGTAATATCGGACGCCCAGGAGCGAAACCAGATTGGCGAGTTCGTGGTGATTACGCCGCAGGCGGACACCTCGTTCTATATCAATGCCAAGAATGGCCTGGTGAACTACGAAGATTTCTTTCTACGGGATTTTATTCCGCAGATGGAAAAAACGTTTCGTTTGATCAATACGCGCGCCGGCCGTGCCTTGGCGGGTGTTTCTATGGGTGGCTATGGGGCCACGCGCTTTGCCTTTAAATACCCGCAAATGTTTGTTTCTGTTGCCGTCCACATGCCGGCGCTGCTTGAACAACTGCCTCCCGGCTCCTCGCATGCCGGAGTCTCTGCTTTTATTGGCACAGCTTTTGGAAGCCCTGTGGATGAAGCTTTTTGGAAGGCGAACTCACCTTTTGCTTTTGCCAGAACCGCCAACCTGCATGGCCTGAAGATTTATCTCGATTGTGGAGATCACGACGATTACGGATTCGATGCGGGAACACGCGATCTCGATAAGCTCTTGACCGGACGGCACATTCCGCATACGGCCCATATCTATCCCGGCAGGCATGACTGGGTATTCGTTTCGCAGCACCTCGAACAGTCACTGGCCTTTGATTCCCAAGCGCTGGGCCTCAAGTAATACTTGAAGAAAAAACAAAGTGAGACGTTGTGATGAAACGTCTCACTTGTTAGAACGCCTTCCATTCCAGAGAACGGAACCTAATTGCCGTTTCCTACGATCCGGCGGTGGCAGCGCGCGATGGATTGCCCTTTTCATCCGTTTCCCAGGCCTGCACCTGAAAGGCGATAAACACCGCAACCCAGCTTTGTCCGGGATAGTGGATCAATAATCCGCCATCCTGGTAGATGCCATTGTCTTGTGAATGATCGCCGATTGCATTTCCCTGGTTCATGTGAATATCGTGGATGCCTTTATCGGGGCTGGTATAAGCATCCCCGAAGGCAAAAATGTTTGAATCGTCGTCGTCGACGGCGCGCTTCACGAGGTCTACGACTTCGTTGTGCAAATCGTTGCGGCGGTACCGGCTACGCTGTTGTGCTTGTTCCGGCGGCAAGGGAAGAAGGCTCATTCGATCGCGTGTCAGCATTGCCTCCCCATTTTCCCGGCTGCGTACAAAATCAAGGGCCAACCCTGTTCCGTCCGACTTAAGAGCGGTTAGTCCTTGCGGAAGGGCCAGCAGATCTGCTTCTTTATCCGGAGTAAAACCGTGATCGATGATGTACAGAACCCTGCTATCGGAATTGCCGTGCTTCTTATCTGTGGATTCAATATTGACGGCAACCTCAAATCCGCCGGTCATGGTGATGTGGCAATGTGGCGGATTGCGAGGATTCTGGGAAAAAAGACGGCAGCCTGTAGGACGGCCTCGCAGAACACTGTAGTTTTTTAGTGGCATCTATCGCTCCTGTGTTTCTTCGTTGTGAAGTTGGTTGACCTGGAATTGCTCTCGCTCACTGCATAGGAGCGAGAACAGGCGTCAAAGCTTTTGGATATTACACGATTCTTTGAACGCGCATGTTAGCGGGTGCGGAACCTCATAGCGGTAGATACCTATGTAAATTGGGATTCGAGAAGCCGTATCCCGTTACCACAGGTGCTCTCCGCCAACGCACTGCCGGAATGTGTGTTGCGTCAGTCAAGCAGGTTGTAATATCCTCCGTCACAATAAACGCAATTTGGCAATCATTTCCTAAGACTTCAAGGAGATTTTCCATGGGAAGAATTTGTCTTTGTATTGCATCGCTCACGCTCTTGCTTTCAATTGCGTCGGCCCAGGATTGCAAGAAACTCGACTATGGCTCCGATCTTCAGAAATACATGGAAGGGCAGGTGCAGCAGTTTTCCTCTTGCCATGCAGGTTCGCATGACGCGGCCTGCAGTGCCTATCTGGCGCAGGCGCTTGATCGGCTCTATGGAGTCAAGGATTTTGGCGGCGCAAAGTACATGACGCCGTCCGAAATCGGAAAGAAGGTTGCCTCCGACGCGGCTTGGGAGCACCTGGGCAGCGCCACGGACCAGGAAGCTCTCAAGAAAGCCCAGGGCAATGCCGGCTGCGGCCGCGCTGTGATCGCTGTTATGGCATCCGACACCGGCGGCCATGTCGCCATTATCCTGCCGGGACCGACTTCGCATTCCAACGGGTGGAAACTCGATGTGCCGAATTCCGCAAGCTTTTTTATGCACAATCCAGGAAAGTCCTTCTCCGGGAAGCCCCTGTCATATTCCTTCCCAAAGCCCGATGGAATTGAACTTTACGCCAAGAAGTAACCAAGGAGGCTCGGCAGCGTGCTGCTTGACTTTCCGAAGAGACAGAGAGCAGTGAAGATGGAAATGCGCGGAGATTGAAAGATCCATCTCTATGGCTGAATCTCGTGGCCGGCCCCGCGCAGGGCCTCAAAGGCAATCCCGTAGAACTCCTCTTTGATGAATACGTAGTCTGTATCGTAAGTTGAGACAGCAAAGATTGGAACCCAGGCTTGGGCGAGTGGATCGAGGAAAGAAGCCAGAACGCCTGTTTGCAAAAATGCAAAAGGCCCCGCCAGCTTGAGGCACATCCATGGGCCATCGGCTTTCATTCCATCGGGCACATGTTCCATCGGGCAAATAACAGACAACTCTTCGGGTGTCCGTGTGGCATGCTGGAATGCGCCTGTGAGCGACCATTCCGGAATCGGAGCATCCGACGGAAGCCGGCAAACGGCAAATGCACCTGGAAAGATGGAATATTTTAAAAGGTGCCTATTGGCCGGATTGCCCTTTGCCAGCTCATCACGCATTTTGTGTTAGGTCCTAACCAGGGCCAGGAATTCCGCTTGGACCTTTTTCCAAACTGCCGAACCGGGATCGACAATCTCAAAATGGCCAGTCTTTTCGAGTGTGATCAACTCCACCTTTTCTCCCAATTTCTTTTTTGTTTGGGCGTAGGTGTGGCTCATTTCGTAAGGGACCGAATCGTCGGTAGTGCCATGAATTAATTTTTGGATGGCTTTCGGAATGGGGCGCTCCAGCGGCGAAGCCTCCCGATAATGGTCGGGAACATCGGCCGGGGAGCCCCCTAGAAATTGCGAGACAGCATCGTTACTTAAATGCAAGTCCCAACCTCGCTTTAAATCGAGCACGCCGGCAAGAGATAGAACCCGCTTCACTGTCGGCTCAAAGGCCGCAAGGCACAGGGCGAGTTGTCCGCCGGCGGAGTGGCCCGCGACACATAGGTTTTTAAAGTGGTACTTGGTCAAAGAGTCTTTAGCATGACCGCGGAGGGAGCGGTAAGCGGCCCGGATGTCCTCAAAGGTGCCTGGCCAGCCGCCACCAGGGTCGCCCACGCGGCGATATTCCACATTCCACGTGGAAATACCGACCTTGGCAAGCGCGGAGCAGAGATGCCCGGCGTATGTAAGGTCATACTTGGAGCGCCAGTAGCCGCCATGAATGAAGAAAACGACGGGATGAGGTCCTTTGCCGGGGGGCACTCTTACATCCATAAACTGCAATGGATCGGAGCCATACACCACACGCAGATCGGGATCAGGAGGCTTTTGTTCGAGAATGTCTTCGCTCTTGTGGTCGGGACTCGGCACATCAGGCAGTATAGACGAGATGCGCGCGGTCGGTCGATTCAGTAGTGGCCGTTGCCGCTGTGCGCGGCTACTTTGCCCCGGAACATCCGATATAGAAAAACAAAATAGCCGATAGCCAAGGCCATGCCGAGGCTCCACCAGATCAACCCAATCGTAAGGGCATGCCGTCCGCTGGCGGCATTGTAAACCGTAATGTTCAGGTCGCTGGTGGTGGTGGATACCAGCAGGTTGGGATAGACTGCGGCGGCGGCGCCCAGCATCATAAATATCAAATAGGAGCATGATGCCAGGAACGCCTGCCGATCTTTCCCGGATCGCCGGAAGATCAGGTTTCCTGCAAGGCTGGCAGCCACCGCGAGTGGAATTACGAATAAGACAATATTGCCTTTGTAATTGCCAAGCAGTTCCGGGCGGATCGTCAGCGATGCCCACAGACTGACGAACGTAAGCCCCGCCACCGCTGGCCAAAGCAACGAAGCCATCCGTCTTGCACGAAGTTGTAAATCACCCTCGGTTTTCAGAACGATATAGCTCGCGCCATGAAGACAGAGAGCCGCCAGCGCCAAGATCCCGGCAATCACGGTATACCAATCAAGCACTCCGGGATTGGAGCCAACCCGCCAATTGGTCCATAGTGGCAGGAAAAAATAACCTTCCGCATTCAAGGGCACACCTCGGATCACATTGCCAAGGGCCGCGCCGAAGAAGACTGCCAAAAGAAGACTGGAAAGCGAGAAGCAGCCATCGAAAAAGCCCCGCCAGACTGGCGTGTTCAAGTGCATTCGCAGCTCAATGCCAATGCCTCGAAGGATGAGCAGCCAAAGCACGATCATCAAAGGCAGATAAAAGCCGCTGAAGCCCGAGGCGTACAGCAGCGGGAAAGCGAAGTAGAGAGTCCCTCCGCCGGCAAGGAGCCACACTTCATTGCCGTCCCAAACGGGGCCGATGGTGCGGATCAATGTGCGCCTCTCGGCATCGGTCTTTGCCAGCAATAAATGTAGTGCCCCAACCCCCAGGTCAAAACCATCAAGCACCACATAAGCGGTCAGCATGACGGCTACTAACAAAAACCAGGTTAAGAGCATGGTTCCTCCCGTGGCAGCTTCCACTCTTGGTCGGAGAGATCCTTTCGCAGTCCAGGATTCTCTGGTTCTGCGAATAGGCAGTCCTCGAATACGGTAGTCATGCGTGGGCCATCGGGGTACCGGACTCTATATCGCCAGAGGCATTGGGGCCGTGGTCGATTTCACGATGCACCAAAAACAGGAAGAGAATTGCCAGCAGCGTATAGAGCCCCATAAAGCCCAGGAGGGTAAAAAGGCCATTCCCTGCATGAACGTACTTGGAATATCCCTCGCTGGTGCGCATCAGGTTGTAGACGACCCAGGGTTGCCTCCCAAGTTCGGCGGTGAGCCAGCCTGCAGTGTTTGCGATGTAAGGGAAGGGAAGGCACATCATGACGATCCAAAGCATCCACCGTGATTCAAAGAGCCGCTTGCGCCAGAGGAGAAAGGCTGCAACAGCCATGACTGCCACGAAGATGGTTCCCAGGCCAACCATAATGTGATAGCTGAAGTAGAGGAGGGGTATGTTCGTGGGCCACATGTCCTTTGGATATTCATTCAGCCCCTTGACCTCCGCCGTGGTTGTTCCATAGAGCAGGAAGCTCAGGACGTTATTGACAATCAGAGGATTATCGATCTTCTGGTGCTCTTCATCCGGCTGCCCCATGATCACCATGGGCGCACCGTTTTCGCTCTTGAACAGACCTTCCATGGCGGCGATCGCCACCGGTTGATGGCGCGCCATGTAACGTCCATGCAGATCTCCTGTGGGAAAGACCTGCAGTACGGAAAAGATGAAGCCTGCGGTGACTCCTACACGCAAGAAAATGCGGCCGTAGTCGAGGGATTTCTCCTCCAGCAGGTAATAGGCCCCGACCGCCGACATCACAAACGCTCCCGTAATAACTGCTCCGCTCATATTGTGTGCATACTGGAGCATTGCCCAAGGGTTGAGAAGGAGGCCCCAGAAGCTGGTCACCTGAAACGTGCCGTCGGCCGCGCGCTGGTAGGCCACTGGATGCTGCATCCAGGCATCGGTAACAATGATGAAGAAGCCGGAAAGCCAGGAACCAAGAAAAACCAGGACGGAAGCCCACCAATGGCCGATCGGACCGAGGCGCTTTTCGCCGTAAAGAAACAAACCAAGAAACGCCGATTCCAGGAAAAAGGAGAAAACACCCTCCATTACCAGAGGCTGACCGATAACGCCTCCGGTCACACGGGAAAAGTGCGACCAGTTGGTGCCAAACTGAAATTCCATGGGAATGCCGGTCACGACGCCCATCACGAAATTGATGCCGAAGATTCGAGCCCAGAAGCGGGCTGCCTGGTTATAGCGATCATCTCCCGAGCGGAGTGCCAAGGTCTTGAGCACCACGATCAGCAGCGCCAGCCCCATGGTGAGTTGGGGGAAGAGATAATGAAAAGTGATAGTGAAGGCAAAATGAAGACGATGGATAAGCAGTGCGCTGTCCATACAATAAAGAGTTTACAGCAAATGCATTAGGCCAATATTTGGAAAGGAGAATCCTTGGATCTGCTCAAAGAACAAAAATGTGGATCGTGCAGACCAGGCGCGCCGCGGGTGGCCCGGAATGAAGCGCAGGAACTGCTACGGCAGATTCCGGATTGGGCCTTGGTAGAACGCGAAGGTATAGAGCGACTGGAGCGAGTGTTTCCATATAAGAGTTTTGCCGACGCCCTTTCGTTCACCAACCGGGTTGGGGAACTGGCCGAAGCCGAGGGGCATCATCCTGCAATTCTTACCGAGTGGGGCCGCGTCACGGTTACGCTTTGGACGCACGCGATTCACGCCCTTCATCGTAATGACTTCATCATGGCCGCGAAGATTGATGTTTTGGCAGCGGCTGCCAACTCCTGATCTGGAAGCCACCCTCGTTCAAGCGACGCTTTGAATAGACGAACATCCTAGGCAAAATGCGCTGGTGCTTATGCGTCTAAGATTTCGTGCCCAATATTAAGATTTGCACGTCTATCGCTGAACTGGAACGCCTTCAGCCTTTATGGCAGGCGGTGGCAGCGGAAACCAGAGCTACGATGTTCCAGGACTTCCACTGGAATCTGATGGCAGCGCGAGCCTTTTCAGCTTCAGAAGCGATCTTTGTCGTATCCGCGGAAGCTTCTCATGGTGCGGCGATTGTTCCAACCGCTCGCAGAAGCGATGGCTCACTACGCTTGCTGGGTGAAGAGCTATTTGATTATCGCAATTTTCTTTCATGCGGAGACGATGGGGCGTTATGCGCGGTTTTGGCCTTTTTATCTCAGATGGAAAGCCCTTTGGAAGTGCTCGCTGTGCGGGAGTGCGACCGGCGGCCCATCATGGACCAGTTTTCGCTGGAGAGCTTTAGCTGTGCTCCCGGGGTTGGCGTCCATGAGGTCTCCGCAGAGGCGTTTGCGGCTGCCCACAATCGACTTGGACGTAACCTCCGGCGCCTCAATAAGGCTGGTTTTGAACTGGGCATCTATTCCGGTGAAAATTCGGCGTTGGTCAGCCACATCTATGAGCAAAAGGCCGCGCAAGTAGATCAAAGCCTTTTCCAAGATCGCCGCCGGGTTGGGTTCATGATCGATGTGGCGCGTCTCGATTCGTTTCCCTGTGAGATTTTCACGCTGGAGTGCGGCGTTCGAATGGCCGCGGCGATTGTGACCTTTCTCGATGGCGAGGTTCGCAGGTTCTACACAGGTTGGTTCAGCCGTGAGTTTGAATCGCTGTCCCCGGCAATTACGTTGATTTATGAGGTAACGCGCCAATCCCTGGCATGTGGCCTTAGCTGCGACTACATGACCGGAGAGCAGCCCTATAAGCTCCGTCTAGCGCGTACGAGTGTGCCGCTCTATCGGATGCGAGCGACTCCCAGGCAGCTTGCCGCAGTTGCAGAAGGCGTTGAACCGGCGGCCGAGTCGGCAGCGTAAGTCGCCTTCCGCGCCGGCCTCTGTTTCCGGTCCATACTTTCAGAGCCGCTTCAGATATTCTTTTGCCTCTTCTAACTGAGGGAACAGCTTTTCATCGGCTTGAAATGCAGACGAATGCACGCAGCGTCGCGCGCCCCGCATTCTGACGGGATGCCGAAGATGAAGCATCTCATGATAGACGAGATACTCCACCGCATAGATGGGCACGTCTGGACCATCGAAGATACGGCTGATAACGATGGTGTTATGGGCCGGATCATAGTGGCCTAAACTCTGTCGCGAGCGGCTTTCGCTCCAGGTCATCTGCGGGCGCCCCATGAGGCCATGAAAGAATCGCTGATTCAGATCTTCAAAGATTTGCTCCAAATCGTAGTGCAAACCTTTCGGCCCTTCGATGCGCTTGCGGCCCCGCACCTGGCGAATCAGATGGGTCTTCGCCGCAATCTCGTGGCTTCCAGCAAATTTACGGTAGCGTACCGAATGGAAAGCGTGAATTTCCTTGCGGTAAAGCTTGGCGATCAGAATATGAAGAATGGCGTGGAGCACAGGTTCGGGCGCGCCTTCCAGCAAATCCGAGAGGCGCACAAAAATACGCCCTTCACGAAGACGAATCGTGTGATTGAGGTTGGCGAAAGGGAAGAACCGCACATTAAATTCGGGTAATGGAGCGCGAGGACGCAACTCGCGATAAGCCTTTTCGAAAATACCTGTGATTTTGGGATTCACCGCTTTCCAACTCGCGCGCCTTCAGAGCGCAGATTCCGCCTCAGGGTAAGAAGTTTCAGTGCTTCTTCTTTTCTTGGTCCTTGTCCTTTTTTTCCGGTTCCTTGTCAGCGTCGCTGAGATATTCATTCGTCAGGCTGATGCTGGACTTGAGCGCTTCCTGGGCATCTTGAATCACGAATCGGAAGTCTGCCGCCTCGCTCCGCGATTGTGCATCGTTCTCCGCGGCCACCGACAAGTTCTTCAGCTTCAAATCGAATTGATCGTACGCCTGTATCAATTCTTTCAAACCTTTGTGAAAATCCTTTCGATCGTCTTTCGACAAAGGGCGACCCTGGTATTGGTCCAGATTGTCGTTTAGTTCATCTACCAGTGCAGTAAAGTCCTCCAACAAGTCATGTATCTTGCGACCGCGTCCCTCCGCGGCCTTGGGATCGGCGCGCAGTTGGGTAATCGAATCCAGTCTCGCGCCTGTAAATTTGATCAAGAGCTTGAGCCGCTTATAAGGCTCCTGGGCCACTTCACGCAGTTGATCGGCTTCCGCATCGGTGAGCGGATCGCGCTTGCCAGCCTCCGCCGCTGCCGCAATGGCGAGAATAAATATCAGCGCAACGATCTTCCTAGCCTGCCGCATGCTTGCCTGAGTCATGACTTGCTCTCCTTCTTTTTGCCGGGCGGAGCGAACATCTCGTTCAACAAGTCTTGCTGGAACTTTTCCAACTTCTTGACCACATCTTCAAGGGGAGGGCGATCATCGGCGGCCAAGGTTCGCTTTAGGGCGTCCAGGTGACGTTTGGTTTTGCGGAATGCTATTTCCGTCTCTTTCAAACGATTGTGCGAGCTGATCGATGCGTCATGGGCCTTGGTAGCGCATGCAAGGACGTCCTGCACCGTTGCCTGCGCCTGCGTAACACTACCATTCGTAAACTGCTGGTTGGCAACGTCAACCAGTTGTTCAGCCAGCTCCGCATAAAGCCGGGCCTGCTGGCCACCTTGGGCCTTTTCCGCTTCGGCTTTCATGCCTTCAATGCTCCTCTGTTGGCCAAAAGCAGCCGCTGCCAATAGGAGCATGGCGCAAATAAATTTCAGTCGTTCCATAGTTTCGCTCAGTGTTCAATCGCTTTCAGGCGATGGCGAGCTTGAAATTCCTGGTCCGGGGACTTTCCAGCCGAAGCGGCCAGGAAGAGCTTGTAATTCTCCGCCGCCTGTTTATAAGCTCGGAGACTATCATACGAAATTGCCCGCAGGAAGTAGGTGGCAGGCGTTTCGGGCAAGAAATGCGCTCGGGCATCCAGAGCGCGGATTGCCAACTCGTGATGTTGGTTCTGATGGGCTGCCTCTGCCAGATAACCATAGCCTTCTGGAAGATCGCGTTTTTGCTGAAGCGCTTTGAGCAACTCCGCTTCTGCCTCAGGATATTTGCGCTGGTACAGAAGGGCGTTCCCGAGCCCTAAATGGAGGTCGGCATCCGTGGGATTGGCCGCAGAAAGGCTTTGGAAAAGCTTGGCCGCGGGATCATACTGTTTGGCTTCCAGATAGAGGCCGGCAAGAGCGCGTCCTACTTGGGGTGACGGCGAGGAACCATTTACTTTTTCAAGCGCGGCAATTGCTTCCGGTGTTTTTCCTTCCGCAACCAGAACCCGTCCTAACTGAATCTGGGCCATGGCATTTCCCGGGTTACGGTCGAGATACTTTTGCAGCCAACTCTCAGCGTCCGCCAGGCGCTTTTCCTTCAGGTAAAGGGCAATCAGTCGCTCGACAGCGGGAGCATTGCCCGCGCTCGCGGCTTTGATGTATTGCTGCTCTGCGGCCGGATCGCCGCCTCGCTCCAACAAGATCCCTTGGGCGAGATATATGTCGGAATTTTCCGGGGTAAGCTCCGATGCTTTGCGATAGGCGTTTAAAGCTTCTTTGGGATCGCTTGACTCCAATGCCTGGGCCAGCGAGAGCCAGGCCCGGCCAAGAGAATGCTGGGCGTCGTTCGTGGGCTTGAGCGACACCGTTTTTTGAAGCACAGGAATGGATTCAGGCAGCTTTCCTGCTTTCGCCAGGGCTAGGCCAAGATTCAAATTCGCTTCGAACCAGGTAGGGCTTAATTCAACCGCTTTCTGGTAAGCAGCGATAGCTTCGGCCTCTTTTCCAAGGTGACTTTCGGAATAACCCAAGTCAAACCACAATTGGGGATTCTTGGCTTGGGAGGTGATTAGAGCTTTAAAAGCTGTTTCGGCCTGGTCGTAGTTTTGCTTTTCGAGGAGGGCTTCCCCTTCCGCCAGGGGATTCGCCGAACGTGCCTGTGTTCCAGGCTGATGGCCAAGGAGCGCCAGCCACAAGATTGCCCCAACAATGCTATTGATGCCCATTGGATCGAGCGTTTCTGCCGGAGTCGTTTCTGCCTGAATCGTTTCTGTTTGAATCTAGGATCTCGGCAAGCCATTTTCCAGTGTAGGAACTTACATTCTGAGCAACCGTTTCGGGGGTACCTGTGACCACGATCTCACCACCGCGATTTCCACCTTCGGGACCTAAGTCGATGATCCAGTCGGAAGTCTTGAGCACATCCATATTGTGCTCAATCACTAGCACCGAACCCCCGGCATCGATCAGCTTGCGGAAAGCAGTCAGCAGTTTGCTTACATCGTCAAAATGAAGCCCGGTCGTAGGCTCATCGAAAATATATAGAGCGCCTTTGCCCGCTCTGGCTCGCTTGCGTTCCTCTTTTTCTTCGTCGCCTGCATCGGCATTGTAGTCACGCTGCCGGCCGACTGGAACAAGATGCGCCGCCAGTTTCATTCGTTGAGCCTCTCCACCGCTAAGAGTGGTGGCCGATTGCCCAAGACGCAGGTAACCCAATCCCACTTCTTCCAAAACCCGGAGTTTTTCCGCCAGTCGCGGAACAGCGGCAAAGAAATACATCGCTTCGCGTACGGTCAAATTCAGCACTTCATGAATGTTCTTGCCCTTGTAGCGGACCTCAAGAACAGCTGGTTTGTACCGGGTGCCTCGGCATTCTTCACAGACAAGTTCAACGTCCGCAAGAAACTGCATTTCAACCGTTACCGTCCCATCGCCCTGACAGGTTTCACAGCGCCCGCCCGGCACATTGAAGGAGAAGTATCCCGCGCCAAATCCGCGTTTTTGTGCTTCGGGAGTTGCCGCGAACACCTCGCGGATCAAATCAAATGCCTTGATGTAGGTAACGGGGTTGGATCTCGGCGTACGTCCGATCGGAGACTGATCCACCAATACAACATCCGAAACGTATTGCCCGCCCAGCACCCGTTTGAAGCCGTTGGCTGCGGGACCGAGTCCGTTGCTGATTCCTTTTTCAGCCGCCAGCGCCTGATACAACACGTTGTGAACAAGTGTGGATTTGCCGGAACCAGAAACTCCGGTAATCGCCACCAGCATGCCCAGAGGGATATCCACAGAAATGTTTTTCAGGTTATGCGCGCGAGCGCCCTCGACACGAATCGTGGGCGCTCCGGGCTTCCGGCGATTCTGGGGCACCTGGATGTGTAATTCATCGCTCAAGTACTTTCCGGTGAGCGAATCGGGATTCTTCTTCAACTCCTGATAGGTAGCCGCCGCCATTACCCGGCCGCCGTTTTCGCCCGCGCCCGGTCCCAGGTCTAGGATTCTGTCGGATGCTTTCATCACATCCGGATCGTGTTCTACCACCAGGATCGTATTGCCAAGGTTACGAAGCTCATGCAGGATGTTGATTAAGCGTGCTGTGTCGCGGCTGTGCAGCCCAATCGAAGGCTCATCCAGAACGTACAACGCCCCAACCAGTCGCGAACCGAGCGAGGTCGCGAGTTGAATGCGTTGCGACTCGCCGCCCGATAGCGTCGAGGCGAGACGGTCGAGAGTGAGATACTCCAATCCAACATCATTCAAGAACTTAAGGCGCTGCTGTACCTGCTCCAGAATCTTGTCTGCAATCTCCGCCTGTTCGGCGGAGAGCTGAATGTCGCGGAAGAATTTTGCCGCGGCTTCCACAGTGAGCGCGCTGACTTCACAGATGTTCTTGCCCTCGATCTTGACTTGACGCGCTTCGGCGCGCAGTCTCGCTCCTCCGCAGTCCGGACATAGGGCGTAGCCTCGATATCGGCTGAGGAAGACGCGTACATGCAGCTTATATTTCTTGCGCTCCAGAAGAGCAAAGAAACCTTGAACTCCAGGAAACGTGCCGTCGCCCTGCAGAACCATTTCTTGCTGTTCGCGCTCAAGCTCAAACCACGGAACATTGAAGGGGATGCTTTGCTGCTTGGCGAATTTTTTGAGATCGGCGGCAAAGCTTCGGTACTTGGGTTTGGTCCATGGTTCAATTGCCCCCTCCGCCAACGTCTTAGAGGAATCGGGAATCACCAGGTCCATATCGAAATCAATGGTGTTGCCAAAGCCCTGGCATCGTGGACAAGCCCCAAACGGATTATTGAAAGAGAATAGCCGAGGTTCCGGCTCCTCGTAGCGGGTTAAATCGCGCTTGCATTCAAATCGCTGGCTGAAACGGAATTGCTGGGGCGCTTCTTCCTCGCGAGGAGCCGTCTGAAAGATCACCTCGGCAGCTTCGCGATATGCCAGTTCAACGGCGTCTACGATGCGCGTGCGCTGATCCGGTCCTACAACGATGCGATCGACAAGCGCAAAGAGAGGACGGCTGAAATCGATATTCAGGAGCGATTCCGGCGTGGAAAATTCAAAGATCTGTTGATCCTGAAACAGCCGGTTGAAGCCTCGTTTGCGCAGATCAAACAGGCGCTCCTTCATCGGTTCGCTGATTCCCGAGCTGGATCCTTCCGCCTTCTTGGTGCGCTTGGCGGTCTTGGCTTTTTTAATGCCCTTACTCGCCTTCGTCTCTTTTGGCGCTTCCTTTGGCGCTCCTGCCTCGAGAATAGGGAAGAGAACATTCAGCCGCGTACCCTCGGCGAGCCCTAGAATTGTCGCCGCGATCTCGTCAACAGTGTCTTTCTTGACCTCTTGTCCGCATTGCAGGCAGAACGTTCTTCCAACGCGCGCGAAGAGGAGCCGCAAGTAGTCGTAAATCTCGGTCGCGGTGGCAACCGTTGACCGGGGATTGCGCGTGCTGTTCTTTTGGCGGATGGCAATACCGGGAGCTATGCCTTCAATGACATCGACATCCGGCTTCTCGATGCGCTCCAGGAATTGCCTGGCATAAGCCGACAAAGATTCCACGTAGCGGCGCTGGCCTTCTGCATAGATCGTGTCAAAGGCCAATGACGATTTTCCCGAGCCCGAAACACCCGTGACAACGGTCAGGGCGTTGTGTGGGATCTCAAAATCCACATTCTTGAGATTATGGACTCGTGCGCCTCGAACTACGATACCTTCACTGGGGGAAATAGACATCTGGGTTCAATCGCTACGCCCAAAACAGCGGCACCTCCTACAGTGAGGTCCGAGAGCAGAGCGTAATCTTTCTATTATAAATCGCCGCAAAAACGGAGTTGGTGATAGCAGCGGACGCATTACGGCTACAAATTCGGGCTTTGGCGTGGATGTTCTGCAATGGTCCCGGCGGCCTCCAAGTAAAAATTGCAAGCTCGGGGAATTCCTACCGGCGCCGGATGTCCGGACAACATGAAAGTCATTTGTTTTCAATAAAAGCCAAATGGCAGACGGGATGCAATTGTAAGCAGCAGACGAAGTGGCGCGCATCGGGGCGCTTTCGAAAGGTACCTAACGGCCAGAGGTCCTTCGAAAGTGCCCCGTTGCATTTTCGAAGGAATCGAGAAACCAGTAACAAACTTGGGGAAACATTCGCGAGCTTCTGAAACGAGACGCGCCATCTGAAAGCGCAGACATCGGTAAAATTTGCCTGATTATGGAAGTACTACCGCCCAGCCCGGGCAGCGATCAATCCTAAGCCCTGTATTTTCAGCGCAATTGAAATGGCAGACAGGATGCAATTGTAAACAGCAGACGAAGTGGCGCGCATCGGGGCGCTTTCGAAAGGTACCTAACGGCCAGAGGTCCTTCGAAAGCGTCCCGTTGCATTTTCAGGCAAATCGCAAGCCCCCACATCATGTGGAGTTTGCGCCAGCGGGAAAGGTTGCCATTCTGCAAAATTTGCCGGATTAAGGGAATTCCTACCCGGACACAGCCTAGAAGATTTGCTTAACTCCTGTATTTTCAGCAGGAGTCAAATGGCAGGCAGGATGCAATTGTAAGCAGCAGACGAAGTGGCGCGCATCGGGGCGCTTTCGAAAGGTATCCTCGGCCAGAGATTCCTTCGAAAGTGCCCCGTTGCATTTTCTATACGAGCTGCACTCGTTCGCGCAGGTCGACACCAGCGCGCCGAAGAATGGCGGCGATTTCTCCCTCGTTGAGCCTGGTGGCGTCATATTCCACCCTTACGATTTTCTCGCTTTCGTTAAACTTGATCTTGCGGACGCCGTACACCTCCCAAGCACGGTTGAGTGCACGCATCTCTTTTTCTCCAGGCGGCGTACTGTATCTGAACACGATATCCAGCAGGGTCATTGGCAGTCTGTTCCTCGTCAGGGTTGTATCGCAAACACTTTAATATAGTTGAATTGAGGTCAAAGCGCGCCTAAATGTCATCACACCAGGATATGGAAGGCCTTCCCTCTCCAGGCCACAATACAGTCGTCGATCCCGTTTGCGGGATGCACGTCGATCCACAAAAGGCCAAGGGCTCCGTGGAATATGCAGGAAAGACCTACCATTTTTGTAGCGCCCGGTGTGCCGAGCGATTCGCCGCCGAACCGGAGAAATTCTTAAAGCCAAAGCCACCCGCGGAGGCTTTCGTTCAACTTAGCGCGCTCACGCCCGCTGCTAGACCTCCAACCCCCAGGAATGCCCCCGTTGCAGATGGCGCAGTCTATGTGTGCCCAATGGATCCTGAGGTGCGCGAGTCCAAGCCCGGTCCTTGTCCTGTGTGTGGCATGGCCCTCGAGCGCGAGACGCTGGAGGCGGTGGAGTACACCTGTCCGATGCACCCGGAGATCATCCGCAATCAACCAGGAAGCTGTCCTATTTGCGGGATGGCCCTGGAGCTGCGCGTGGCATTTCCCGGTGCCCATGAGGAAGACGACTCTGAGCTGCGTTCTATGCAGCGGCGCTTTTGGGTGGGTGTGGCTTTGACTGTTCCCCTCTTGGTTCTTTCCATGGGGGGAATGATCGAAGGGAGCCCTCTCCATCGGCTACCGGCCCCTTGGATGGTATGGATCCAGCTTGCGTTAGCAACTCCGGTGGTGGTGTGGGGCGGATGGCCTTTCTTTCAACGCGGCTGGGCTTCTATCGTCAATCGGCGCCTAAACATGTTTACGTTGATCGCTTTGGGCACCGGGACGGCATACGTCTTTAGCCTGATTGCCACGATCTTTCCGCAAATTTTTCCGTCGTCGTTCCGCGCGGCGAATGGCAGCGTTGAAGTCTATTTTGAAGTGAGCGCTAGCATCGTGACCCTGGTGCTGCTGGGGCAGGTTCTGGAGTTGCGGGCGCGCAAGCAGACAGGCGGCGCGATTCGTGCGCTGCTTGATCTCAGTCCGAAGATGGCACTGGTGGTCCGCCCCGATGGATCAGATGAAGAGTTGGCGCTTGAGCGTGTGAAGGTTGGGGATAGGCTTCGAGTTCGCCCCGGAGAGCATGTACCGGTCGACGGAATCGTAGAGGAAGGGCACAGCACCGTGGACGAATCGATGCTTACTGGTGAGCCCATTCCAGCCGAGAAACAGGCAGGAGCCAAGGTAACCGGCGGCACCATGAATCAAACCGGCTCCTTCATCATGAAAGCCGAGCGCCTCGGAGGAGAGACCCTGCTGGCCCAGATTGTTCGCATGGTGGCGCAGGCCCAGCGCAGCCGTGCTCCGATTCAATCGCTGGCGGATAAGGTTGCGTCTTACTTTGTCCCGGCTGTAGTGATCGTGGCGTTTCTGACCTTTGTTGGTTGGGCCTTATGGGGGCCGGAGCCTCGGCTTGGGCATGCGCTGGTGAATGCGGTTGCAGTCTTGATCATTGCATGCCCGTGCGCCCTGGGACTCGCTACTCCCATGGCGGTGATGGTCGGAACCGGAAGAGGTGCGCATGCGGGCGTGCTCATTCGGAATGCGGAAGCGCTCGAATCCATGGAAAAGGTGGATACGATTGTTGTCGACAAGACAGGAACCCTTACCGAAGGCAGGCCGCGAGTCACCAAGATTCTTGCGACGCAGGGCATGGAGGAAAACGAGCTGCTGCGGCTGGTAGCCAGCGTAGAAAGGGCGAGCGAACATCCACTTGCCAATGCCATCGTTGGCGAAGCGCAGCGACGCAGCTTGAGGCTTGAAGAGACGCTGCATTTTCGCTCCATCACCGGTCAGGGTATTTCCGGCGAGGTCGTGGGAAGGAAGATCACGGTCGGCAATCCTGCACTATTTGCAGCGACGAAAATTCACAGCGAAGGCAACCTTGACGCATTCGCCAATGAGCTGCGGCAAAAAGGACAGACGGTGGTGCAGATCGCCGTCGATGGCAAAATGGCGGGCCTGATTGCCGTAGCCGATCCAATCAAAAGCTCGACTCCCGAAGCGGTGCGCGAGCTGCGTGGCAGCGGGCTTCACCTGTTCATGCTGAGTGGAGACAATCGCGTAACCGCCGCTTCGATTGCGCAAGAGTTAGGTCTAGACGAGTTTGAGGCGGAGGTCTTTCCGGAGCAAAAAGCGCAGACGGTTGAGCGCTTGCAATCCCAGGGGAGCATCGTTGCGATGGCGGGCGACGGCGTTAACGACGCGCCCGCACTTGCGCAGGCCAACGTCGGCATAGCGATGGGAACGGGCACGGACATTGCCATGGAAACGGGAGACATTACGCTGGTAAAGGGTGATCTCCGAGGGATCGCGCGGGCTAGGAACCTGAGCCAAGCCACCATGCGAAACATTCGCCAGAACCTCTTCTTTGCTTTTATCTACAACATTCTGGGAGTGCCGGTGGCGGCGGGACTTCTGTATCCATTCTTCGGAGTGCTTCTGCAGCCGACCTTTGCGGCGGCGGCGATGAGTTTCAGTTCGGTGTCGGTGATTGCCAACGCGCTCCGGCTACGCAACGCAAAGCTGTAATTCTTTAGAAAGGGTAGGGCTTGTTTTCAGGCATCATTCCGACTTCATTTCCCTTCATTTCTCATTGATTTCTCATTGATTTTTAGGCGCTTTTTGAAATATCAAAAGAATGAACTAAAACTGTAAGACTTGTCTTATCAACAAGTTCCGCTATTGGGCCGTTCGACTTTTTCAGATCCAGCGAAAGGGAACAACCTGCGAGCGAAATTGGAACCGCCGGCAGGCTGCGTCCCTGTTTTTATACGACCTTTTTCTTCCACTTTCCGAGCCGAAATATGAAGATGGCAATCAGCGCCAGAAGGATCTCTGCCGTCAAGATTGCGAAATAGACTCCATTCGGGCCAAGCGCCAACCCTTTACCAAGATAAAAAGCTAGCGGCAATTGGATGATCCAGAAACAGAGCAAACTGATGAGAGTCGGCGTTCTTGTATCGCCGGCTCCGTTGAATGCCTGCACGATCACCATGCCATACGCGTAAAGCACATAGCACAAGCTGATAATGCGCAGACAGTTCGCTCCATAGCGGATGACTTCCTGGTCGCCGTTGCCGAAGATCGCGACGAGGTTTGGGGCGAACAGCAGAAAGATCAGCGAGACCGTTCCAAGAAAAATCATGTTAAAGAAGGCAGCACGCCACACGGATTGCTCCGCACGGTCGGGATGCCCCGCGCCGAGATTCTGTCCAACGAGCGTGGCTGCGGCCGAGCCCAGCCCCCATGAGGGCAGAATCGAAAAGATCACGATGCGGATTGCCACGGTGTAGCCCGCGGTTGCCGCGCTGCCGAACGACTGGATCACGCGGATGAGCACCACCAGGCTGGCGCTGGCAACCATGAATTGCAGGATGCCATTGCCGGCGATACGCATGATGTTGCGCATCACCTGCAGGTTGAGCCGCAGATGCTTTCCCAGAATCTTTAAGCTGCCCGAGCCTTTGGCCAGCAGATAAACCTGGAAAAGCAGGCCTATACTACGGCCGATCGTGGTGGAAACGGCTGCCCCGGTTACGCCCAGGCGGGGAAATGGTCCAAGTCCCCGAATTAGGCAAGGATCGAGGCAGATGTTGATGAAGTTGGCCACCCACAACACGCGCATCGCCACAGCAGCGTCGCCTGCTCCGCGGAACGAGGCGTTGATCAGATAGAGCATCAGGATGATGCCGGAACTGCCCAGCATAATCCGGCTATAGGTTGAACCAACCTGCAGGATTCCAGGACCCGCTCCCATCAGCGCCAGCAATCGCGGCGCTAAAGGGAAGCCAATCATGAAGATCAATAGTCCGCAGGCTAAACCGATCATGATGGACTGGACAGCGGCCACCGCCGCCCCCTCCTTATCCTGTTCGCCGATGCGCCGGGCAACAACCGCTCCGGCACCCATGCTTAATCCAACGGCTATGGACATCACGATCATCAACAGTCCCTCGGTCATGCCGACCGTGGAGGTTGCATCGGGGCCAAGATGGCCCACAAAGAAGATGTCGACGATACTGAAGAGCCCTTCCATGGCCATCTCAAGCACCATGGGAATCGCCAGCAGAATAATCGCCCGGTCCACCGAGATCGCGGTGAAGTTTTCCTTCGATCCCAGAATCGCCTCTTTTACGAGGGAAAACCATGTTTGAGTTTTCTCTTGCTTGGGAACTAATACTTGTGTACTCACGAGAAATTCTCCAAAAGCTATGCGAAAAGTCCCTTGGAAGGACACGCAATAGACAGAAAAAATTGATGGAGATCAGGCGGCCAATCGGAACGAGCAGGGCCGCAAAACTACGAGCGGGTTTTTAGAGAGAGGGACATCACAATCACGAACTCTTTTGTATCACACTTGATCTTGTAAAGCACGAGAAAACTCACAATTCATATCAAGCTTGCTCCGATTTAGCCCGAATTACGTGCGGTGCCTGTAACGGCTTTATAATTCCGGGTCTTATATCATTCCAGATCAATTCCAGGTTGAGGAAAATCATGAGATACCTTGTTGCCTTGTGTATTTTGAGCGGATTGGCTTGTGCCCAGGATTCGGGCCAAGGAAAAGTCGTGAAGTATGAAGTAAAGCCGAGCGAATTGAAATACGTCTACGGAACCATGCAGCCCGTCGTCAGGCTAAAGTCGGGCGACATTCTTGAGACCAACACCGTGGACTGTTTCGGCAATGCCATTCGAAAGCCGGGAGACACGCTCAGCATGTCGAAGGGCGACAACCCGCTCAGCGGCCCGTTTTATGTAGAAGGCGCTGAGCCGGGCGACACGCTCGCGGTGAAAATTCTCGACATCAAGGTCGATGGCGATCAGGGAATCGGCGCCCTGGCTCCGGGCTTTGGAGCCATCAATTCCACCAATTACACTCCCATGCTGAATCAGCCCATACCGGAAAAGATATGGTTCTACCGGATCGACCATGCGGCCAATACAGCCACCTTCAAGGCGCTTGACTCTAATTTTTCCGTCAAGATTCCGATGCATCCGTTCTTCGGCTGTATCGGCGTGGCTCCGGCCGGTGGGGAATCGCGGAGTTCGGTAGTGCCTGAAGCATTTGGCGGCAACATGGATTCTCCGGAGGCAAGCGTCGGCAATACCGTTTATTTTCCGGTGAACGTGCAGGGCGCGCTGCTGTTTCTGGGAGACGGGCATGCGGCGATGGGCGATGGCGAGGTTGCCGGCACGGCGATCGAAGTCCCGCTACGAGGCAAGGTGCAGCTGCAGGTCATCAAGGGGAAAAAGATCAATTGGCCGCGCTTTGAGAGCAGCGATTACATCATGACCGTGGGAGCTTACAGGCCGCTGGACGACGCGCTCCGCATCGCATTTACGGAATTAGTTGGATGGATCCATAACGATTACGGCCTATCGGAGATGGATTCCTATGAACTGCTTTCGAAGGTTGCCGAAATCCATCTGAACGAGATGGTCGATCCTAACTATGTTGTCGTGGCCAAGATCAACAAAAAGTTCTTGCCGCAGGCAAAATCGGCTGGCGGAGCCCACTGAAAAGCGGGCATCGGAATGCCCGCGTTCCGAATCGGCTTACAATTTTTGGCGCGTGTCGGTGAGATCGCTGAGATAGCCGATCACTTCCGGATTCGTCCAGTTCACCGGGCCAATAAACTTGCGTCGAACCGTTCCATTGCCGTCGATGATAAACGTCTCCGGGTAGCCGGTTGTCCCATAAAACCGGCTGCTCTTGGTTCCCGCGGGATCGCGCACGGTCAAAAGATCGATATTGTTGTTGCGCAAGAACCTGACGTATTGGTCTTCGTTTTCATCGAGGCTCACAGCCAGTACGGTCAGGCGGCCGTTCATGCTTCGCTGCATTTGAACCAGCGAAGGCATTTCTTCCACGCATGGAGCGCAGTAGGTCGCCCAGAAATTCAACACCACAGGCTTGCCGCGCAGTTCGTGGAGAGCGACAGTACGCGCCGAATCCTGAACTGTGAAATCCGGAGCAGGAGAGCCAATCAATCGTGGATGCGATCCGCTATCGCATCCCGTAAGCAGAGCAAAGAATACACCGGCGAGAAATAGGGGTTTCACGCCCTTTATAATACCCCTGTCCGCATGGGAGTTGTTCATCAAAAGCCGGCCGTGGAGATAATTGTGCCGGCCCGCAACGAGCAGGCGTGTCTCGGCGAATGCCTGGAATCCCTCGTAGTGCAGCAAGGTATTGATTTTAAAATCATTGTGGTCGACGACCGGTCGACCGATGACACAAGGGCCATTGCCGGATCGTACCCCAACGTGCTCGTGCTCACGGCATCGGAACCGGCGCAGGGAATCATGGGAAAGTGCAATGCGATTATGACGGCCACTGGCCACACCAGAGCCAAATGGCTGCTCTTTACCGATGCGGACACGATGCATCGTGAGGGCTCGCTGGCGGCAGCCGTGGCAGAAGCCGAGCGGCGCAGTGTTGACCTGCTCTCTTATTCTCCCGAGCAACTGACGGAAAGCTGGAGCGAAAATATATTGATGCCGCTGGTCTATGCCGAATTGGCAAAAACCTATTCCATGGATCGAGTGAACGATCCTCAAGACGCGACTGCCGCTGCCAACGGGCAATACATTCTGGCCCGCCGGGAAGCCTATGAAGCATTGGGCGGCCATGTGGCGATTGCCAAAGAGTTGCTGGAAGATGTGGCGCTCGCGCGATTGTTCAAATCCTCCGGCAGAAAGATCTGGTTCGGCTCCGGCGCGGGATTGGTGGCCACCAGAATGTATCGCGATTTCAGGTCTCTGGTGGAAGGGTGGACCAAGAACCTTGTACTGCTTTTTAAGAATCCCCTACGATTGGGCTTGATCCGTCTGGCGGAATTTATTCTCGTGGTTCTCGGATTGGCAGGAGGGGTTGGGGCTGCCAAGACCGGCAATTGGGCTGTCGCATTCCCTCTGCTCGCGCTCAGCACGGCGATCTACCTGGCCTTTGTGTATCGCATGCGCAAGGCCAATTTTTCGTGGAAGGCAACTGCGGCAGCGTTTTGGGGACTGCCTCTTTTTACGTTGCTCCTGGTTCGCTCCTGGCTGCACTATCGCGTTCGCGGCTCCGTAACCTGGAAGGGAAGACGGTATATTCATTCTGAACCTTCCTCCAACGTCCAAACATCTATCCAGAAAGGGAACATCACGGCAAAGGGCTGAAAGAATGGTTTATTTGACGAGAAAAGCCGAGTTTTCCGCCTCGCATTACTACCACAATCCGGAATTCGATATTGAAGAAAACAAGCGAATCTTCGGAAAATGCAACAACCCTCACGGCCATGGGCACAATTACACGCTGGAAGTTACCGTAAGGGGCCAGGTGGACCAACGATCCGGTTTTGTGGTGGACCTGAAAGAGTTGAAGGAGGTCATGAACCGCGAGGTGATTGACGCGGTCGATCATCGTTTCTTAAACAAAGAGGTGAACGAATTTCGGGACCGCATTCCCACCACTGAAAACCTGGCAATCACGATCTGGAACTGGCTCCAGCCCAAATTGCAGGTGGCGGAACTGCACCGCATACGCCTCTATGAGACGCAGGATTTGTTTGTGGATTACTATGGTGAACCATGAAAGCCTATCTTACGAGGCGATACTGGTTCTCAGCTTCCCATCGGCTGCACAACGATTCTATGTCCGAGGAAGAGAATCGCACGGTCTACGGCAAGTGCAACAATCCTCACGGCCACGGACATAACTATGCCCTCGAAGTCACGGTTGCGGGCAAGGTCGATCCCAGCACCGGGATGGTGTGCAATTTAGCCGATCTGGATGCATTTATTCACGAAAGAATCGTGGAGCGCTTTGGGCACGAGAACCTCAACATGCTTTCGGAGTTCAACAATGTTGTACCGACCACCGAGAACTTGTGCATTGAGATTTACAACGTGATCGCACGCGAGTTCCAGCACGCGCCCGTCGAGAAAATCAGAATGGAAGAAACAACCTGCAACTCTTTTGAGTACGCGGGGGGAAGAGAACTTCGCGCATAAAGAGGCAAGAGAGGGCGCGATTCAAAAGGAAGAAGGGAATGTTGAGCGCGTTCAGGTTCGGCGGCTCGATCCCCAGGAAAATAAAACGTGAAGAAATTAGACGAACAAATATCGATCACATCAGCCACCACAGAGGAGTTGGTTCGCGAGTTACTGGTTCGAATCGGCGAAGATCCCAGCCGAGAGGGCCTGCTGAAAACCCCGGAGCGAGTGCGGAAGTCCCTCGAATATCTGACGCGTGGGCATGACGCCGATCCCACGGAAATCCTGCAAGGGGCGGTCTTCACCGTCAGCTACGACGAGATGGTCATCGTAAAAGACATCGAGATGTTCAGTCTTTGCGAACACCACGTCCTGCCGTTCTTTGGCAAGGTGCACGTTGCCTATGTCCCCAACGGTAAAGTCATAGGACTCAGCAAGATACCGCGAATCGTTGATGTTTTTGCTCGCCGTTTGCAGGTGCAGGAACGCTTGACGGTAGAAATCGCGGAGACCATTCAAAATGCACTGCAGCCCCAGGGCGTTGGCGTCGTCATCGAGGCGCGGCACCTGTGTGTGATGATGCGCGGCGTGGAAAAACAGCACTCCTCGGCCGTGACCTCGCACATGATGGGCTGCTTCCGCACGGCCGAGAAAACACGCGAAGAGTTTCTCGCGCTCATCCGCAATTCACGCAACGGAAGCAGCTTGTAAAGATTTTGAGCAACGTTGCTCTATGCCAAGTTTGGACGCAATTTTTTCCATAGCATGCGGGCCGGGAAGAACAAGACTGCTCCCAAGACAAGAAGCGAAGGGCCGGCCGACAGCACCCATAACAAAATCGCAATCATTCCATCGGAGAGGTTCCGGTAGCCCTCGACAGCGGCATTGCGAATCTGGGCGCCGGTGGATGGCTGCACCATCTTTAGCTCGCTGCGGTAGTCTTCCGTGATGGTGAGCTTCAGCGTGCCAAAATCGATCTGCTTTTTCATCGTCTTCCGCTGCGCTTCCATTTCCTCGATCTCGCCCTGCACGCGGTCAATTTCCTCTTCCACCGCCAGAACATCGGCAAGCTTCCCGGTGCGCTGACGCAAGATATCCGCCAGCCGCTGCTTCGTGTTTTGTGCGTTGCTCAGGCGCGCCTCAAGATCAACGTATCGTTGTGTGACATCTTCTCCGTTCTGCAATTCCTTATCCGTACGGCCAAGGCCCTTCAATTCAGTTAGAACGGCATCCAGAGCAGTCTCGGGCACACGCAAGGTCGCGGTGAGCGACCGTCCGGAATTGGGAGGAGTGTTGAGGCTTAACTCACCCATGTAGCCACGATGGCGTTTCAATATTTCTTCTACTTTGGGCCGCGCCTGATCGAAATCGTGCGCTATCAGTTCAAGCTCCCCAGTGCGGACAATCATGGGGCCGACGGGTGCTGTGCGGGCGGCCTCGTTTGGTTGGGTTTTCTCTTGAAGGTCGTCTAGCCTGTCACCGGAATATTTTGAGACGCTCGGTGCTCTGGAAGGCGCCGACAGAAGCCCTTCGGGTTCTCTCGATCGCGACGCATTTGAATCCAGAATAACTGGCGGTAGTGCCTTCACGGGGTCAGGTAGGATGGGGACTGCCCGTGCAGCATCTTGCCGCGATCTATGCAAAGTTGGCACTCCGACAAGGGCAATCAAGATGCCCGCCGCCGCAATGCCCCAAGCCGTTTTTGGCCAATGCAATGGGTGGATAACCCTGAGCCATTTCGTACGATCCAGCAAGCTGGCGTTACGGTTCTTTATTTCGCTGTTCGCGGTTGTCGGAGGCAGCGAGGAGACGCTTTCGACCAAGTTTGCTTCAAAGGGTTCTGTTTGCCAACCCGCCAGAAATTGCGAAACATCCCTCAGCTCGGCGGCGATCTTTTGACATTGTTCGCATTGATCCAGATGAGCAGCGGCTCTAGACGACTCCTTGGCACCGAGTTCGCCATCGAGATAGGCCATGAGCTCGTCGGGTTCCATGATGTGATTCCGGCGATTCATTTTGAACCCCCTTGTTCGCTTGTGGACAGCCTGCTGGTTGTTCGCGAGTCCTTCGTCGAGTCTTTCAATGCGGCATCCTCTGCTAAAGAAAAAGAGCGTGCACATCCTTCATCCCAATTGGATTTCGGATGGCTCTGCAATTCGTCTCTCATGGCCATCCGCGCCCGAAATAGTCTGGAGCGCACCGTATTCACCGGCACCCGCAAAAGCTGGGCGATCTCCCTATAGCTGAGCTGCTCATATTCGCGCAGCATAAGGACATCACGGTCTATCGGATCGAGCCTTTCCATCGCTTGTCGTATGCAGAGAATTGTGTCGGCTGATGCATTGATGGCCGGCTCGCTGATCGATTTGGTGATCGATTCGAGCGGAGCTTCCACCTTCGCCTCCCGCCGCCTTTCTTCCGCCAGCAGCTTCAAGCCGATTCCATACAGGTACGTCCTTACCAGGGAGCGCGGCTCGTAGCGCGAAGCTGCCCGGATAACCGCGAGGAACGTCTCCTGAACCATCTCTTCAGCGCGCTCGCGGCTTCGGATACGGCGACGGAAAAATCCGAATAAGGGGCCGCGGTATCGGGCGAAAAGAAGCTCTAGGGCGTCGCGTGAACCTTGTTGGAACTCAAGTATCAGAGATTCGTCACTGGTCATTTTGGGTGTCGTCGCTGGTCATTTGCCGCCCCGGCTTAGCGGCTCTTGTCAGACTTGTAATGATGGAAGAATGAGAAAAGTTCCATGACCTTGCAAAAAAGAAAGGGGAAGGGGTCGATGGCCAAACGAGTAGGGCCGGAGAGAAAAAGAAAAGGTCAATACCTGACACGGGGGCATGATGCCGATCCGAAGTAATCCTATATGTCGAGCGATAAAATCATTTAAATCAGCACGATACCTCGTATTATTGGTGTTTTGCTCGCCGTTTTGTAGGTGCGAGAACGCTTAACCGTCAGCATATCTTTGAATTACAGTCTCTGAATTACTGTCCCTCGGTCAATGCAGACTTTTTGAGTGTGGGCCCAGTGCGAGACACGTTAGACAAGATTCTTATTCGGCCATATCATGCGCTTTTAGGTAATGTAATAGCATTGGCGGGATCACTGCCTTTCCGATTTCCCAGGCTTTGCCAGGTATTTGCTTTAAGTATCCCAGCATTTTATTTTCATCCTTTTCGTCAGCGGCCTTCTCTGCGCTGGCAAGCAATCCGACATATTCGTCTGTGTCCACGGATTCTTCCTGCTTCTTGAAAAATGCTCTCATCTGAGCCAGTTCTGGCCTTAAATCATTTAACGCAGTGGTTGTTATCTGCTGAACTGAAATGTTTCCGGTTTGTGAGGCGTTCAGCACACCGCCGTTCTGAACGATGTGTTGATTATATATATCGCCGTATCCTTCCTTCGGCATAGCGTTCCTTTTCCTCGCGTCCTCTACTCGTGCGGTCTCGACTGCCACCTTGATGCGGTTCATAATCTTCACACTGTTCAGATTGCCTTGCTGGCGCACTGAGAGCGGGACTTTAACGCCGCCTATTCCTTGGCTGTGCAACTCAAGTGAGCGACGGAACTGGATGTCCAGAAAGTCTCCGGCTGCTTTGATAAGACAATTACAAAGGGGCTGTGTCAATGAGATTTCATATAATTTACAGGTTTCGATGGCAGCCTCAACATACTCTATCGTCAGGCTTTCGAGGTGTTGCTCTTTAAGCTTCCATTCCTGTATCTGTTGCAAACCAGAGCGACCTTGATTTTGAGACAAAATCTGTGCTCGAAAGTCTCTCAATCGTGTCTGGTATTTTTCAGTTGTAGCGTCATGCAGGACGTTTCGCAGGTTAATGAAGTGTTTCCTTGCAGTCTCAGGCAAGCAATCTTTAACTTCGGTCATGTCTTTTTCCGATTATGTAGATTGTACAGAATACAGCAATACAATGCTCTCGTATGTACGCTCCCAAATGGATCGCGGATAAATATTGCCTGACATCCCCAAGATGCTTAAATTAAGAAGGAATTCCGCCAAATAACTGCTCAATCTTACATTCAATATTATCTTAGTATTCGATTTTAAGATTGAGCGTGATCTATGAAACATCCACAACAACCAATTCGTTATTAGAGGATCGAGTTCCTATGTTTAGGAGAGCGCAACGATACTTTGAACCACTCTTGCAGCGGAGCGCGTCTGGCCAGAATATCTTTGCTGGCACTCATACGGAATTGTCATTGCATGGGCATGAGACATTTCTGGATATCAAAGAAAAGCAAAGAAGGTGGAGGATCTTTATCGTGAAAACAATATCAATTTACCTTCGAGCTGCAGTTTGAGCCGCTTAATTGCTGATGCAAAGCTTGTTTCAGATTCTTGGTTAGTCAGTGCGAGCGGTCGAATCCCCATGCCACTTGTTTATAATGCTGCGCATCTTAATCGCATTGCGGATGCTCTGCTTCCTCTGCGGGGAACCTCGTATTGTTCAAGGTTCTTGACAGAATTCAGGTCCGGCAATCTTAATCTCCTCCTAAGGGATAGATGCCGCGTGAAGAGCCTTCTGTGGGAACTTGAGTTATCGGCCCTCCTTCGCATGAGGTCGTTCGATGTATCGTTTGTTGAACCAGACATCGTAACGAATTTTGAGGACGCCAAGGTCGGCATTGCCTGCAAGAAATTGTATTCGGATAAACATATCCAGAATATCCTTTCCGAGGCAGCAGAACAAGTCGAATCTGACGTTGATTTCGGGATTGTTGCTCTAAATCTGGATGATCTTGCACCACAAAATAGCGTGTTAGAGGCCAGAACTTTGCGTGAAGCAGAAGATGCTGTAACCAACGCAAACAATAGCTTCTTAGCCAGGTATGACCGCCATTTAAGAAAATATTTGGCTTCTGGTCGGTTGCTTTCAGCGCTAGTTTCTACCGCTGTTGTGGTGCAGGTTCCTGGCGAAGACATTCACGTACACAATGTACGTCGCTGCAGTATTTGGGCAATGCGAGACCTCCCAGCGGAAAAAGAACAACAGCTTCACGAGTTTTACAAGCGACTGATGCTCTAGCCCGGATTGAAAAAGAGAAGTCACGGGCCCGGGGAAGTGGCAAAATACGATAT
>DATGIO010000015.1:0-56500 GCA_035295685.1 Candidatus Angelobacter sp.
GCAAATGCCTTTTTGGCAAGCTTCTGCGCAAGCTCTTCTGATTGAAACACCAAACCTTGAATAAGACCGCGGCCACGGACGGACGCCTTAGCATCGGGATAGCGAAGAGCAATCTGCTTAAGCCTCGACACCGCATACTCCGCGTTTCCCGCAATGGAGTTCTGGAAGCGTTCATCTTTCCAAAAGCCAAGAGCCGCAGTCGCAGTAACGAACGCCAGATTGTTTCCCCTAAAAGTGCCCGTATGCTCCCCAGGCTCCCAAATATCCAGATCTGGCCGGATCAGCACCAACGACATAGGCAATCCATAACCGCCAATTGATTTTGAGAGACAGATGAGGCCGGGAGAAATACCGCTATCCTCAAAACTAAAAAAATCTCCCGTCCGGCCGCACCCCACTTGAATGTCATCCACGATCAGGACGATCCCGTGATAATTCGCAATCCGCTCAAGTCGCTGCAGCCACTCCCTGCTCGCTACCTTAACGCCACCTTCCGCTTGAATTGTCTCTAGTATGATGGCGGCGGGAATTCCGGAGCCGTTATCGGGATTTTCCAAAAAGGCTTCGAAGTAGTCGAGTGTGTCAACCTCGGCGCCCAAGTCGCCGTCAAAGAACATCGGCAAACTATAGTGAAGCGGCACGCCGGCACTGACTCTTTTGGAGACGCTTCCCGTCACAGACAACGATCCCAGGCTCAAGCCGTGATATGAATTCATGAAGTGCACCACCGTGTGGCGCCCGGTAATTTTGCGCGCCAATTTCAGTGCAGCTTCCACAGCATTGGTTCCCGTGGGACCGGCGAACTGAACCTTGTATTCAAGCTTCCGCGGTTTCAGGATAACTTCGTCAAAGCGATCCAGGAATTGACTCTTGGCGCCGGTCGCCATGTCGAGGCTCTGGGTAACGCCATCCGTTCGGATATATTCGATAAGCGATCGCTTCAACTGAGGATTGTTATGCCCGTAATTCAGGCTGCCGGCGCCACTGAAGAAATCGAGATATTGTTTGCCATTTTCATCGGTCAAATAACATCCGGACGCTTTTGTAAACACCACCGGGAACTTGCGAGAGTAACTACGTACTTCAGATTCACGGCATTCTATAGTTTTCATCATATATGCCTCCTAAGGCATCGGTTTTTGGTTGATTGCTTGTCGGTTTTAGAGTTCATCGCACTGTAAACAGTCCTGCAGAATGGCTCGATGCGCAGTATCCGTAGCTACCTGGGCTGACGAGAAATTGCCGCAGTTTGCCGCTTCTCGCTTGTCTTTCCCCTCGGCAAGACTTCATCTACATATCCTATGCAGCAACTATCTCTCCCTCCCCTATCTTGAGCAAATGGCCCTTGCCTTCTAACGTGCTCAGATCGATATCGGCGACACATTTAACTTTTACGTAATCAAGCGTCAGATCGCCTTCGATGTGAACCTCACCCTTTTCGTTCACAAAGTCCGCCTTGCTGAAATCCGACGCTTTTCGATCGATGCGGACTCCAAGCTCCGTACCACCCTTCGTTTGAGTGAATTTGATGTGGACATAATCGCGATCAATGGCCTCTTTGAAAAGCTTTACAGTCTTTTCAGGCCGCGTCCCTATGACAACCGAATGATCCCCCGTCGAAAGGCGATCCACAAGACTCTCTTCTGTCGCGGAGTTTTGGCTGGGAGAAGAAACAGGAGGTGGAGGGTTTTTGGCGAATTCCTCCATCTTTTTCCTGAGGCTCAATGGCCTCATATCCGTCCA
Source organism: Candidatus Angelobacter sp. (assembly GCA_035295685.1). Lineage (GTDB taxonomy): Bacteria > Acidobacteriota > Terriglobia > Terriglobales > Acidobacteriaceae > Angelobacter. The sequence goes on from DATGIO010000015.1 coordinate 1,744, forward strand.
CACTTCTTTAACGTAGGCCAAACATTCAGCCTTCGAACCGCTCTTTCCGGCATACTCACATCCCCGAGGAAGTTCTTTAAAATCGGGCCATATGGAGTACTGTTGTTCTTGGTTGATGACTACCTTGTATATTGCATTGTCTTCCTTGCCAGGATCATTCCAGCTCATTTTTATCGCTCCTTTTGTTTTTGGACAGGCTGTCGCCCTTTGTGCCCCAAGCACCTTTCATACGGTTGATTGATAGCTTTAGATTGTTCGCGCAGCCACTCTGTTTTTAGCAGCTGGGTTTTTTGAAATCTGACGGGCTCGAGAAAATATTGATTGCTATTCGGGATATAGGCCGATAACCCTAGTGTCATGCATGGCCGCTGCATGAACCCGTCCCTGCTCATTCGTAAAAAGAGCAAAGCATCCATATATTATTTCGTTTAGTAGCTATGAAATCGTTGCGTTGGTCGGGATCAATGCAGATAACCCTTATATAACTAATCAGCAGTAATCATAAGATCGCTTTAGGGCGGATTAGATTAGCTTATAAATAGCTATCTGATATGAGGTAACCTAGAAGAAAAGATCTCGTGCATGCTCGGCCCACTTGAGCATTTGGGTAGGCTGTCGCCATTTGAGTCCCAAACGCCTTTCGGGGCCTGATTCTTAAAACTTCCACTGCCAGTTGCCGCTTCTGTTAAAGCAAGAATGGGTCCAAACGGAAGGCTTTGATTCCACGGGGCCTCATGGAAAAGTAGGATGTTCAGTTCTGCGAAGGGTGTCCGCTATCGGACACATCGAGAATTGACTGAAGACGCGCTTTGCGCTGAGAAAGGGGCCGCACTTAATTGCAGCTTGGTATTTCTAGATCACAATCATTATCGGTTTGGCGCTTCCCTGTCTTAAGTCTTTATAGCAAGCCCGGAGGCTCTATTTGGCCATGAAAATGCACAGATAAATTAGACATAGGGGGCATACGTGGAAATCTCATTCTTATCTCAGATACGGACACTACTATATAGCCGAGATCTGCCTGTATTTGTTGTCCTCGGGCTGAATCAGATCGCAGAGACCAAGGCCGAGTGGTGATGAGCACGTTATTGCACGACCTTATTTATTCGATTCGCTCTCTGCGGAAGGCGCCTGGATTCGCCTGCGTTGCTGTGAGCACCCTTGCCTTGGGCATCGCAGCCAACGTGATTGTTTTCAGCATCATCGATGGCGTCATCCTGCGTCCTTTGCCATTCCAAAATGCGAACCGAATTGTTGTCGCCCGCTGGCGGAATGTTCAAATGCAACAGAGCGAGGTGTCTGCCCCTGTCTTCTTCCTATTGAGGGACCACTCGCAATGGCTGCAGAATGTAACTGCGGCCTATCCCCAAGAAATCGGGGTTAATCTAGGGGGAGGGCAATCTCCCCGATATGTGACAGCGCTGCGGATCTCAGAAAGCTACTTCCATACGCTCGGCTCCGAACCCATTTTGGGCAGAATCTTTAGTCACGAAGAGGACCGAACGGGAGCTGCGGGAACGGTAGTCCTTAGCTATCGCCTTTGGGAAGCCGTTTTTAGTCGAAACCCGCAAGCTCTGGGCACCGTTCTAACGATCAATGGAACGCCGTTCACTGTTATAGGCATTATGCCGCAGAATTTTCGCTCTTATCCTGACGCCGATGTCTGGATGCCCCTGCAGCTTAACTCCACCAATGCCGATCCCGGCAGTGACTATTTAGTGCTTGCCAATCTCAGGACCGATATCGCCCTTCCCGAAGCCGAGCAAGAGCTGGATTCGCTTTTGAAAGCATACCCCGTATCCTATTTGCCTGGGATTTCATCGACTAACGTCGGACTTCATCTGGAACGTTTGCAGGATCTTCGCACTCGTGGGTATCGGCGCAATTTAGGCATCTTGCTCGGCGCCGTTGTACTTGTTTTGCTGGCTGCTTGCACGAATCTAGCGGTACTCGTTCTTGTTCGCGGTTTGAGCCGCACTCATGAGGTGGCCGTTAGGGCTGCTCTGGGTTCAAACCGATCGAGGCTGCTACAAGTATTCCTCATCGAAAGCCTCCTTCTGGCTTTACTTGGGGGCGCTTTTGGCATAACTCTCGCTATGGAGTTACTTCCGATCATTCTCTCATTCGTTCCTGCGGATCTGTTGCAGGCTGGCGACATCGAAATCAATCGACAATCAATTTGGTTTGGTTTAGCGATATCTCTTTCGATGGCGGTCGTGATTAGCCTCATTCCTGCGGTCAGAGTGGCTGGCACGAAGATTCAGGAGATGCTGCGGCAAGCGCCCCGTGGAACTACGCCAAATTTGCGACAAACATTTTCGGCTCAGGTATTTGTGGGAATACAGACTGCTCTGGCGGTTGTCCTATTAGGAACGGCTCTACTGCTTCTCCAAAGTTTCTTGGATTTAGAAGCCGTTAACCCGGGCTTCGATCCGCATCGTGTTTGGGCGGCTCAAGTTTCCCTTGCCGCTGAGCAATATGGAAGCACCCAATCGAGTTCACAACTGGCAAGTCGCATCACCGAGAGACTTCAGACCGTTGCTGGCATTGAAGCGGTCGGAACCATCGCGGGATTGCCACTTGAAAAGGGCTTAAATCTTCCAATTTACCCATCTGACGCTCCGCGAAAAATCGACCACGCAGTAGAATATCGAATTGTTAGCGGGGATTATTTCAGAGCATTGCACATTGAGCTTATTGCTGGACGGGACTTCGTGAACAGTGACAATACCAGTCATCCAGTGGCAATCATCAATCAGACCCTAGCCCGGCGATGGTGGCCGGGAGAGAACCCGATCGGCCATTTTGTCCGCGCGGGGGAAGAAGTCGGTCTTCCCGACTGTCCCCGCCAGATCATCGGGATCGTTGCTGACGTTCGTGACACAAATCTCGGACAGATGCCACCATCTGAGATTTTTGTTCCGGATCGACAGGTCCCGGACAGCATCATGGCCTTTGTCAACAAGTTATTTCTGGTTTCTGTTCTAGTTCGTACAAAAAATGGACAAAACGTCTCCGACTTGATCCGCAATGCTGTCCTGTCAGCCGATCCAGCCCTTTCGCTTGCATCACTTCGGCCCATGTCCTCGGTTGTGGCAGAATCGCTTAGCAAACCAATGTTCTATGCTTGGCTTATCTCGGGGTTTGCGATCTTTTCCTTGCTGCTAACGGCCATTGGTGTATACGGGCTGCTGAGTTATCAAACCACTCTACGCATTCCCGAAATCGGGCTGCGGTTGGCGGTGGGAGCAACTCGTTTTCAAGTGGTGGTTCTCATACTGAAGCAGGGGATTCAGCCCTCCTTAATTGGGATGTTGCTTGGCTTGTTGGGCTCTCTTTTCCTAACGCGAATACTTAGCACCATGCTGTATAATCCCCACCATGCGTTCCTGAAATTATTTGTAGGAAATACGTTGCTATTGGGAAGCACCGCGTTGCTGGCAATCCTTGTGGCCGCGGTCAAAGCGAGCAAGATGGAACCTATGACAATTTTGCGCAACCAGTAACTGCTTGCGAGATAGGCCCCACGCAAGTCGAACTGCCCTTGATTGAGTGCTATGAAAGCGGTCGAGAAACCCTATCGAGTCTTAATCGCCGATGATCAAGCAGACGTTCTAGAGGCTCTTGCGATGGCCCTGCAGGCCCGGGGCTTCGATGTTGAAATAGCGCGATCCCCGCAAATTGTACTTGAAACGCTACGCGTGGGGCAGTATGAATCGCTGCTTTTGGATCTGAACTATAAACGAGACACAACCTCCGGCGAGGAGGGGCTGCGGCTAATTGAAAAAATCATTGAGATCGACAACCAAATACCCATCATCGTGATGACGGGTTGGGGGACGATCGATTTGGCTGTACAAGCGATGCGTCGTGGCGCCCGCGATTTCTTACAAAAGCCTTGGAACGATGAAGAACTCTCAGCCAAGCTCCGAATGAGCGCCGATTTGTATCGAGCTCTTCAACGTGGGCAGCGGCTTGAAGCCGAGAATAGTCTGTTTCGCTGCCAAGCTCCACGTCTTATCGCCAACTCTCCGGCGATGCTCCCGATCATCAATATGATTTCTCGCGTTGGCGCTTCGGAAGCTAATGTCCTCATTACCGGAGAACACGGTAGTGGCAAGGAGGTGGTGGCTCAAACGCTACATGCACTGTCTCAACGCGCAGACAAGCCACTCGTTTCGGTAAATACTGGCGGCTTGCCGGAGGGCACCTTCGAAAGCGAGCTGTTCGGACACGTAAAGGGCGCATTTACTGACGCTAGAACGGACCGCGTCGGACGGTTCGAAATGGCGGATCAAGGAACAATATTCCTTGACGAGATCGCCAATGTCCCGTTGCGCCAGCAGGCCAAACTCTTGCGCGTGCTTGAAAGCGGAGAGATGCAGCGTGTCGGATCCTCTCGGACGCAACAGATAAACGTGCGCGTATTATCTGCGACCAACGCCGATCTCCGAAAAGCCTGCTCTCAGGGTGAATTCCGAGAAGATCTCCTTTTTCGTTTGAACACTGTACAAATACGAATACCTCCTTTGCGGGAGCGCCCAGAAGACATTCCCGCCATCGCAGCGCACTTTCTTCGAAAATACTGCGAAAGATATGGAAAGAACGTGCGGGGATTCAAACGAGACACGATGGAACAGCTCCTAAGATATCCTTGGCCCGGCAATGTGCGTGAACTAGACCACGCCGTTGAACGCGCCACAATCATGTGCCAAGGAGATCTTATTGCGCTGAGCGATTTGGGGCTGGAGAGTTCAGACTTCGATGGTGGAGCCACCTTCGACACTATGAGTTTGGAGGATGCCGAACAATTATTGATTAGCAAGGCTCTGGCCCGTTATAAGGGTAATGTTAAACAAGCGGCACAAGTGCTCGGACTAAGCCGTGCTTCGTTCTATCGCCGAATGGAGAAGTACGGGCTAAATGCAAACAGGAAAGAAGTATAACCGCCCTCGGTGGTTCCATCTTCCATTTGAGCGGCGTCTCTTTATTACAGTCCTTCTTGCGGGTGCTTTTGGAGTCATACTCAGCCTCTTTCTTCTTTGGACCAACTCCTATTCTCGAAACCACAAAATAGAAGCGACCATTGCCCTCATGGTTTTCTGGTTTGGCCCAACATTCTTGGTATACGAGCGTACCGTCAATTCGCTTCGGGTATTGTCAAACATAATCTCGGCCCTCGAAGAAGAAGACTTCTCGTTTCGTGCCGCTCAGACCGTACCCGGGGATGCTTTAGGTGATCTGGCAATTGAAATCAATAACCTAGCTCGCGCACTCGAGGAGGAGCGCTTTGGCGCGCTGGAAACAGCGAATCTATTTCGCAACGTGATGGCCGAAGCGGGAGCGGTAATCTTTGCATTTTCGTCGGAGAGGCGCCTCCGTCTTCTAAACCGTGCGGCAGCGGCGCTCTTAGGTCGCGACGAGGCTCATGTTCTTCATCACACCGCACAGGAACTTGGGATCGATGACCTGCTTGACGGGGAAACAGCCGAAACGGTTACTAGGTCTTTCTTGGGCATCGAACGCCGCTGGCTTGTCCGGCGCTCACACTTCCGGCTGGATGGCATTCAGCACCTGCTGCTGGTTATGTCTGAAGCATCACAGGCCCTGCGCGCCGAGGAACAAATAGCCTGGCAGAAGATCGTCCGCGTCTTGGGACACGAGATCAACAACTCTCTTGGGCCGATCAAATCCATCGCAGATACTCTGGCGCTAACATCAGCTCCGATTGACCTGCCGGATCCATTTCAAAAAAATCTTCGGCGTGGTTTGGAAATCATTGCCAAGCGCTCGGATTCACTCAATCGATTCCTGCAAAGTTATACAAAATTCGCGAAGCTTTCTCCTCCCCATCCTAGAATCATGAACCTCAAGACGGTGCTGTCGGATGCCGTTGTCCTGGAATCCAGGTTACCAATCACGATTCTTCCTAGCCCCGACGTGAACATCCTTATTGATGCCGATCAACTGACGCAGGCATTCATCAATCTTCTACGGAATGCTGTAGATGCCGTGCTCGACCGCGCCGCAGACGAACTCGATCCAGATGCAGTCACTGTGTGCTGGCGAGTGGATGGACGCGACTTACAAATATTCATCCGCGATCGCGGTATCGGCCTGCCCGATACTCAAAATTTATTTGTTCCTTTCTATACCACCAAGAGTGCCGGGTCTGGTATTGGATTGGTTCTAAGCAGACAAGTCGTGGAATCCCACAATGGATGCCTCACGATCCAGAATCGCAAAGACGATCCGGGATGCGAAGTCAACATCAAGTTACCGATGTGCGTTGCTGAGAGAACGAACCACTTCGAATCAGTCTCGTAAATTTTGTGCTCACCGACTCAGACAGGTCAAGTATTCGAGGGAAATTCATCAACCTGATTACGGGGCCCTTATATTGCCCATGAAAAGCTGCAACATGGGAGGCCGCCAAAACCTCGAAGCCTAGCCTTCCCGCCACCTAAAGTCGAGAATAGGTCTCGATGTTCACGCCGGCTTTTGCTTCTTCGATCCAATCCGACTTGATAATCGAAATCGGTTCCAGACATTCGTCGACCTTGGCCCTGAATGAAATATTAAAGGCTAGGCGCTGTACTTAACGGCACAAGTGCCTACTGTGTTCGACGACGGACACTATTCTCGATGTCGAACACGCCTAGGTTCTGCCATACCGCAGCAGTTCTTGACCGATAACTCTCTCGACGGGTGCGAAATTCCCGAAGCCCTCACTGCTGCGGCCTCTCATAAGTGATTGATTCTTCATTAAAGATATGTCGTAGCGTCTGCTAAAAGCGGTGATTAGCGCACCAAATGTAAAGAAGTGCATGGATCGAACAGGCTCCCAATCGCCTTTTAAAGTCAATGCCTTACATGATGACATTTTGAGGCCTGCGATTCTGCGCGTAACTTGACCATCGAAACAGGGTCTATTGGGGCTTGGCAACCGAGTTGCTTTTACGAAGAGCGGGTCTCCAATGAAACTCAAATCTTTACAGGAGAAACAAATGAACCATATTCTTGCATTGCAAAGATTAGCCTGCTCTTCGCCCCTATCGGGAGGGGGTTTTCACCAGCAAGTCTCATTAGAGGAAACCCTTTTGAATAGCAGTGTCAGTGGAATCTGCGCACCAACTGCCGCTCCCGGCCATCACGCCTCTTAGCCAATGCAAGAAGATCGGCCTGATTTCGATTCACAACTGTGAATCCGGCTAACCCACAGACAACATTTGCATCCGTGAGGAAAACATGCCAAGCAGACCGAATCCCCTTTTGGGGTTAGTGAGCCAAGAATTCTTTGAAACCTTCGATCTCTATTCTCTGCGCGATACGAATTTTTATGACTTGGCCACAGCCAAACTACCCACTGGTTGGTGGATTCAACGAAGCGGCATTTGGTTTCATTGCGGCTCATCTTCTAATGTCATTCCGGAACAAGGCTGGAAGATTCATATATCGGCAAGATTGAGCGATGCCCGTGAAACTTTGGATCGAGTCTTGGCAGTACTTCTTCAGAGGCAAGATACAAACTTCAAATTTGCTCTCGATCCCTTTGTTCTGTCCCTCCTCAATGGCAAGAACTGGTCTCGCGGCGGTTCCGGCAAGTTTATTACGGTCTATCCAAAAGACAACCGCTGTTTCCTGGACCTGATTGACGAACTTTATCAAGCCACGCTCGGTCAGCATGGACCCTATATTCTCTCGGATCAGCAATATAAGAAGGACAGTGTCGTGTTCTACCGCTATGGAGGGATGCGTCAGCGCTATGCTCTTAACGTCGAGGGCGAAAAGGTAGCATTATTGACCGGCCCGGACGGATCCCAGATCCCCGATCGGCGGCTTCCATTCCCGGTTATACCGGATTGGGCAGAGTCTCCGCTCGGGCCTGTACAAGATGAAAGAAATCTCAATGAACCTCTCACCCTACAAAGTGGTAGATATGAAATTATCGGCGTCTTAGCCTTTTCCAATGCTGGAGGAGTCTATTGCGCTGTGGATCGGAAAACAGGAAACAGAGTTGTCGTGAAAGAGGCGCGACCGCATATTAGCTTGTCCGGGGAGACTTGCGATGCTGTGGAGCTCCTCCAGAAAGAGTATCGTCTACTTACGCTTCTCTCTGACAGCGGCATTGCGCCCCATCCTTATGAACTTTTTCAGGAATGGGATCATTGCTTTCTGGTGGAAGAGTTCATCGATGGTATCTCCTTGGCGCATCACGTCGCCAAAACAAGCATCTTCCTCCGGACCCGACCATCCTCGGAAGATTTCGACCTCTGGTACCAAGATCTCCATAGATTAATCCTCAATCTGGTTCATCTCATTGATGTCATGCGCGAACGTGGCATTGTTTTTGGGGATCTTTCTCCCAACAACCTTCTGGTTACTGCCGATTCAATTCAAATGAAACTGATCGACTTTGAAGGAGCCTGCCAACTGGGTGTGGACGTACCCGTTAACCTATATACGCCGGGCTTTGGATCACCGAATCAGATAAGCGGAGGCTTCCCTGCGCCTGAAGATGACTATTATGCCCTCGGTGCTATCATTTGCTTCTGCCTGTTCCCATTGAATGGTTTGCTGAATCTACACCCGGATGCCAGCTACGATCTCCTCCACAGTATCCAAAATGACAGCCAGATACCGGCTCCGCTCATTCAAATGATCCTGGATCTCTTGAGCCAGGACCCATTGAAGCGTCCATCACCATCCATCGTAGAGAACGTCCTTTCAAGTTTCCCGACCCGCGACGCCCACGCCTGCTGTGATAATGAGAGTCCGATCGATTACAGAGCTACTATCGATGGGATTCTCGATTACATCCATGCCGAAGCAACCGACTCCCGCACGGACCGCCTATTTCCTGCTGATCCAAAATTATTTTTGACGAATCCGTTGAGCCTAGCGTACGGGGCAGGCGGCGTCGCCTACGCATTGCATCGGATATCAACTCAGTTACCCGAGAAAGCGCTAAACTGGATCCTCAACCACAAAATTGAGAATGAAGATTATCCACCGGGGTTATATGTTGGATCGGCAGGGATCGCCTGGAGCCTATTGGAAATGGGCTTGCAGCAGGAGGCCGAAAAAATCTTTGGAACTTCGCTCTCTCACTCCTTACGGAAAAAGAGTGCTGACATTTTTTGTGGCCTAGCGGGCTGGGGTATGACATCTTTGCGCTTCTTCATCGAAACTCAAGACGAACTATATCTCACCTATGCTAAAGAAGCCGCCGCTTGGCTACTGGAAACATCGATTCACAACGAGCGCGGCCGTTGCTGGATGAACAGCGGTGAAGTTCGTCTCGGCTTAGCTCATGGAGCGAGCGGAATTGCGCTGTTTCTGTTGTATCTCTATCTGGCAACTGGTAATTCTCATTTCTTGACCACCGGCCAGGAAGCTCTGGAATACGATTTAAGTTTCGCCGCCGAAACAAAAGATGGCGGACTCTCATGGGGATGCACCCCGGAATCCAGATCTCCACTCTACCCCTATTGGCTCTTCGGTAGTGCAGGAATCGGGCGAGTGGCTCTGCGTTTCTACCAACTTCACAAAGATAACCGCCTTCGTTCAATCCTCGAGAAGATCTTCATTGAATGCGACCGCAAATACGCAGTGTTTCCTGGTCAGTTTATGGGTCTCGCCGGGCTCGGAGAATTCTCCCTTGATCTGCACGATTTCCTCGGTCATCAGCGATTTCTACAAGGAGCCGAGAAAGCCGCTCAAGGGATCATGCTTTTTCGTGTTCAACGTGATGGTATCGCCTTTCCCGGAAATCAACTGGCACGACTTTCTTGCGATTATGGGACTGGAAGCGCAGGTATCGCACTATTTCTCAATCGCCTTGCGGGCTGCCGGGGCGCTGACTTTATGTTAGATGCCCTCTTTGATAAGAGATGCACCCGCTCTGTGATCAGTCCAACCTTAGAGACAATGGCCTGTGCCTGAGCCACCCAAGTATCAGCTTCGTGTCCTTTTTTGTCGAAAAGGTCATTAACGCCCAGAGTACGATTACTGATCGCGTCTTCCCTGGTGGCAATCTGGCTCTTTTAGCCGCTTCTTGCCTTCTCGGCGACAAATCATGCCACGATAAAAATGTACGCTTGGCATTTTTCAATTGGGCCATGGCCTCAATCGCTTAATCTCTATGTATCGAACTCCCGCTCCAGTCGATTTGGTTCCAGCGGCATCGTGAACCTCGCCGTAGACTTGCTCGTTCTTGCCGGCTTGCCGCGGGCCCGTGCAAGCGCACCATCACAGGTTGGACTTTGCGCTCGAGCACCGCATTTTCGGCCATGGCGATGATATATTTCAGATTCGATGTCGCATCGAGCTGAGCGCCGCTTAGGGATGGGCGATGGGCGAGAGATGGCTCCTGCCTTAGAATCCCAGTATCAGTCAATTGAGACAGGAGCTGCGCTGTTCGCCCTTGGAGCTCGGCTTTAACGAGGAAGTATATCTAAAACTCAAGCATCGGCTATTTGCTCAATAGGTATTCCAAAAAGAACATAAAATGGTAAGGAGGTAGGCAGACAGTGCTCGGCGCAAAGCTGAATAATCGTCCTCCTCGAAAGACGAAGTTTTCGAGGATAAACTCCATAGTGCTGTTGCCACCATTGCAAATACGTAGCTAATGCCTGAGTAGTGCCTTGGCTAGATACCATGGGGCTTATATTATCCATTGAATCCTCTCCACTAATTCAAATCTTGCCGCGAAGTAGCGACTTTCCCTGTAACAAGAGGGATAGGAAGGGCCATTGAAGAATCGATGTATGGAGTTGTGTCCTGAAAATTGGAGCCAAGCGCTCGCTCATTGACCCTTGACTCATTTTGAGGCGGCGCAAGGAGCATTAGATCGTCTCCATTTATTTCGACAGCCATCGAGCTCTGGATCAAGTTTACGGAGACGATGAGTCGATTCTTGTTTTTGTGAGAAAGCAAGACCCCCTGAAGCCCTGACAGTGGACCGGCGCTGATCTGGACACGGTCTCCGGCATGCAAAAATGTCCACGGCTGCACATCGCGGCCCGACTTTTCCGCCATGCGAATGGCTTCAATCTCACTATCTTCGAGATAGGCGACCCCTCCACATGACCCTACAATCCGGATCACCCCGGGCGTAGTAATCAACGGGAATTGAATGTTCTCGTCCATTTTGCAGAAGACATAGCCCGTGAACAGAGGAGTGGTAATCTCCTTAATTCGGTCCGACCACTTTCTCTTCGAGATATAGACAGGAAGAAATTCTTCATAACCTTTGCAACGCAAGATGTTCGCAGTAATGAACTCATATTTCGGTCTAACTTGTAAAGCCAGCCAACGATGGTTAAATTGTTTCAGGTCCATGATCTATTTTTCCTATTCTTATCGACCCAACGGGGTGTCTATGACCGACAGCTACGACCATGGGGCTCAGGGCTGTAACTCCAACAAGTGCCACATGCATCTGGGCTATCGCCGTTTTGGCTCCTAGAGGAACCATTCTTGAATGAGAGATTCGTCGTAAGCGAACTCAGAAGCCATAGAAGCAATCCCATTGCCATGCCGCTAGAACTAGCTACCTATGTCTCCCAAAACCCATATAAGACGAGTTCATGACGCCCGTAATAGTCATTTTTCACAAGCGCTGGATGCACCTTGATCCTTCCTCCGATGTTCGATCTCGAGAATCGTGTTCGGTATCGGACACGGCGGAGGGACCTCACCCCAGTCAGCCTCTGACTGTATTCAGTTGGTGTCCAGCAAATCGACTGCCTGGTTGGTTAGCGTTATCGATTTTGATCGAGGGTGATCAAACGGCAGATGAACCCCCAGCCGCCGCCGAGTTCGCTGAGCGCCAGCATCAACTCGTCCCGACGCTTTTTCAGAGGAAGGTAAACCGCGTCGTTCTCCGGATTCACAATTCCGAGGAACCCGGGGGTCGCGGAACCCCTGGGCACATCGTCCCCTGTAGAGAATTTAACCATTTGAGAACACACTAACCTCGTCGCTATATCCGATCTCAAGTGTTTTGAGTTGGTCGCGTTCGGACAAGATCGTTGTACGTGCATACAACACCTTCTACTCAAAATTCCCCCCATCTCTGTCCATACGGAACACGAGACCGGAAAACCCCTTACGGTCGGGGGTGCCTGCGTTCGGCATCGCAAACGTCAACGTCGCTGACGCCGTCTCGCATTTCAAAGTCTTCCATATCAATGCAAGAAGAGGGCGTTATGAGTCCCGCGCGGAAGACACGACTCCACACCTGATGAAACACAAGGAAGCACTCTAACGGCGATCTTAATGCCAGCCGTGATGTTATTTGGGCAAACCGGCCCCAATCCATCGCGGACTCTGTCCGTACCACCAGACTCGCCTCGTTGGGACCTGCAAGGGCAAGCCAAGGTGATTGAATATCAAGGGCGGAAGAGTCTCTTCCTCGATGGTGGCGCTGCGATTTTAAGTCGCCATCTCAGTTCTGCCAATTTACATTCACAAATCCCGTCCCACTCGTAGGCACGGTGTAGATGTGATTTGAGCCATTCTCCCAGGTCACAGCTCCATTCGCGGCGATCTTGATGAACTTAAATTGAATGGTTTGCCCGGCGGGGACAGACACATTCAAGAACCAATTGGGATTATTGGGATCGAGCATAGGACCGATAGCAGTATCAAACGTTGTGCCCCAATTCCCCAATTCCACCGTTCCACCGGTGAGAAAAATGTAATCGCCCACATTGGTTGGCGAGGCGTTGTTGACGGTAAACGTAACCGGGATGAGGTTCGCCGTAAGGACTCTGAACTGAATGGCATTGGCCGCCGTTCCGCCGGATTTCTTGAGTTGTACGTTATAAACACCGGGAGACACGCCCGGCACCATAAACACCACTTGTGAGTCCGCCCAACTCACGACGTTTGCCGCTACCGCTCCGAAAAGTATGCTGCCCGCCGAGCCGCCAAAGCCTTTTCCGGCGATGGTAACCTGCACCCCGGATTGGCCAACCGTTGGCCCGATCGAACCAACTTGTGGGGCAGCAGCCGTTGCGGTTGCCTGCCAGACAGAGACCGTGTGGGCTGGGAGCGTAAATGCCGCGACCGGGTTGTTGCCGCCAGTCCCCGCGCTCACTCCAATACCAAAACCTCCCAGCAATCCAGCAAGATAATCGGAGTAGTTGCCCGCTGGCAGCGCGGTGTTTAATCCCGTAATCGAGTAGGGGGTGGTGTCGTTCTTATTAATCGCCACCAGCACTACATCATTGAAGAATTTTCTTTCATAGATGTAAACGTCGTTATTGATCCAGCGCTGCTGAAAGCCCCCATAAGCAATGCTATTGTTTCCCTGGCGCAGCGCGGAGAGATGGCCGATCAGCTTGTACGGAACGGTTGTTGTATCAAAAGAGCTCATCCACAGGCGATTGAAGGGATCCCCGCCGCCATTGGTGTCATTGTGCAGGAACTGTTCATCCCCATAAAAGATCACAGGGATACCCCGGCACGTTAGCAGGAAGGCCGTCGCCTCATTCAGCCGGTTGGTATTGTTGTTGACCGTGAGGAAGCGCGGCACATCATGGCTGTCGATAAACGTCACTTGATCGTTTTGCCAGGTGAATGTTGCATTCTCCGTGCTCAAAGTATTATCAATTTCGGTAAAGCCAGTATCATTGGCAAATACGTCGCGGATGGCCGTATTCAAAGAAAAATCGAGCAGCGATATGCCACTATTATTGGCAAACTTGTAGGCATCGTGAAATAGCGGATCGCCGGTTCCACCTAGAAACCACTCTCCATAGAAGAAGCTCGGGCCAGAACTGAAAGCTGCATTGGCCATACTATATTCCCAACCCCAAGTTACGTGCTTCACCGCGTCAATGCGAAAAGCGTCGACACCATGCTGCTGAAGCTGCAACAAGGCCGCCTTCAGATAGGCGTCAACGGCAGGACTCTCCTGATTCAGATCGCAAAGGCTGAAGAGCGTGTAATACTGGAGTTGGTAGCGGTCGTTAAAATCGGCAATGTTGGGATTGTGGTGAAACACTCCGTTAGGATCGTTGTTACAAGCCGCCACAAATGTTCCATTGTCAAAAAGCGACCCAAACTCGGCGGCAGAATTGTCATTCGAATGATTGGGTGCAAAATCCACGATCACCTTGATCCCGTTCGCGTGGGCGGTCGACACCAGATTATCGAATGCCGCAAAGGTATTGTTGGCATCGCCAAAGTGCTCCTCGATCCGTTTGAAGTCTCGAGCCGCGTAGCCGTGATATGGAGCAGCGGGGCTACCGTTCACCGGATCGTTCAGGTTGACATTGTCCACCGGCGGCGAAATCCAAATCGCCGTTGCTCCGAGCCCCTTGATATACGACATTTTCTGCTGGATTCCGGCTAAATCCCCACCCCAATAAAGCCGCCAATTGGTCTTCGTCGCATCGAAGAGTCCGGCGCTTTGTGAAGGATTATCATTGGCAGCATCCCCATTGAAGAAGCGGTCAGTGACAATCTGATAGATGACCTGTTTCTTGAAGTCCTGGCTCCAGCACAAGCTTGTAGTGAGCAGCAAGAGCGCAGCAGGATTGAATAGGCGTCGCAGAAATGAAACCATGAATACCTCCTGAAAAACCGAATGGCCAAAAACCTCAACGTTCCTTATTACGACAAAGAGCACCAAGCTGTGCCCAATTCCCTATTTTTGAAAATGCTCTTGAACCACAGCCGGCACTTCCGGAAGTTTGCGCTCTTTGAGCGCGATGGCCAGGCGGATGAATTGGGCATTGGTCCAGGCCAACGGAGTGGCCGAACCTGTGCCCTGGCCGAATTTGAGCCACGGTTTTGTAGATTCCGGCCGATCCCAAACCTGTTCAGCCAACATGCCTCCAGCATTGGCCATTTTCTGCATGGCATCCAGATAAGGATGAGCATCAAGCCCACGGGTCAATTCGTATTCGCCGCGCTCGCCGGCAAAAATGATCCAAAGGCGGCCGACGCCAGTTCCGTCGTAACCACGACCATCAGCCTTCTCTCCATAGCCATCATGGTTGTAGCGATAAAATGTTGGGCCATTTGGCGTTTCCACTCTGATTACCTTGTCCACTACAAGTAAGGATTTCAGAATGACGGGATCGTCAGGCCGTTTGATTCCGAGGCGTACCAATTCCAGGAATCCCGCATCCACGATCTCTCTTTCATCCCAAACCCCGCCACCATTGGCTGTATCGATCGGCCCGCCTGCATCTGGCTGGCCTTGTTGGGCGATGCGGAGGTAGTACTCATCGGCATATTTTCCCGTGTGAGTTACAGTCCAACCCGGCAGCTTTTTCGCCCAATCGTCAGCTACTTCGGTCCAGCGAGCCCGTGAAGCGCCATCGCCGTTCATGCGCGCGATGTCGGCGGCACAGATCAGCCCCGCGATTTCAGCGGCAATAGTGGAAGGAGAATAACCGCTTTTCTCTTCCCATCGTTCCTGGGGTGTTGCAGGACCGTGGGTGACAACAAAATCTGCCGCTGGCTTGACGTGTTTTTCGAAGGTGCTTTTATCCGTCTTGCCAAGCTGCCAGGCGAGAATATTGGGATAGGAGACTTCATCCATCTGCAATGACGGCCAATATGGCCGGCCATCCAGCCAGGAATTCTGAGGAAATGAGCCGTCGGGTTTTTGTTGGGTTTCAAAAAGATAAGCGAGAGCCCGTTCAGCGGCACGTCGGTCTCCCATGGCCAGAAAAGCTGTGGCCACTTCGTACAGGTCGCGCGCCCAAACCAGATGGTAGCCGCCTACGTCTTCCTTCACGGCATCCACGTCATTGCCCCATGGAATCGTCAGCGATGCGGCGATCGCTCCACGATGGGTCTTATCTTCGTGCGCTTTCAGCACCATCGCAGAAATCTGGTACTGTCCGCTATAACGAGCCTCCACCGGTTTGAGCTTAGAAACATATTCATGCCATCCGCGTTCATATTCGGCACGCGCGGCGGCAAAGCCTCTCTGCAGGCTGACCTCCGCTTCAGCAATCGCCTGATCTTCACCAGGCCCGAAACCTAACGCAAGGGTCACAGGCTTGCCTTCAGAAAACTCTCGCGGGAGTTCGCCAATTTGGGCCACGTTTCCATCCGGCGCGCTGGCATAGTGATGCGTGAGCTGATAGCTTGCTTGGAGCTCTTTCCATCCATCGCTCTGCTCGACGTAACCGCTGGAGACCGAGACAAATCGCGGTGAAGCCGACAGGGCGCAGGCTATACCGGCTTTGCGATCAACGAGGATCTCTCCTCTGGCTAAACCATTGTCATGCAGCCCGCTATTCTTGAGCGCGGGATCAAAATAGACAAACGCTTTCAGCAGCGCGCCTTTCAATATCTTCATCTGTACTTGGACAAGAACCGTGTTGTGTTGCGGATCTGTGATGTAGGTTTTGCGCACCTGATAGCGACCGCTGCGCGAGGTGTTGATCTGCGTAAACGTTAAAGCAGCGGGATCGGGAATTTCAACGGAGTGATCGGTATCCTGGCTTTCGATCTCGGCAAAGCTCGCGCCATCTGTGACGATCAGTTCCAAAGTACGAGTATTCGCGCTATCGATGGCAGGATAGTAGACCTCATTCAGTGCACCATTTTGCCCAAGCGTGAACCAGACCTTGGAAATCTCAGTCACGGAGGTACCCACACCCACCTTGTTTCCATTTGACCAAGTGGGCTTGCCGCCTGGAGCGCCAGGAGCCTGCTGGGCGAGAAGGGGCGCCGAGAAAAAAGACAGCGCAAAGAGTGAAGCAGAAATAAACATTACGGAGGTACGGACACAGCAAGACAACACAGAAGTAAATTGGAAAATAGAAGAACCCATCGGAACGCAGCCATAGATTCCGGTTTCACCCTTGCTACCGGGGATGTCTGAAGGTGTGGAAATGGGAATCTCGGTGAAAAGCTGAGGACTCGGCATATGCAACAGTCTAAAAAAGGAGCTCATAAGATGTAATTTCAAGCTGTTCAGTCGCAAGCCAAAGGGCAGTTCGCACCTGAAGTTCCGTTCGCATATAGCACAGACTACTTGACTTGATAGACGCTCATCGAGAGCGCCGGCAACTCGATTGTGACCATGGCTCCTGGCGATACGCGGGCATCATGTTCCGCCAGGATTGTGGTTATTTCCTTCGCTTTGGCCAGCAACGTGCCACCTATCGGGAGATCAACTACTCGCGGCTCGGAAGCGGTGTTCATCACCATAAGCAGGCGTTCCGATTCAGAATCCCGGATGTACGCAAACGTGCGTTCATCGCTGAAGATGTGAATATACTTTCCACGACGCAAGGCAGGATGCCCCCGACGGAGACTCAACAAACTGCGGACGTAAGTAAAGACTTTCTGTTCGTCCGGCCTCCGGCCTTCGGCTGTGAAAGCGTTGCGTTCGTCGCCGGGAAATCCGCCGGGGAAATCGCGGCGATTGTCAGGATCGCCTCCGCCTGCCATGCCAATTTCGTCGCCGTAATAGATTTGCGGAACTCCGCGGACCGTCAGCAGGAAAGCAAAAGCCAGCCGCAACTTCTCTGGAGTGGCGTCCGCCTCGCCCATGAATCTAGGAGTATCGTGGTTACCAAGAAACGTTACCAACCAGTCTGGGTGGGGGAAGAGCCGGTCCTCCTGCAAGACCTGCTCCAGCATCGTGGCAGGCGCTTCATGGAGAATCACTTTGCGCAAAGCCGCATAAAGCGGGAAATCAAAAACGGTATCAACGCCGGTATCGATTCCGGCGGCGGTCTTATGGCCAGTGAAGTACGCAGCTATTGCCGGGTCAAAGCTGGAAACTTCGCCCACGGTCTTGATGCGCGGATATAGACGATGCAATTGGAAATGAAAGTCATGCCAGAACTGGCGATCCACGTAAGGGAGAGTATCCAATCGGAAGCCGTCAACAGCGCCGGTTTCCGCCCACCATAAGGCGTTTTGGCGGAGGAATTGTGACGCTATCGGATCATCGGTTCCCATGTCCGGCAGGACACCGGCAAACCAGCCTTCAACGATCTTGCGCCGTTCAAGTAGTGAAGCGCGAGGGTCGACTAAGTGTTCAAAATCGGCATTGGCAATCAAATGGTCTTGGCGGGTGCCGTGAAGCCACCGGTTCGTGGGCGGATCGGCAGCCCATGGGTTTGTTGGACCGATATGGTTGGGAACGATGTCCAGCACTACCTTGATCCCCAGTTGGTGCGCGGCATTTACAAGAGAGCGATAGGTTTCGAGCGTGCCCAAATGCTCTTCCACCGCATAGAGGTCCACCGCGCCATAGCCGTGATAGTCGTCTCCGGAAAGATCGCCATTATCGTAGATAGGGGTAATCCAGAGGACGGTTATGCCGAGTTCCTTGAGATAAGGCAAATGCTGCTGGATCCCCATCAGGTCGCCGCCGTGATAGGCGCGCGGCGCAGCGCGGTCATACGTACCGGAGGCAGGAAAATTGTTGGCTGGATCGCCATCGGCAAAGCGGTCGGGCATGATGAGATAGATCGCGTCATCAGGACCAAAACCGTTATAACCCTCTTTCAGCTCCGCAGGACTTCTTCGTTCCAGGTTCCATTCAGCCGCAGCCTTGCCTTTCGACGTCGATAGGGCAAGCGAAATCTTGGCTGGCTTGGCCTGTTTGTCGATCGCCAGCCATAGAAAAAAGTAATGGCCATTGCGGCCGGACATCGTACGGCGAATGTGGACGCCGTCGCCCGAGACGGAAGGCTGCGCACCATCGAAATTTTCGCCCGTGAACATGATCATGGGATCGGGCAAACCGATCCACCAATTGGGAGGCTCAATCTTGTCGATCCTGGGGGGCTGCGCGGCACTCGATATGCAAAGAGCAAGTACGAGGAGCAACGATCGGCAAATCAAGCTGCCGGAATATAAACGATCGACCAATGTGCTTGGAATCAACAAACAGGTTATGCCGCTCTTTCTCAGCCCGGAAACCGTTTCTATTTTTTTATCCAACATCCGCAGCCAGCTATCAACATGACCGCCCATCTGCGCACGATGCTCGATCGCGCCGCTCTATTTTTGGTTTGCAGCAGCGCAGTCGCGCTTAGAACATAAATCGAAACGCAAGTTGAATCTGGCGCTCGGAAAACTGCCGCGTTGAGTCAATCATCCCAAAGTTGGCATTTGCCGGAGATCCGTTGTTGATGCCACCAAGATCCGTGTTGCCGGAGAAATTTCCAAAAACGAACTGGGGACTATTCAGCGCGTTGTACGCTTCGACACGGAACTGCAGTTTCACTCTTTCCGTCAGGCTGAAGTTTTTAAACAACGATGGATCCCAAGTTCCGTAACCGGGCCCATAGAACCGGTTACGTCCCAATGTGCCGGGGCGAAGGAATTGGTGATTTGCATTCTGCGTCGGCAGAGCAAAGGTATTTGCCGGAGTGGAAATCCAAGTCTTTTGCCCGTTGATGGTCCGATAACCAATGCTTACCGGGCCAAGAATATCCGGCCTCACTCCGTCCACCGTGATGTCGAAAGGCGTTCCTGTTCCCAGAGATACGATGCTGTTAAGCTGCCATCCTCCGAAAGCGTTGTTCATGGCATTCGACCAGCTCGATCCCCGTTGCTTGCCCTTGCCGAAAGGCAGCTCGTACATGACGCTGCCGACAAAGGCCTGACGTTGATCCTGATCGGAATTGCCCTTGTTCTGGTTGAGAAGTACCCGGCCGGTGGAATCCACGAAGATGGGAGCGCTACCGTTGATGCCAAATGCGCCTCCCGAATCGTCTGTCGCGTGCGACCAGGTATAGGCTGTCGTAAACTGCAATCCATGATTCATCCGCTTGGTTAAATTGAGCTGCAACCCGCTGTAGTGCGAAGTCCCAAAAGCTCCTCCTGCAGTTACGCTTAAGTTGCGGCCCGGGAAGAGCGCGGCGTTGGATGCAAGGGCGGGGTTGGTGTAATTGAACCAAGTCAGCAAATGATCGGCTTTGGTCCCGACCCATGCAATATTGATAGCTGTGTTATGCCCAAGGTCTTGTCCGATTTGCAGGTTAGCCTGCTGGATGCGAGAAGTCGGATTATTCGGAAACTCGGCAATCACGGACGTGTTCGTAGGATCCGCGTCATTGACGGCGCCGGGCACTGGGATGGGGAGCGGCTGTGTGGCCAAGGCATTATTGTTGTTATTAGGAGCGCCTTGCCCCGAGAGCGTAACGCGCGCGCCCTGGGAAGCAAGCAGCGTGCTAACGCCGCTCCAATCCGGATTGCCGCTCAGCTCATTGCCTACTCCTCCACGATCGAGGAAATAGAAAATACCGTAGCCGCCCCGCACTACCGTTTTACCTCGCCCGAACAGGTCATAGGCAAAGCCGAGACGGGGCGCCCAGTTTTTGAAGTCGGTATTTACCAGGCTGCGAGAATTGCCGTTCACTCCTGAGCGCAATAGCTGACCGGAAGCAACATCAAAATTCGACCATTGGTTGTGCAGCTCGTATGGATTGATATAGAGGTCGTAACGCAGGCCTAAATTTACAGTTAAGCGCCGGGTCACTCTCCAGTCATCTTGAGCAAAGTAGCCGGTCTCCCAACTTCTGGTGTCTACTGTGTTCGGGCTGGAGACGGAGTAATTGTCGATAAATCCGGCGAGCAGTTCCGAAACCTCGTAGCCGGTGAAATCTCCAGTGCCCGGGCCGATATTGAAGAAGCCCTTGCCACGAAAATCGGAGATAAAGAAACTCACATCGCGACGGATGATGCTCGCTCCATAGCGGAAGCTATGCTTGCCATGCACCCAAGATAGAGTGTCTTCATATTGATAACTGGATTGCGGAACGATGAAGGGCCCACCATCACCGCTGAACTCAAGTTCATTATTGAAACCACCGATCAAGGGAGTGCCTCCGAGCTGAGGGTTACGGTTGGCATTTACGATGCCAAGCTGCTGCGCCTGAGGAGTGCCGTTGAAAGGGTTAAGAAAACCGTACATGGGACGCGAGTAACCGAAACGAAAATCGTTCACCACAGTGTTGCTGAACTGATGTATCAGCCCTGCCACGATACCGCGCGGATGGTTAACATTGTCCCCCGATCCAAAGCCGGAAGAGAGGGTTCCGAGTCTTGGAGTCAGATCAAATACATCCTGTCCGTAGCTGTAGCGCACGAACGCCGTATCTTTGCTGGTGGCGTTGTAGTCCAGCCTGATATCAAAATCGTTGAATTGGCGAATGTCGCGCCGCTGTGCGCGGAAGTTCTTCAGAATACCGGGCAAGTTTGGCTCAGGATAAGCCTTTAGAAGGTTTTGCCCAGCCTGATTGATCTGACCGGAAGGGATGATATTTCCCGAGAAAGGAGCGCACGTTTGTGGGTTATAGATGGCTCCATTCACCGGAGTCACCGGACCACAGCCGGTAAATGCTGCCGGGGTAGTGGTAAGCCCGGTTCCGAGCAATTCTGAAAAATCTCCATTACGCATTTTGTCGGTGGGTACGGTCGCGAATTCGGTGTTTAACGGGCGGTCCTGACGCAGCCCCTGATAATCGCCAAAGATAAACAATTTGTTCTTCACTATAGGCATACCCAGCGTGCCACCAAATTGATTGCGCTTAAAGGGCAACTTGATCACTGCGCCGGTTACGGGGTCGGTAGGCGGACTAAAGTATGCATTGTTCGCATCCAACGCGCTGTTGCGAATAAACCAAAAAGCGGAACCGTGGATGTCGTTTGTGCCCGATTTCGTTGAGGCTTCAACAACGCCGCCACCCGCCCGGCCAAACTCCGCCGATGCAACAGAAGTATTTACCCGGAATTCTTGAATGGCCTCGACCGGAGGAAAGAAGTTGATGCTGTTTACCAGGGACTCGTTATTATCAAGTCCATCTAAGATGAAGTTGTTAGCCTGGGGGCGCAATCCGTTCACTGAGAGCGCCGCACCACCAGTCTCGCCGTTACGGAATGTCTCCGCGTTATTGTTGACGCCACTCGCTTGATCGCCATAGTCGCCCCGGGTAACGCCGGGCGTGAGGAGGGCCAACTGCGTAAAATTGCGCCCGTTCAAAGGAAGCTCGGTCACCTGCCGCCCCTGGATCACCTCGCCTGTGCCAGAAGTCTCCGTATCCACCAATGGCACCTCACCAGAGACATCCACCGTCTCAGAAGTTGCCCCAACTTCCAGTTTGAAGTTCACTTCCTGAACCTGAGAGATTTCCAATGCAATCTCTGCTCTGGCTACCTTAAAGCCTTTCACATTGACTTCAACTTTGTAGTGGCCGCGCGGAACAGCATCGAAATCGAAGCTGCCGTCCGAAGTCGAGGTGGTTGTCAGGATACGTCCCGTATCCGTATTCATGAGCTTCACGGTCGCGCCAACAAATGCGGCACTTTGTGGGTCAGAGACAATGCCGCGCACGCGCCCAGTATCGCTTTGGGCCTGCAAAAGACCTGACATTAAAATGAGTAACAGGAAGATTCTTGCTATGCTCCCCAGAACATCATGACGAGTCCGTTTGACTGATTGCGTCATCGATTCCCCCTCCACCGGTTGAACGCGAAGATGCGATACTCTCCG
The DNA here is from genome assembly GCA_035295685.1 of Candidatus Angelobacter sp. Lineage (GTDB taxonomy): Bacteria > Acidobacteriota > Terriglobia > Terriglobales > Acidobacteriaceae > Angelobacter. The sequence goes on from DATGIO010000015.1 coordinate 24,236, forward strand.
ACTAATACAATCTGCTGCGGAGAGTTGTACCAGACTAAAGACGGCCTGGAGAGGAAAGTTGTACCAGCCAAGTTTTTGAGAGTCTATTTCTTAAAATTCGCTTATCCGGCACCGATAGCTCTGCTGTTGGCTCTAGATTGATCTAGGTCCTCATGGAATGGCCACGCGCAGGCTAGCTTCTTGCCGGGTAAGGTAACCGTTCTGCGCCGAGGAGGAATATACAACGAGGCATCGGACGGAAATTCTAAGAAAGGAAACATCGCCGCAGCGGAGACGAAGCTTGGGAGTTGAAAAGTGCGTCTACGTCTCCTTATGCCCGTGATGATCGCATCGAGAATAGGAGGAACGGCGTTCTTGCCTTACAGCCGAAAATGGAGTTCATGGGCTGAGATGCAGCCAAACGCAATATGCTACGCCGGTGATGAAGGAGTATCCGCAGCTCTTTGCTCTTTCAAGGCACCTCATGCCGCTGGTTTGCCATAACCAGCAATAGGGCGGCACCTGCCAGATCGTGGAAGAGGTCCTAAAAATAGCGCAACATCGTAAGGTATATGTAGTCTGGCCTTGGGTACGAAAAGACTTGCTCCGATCTCTTCGTCAGGGCTGCGTCCGTTACGGCTACCTCTGCCACTTCCACGCAAGCCAAGGGATGACGTCTGGGGAGATGTTGGTCCCCCCTCGGCGGGTCTCGCCGAGGGGTCGTACAACGCAAGAATCAAGGCTGACAAATTGCGCTTCGCCCCGAGTTCCATTGCCAGCCTCTCACCCGATGATTTCTTCGTTTTATACTAGAGGAGAAATGGGATCAGATTTGCGCTCGCTTCTGATGCCGATCTGTTTTTGAGGAGTTCATGGCCGCACTCATTGATGCTATTGATGTCAAACGCAAGACTTTATTTGAGTTTGAAAACACTCCCTTCCACTGTCTGGAAGCAGAAGTGAACACTCCTACCGCTCGCGGTGGTCAGACTCTGGTCCGCCTGAAAATGCGCAATCTCCTGACGAACGCGGTCTTTGAGAAGACATTCAAGGCAAGCGACAAGTTCAAGGAGCCGGACCTACAGTCAGTCTTGGCCTCCTATCTTTATAGCGATGGCGCTGGCTCTCATTTTCTGGACCAAGAAAGCTACGAGACCTTAACCCTTACCGGTGAGATGGTCGGAAATGCCTTGGATTTCCTGGTCGAAGGCGCATTGATTCAGTTGCGCAAGTACAACGGCAATCCAATCGGCCTGCAGCTACCAATATTTGTTGAGCTAGCCGTTGTCTACGCGGAACCCGGAGCCCGGGGCGACTCTTCGAGCGGCAGCGTAACCAAGGCAGTCAGGCTCGAGACGGGCTTGGAGATCCGTGTTCCCCTCTTTATTAAAGAAGGGGAAAGGGTGAAGGTGTCAACGGAGAACCGGGAATTTGTGGGGAGAGCATGATTTGGTCCCTGCCAAGGGGCTCTCCCACAGGCTATCTATAATTCCTCAGATCGATCGGAACTGCGAGGCTGCCAGCGGCATGAAAATATTTCAACTAATATGGGAAATCGGCGTAGTCCCGAGCCCGTCCGGCCTGCTGCAGATGGCGCCGCTCGTGGCCCACAATGATCTCAAGCCCCGTCCCCACCGTGAATCGAATCCCTTTAATAATAGGATTCCAGAAGCGAATCCGATTCACGTCCTTGCGCTGAGCAGCGAGGACCACCTCACGACACGATCGATTGTTGGATAGGAATCGCTCTAGAACGGACAACCCAACACGCGCCGTAGGACGGATCTTGGACGGCGCAGGCGCCCGCTTGGTTTGCGGCGAAGGCTCAATAAAGCTGCGAATAAACCAGCCTCCGAACCATCCGGGAACGATCGTTTCCACTGGGGCATCGGGCTTCTGTTTCAGCGCCGCGGAAATCGCCGGCAAGTAGGCCTCGTTCGTGATGCACAAATGCTCCAGGCATTGCCCCACGCTCCACTTTCCTGGGGCCGGTTGCCAATTCAACTGTTCCTCACTCAGTCCGGCAACCAACTTCTTCGCAGCCTCGTCGCTTGCACTGAGGCTTTCGCACAATTGCTCGTGCCAGACCGGCTGCCTCACACTTTGCGCTATGGTCATGATTCTCTCCAGTCGATCACAGTTCTTCCAGACATTGACATAACGATCTCTACCTCTTAACAGCCGGATAGTATTCCGAAATGGTTCCGCGAAGGAAAGGTCATTGCGAGAAATCATTGAAAGAGATCATTGGGAAGAAATCTTTGGGAAGAGATCATTGAGCTCCGCTGCCCACCAGCGCCCTCAGAGGCATCAAGGGGCCAACGGGAATGTATTCGGCATCCATCAATTGTTCCTTCGCCAGCGGCAGCGTTTCCATGATTGCACGCGCCTCCGACTCGGTCTTCACTTCGACCAGGAAAATGACGCCTTTGCCATCGCCGCGCGAATACCACTCGCGGATCTTCCCGTCCAGGTAGAGCTTCACGGTCGCCCGAATTTCCGCCGGAATGACGGCCATGATTTGTTGCGCTGTTACTCCCTGTTTGGGAGTTTGAAGGACCAGCACTCCTGTGGTTTTCGGTATGGCTACGCTGGGGACGCCTGAGGCGCTCCCGGACTGTGATTGCGCAAAGGGCGCCACCAAGAACATTGCAGCAAGAAACGGGATCATGAATTTCATCGATTAGCCTCTCAATTCAGTCTTAGTTAGGATTCTTCCATTGATTGTTGTGGTCTTTCGATTGACACTGATCTGCATCGTCAGCTTACTCACCATAGAGTACGGTTGTACTCTATCGGTCGCAAAAAAAAATCACCTTCAAGCGAAATTTTTTATAAAAAACTTCCTGGCCTCCGATAGCATCCGCTCACGTCCTTGAGGAGACGCATTCAATCTGGCCGCTGTCAGCACTCCAGCCATACTGGGGAACAACAACTCAAACTTTGCCAGCTTCTCCTCCTTCGTCTCGCCGGGAATGAACGGCAATAGGCGCTCACGATACGCCTCTCGGGAAGCATCGATCCGTTTTCGCACGGACAGCGGCTTTCGCGTGAGCTCCGGCCCAAGGGCAGCAAACACGCAGCCCATTCCTGGAGAGTTCGTGTGGTCCATGCTCAGATATCGCTCGATGATGGCTCGCAGAGCTTGACCTTTGGGCGCCGACTTTGCAGCCTCAAGCATGCCCCTTCCCATCTCTTCAAATGCCCACGATACCGCATGGACGAAAAGATCATCTTTGCTTCCAAAATGCCGGTAAAAGCCCCCTTTGGCCAGGCCAGCCTTCTTCATCACCGTGCCTATGCCACTGCTGTCCCCGCCATGCTCCCGGAACGAGCGCGCAGCCATCGAAAGAATCTTTTCGTGGCTCGCCGCTTTGTGTTCCACCGAGTACCGCATGATTTAAGAGTACGATCGTCCTCTATCTGGTGTCAAGAGAGAAGGCGCGTGCGATAACCGCGTCGAGTTGCGGACCCGAGCGACACCAATCCGCGACGATGACGAATTGAGTCCACCTCATCTCATTCACGACGTTGAAAAGTCAGATGTAAACATACAAATTCTGGAAGGCGGACAATCCACTCCTTGGAGGGCAGTCGTCTCGACCGCGGCGCATATCGGCATATCTATGTCTAGGATGGAAACGGTGATTGGGTAGAATCGGCAAACTCTACGGATCGGTCTTTGAAAGTAGATTATTGCGCTCTCTGCTGAAGCGGATAATGCATTTTAGGAACTACTTTTGGGCAGATGCACGATCCATTGTGCAAATATAATCAAGACAAGTTATCCGGCATTTATGTTTTGGCCACTTGCTCACCGCCATCAAACTATCCTCACTATTCATCAAACTTTCACATTCGATCTCGTGTGCCTTTCCCGCTGGCCAGAGTGTCACCCATCTCCATATAAAACAGCATATCCACGGGCCAGCAGCACTTTGTTTCTATCGGCGCGAGCAAAGTTAAGAATCACAGCGACCTGCTATTTCGCTTGCAATTGTCCCAGCGTTTGATAAAAGAACTGACAAGGGCAACTAAGCCCCTTCCTAAGCAAAATTCCCGTTGAGTTGGGGTGCCAAACGGCTCCGCCGGCGTTCCATTGTCTCATCGCCTAACAGCCTCTGTCGTTTCTTCATGGCAGAAGCTCAATAACTAACCTGCCGTACACGTCAGCTATCTCGATAGTTAAGATCACATCTATTTTTTAACATGTTTTAAACAAACCTATGAAGGAGAACAGATGAAATTGCCTTATTTTTTGCTCGTCCCCATGCTCTGCCTGGCTACGCTCTTGCCGGCTGTGGCACAGAACCAGACGGTTCCGGGCACTGGGAACCAGACCGCCATTGACCTAAGCGGCCGGTCACCCATGGTGCAATCGGCATTTCGGTTTCTGATCGAGCAGGCAAGAAGAATTGACAACTCGGAGCTGCAGGAAGAGACCCTGGATGCCATCAGCAATCCGAACACTTGCGTCCATCACCGTGCTGGTTTGACCGATGCGGACAAAGACCGCCTTGTGCAGAGCTTGATCAGCGCCGGATTGGTTAATCCTGCCGATGGCGCCAGCATTCCTGGCGGACTCAAAGCCGGCATCTTTCCACCGGTGTTGAACGATGGCAGCGCTTGTCCGCACCTGCCGCAGAGGTTCTTTTCCGCTCCTGGCAGCGTAACCGGCGGACATCATTCCTATCCCGGCGGACTACCTATCCACGAATCGAATAACGACGTCGCAGACGTGGATCTGGCCAACGAATACCGCAAAGTGTACGGCCACACATTTGGCGAGTTTGCCACCGTCAGCCCATTTCCCTTCACTGGGTTCCTGAATAGCAATGATTCGGCCATTTTTATTGACGAGGACATCATTCTGGGTGCGCCTCTCTGGCACGATTGGGCAAAATCTATTGTGTTTCAATGGAACAGCGACGGTACGGAATTCATCGAACTGAATTTTGGCGGCGCAGGAGTAAACGACAATAATGGCGCGCCTGGAGATTCACGCACCGGCGGCCATCACATCCTCAGTGTGGCAGAAGCGATGAAGCGCGGCTTCAGCCCAGCATTCGTCATTACCCAGGCTAGCGCCCACTCCGCTCCCACGAGTGGCAACGAGTTTAAGGTGGTGAATTGGCTGCGGGCTGCCGCCATCCTGGCGCAAATCGATCCTGTACAAAAGGGCTTTCTCACCATGGATGCCCAAGGCAATTTCCGGCTGCCAGCGCTGCGCAAGTTGGGCAGCATCGACCTGATCAACGCGACGCCTTCGCAGACGAACCTACTCGCCGAATATACGCTCCATAATCTCTCTGACGCGGACTTTACCTACTCCGGACCGGCAGTCGCGACCGACCAAATCATCTTGCAAAAACTGGCGCCGGAATTTGGATTCAATCCGGCGGACACGGCAAACTACAACAATCACTTCCGCAATCCGGTGCTAAGTTTCACGACTGCGGAAAGGCTGCTGATCATCTACAGCGAACAGGGCCTGGATGGGGTGAGAAGGCAGTTGCAGGAATTGCGAGAGCACCACGTAATTTAGGGAACGATATCAAACCGACAACCGCTAACTCGAGAGCTTGGCGGGGGACGGACGGTCACCAAATCATGGAGAGGGAGCGCACCCACTTGGCGCTCCTCTCCCTGAAAGCTTTTCAAACCGGTGCTCTCACCGCCCTTTTCGAGTCCTTGAGCCGGACTCCATCCCCCCACCTCCCGCAGCTTTGACGGCATCTGCTACAGGTGCAGCCGATTTGACCAATGATCTATTGATTCATTGATCCATTCATCCGTCGATCCGTGATCCGCTGATCCATGCATCGCCAAGATCATCATCGAGCAGGCCTTGCTTCGGTATTCCCTCCCCAGACTGCGTTTTAGACGCTTACGCGATATGGATGTCGAGGTGATCGGGGGCAAACAGTTGTCTTTCGCGGAACTTCAGCCGCCTGTACCCTTTCACGCCCTCAGAGCGTTTGACGTTATTGAGCAACTTGCGAGCACACAGTTGCACCAAAGAAGTAGATTCCGTGGGGGGTCATAAATCGCGGGGCAGAACCGCACGATGATCGATCAATCCACCACTACAACAAAGCCGACGGGCGATCAACCGGCTCCCCATCCTCGCTCGCCCGGCAGGCGGGGGCATCGCGTCTGGATTTGGATCGTTGTCCTGCTGATTTTCGGACTCGTATTCTGGTGGGTAACTCGCCGCAGCGATACGGGTACCGGCACCGCGGACATACGCCGCTCGGGCGGAGGCGGCCCCGTCACAGCGACCGTCGCCACAGTCACCAATGGCGATCTAGGTGTCTATCTCTCGGCCATCGGCACGGTCACTCCCGTATACACCGATTCCATCGTGAGCCAGGTCACGGGCCAAGTGGTAGCCGTCCACTATCGAGAAGGCCAACTCATACACAAGGGCGATCCCCTGCTCGACATTTATGCCCGTCCGTTTGAGGCGAGCCTGCAGCAGGCCGAGGGCACCCTGGAGCGCGACACCCACGTGCTCGAGCAGGCGAAAATGGACTTAGCCCGCTACCAGGCGGCTTGGGCAAGGAACGCCATTGCCAAACAGCAATTGGACGATCAGGAGAAACTGGTACTTCAGGAGCAAGGAACCGTTAAGACCGATCAGGGTGCGGTCGACTTCGACCGCGTGCAACTTGAGTTCTGCCACATTACCGCGCCCATCACCGGCCGCATCGGCCTGCGCCTGGTCGACCCGGGAAACGTTGTCACCGCATCCGGCGGCACCGCCTTAGCCGTTATTACCCAGCTACAGCCGATCACCGTGGTGTTCACCATCTCCGAAGACAATCTGCAGCAAGTGCTCAGCCAATTGCACACAAAACGGTGGCTGGAGGTTGAGGCGCAGGATCGCGCACAACTGAAGCTGCTTGCCAAAGGCAAACTACTGACTACCGATAACCTCATCGATACGACCACGGGAACCATTAAACTGCGCGCCGTTTTTGAAAATAAGAACAATGCGCTGTTCCCCAATCAGTTCGTCAACACACGCCTGCTCGTAAACACGCTTCACAACGTAAACATGGTGGATTCCACCGCAATTCAGCACAACGGGGCGCAGGCGTATGTCTGGGTGGTGCAAAACGGAGTTGCGCAGATGCGCAAGATCAACACCGGCGTGACCGACAACAACCTTACGCAGGTCGAAGAATTGAACCCCGGTGAGGTGGTCGCGGACAGCAGTTTCGAAAAACTACAAAACGGCGCCAAGGTAAATATCGTGCAGCAGACGCCGGGCGAACGCTCGCCAGCCGACTCCCCGCAAAAGTCTCCAAAGGAGAAGACGTCCCATTGAGCCCCTCTCGGCCATTTATTCTTCGCCCCGTGGCAACTTCGTTGCTAATGGCGGCTATTCTTCTGGCCGGAGTCGTCGCCTACTTCCAACTGCCGGTCTCGGCCCTGCCGCAGGTTGACTACCCTACCATCCAGGTGCTGACCTTCTATCCTGGCGCAAGTCCCGATGTGGTCGCCACAACGGTAACGGCGCCCCTGGAGCGCCAGTTCGGCCAACTCCAGGGCTTGAGTCAGATGACCTCGACCAGTTCCGGCGGGGTCTCGGTGATCGTGCTTCAATTCGTCCTTACTCTGGCTCTCGATGTCGCGGAGCAGGAAGTGCAGTCGGCAATCAACGCTGCTCAAAGCTTCCTGCCTTCGAACCTACCAACTCCGCCGATCTACAGCAAAACCAATCCCGCCGATGCGCCGGTGCTGACCTTAGCAATCACTTCGAAAGCCATGCCACTCTCGCGCGTCGAAGACCTCGTCGATACCCGGTTGGCCCCCAAGATTTCGCAACTCAGCGGAGTCGGCCTGGTTACGATCAGCGGCGGCCAGAAGCCCGCCGTGCGGATCCAAGCGAACCCCGTGGCGCTTTCCGCTTATGGCATCGACCTTGAGGCCTTGCGCAGCGCGCTTGTTCAAACCAGCGTGAATGCGGCAAAAGGCAATTTCGATGGACCCCGCCAGGACTATCAGATCAATGCCAACGATCAGCTTGTTACCAGCGGAGACTATAGAGACGTTGTTGTCGCTTACCGCAACGGCGCGCCGGTATTTTTGAGCGATGTTGCCCAAGTTACCGATGGCGTCGAAAACGCCAACCAGTCCGCCTGGATGAACCAGACTCCAGCCGTGATCCTGAATATCCAGCGCCAGCCGGGTGCGAATACGATCACTGTCGTCAAGAGCATTCAGAAACTGCTACCGCAGCTTGAAGCAAACCTTCCCGCTGGCATCGAAGTCATCAAACTTACGGACCTCACCACCAGCATCCAGGCCTCGGTGGACGACGTTGAATTTGAATTGATGCTGACCATCGGCCTGGTGGTTCTCGTCATCTTTGTGTTTCTGCGCAGCCTGAAGGCCACCGTCATCCCGAGCGTCGCGGTACCGCTCTCCCTTGTCGGCACATTCGCCGTGATGTACGCGCTTGGTTACAGCCTCGACAATCTTTCCTTGATGGCGCTCACCATCTCCACTGGCTTCGTGGTGGACGATGCCATCGTGATGATCGAAAATATCTCACGCTTCCTCGAAGAAGGGGATTCGCCGATGGAAGCCGCGCTCAAAGGCGCGGAGCAAATCGGCTTCACCATTTTGTCTTTGACCGTCTCCCTGATTGCGGTGCTCATCCCGCTTCTCTTCATGGGCGACGTTGTCGGCCGGCTCTTCCGCGAATTTGCCGTAACCCTGGCCGTGACCATCGTGGTCTCCGCAGTCGTCTCGTTGACCCTGACTCCGATGATGTCGGCACGCATCTTACGGCACACGCCCGAAGCGGAACAAGGACGGTTCTACCACTGGTCCGAAAAAGTCTTCGACCGGATGATCGCCTTTTATGGACGCACCCTCAAAGTTGTGCTGCGCTACCAGACCGTTACCCTGCTCGTCGCCTTAGCCACTTTGGTGCTGACGGTCATGCTCTACATCGTGATCCCGAAAGGATTCTTCCCGGTGCAAGACACCGGCGTGATTCAGGGCATCTCGCAGGCTCCGGCTCCAAGTTCCTTCGCAGCGATGAGCCAAAAACAGCAAGAGCTGGCGAAAATCATCCTGGAAGATCCAGCGGTTGAGAGCTTGTCGTCATTTATAGGCGCCGACGGCTCCAACACGACGCTGAACACCGGCCGCTTCGCCATCAACTTAAAGCCCCTGAGCGATCGCCATATCAGCGCCTCCGATGTGATCCGGCGGCTGCAGCCCAAGGTTCACGACCGGGTCCAGGGCATCGATCTCTACATGCAGCCGGTGCAGAACATCTCTGTGGACGATCGTGTCAGCCGCACCCAATACCAGTACAGTCTTGAAGATCCCGATGTAGACGAGCTGCACTATTGGACCGATCAATTTGTCGCAAGCATGAAGAAGATGCCGGAACTAGAAGACCTGGCGACCGACCAGCAGACCGGCGGACTTGCAGTCGACCTCACTATCGATCGTGTCAGCGCTTCGCGCCTCGGCATTGCCACCTCGACCATCGATAACGCCTTGTATGACGCATTTGGCCAGCGCCAGATCAGCACCATGTACACGCAGCTCAACCAGTACCACGTGATTCTCGAGGCCCTGCCCCATTTCCAGACCACGCCCGACAAGTTGCAATCGATCTTTTTGCAGTCGAACGCCTCGGCCAACGCGACCGGCAATGCCGCCGCCAACTCGTTTTCCGCTTCCACCTCGGCCTCCGCAGGCTCGAACGCCACGACCCAATCCGTTCAGTACACGCCAACTCCAAGCAACGTAATCCTCGCGCCACTGCAAACCGCGCTCGCCAAAACAACCACACCCTCCAACTTAACCAATAGCTCCGCCCCGGCGAATGCAGTCCCACTCGACACCTTCACGCACTTGGATTTGACAACCAAACCACTGACCATTACGCACCAGGGACAGTTTCCGGCGGTCACTATTTCCTTCAATCTTGCCCCCAACGCATCCTTGGGCGACGCAATCAGCAAGATCGATCGATTGGCTGAAGACCTGAAGCCTCCCGCGAGCCTGCAAGCCGATTTTCAAGGAACGGCAGCATCCTTCCGCAATTCACTCTCCAATGAGTCGCTGCTCATTCTGGCTGCATTGGTCACCGTCTACATCGTCTTGGGCGTTCTGTACGAGAGCTTTATCCATCCCGTCACCATTCTTTCCACGCTGCCTTCGGCCGGAGTGGGAGCTTTGCTGGCGCTCATCCTTTTCCGACAAGACCTCAGCGTGGTCGCCATTATCGGGATCATCCTGCTCATCGGCATTGTAAAAAAGAACGGCATCATGATCGTGGACTTTGCGCTCGAAGCCGAACGACAGCGCGGCAAGAACTCCACCGATGCTATCTACGAAGCCAGTCTCCTACGCTTCCGGCCAATCATGATGACCACCATGGCCGCTTTGCTTGGAGGCCTTCCTCTCGCACTCGGAACGGGCCTGGGATCGGAGCTGCGCCGTCCACTCGGCATCGCGATGGTGGGCGGCTTACTCCTCAGCCAGATCCTTACGCTCTATACGACGCCCGTCATTTACATCTTCTTTGACCGACTCGCAAATCGCTTCTCCAAGAACAAAGGAAGAACCAACAACGGCGATACCAATCCGTCTCCCGAGCCAGCATGAGCGTCTCTACCCCATTTATTCGCCGGCCAGTGGCGACCACGCTCTTAACGGTAGCCATCGCGATTACGGGCGCGATTGCGTTTACGGTATTGCCGGCTTCCCCACTCCCACAGGTGGACTTTCCGACCATCAACATCAACGCCGGCTTGCCAGGGGCTAGCGCCGAAATCATGGCTTCCTCCGTCGCCACGCCGCTGGAGAGACAACTGGGGCGCGTTGCCGGCATTACCGAGATGACTTCGTCCAGTTCGCTGGGCAGCACCAACATCACCATTCAATTCGATTTGAGCCGCAATATCGATGGCGCAGCGCGCGATGTCCAGGCGGCCATTAACGCGGCGCGCACCTATCTGCCACAAAACCTGCCATCGAATCCGACCTACCGCAAGGTAAATCCGGCCGACTCCCCCATCATGATTCTGGCGCTTACCTCCAGCATCTACAGCAAAGGAACGATGTATGACGCTGCGTCTACCGTTCTTGCCCAGCGGGTGTCGCAAATTCCCGGAGTCGGCCAAGTCAGCGTTGGCGGCGCGTCTTCACCGGCCGTTCGTGTGGAGCTGAATCCCACGCAGATGAATTCGTACGGTATCTCCTATTCGGAAGTGGCCAACATTCTCCGGCTCGCCAATGCTCATCTCGCCTTGGGACAGATCGCCGACGGCAACATCACCGCCGATCTCGTGACCAACGATCAGATGACGCATGCGGCTGAGTACAAGCCACTCATTGTCGGCACTCATAGCGGTACTGCCGTTCGCCTCTCCGACATCGCCGATGTAATCGACTCGGTGCAAAACATCCGGAACACAGGCTACATGGATGGCAAGCCTTCGGTCACCATCATCATCTTCCGGCAGCCCGGGGCCAACATCATCGAGACGGTCGACCTCATCAAGAAAGCGATCCCGTCCCTCAAGGCTTCTATTGCATCCGGGATCGAGATCACCAACGTATTCGACCGGACCACCACCATACGAGCCAGCCTGAACGACGTTGAGCGCTCCTTGATCATCTCCGTGATTCTTGTCGTCCTGGTTGTCTTCATCTTTCTGCGCAACGTGCGCGCTACCGTCATTCCGAGCGTCGCTGTTCCCGTATCGCTGGTTGGCACTTTCGCCGTTATGTATTTGTGCGGATACAGCCTCGACAACCTCTCCCTCATGGCGCTCACCATCTCCACAGGCTTTGTGGTGGACGACGCCATTGTGGTAATGGAGAACATTTCGCGCCACCTTGAAGCGGGGATGCCGCCGCTTGACGCGGCGCTTCAAGGCGCACGTGAAATTGGATTTACCGTTTTCTCGATCAGCATATCTCTGATCGCCGTGTTCATCCCAATTCTGATGATGGGCGGCATTGTCGGACGGCTCTTCCGCGAATTTGCCGTCACGCTCTCCACCGCCATCCTAGTTTCCATGGTCATTTCACTGACCACAACGCCGATGATGTGCGGACATTTGTTGAAAGCCCACGAGAACGGCAAACATGGCTACTTGTACCGGGTGAGCGACCGATTCTTTGAATGGATGCTTCGAACGTACCGGAACACCCTTCATTGGGTGCTCGATAATCCAGGACTGGTTCTCACCGTCCTGCTGATGGTGATTGCCCTGAATTTTGTCCTGATCCTTAAGGTCCCTAAGGGCTTTTTCCCTCAGCAAGACACAGGCGCCATTGTGGGCGGCGTGCAAGGACCGCAAGACGCTTCCTTCCCACTGATGGACAATTCGATTCTGCAACTCGTCGACGTCATCAAAGCCGATCCCGCGGTGGACCACGTGAATGCTTACACTGGAGGTGGAAACAACGGCTTTATCTACTGCGCCCTCAAGCCGCTCGATGAACGCAAAATCGATGCGGCGCAGATCATCAACCGCCTTCGTCCCAAGCTGAACCGTCTACCTGTGGCCCAGGCGTTTCTTCAGGCCGCCCAGGACATTCGCATTGGCGGCCGCGCCAGCGCCGCCCTTTACCAGTACACCATCCAGGCCGACAACGTGGAAGACCTCAATACCTGGGGACCAATCCTGCTAGCGAACATGAAGAAAATCCCCGGCTTTCAGGACGTAAACAGCGATCAGCAAAACGGCGGACTCCAGACCTACCTTACTTACGACCGGACGGCGGCCGCCCGTCTCGCGATTACTCCGCAGAGCCTCAACTCCACACTCTACGGAGCGTTTGGCCAGCAACAGACGTCGACTATCTACGAGCCGCTCAACCAGTATTACGTTGTCATGGAAGTCGCGCCGCCCTACTGGCAATCGCCAGATGGGCTGAAGAACATCTATCTCCCGAATGCAAATGGCAACGTCCCGATTGCTACGGTTTCCGAGGTCAAGACCAACACCGCCCCTTTGACTGTGGCCCACTCAGGACTTTTCCCATCGGTTACCGTTTCGTTCAATCTTGCACCGGGGTTGGCCTTGAGCGATGCCACCCACATGATTACGCAGATGCAAGACAAGCTGGGCACGCCTTCCAGCATTCATGGTTATTTCGCCGGAACTTTACAGGCATACCAAGGATCGTTAAGCAGCGAACCGGCATTGATCGCAACCGCTCTGCTCGCGGTCTACATTGTTCTGGGCATTTTGTACGAGAGTCTGGTTCATCCTCTAACGATCATCTCGACCCTGCCTTCCGCCGGGGTCGGCGCCATGCTAGCGCTTTTGATTTTCAAGAACGATCTCAATGTGATTTCCATCATTGGAATCGTCTTGCTCATCGGTATCGTTAAGAAAAACGCCATCATGATGATCGACTTTGCCTTGATCGCCGAGCGTGAACAAGGAATGACTACCTATGACGCAATCTTTGAGGCGTGCATTTTGCGTTTTCGACCGATCCTGATGACCACCATGGCCGCTCTCTTTGGCGCACTGCCGCTCGCGTTTGGCACGGGCACTGGCTCAGAATTGCGGCGGCCGCTCGGTCTCTCCATTGCGGGCGGACTCATCGTAAGCCAATTGCTCACGCTCTATACGACTCCGGTCGTCTATCTGTTCATGGACCGCTTGCGGCTACGCTTTCTGGGAAAGGGACATGACACGTTGAAACCAATCAGCGGAGAGAACACCATATGAAGCCGCCGATGCCATTCGTACATATCAAGCTCGCTCTCCTGCTGACTATGGGACTCTGCGGCTGCACCGTCGGCCCGAAATATCACCCGCCAACTGCCCCGGTTCCCGCCGCTCCCAACTACAAAGGCGTAACCGCCAACTTTAAAGACACCCAGGGATGGAAGGTCGCCTCTCCCCAAGATGAAATGCTGCACGGCAAGTGGTGGGAAATCTTCCATGAGCCCGAACTCAACGCCCTTGAAGAACAGCTCAACATCGACAATCAGAACATCAAGTTTTTCTTTGAAAACTATCTCGCGGCCCGCGCCATCATCCGCGAAACGCGCGCGCAGTATTACCCAACGGTAACGGTCGGCGCAGGTTGGACTCGGTCTCGTTCCTCCGCAAATGCCACCCCAAGCAATAGCACCTCGGGAGCCTCGAATGGAGGAAGCCGCGGCACGCAGATCTCAGAGTTCACAACGCCGCTCGACATCTCCTGGGCTCCGGATCTGTTTGGCCGCATTCGCAACACCGTTCGCAGCAATCAGACCGCCGCCCAGGTGAGCGCTGCCGATTTGGAGAATGAGCGTTTGCTGGAACAGGCCACCCTGGCGGAAACCTACTTTCAGATTCGCGGTCAGGACCTGCTGCAACAGATTTTGAACGACACGGTCAAGGCCGACCAAGGAATTCTGGAACTCGCTCAGGCACGTTACGATACTGGAACCGACAGTCAGGTTCCAGTGGAGGAGGCGCAACAGGCATTGGAGGCCGCGCAAGCGGCCGCAATCGGCGTCACGCTCGCCCGCGAACAGTTCGAGCACGCGATCGGCACTCTACTAGGCAAGAGCGCAACCGAGTTCAGCCTGCCGGTGCGGGCTTTTACATCAAAAGCCCCTCCAATACCAACCGGAACACCTTCGCAACTCCTGGAACGACGGCCGGACATCTCCGCGGCAGAGCGCCTGATGGCGGAGGCGAATGCGACCATTGGAATCGGCTACGCGGCCTATTACCCAACCGTGACTTTAAGCGCCGGCGGCGGCTTCACATCCTCAACCTTCAGCAAATTATTCAGCGCCCCCAGCCGCTTTTGGTCCATTGGGCCTTCGATTTCCGAAACGGTGTTCGATGGGGGCTTACGGCGCGCCACCATCGACCAATTTGTCGCAACCTACAACGCCGACGTCGCCAACTATCGGCAGATCGTACTGACTGCGTTTCAGCAAGTCGAGGACGCCCTATCGCAGACACGGCTCCTTTCCCAGCAGATCGAACGGCAGCAAGCCTCGACTGAATCCGCCACACGAGCCTACGAACTGGAAAAGGCCAGATATGAGACCGGCCTCGATCCCTATCTCAACTTACTGACCACACAAACCACTTTGCTGCAGTCTCAGGAAAGCCTGCTCGGATTGCGAGTCCAGGAGATGACCAGCGCGGTCTCGCTGGTGGAGGCCTTAGGTGGCGCCTGGGATGCATCCCAACTGCCAACAGCCCATCAGGTTACGGAAAAAGCACCTAGAGATCAGCGTATGATCCAGCAGTAACATCTCTCTCGAAGAGCTACGTGGGTAGGAAATCAGCAGCGCCCGCCTTCGTTTCGAAGGTCAATCGATAGCCCCGGCCGCAATTGAGACTGTCGTTCTAGCGTGGGACGACCGGGATCCATCACCCACGCTTAATGATAAAAGCGGTCTTGTCATCGATACGATCCGCCTGTCTGGTCTGCACCAGGCGTTCATCCTGCTTGACGGCATGTTGCAGGATCGCATTACAAATTTCTCGGGCAGTCTTGTCTTGATGTTTACGGATAACCCCTTCGATCTCCAGCCGGTCCTCCTCATCGCTGCCATCGTAAACTCCGTCTGTATAAAGAAAAAGGATGTCTCCCGAACTCATGAGTGTGATTTCTGCCACGTCGGGCAAGTCCATCTGGTGCGTCCGTGGGGTTATAGAAAAATATCGATTACGGTCTGGGTTATTCTCCGGAATCGCGACCCCAAGTGGGAGGAACTGTGCCATGCTTGCCTTGCCGATCTCCACGAACCCTTCATATTCCGCCGAAAATACTAACGGGGGTGGGTGGCCGAAATTGATGAAGCGGAAATGCCCACTGGGGCGTATCTCACCATAGAGCATCGTTGCAATCTCACGTGAATTATCATCCCCATTCAAACCCAAAGCGTTTCGCGCGGTAACCGACTGGCCAAGCCTCAGATTAATCTTTTCGAACATATCCGGTGTCGTTCTTCCGTTCCCGTCCAATTCCGCTAGCATGAAAGCATGGAAGGTGTCATGGACAGTTGACGCAATCTTCGCCGAGATAACTCCATGCCCCTGAGCGTCCACTAAGAGCACTCCCGCGGTCGTGTGGAGTTCCTGGAGATATTCGGCAATTCGGACTTGCTCAGAGCCTTTCGCCCTCCGGTACTCTGCTGCGGTGGAATCGGTGTAGCCGGGCTTCGAACGCAACCACTCTACATGCGCGTCCACCGAATTACGCGGGTTCCGGCCCGCGAGGAGAGGCTCCAAATACTCTTGGGACAGCGTGAGAGAGCGCGCGATGCGCGCGTCGATGTTGTAACGCTGCTGAAAGTTAATGTACTCAAAAAGATCGCCGCCCACTGGCCCGGCGGGAATGGAATTACCATACATATCAATACCGACGAGTTGGGGAATGGCGCCCTCAACCGGCATCAGTCTCTTGCGGAGATACTCGTCAATGCTGGGTTCGACTTGGTGTCCTGCCATAAGATGGGTTCGGCGCCGCGTTCTGTGCACAACGAACGGCGATGAGCAACAAAGGATTATACGGAAGCCTGGGAACCGTTTGCGAGTGTTATGCAAATGAGTAGGACATTTCCGATGCGGATACCCGTCGATCCTCTTATTACTAGGCGTCCAGATGAATAGAATGTCTCTGTAGTCTAGCGGGAGATGAGAATTCTGTAACGAACAACCCATTGCACACATATATAGGAAGCATGCGCGCCGGTTCACCAAGGTATTCGGGCCAACGTTGACCCGCCGTTGCGCACATATTGATTCGACTGGGCCGCTTTTCTCTCGTAAAGGGAACCGGGGCGAAGAAGTCGGCGAGGCGATCCGAATTCCTGGGCATCCACATCGGAAACGATCAGCATTACGGCATCCTGTTTGCATGGATCTCGTGTGGCTTTTCTTCGGAGGAAGCCGCACGGTGGCCTTGACTCCCGCTTACAGTTAGGGGACAACGCTTTAGGCCACTGAACCGCCAGGTGCCTCGATCCGTGTGGAGCCTCTCTGAGCACTGTTGAGGGAGGAGCAAGCAAACCTTGATTGCGCGACAGCCATGAGAAGGAGAACTCTATGGGAGTCATTCCGCTTGACCAGGCCTTACCAAAAATATTTCTTCGCCCCGACGACTCAGAGGAAATCGGAGCTGTGCCCTTGGAACATCAATCCACGGTCATGCGAGTGGGATTCGACCGGAAACCCAACGATCCAATCGTCTTCGAGGGCGAAACCCCGGCAGTGGTCCGGTTCTCCGAACGCACATGGGTTTACCGGTATTCACCCGCCAACTCTGAAATACGGAGGTCCAGGCGCTGGCGGCTCGAAATTGTCGTCACGGCCGATGTTAAAGATAAAAAAGAAGATGAAAAGGATGACGATAAAAAAGACGTTAAGAAGCCCCGCCAACCGCATATCCGCGAGCGGCATCTCGCCGTTACCACACGCGAGCCTTATGGAAGCAAGTGGGTGGAGCACGCAATATTCAGAAGGTTCTTCAAGAAACCGGACTCAGAGCGCAACGAACCGGTGGTTCCCGAATTGAAAGATAATGAACATCCAGTGGACTGGCTGGAAAGGCGCAAAGAACAAAACGAAAAAGACAAAATATACGACCCATGGGAGAAGGGCTCGCGGTATGTCGCAGGCATTTCCGTCCCTAACGGCCACTATGAGGACCCCAGAAACAGCAGTGGGAGCCTAGTTCTCGGCGCATGCCCCGACTTTGACAGCCTGGTTACCGAACTGATGAGATCGGATGACATACGACGTATGCTGCGGCATACAGAAATGGGCACCTTCGTTTTCTGGCATCGCGATGTAGAGGAACGCCCAACTCTACACCCTCGTGTCATTGAAGACAGCGAGTACCTTATGGGGCTTGCCGTTCAGCAAGCATTGGCCGGGCCATCTCAAGACACCCAAAAATGGGAGAATGAGCGGGTCTCAAAGCTCGTGGAATTCATTTATGCCGCTCACCTGAACAACAGCAATCGTATGGCCGTCCGCGAACAAAAACACGTAACCGCGAGCAGCGACGAAACGGAGAAATAGAATGCCGCCAGATTGCGCCTTTATGGCGCAAATCATGATGAAGTACGAGGGGGTGCCACTCCTCAAAGGGAGTGGAATGCTCGTCACTCCCGATCATGTTCTGACTTGCGCGCACGTGGTTTTGGACATAACCGCGGAAACATGGGACCCGGGGAGAGACAACCTGCGCATTTTCGACGTGATGGTCAACCTGGAAACGGACTCGCAAACTCCAGTCCATCGGCGCGCGAACATTGTGGCCTACGATCGTCCCGATATTGCCCTGCTTCGCCTGGACCGGCCCGTCGATGCCAGACCCCTATCCTTCGTTTCCGGACTACGAGTGAGCCACATTGCAGAATTTGCGCGAGCAAAGGCTTCTGTCATTGGGTTCTCGAAAATCGAGTCGGGGCAGTTGGTTCAGTGTCCGGTTGAAGGATCGATCCTGCCTGTGTCTAGCCTTACAACCGGGCAGCCCCTCAATATTCAGATGGGCCAGGGGCTCTCCTCCGGCATGAGCGGAGGCCCACTGCTCTTGAAGGTCAAAGATCAATGGTTCTGTGCAGGTATGGCGTACCTGGGAGGAAACACCAGCGCGGTCTCGCGCCTGATTTTGTCCGATGTTCTTCTTGAATTTCTTGGACGGCACAACCTGGATTGCTTCGCCATTCCCGCAAGCGACTGTTTTCCCGAGACCCTCGGGAAGTTCATTGAGCGACGGCGCCTTCTCCAAAGGTCAAGCTACCCGCAATTGGCTAAGAAGCTTGGGATCGCCGAAAGCACAGTCAGAAACTGGGAGCTGGACCTTAATGTTCCGGCCTGCGAGTATGCAGAACGACTTTACGATCTCCTGATTCATGGAGACCCCCAGGCCACGGAGGAATGGCGGCGACTGAATGATAGACATGGCTTGCCATCGCCACCGGATATTCTTGCCGAACTTAGACCCATTGCGACGCCGGGAGCCCTCTCTGCCGAGATCGTCAATGGACGCCGAACCTTCGGATTAAAGCCACGTCCAAAGTATCCACGATTCAGAATCCACTCAGAGGTGAAGATTACGGCCGACCTGCCTTGGTCCGCACATGCCACGTTCCTTCTTATTCAGGGAACCGAATCCACCCTGTACTCGTGTTATTGTCTCGACCCTCTACTCGGCATGGCCGACCGCATGCCCGCAGGCCCGACGACCCTTCCCCCCGGAGACGGATCGCTACCGGTAGGCGAGCCGCCTAGCCGCAACTGTCTTGTGGTGCTCGCTCAAAGGACAGCGGCGCTTCATTGGAGCCAACAAGAGCCCGAAGATCTTCAAACGCCATTCCTCGTTCCAGCGACGGAAATTGCAATGAAAATCCGCGAGTTCGCCAGCCTTGGAGCAGACGAGGTATTCGCTTCGTTCTACGAATTTGAGGTGCACGACGGGATGCAAAGCTGAAGACGTTCTTTTCTTGGCCGTCGTAACGCACGATTCCTCACTGTTCTCCCATTTGGGCTTCATGCCATCAGTTTCCGCGAATACAGTTTCATGCCCTCGATCCCGCAGTCTGCTCGATACACGAGTTAATCATTACGGTGTCTTTAATGAGGTTGGCATCGTTGATATTTACCACCTGCTGAAATGCAGCATCCGCTTCCATCGCCACGACCATCCCGCGATCCGGGCATTGTCGATGGAGCGTTCGTCGAAGCCGGCAAGCAGAATGGAGGAACCTGAAGCACCTTAGAGTTGCAGAACCCCCTACAATCGAAAGACCGTGAAGGGCATGTTGTAGTCGGTGGCACCCCGATTCGTAACCAATTGAGGCGTATTGCACCAACAAATCCCAGAACCACAGCCGGGAGGGTAGCATCATGACTATCGATCAAAAAATTTCATTGTGGCAGTGGTCAGGTGGACAAATAAGAGGTCAATCCCTTTTGCACGGGGCTGAAAGGCTCCTGAAGCACGATGTTGTGTCGGAAAAGACCCAGGCCGCCATCGACATGGCATTTCGGGCGGAACAGGAGTTTGCAAGAATCCGTGACTACGAAGAACAGATCAAAGCAATTGTGGTTGCAACGCGGGGCTTGGAAAACCTGGGGCGCTGGCTTGAGACCATCGAGCCATGGGAGCGCGGCGTGGAAGCAGCGCGCAGGCTAGGGAACCCATTCAAGGAAATCTCGACTCTGGGGTTTTTGTCGACTGCGTATCGCGTGACTGGAGATTTCGGCCGGGCCGTCCAATGCGCCGAATGCGCCTGGGAACTGGCAGAGGGAGACGGCCGGTACGTGATGATGACTACTATGGCATTGGCGCCTCTCTACCTGGCCGTGGGTCTTTGGGATAGAGCGATCCAGGTGCTGGATGCATCTGCAGACGAGATGCCGGTCGTCGATCCAAGAGCCGCGGCGCCGATGGCCTATCTTCGGGCTTGCGCTCTCGGCGGTTTGGGAAAGACGGAAGCTGCGCTGAAATGTTTTCACCATGCCGAAGAGCTTGCCCGGCAGGCGGGCGCGAAGGGGCTTGAGGCAGAGATATTGGGCGCCGAAGGCGTAACCCTTTTCGTGCATCTTTTTGCTCTCGACGCGGCAGCCAAAGCGCTCAATAGTTCTCTTTCCATTCAGCGCGCCCTTCCGGAACGGGTAACCGACATCGAGTTTGCCCTGATCACACTGGGGACCATTGAATGGTTCCGAGGAAATTTAGAAGATGCCTTAGATTTGACGGAACAGGGCACCCAACTGGCGGAGAAAGTAGGGAATGTGCGCGTGTATGAGTTGGGCCTTGTCCGTCTCGGCACAATTTGCCATTCCATCGGCGAATATGAGCAGTCTAGACGCCTTCTGGAAGAAGCAACCAGACGCCTGGAGGCTACCCGCCTCAAGATCGGCAATCGCGATAACGAAAAGGTTGGCTTCGCAGATCTGAATCTCCTTGCGTTCGAACAATTGCAATCGGTTTTGATGACCATGGGCAGACGGGAACAGTCCGTGGAAGTCGGCGAACGTTTTCGCGCCAGGCAGCTTGCCGACCTGATCGATGGCGCACACGATGGGAACTACGAGCCAATCACTTGCGAAAAAATGGCCGCGTTTGCAGAGGAGATAGGTTCAACAGTCGTTGAGTATTCACACCTATGGAGACCAGTACTTGCTGACCATGAAGTAAAGATCGAACAACACCTCTCCATTGCTGTGTTCCGATCCAATGGGGCACGCTTCTTTCGTCACGTTCCCATTGAAACGTTCACCCACCGGATCGCCGTACTCAATGGAGACATCCAGGCCAAGCAAGTCATGGCCGATATCCTTGTGACTCCGTATCTGAACCTCCATCCCAAGGATCCAGAGGACCGAGGGGTTTGGCCCGAAGAATGGCTACGGCTGCTGCACGAGATGCTTATCAATCCAATCGAAGACCTTCTACCCTCTGACTGCAACGAGACCGTGGTGTTCATACCGCATCTGGATCTGTATACGGTGCCGTTCGCAGCATTGATGCGATCGGATGGATCCTATCTGATTGACAGGCACACGATCATGACCGCTCCCTCGATCAACATTCTGCTGAAGCTACGCTCCCGTGAAGCAACTATGGCAAGTAAGCGGGGTGCGGGTGTTTTGGTGGCTGGAAACCCGAAGTTCGATCCCAGCCTTGATCTCCCGAATTTGGAAGGCTCGAAGCGCGAGGCGCAAGAGATCGCAGAGATGTACCATGTCGAAGCGCTGGTCGGAGCAGCGGCGACGAAGAAACAAATACTCAGGAATGCTCCTGAATGCGAGATCATCCACCTGGCTACCCACGGCAGCCTTTGCCAACCGATGTCCGGAGGGATGCCTGGGGCAATTGCGCTCGCGCCGGAGGATGGTGACGACGGCCTGCTGTGGTCCGACGAACTCATTGTGCAACGCTGGAACGCCGATTTAGTAGTATTGAGCGCCTGCAACACGGGACTAGGCCGGCTCAGCGCTGACGGCATTCTAGGACTATCCCGCAGCCTGCTTGCGGCCGGTGCTTCCACTATTGTTGTGGCCCTTGCTCCGATCAATGATCGCGCCACCTACGAACTCATGCGCGCTTTTCATGAAGCATACCAGCGCACTAGCGACAAGGCAGGCGCTTTGCGCGATGCAATGCTGACAGTCCGCAAAAAATTCAAAGAAAAGGAAAACTGGGCTATGGTCACCATCATGGGCCAACGATGGAGCGGAACCGGGCGAAGCGGGTGTGATTTGTAAGTTGCTTGCGAGGCGACTGAGCCGGTAGCAAATCAAGAGTATTGACCGGTAAGCTCTGCCAGACCCGTTCCGCACGGGATGCACGCTCTGCTTCGAGAAGCTTTCGGCCTTGTGTCCTCGGACTTTGTTATCATCGCCGTTCGGCCAGCGGTCGATGCTGTTTCGATTCCATCCGATCCGAGAAGGAGAAAGAATGCAATATCGCAAGCTAGGAACAAGCAATCTTGAGGTTTCCGCCATCGGTCTTGGATGCATGGAACTCACGAGAGGCTATGGACCCGGAATCGATCGACAGTCGGGAATCGCGCTGATTCGGAAAGCCGTCGACTTGGGCGTGACATTTTTCGATACAGCGGAATCCTACGGCCCCTTCGCCAACGAAGATCTGGTGGGTGAAGCTCTCTCTCCAGCGCGTGCCGGAGTTGTGATCGCAACCAAGTTCGGCTTCAAATTGGATACCAACGGAAAACCAGTGGGCCAAGATAGCCGCCCGCAGCATATCCGGGAGGTGGCTGAGGCGTCTCTGCGTCGGCTCAGGACCGACGTTATCGATCTCTTTTATCAGCATCGCGTCGATCCGAACATTCCGATCGAAGACGTTGCCGGTACGGTAAGAGAGTTGATCCACGAAGGCAAGGTGAAGCATTTTGGGCTCTCGGAAGCGTCCATACAAACGATTCGCCGCGCACATGCGATTCAACCGGTAACCGCGCTCCAGAGCGAGTACTCGCTTTGGTGGCGAGAGCCTGAAGACAAGATGCTACAAACCCTTGAGGAACTGGGAATCGGCTTTGTGCCGTTCAGTCCCTTGGGCAGAGGCTTTCTCACAGGTACGATCAGCGAACACACGCAGTTCGACGCGGATGACTTTCGCAATCTGCTCCCCCGATTCACAGCGGAAAACCGGAAAGCGAATCAGGCAATGGCCGATCGAGTGGGACAGTTTGCACGGCAAATTAATGCGACGCCCGCTCAGATAGCGCTCGCCTGGCTATTAGCGCAAAAGCCTTGGATCGTGCCGATTCCCGGGACGAGGAAGCTGCATCGCCTGGAAGAAAACATCGGCGCTGGTCATGTGGCGCTTACATCAGCGGACCTCCGTGAGCTTGAAACATCCGTCTCCGAAGTTCAAGTACAGGGTGCTCGTTACTCCGAACAGCTACAAAAAATGGTCGACCGGTAACTTGCAACGCACACGCTTGGCCGTGCCAGCGCCGCGCCTTAAAGTTTGGGGCCAAGCCACGTCTCTTGAAATTGCCCTGTCGTGGCATTCAATCCTCAAGCACCGGCGCTATCTATCCCGCAGTGTTGCCACGAATGGCTGAAGAAAGACGGGCCATCCCATCGCGTCTCCGCCCATCCAGAATCACGCACCGAATTGCCGCAGGTGATGGTCGAGATGGACGTACATTAAGGTCGCCCACTCCTGGGGCGTAAGAGGGCCGAAGAAAAAATGCGGATGCCGTGAACAGCGCTCCGGCCCGCCCGAGGCAAAGAGATCCACGGACTCACTGAGCCTCCGCTGCTCCGAGGCAAAGTTACGGTTATCCCGCACTTCAACGCTTTTGGGCGTAAGGGCATTGCGGCGCATGGGCTCGCCACGCACCAGCAAGGACCTCTTTGCAAGCGGGCCGAGCAGACGGCCAATGAAGACTCGCGGCTCACGGATATCGCCCAATGCCATCGCGATGGATGCGGAGCAGTGGGCGAGCGCCTGCGCGGGACTCATTGTCCCCCACTGGCGCTCACTATCCGATTTCATGCTTGCGATGCGCTGCTGGACTTCCGCAACAGCCGCAGGCTCAAAAAGATTCTTCACAGCAGAGACACTACTCATCAACGACCACTCCCATGGGCGGCGCAGCCGCAGGTTGGCTGGTGGTAACGCCCGTTGGGCTCCACCATGCCTCCATTGCCGTATGTGTTTCGCGGACGCACCCAATCACCCAGGCTGTGGTAGGGACCGTTTTCATTGCGGCCTTTGGGCATGACATCGAGGATACGGTAGGCTCCAAGAAACTCCTCGCCGCCGCGGCCAAATGTTGCATAGGTCAGGTAGATCTGGCCGGACGCATCTTTGAAAAAGACGCTATCGCCTGAAAGATCCTCAATCTCTCCGGCCCATTCCGGCGCATTTCCATAGTTGTAAAGCGCGTGACCGGCAGCAACCTGCTCACGCGTGAAGGACACATGAAAGTCGTAGTTAAAATCGGAATGATAAGAGGATACCCAGGGGAATCTCCATCCCATGCGGCGGCGAACAACCTCGATCTCCTCAATCGGCGCCCGCGCAACCACAGCGTAAGTGACATCATGATTTTGAAGATGCTCAAGGATGCCTTCCACGTGATCGACCTCGAAAGAGCAGCCGACACACTGCGTGGAAGCGCCCGGTCCCATCATGAAGTGCTTGATGAAAAGCTGACTGCGTCCGTCGAACAGGTTTGAGAGTGTTACCTTTCCCGCCGGGCAGTCGAAGATATATTCCTTTTCAATCTTAATCCAGGGCAGAGCGCGCCGCTCGGCGTTGAGGGCGTCGCGCCGGCGAGTATGCTCCTTTTCCTTGACCAGAAGATCTTTGCGAGCTGCGAGCCATTCATTCCGCGACACTACTTTCGGGTTTTCGATTGTGTTCGTTAGCATTTGGATCCTCTTCTCGATTCGATTCCGACAATGTTGCTTTCGCGCCGTTCTCTTGGCGGGACACTTTCACTACAAGGGCTGCAATCCCACCCGTCGTGACCGCGCCGGCAACGATGAGACCGAGCGTCGACAAACAGAATGGACACATCGCCCACCTCCGCAAGCGGCCTCTTAAGCTGCTCTATTGGAATGACACATTCAGGAGCGCGATTTCGACAAAATCAGGAGAGAAAATCAGACCTTTTCTGGAGAAGAAATTGTCGGACTGCCGGATCTTCCGCCAAACCAATGGCTCGCTCGAAGGCCCCGGCGGCCTCATCTTCCCTGCCAAGCTGCCGAAGGAGGTGAGCGCGCACCGCCCAATAGGGCTGGTAGCCCGCGACCGACTTCGGATCCAACGAATCGAGGACTCGTAATGCCGCATGGGGACCACTGACCTCGGCGAGAGCGGCAGCGTAACCAATGCGCGCGCCTAAGGCTGGGGAAATCCTCACAAGATGCTCATAAAAGATGCCGATCGCGGCCCACTCGGTGCGGCCAGTGCGGGCGCGCTCAGCATGGACCGACTGAATCGCCGCCTCAAGCTGAAAGCGGCCCGAATGCCTGCCCTTCGCCGCCTCAGCAAGATGGCGCTCCGCTTCTTCCATAAGGTCAAGGGACCACTGGCTAGGATCCTGCTCGGACAAAGGAACATAACGGCCATGAGACCGCCGCGCCAAACGCCTGGCTTCGCAATGGAGCATGAGAGCCAGCAGCCCGCGAACTTCTCCTTGTCCGGGCATCAATTGCAACAGGACGCGCGCAAGCCAGATCGCCTCTTCAGCCAAGTCCCGCCCGCGCTGATCGACACCAGCCATGTCATCCCACCCGATTCCGAAAGCCGCATATATGCCTTCGAGGACAGCGGCGAGCCGCTGCGGCAACTCCTCTTCCTCCGGCACTTGAAAGGGAATGCCGCTGGCACGGATCTTGGTCTTGGCCCGCACCAAGCGTTGACTCATGGTGACAGGTGAAACCAGAAAGGCTGGAGCGATGCGCGCGGCATCGAGGCCCAAGACCGTCTGGAGCATGAGCGGTGTGTGCATAGAACGATCGATTGCCGGATGAGCGCAAACAAAGAGCAACTTTAATCGTTCGTCCGGAAAATCTCTGGATGAGGTGCTATCCATGGCGTTCTCCCTGAGGAACAGCAGCGTTGGTTGGCTTGCTAAGGCAACCTTTTCATGGCGAAACCGGTTGAAGAGCGAGTGGCGAGCGGCGGTTAGTACCCAGGCTTCTGGGTTTTGAGGAACGCCGTCACGCGGCCAAGTGGCGAGAGCGGCCACCAAGGCGTCGCTCAAAGCATCTTCGGCGCTCGCAAGGTCGAGAGTATGAGAGGAAAGATAAGCCACGAGCCGGCCATAGGATTCGCGAGCCACGCGCTCGATGGTCCGGCCGGCATCCTGCTGCTGGCTCATTCGGAAAGCCGCTGCTTCATTTCAGGTGCGAGCGGCCGAACCTCCACGGCGCCGATGGCAGCCGCAGGACAACGCGCCGCCCAGGTCAAGGCAGCATCCAGAGAGGGGAGTTCGAGAATAATGAATCCGCCCAGCTGCTCCTTGGCATCGGCGTAGGGGCCATCCTGCAAACTCCGCTGCCCTTCCTGAATGCGCACGGTGGTTCCCGTCTCCGGCACTTCCAAAGGGTCTCCGGCGATGTAGTTGCCCGATTCCAGAAGCGCCTTATAGTAGGCCTTCCATGCTCCAAAATAGGGATCGTTTGGGACATTCTTCCGGTTGACGAATGCTTCCGGCGACTCATAAATCAATAGGGCAAATTGCATCGGGAGCGCTCTCCTTTAGGACCTTGGCTTTGGGTAGCCTTTACTTTCGATGATATGACACCCGGAGGGCTGCCTAATCGACAAACTTGCCGAATGGACAAGATAGTAGAGGAGGAGGGGATACTGTAGTGAAACCATCTCTCTGCTCGTCGAACCCGACGTGCGGATTTCCCGCATCAGGCTTCGAGCTTTTACTTGAAACAGCGCGCCACAGTGGAGGCGATGACCGTGAGTTTTTGCAGATCGGCGGGAGTGAAGTCCGGTCCGGAAGCAGCGGCGCTGGAGCCTTTATGACAAACCTGAATCACTCCCGCCACTTTTCCTTCGCCAATCACCGGAGCCGACATCATTTTTTGAATGATCTGTTCTTCTTTTTTCTTAGCTTTGTTTTTGTCGGCAACCGCGGGGTTGCTTTCCGTGGATTTCGATTCCATGGCTGGATCGCGCACATCCACCATCTCGAAAAACGTCGCGTGGCGCGTCCGGATAAAGTTGTTCATGATCTCCGGATGCTTGCTGGTCACGGTACGCACTGCCGCCGCACTCGAAGAGTTGAGCGGAATTCTGCCCACATTGTGCAGCTTGTGCGGATGTGCGAAAACCAGGCAGTCGTTCTCCACCCGTAGAATTCCCACATCCTCCGGATGAACGGCAAAGATCTTGGCAACCTCGGCGGCAATCCTGCCGCTGTTCTTAAGGGTGAGTCCTTCTGGTTCACATTCGAGCGCTAGTCGGGCGAGGTCGGGAACGAAGGCTGCCATCATTTCACTCTCATTGTAGACATTAACAGCGGATTATATTTGGCAACGGCCCACCACCGCTACACGGCTTCATCCAGAGCTGCATCTAATTCTTTTAATGTCTCCCCATGGCCCCCGACCGGAAGACGGCACTCGGTTCGTTTTCCTGATGCTGCTCATCCTCGTGCTGCTGGCTTGCATGATCTTCAGGGCCAGAAAGTACAGCGAAGCGCAACAGCCATTTACTCCGCTCCTAGATAGTGGAGCCGGAAACAGGCACTCGCTAGCGGGGGTCGGCACCCGCCTGAAGCAATCGGTGATTCGGTCTCATCCGAAGTGATTGGTTTTGATAAATGGACGCTTGATGGCGGACGTTTGCTGGCGGACGAAGGGGTAGCCCAGGAAGGAAAAGCCATCCCAGTTTTCATCCTGGGCACATTTACGTCCGGAAATGCTTTAAGGGTTGCCGCTCTTTCGCTTCCCTTCTACACTCACTCCAGTCTAAGAGTTTGCCGTTTCATCCTATGCCCAAAACCGAGGGTCTGACGAATGCGCCGCTTCCTGCCCTATTGCTATGCGTTGCTTGTATTTTTCACGCTCCCTACTTTTGCTCAACAGCCCACTCCAACACCTGCCAAGCCAGCCGCAGGTGACACCAAAACCGTTGACGCCAAGAAGGAGCCCGGCGATCAAACACCAGTGGTCACGCATCACGAGATCCATGTGAACGGCAAGGTGCTTCGGTACACGGCAACGACGGGCCTCATGCCCATTCGCAACCGCAACGACGGCGAGATTGAGGCCAACATCTTTTACATGGCTTACGTACTCGATGGCCAAACATCCGCGGAGCGCCGTCCGCTGACCTTTTCATTCAATGGCGGCCCCGGCTCGGCTTCGGTCTGGCTGCACATGGGAGCCATTGGGCCCAAGCGGGTGCGGATGCAACCCGAGGGCATGATGCCCGCCCCTCCGTATCAACTGGTGGACAACGACTACACATGGCTCGACCAAACCGATCTGGTGTTCATCGACCCGGTAGGGACCGGTTACAGCCGCGCGGTAAAGAACGAACTGAAGAAAAAGTTCCTGGGCGTGCGCGAAGACCTTGAATCGGTGGGCGAATTCATCAGGCTCTATCTTGGGCGCTCGGAGCGGTGGTCGTCGCCTCTGTTCCTGGTGGGCGAAAGCTATGGCACTACGCGGGCGGCGGGACTCTCCGGCTATCTGGTAGAACACGGCATTGCCTTCAACGGCGTTATGCTTATCTCCAGCGTACTGAATTTTCAAACGCTAGAGTTCGCTCCGGGCAACGATCTTCCTTACGTGCTCTATCTGCCGACCTTTGCAACCACAGCCTGGTATCACAAAAAACTGGGGCCGGACGTTCCTCAGGACTATGCAAAATTGCGCAGCGAGGTTGAGTCATGGGCTTCCACCAGCTATGCCGAGGCACTCGCGAAAGGCGACCGACTGACCGGGGAGGAGCGTAGCGCAGTGATCGATCGCCTATCCCGCTACACAGGTTTGAGCAAGACGTACATCGACCAGTCTGATCTGAGGATCGACGAACCGCACTTCACCAAAGAGCTCTTGCGCGACCGCAAGCAAACCGTAGGCAGGCTCGACAGCCGGTTTCTCGGAACCGATAAGTCACTGATCTCCGAGACCAACGACGTTGATCCAAGCCTCGCGGCGATCCGTCCACCGTACACCGCCATGTTCAACCAATATGTAAGGACAGAGCTTGGGTATAAGTCGGACCTGGAATATTACATATTGGGTGGAGGCTTCGGCTTCAACGAATGGGACTGGGGCTCTGCCAACAACGGTTTTGTGGATACCGCCCAGTTGCTGCGGGATGCATTCCAGAAGAACCCTTTTATGAAGGTGTTTGTCGGCTCAGGATTTTACGATCTCGCCACGCCCTACTATGCTACCGCATACACGTTCAGTCATATCGGCCTGAGTGCAAAGGAGCACAGCCAGATCAGCCTCGGCTATTACAGCGCGGGTCACATGATGTATATCCAGGATGAATCATTAGCGGCTCTGCGCAAGGATATCGGCAATTTCATCAACGGGGCGTTGAAGTAAGGAAACAGGGGCGATAGGTGCGGCTGTAATGAAAAAAACGACCTGATCGAATACCAGGGGTGTTCAACGAGCGAAATCACTTTGGGGGGACGAATAGCCGATGCGCGCGATTGCCTGGCGCAATTCGTGCGCGAGTTGGATAGCTTCATCGTGCAGCAGTTTATCCCCAATCGTTAGACACCTTCCATTGGCAGTCAGCTCAACCGTGTTGTCGAGGCCATACCAAGGGGTAATTGCTTTGATTTCCGTGATGTCCACAGAGGGGATTTCGCGTGTGCGAGTCCATTTCAGCGCCGTGCATGTCCATCGAAGCACGCCCGCTTCCATGACAATCTCCTCCACACCGAACGCGCCCCAAATAGCAATCGCAAGAGCCAGAATATAGCCTGTTAGCCCCAATACGAATAATGGCAATATGTAGAGAGCCTCGCCAGGGTGCAGCAAAGTAGCACCATAAAGCATGTTGTAGAACAATGCGAGCGCTATAGTGCTGAAGCACACCACCCAGCAGTAGTAATCTCTGGAATTCTGGCGTTCTATGCGCACACGCAAGACACTACCCCTCTTGCTTATCCGTACACGTCTACTCAGGTACTTGGAAGTGTTAAACACAATCGTTTGGCTCCGACGGTTTATGAATTAGCTCGCTATAGCGCACGACGATTTACACAATAACCAACTGCCCAAGCTACGCTCCGCAAGCAGTAATCGGATCGTTTATATAAACAGGAATCCATTCGCCAAGACAGCCGATCATTCGGACGCCCATTGCCCATCGCCCCACCCTACCGTGTGCCCACTGCCGAGAGCCCCAATCCGGGTACCGCGGACCAGGGAGTCCGCGAACATGCGCATTCCAATCAAATTCATGATCAAAGATCGAACGAACCGGGGCGCTGCAAGCACACGGCGCACCAGTGCCGCATTGCGAAGAGCTGGAGCGAGGCGGTGTTGGTAGTTCTTCTCGTAGATTTTTAAAGCTTGTTCGAGACCGATCGTACCCTCCAAGAAGGGCGTGAGCGCCTGCGAGGCCAGCACGCCGCTGTGCAGGGCCAGCGATATTCCATCTCCGGCAAACGGATCGATAAATGCAGCGACATCGCCTGCCAGGAGCATGCCATCCTGATAGGTGCGAGGCTTTCGGAAATATAGCCCGGAAGTGGCAACGGCAGAAAAGAGAGGCTGCCAGCGGCGGCTGCGTTCATGAAGAGCCGTATGCAGTGAGAATGCTTGATCAAGGGAGCGGGCAGCATCGGCGCGCACCATCACGCAGACATTCACAGCGTTTTCGGAGACGGGCTGCACGCCGCAGTACCCCTGATCGAAGAAATAGAGATCGACAGACGGGTTCGGCTGCTCTTCCGCAAAGTGGGCTTTCAGGCCGATCCACTTCGGAGAGCCGCCGTCTTTCGAAAGGTCTTGCGAAGCGCTTTGCGTAGAGTCTTGCCGAAACTCTTGTGCCAACGAGTCTTGGACCTTTGGCGAGGCCATGGCGCTCGGCGAATCCTGGGTATGCAGGCGGGCAGACGGCATCTCAGCAGCATTACCGGAGGGACGCCGATTGGGAACAATGTGGTTGAGATGAGACCATCTCCCAGTGGCGTTAACGACAGCGCGAGAAGTGAATGAGCGTTCTCCGGACTCAGCTTCTCGAGATTTAACTTCACGAGTATTCACCAGGAAGATGCCGTTCCGCTCCACAGTCTTGACGGTCACCTCTTCTTCAGCGCGCACACCGCAGGAGCGGGCCGATTGCAACAGGCTCGCATCCAGATCGTAGCGGGCAATGCTTCTCGCAGCGGGCCGAATCGGCAGCGACGCGATCTTTTTTCCGGAGAAGACACGGGCGGAACGAATGGCCGGGTTGGATGCAAAGAGATCTTGACCGAGCAGCCAATGGAGAAGCTGCAGCGATTCCGGAGAGACGAACTCGCCGCATACCTTATGCCGGGGAAACCTATCTTTTTCCAGCAGCAGAACATTGGCTCCAGCTCGAGCAGAGGCAATTGCGCATGCGCAGCCCGCTGGACCCCCACCTATCACGATCAGGTCGTACTCGGCCTTTTCCACGCCGTTACTCCCATCCGAAATAGAAAAAATCGCCGCGTCTCAATCGTGAACGCGCTCGTCTGGCTGAGGATTTTTTGTATTTCCTCAATTGTATACGAGCGGCGCACGGATGCGGGGGCATCATGACGGGTGAGGCGGCTGCGGTACAGCAGATAGCCCGCATACGTCAGAGCCAGATGGAGGGGATGGCGCACAAGGTCATTCATGAGCACGGCGTGGCGGGCCACGCGAAGCGCTTCATTTACGAAGCCGACGATCTCCGCCGGCTCGAGATGGTGCAGGAACAGCGAACAGCAAACCACATCGAAACTATTGTCCGGAAAGGGCAGAGCCAGGGCGTCGCCACATACGCCGGGAAACGCACGGTTCAGATGGGTGGCTGCACGGTCGAGCAAAACCGGCTTTACTGCGATTCCCCGTTTCCCGAGCGAATCGGAGGCGAATGCGGCCACATCGCCCGAGGCTCCTGCGACATCGAGCCAGGAGAGCGTTTTCAGTTGCCGCGCGGAGGCAAGGCTGTGGAGCATTTCCGCCGCAGACCGGAGGCCGCCAAAACGGCGATTGATCATGCGCAGGTCGGCTAGCGAGCCATGCACTTCGGCGGGGCTGCCTTGATCGGTATCGAGAAGCTCGGCGACAACTCTACGTTTCATAGGGATATTGCTCCGGGAGAAAA
>DATGIO010000016.1:0-21745 GCA_035295685.1 Candidatus Angelobacter sp.
CGACTTCCAGTACCGGAGTGGTGCTTCGCCCCTGGCTTCAAGCCTTCCATTGGCGCACCAAGACTTATTCTCCGGAATACATCTTGAAGCAGGTCAGCACTTCGAAGGAGCACGGAGGAATCGGCTTCCTGTTCTGGAACGCGGCCAACGATTATTCCAAGCCATTCACCGCCATGCCGGTCATGCTCGCAAATCCCAAGGCGTATTTGCAGATTCGCCCCGCTCCGGCCGCGGCGGAGAATACTACACCACTACCATCTAAGGGCGGCTCAGAAACCCGTGGGACACATCCATAACCTCATTCTTTGCGGAGCTTCCATGTTCGAGTTTTTGAATTCGATCATCCGATTAAGCGATCATGCGATCCTTTCGATCCTTCGACGCTCCGACGCTTCGATGCTTCGATCAATGGCGGAGCGCCGAAAGGATTAAGCGCTCCGATTGAAGATGCCTGCCTTGAACGGGAGGCACTTTATAAACCGATTCTTGAAAGCGGCGAAAACCAAATTTTTTTCGACAAAATAGCGAAAAGAAGCCATAATTCATGGCTCAAACGCGCTCTTTCTAAGTTGATCCCGATCCTTTCGGTTATATAATTCACTGAGAATATTCCTCGGAGGTGATCTAGTGGATATGTTGACGGGACCGCTGCCGTCCGTTGATCGCATTGAATTCGGCAAGCTGTTCGCTCCAACCCTAGTTTCAGCAGAATTCAAGGCGGGAAAATGGTCGGATTTGCGCTACGAGCCTTTGCATGCTTTTGAAATGCACCCGGCGGCAATCGTCTTCCACTATGGTCAAGCTATCTTCGAAGGCCAGAAAGCCTTCACTCGCCCAGGCGGAGAAGCTGCGCTGTTTCGTCCTGAATTAAACGCGCGCCGGTTCCGCGATTCCGCCGAACGCATGCTTCTACCTGTTCTTCCCGAAGAGACATTCCTCCAGGCAGTTACGGAAGCAACTGCGAACAACCTTTCTTATGTTCCTCCGAAGCCGGGAAGCCTCTACCTGCGGCCCACGATGATCGGCCATGAACCGTGCATTGGAGTTCGCGGTAGCAACGAAGCGCTCTTTTTCGTCCTCTCCGTTCCCGCAGGAGCCTATTTCACGAATATGCGCGATGGAAAAGGCGCGATCCGCGTATGGGTCGATAAGAAAGTTGCGCGCGCCGCGCCAGGCGGCACCGGAGGCATTAAGACCTCGGCCAACTACGCTGGAACGCTCAAGTCCATCCACGATGCCAAACAAAAAGGCTGCGCCCAGGTGCTCTATCTCGACGCACAGGGAACGGGACATCTGGAAGAGATGGGCGGCATGAATATCTTTGTCGTGATCGGCGGCAAGCTCGTTACCCCGCCGCTCGGAGGCACCATTCTTCCGGGCATCACACGGCTCTCCGCGATTGAGGCCGCTCACACTTTGGGTATCCCGGTTGAAGAGCGCCCGATCAGCATCAAGGAAATCGTAGCGGCAGGCAAGGCGGGCAATTTGCAAGAGGCATTTGCTTGCGGCACTGCGGCAACCATTGTGGGGATCAGCGAGTTTGTTTTTGAAGACGAACCAAGCTGCGTGCTACCCAAGCCCACTGGTCCGATTGCGGATCAGTTGCTTGATTACGTGCAAGGCGTGCAGTATGGCACGCGGCCCGATACCCACGGATGGATGCGCCAGGTTACGAGCGCGGTAACCGTCTAGCCCACATTTCTATCAACGGGTCTGCTCTATTTGGCTGCCATGCGAATTGCGCCATCGAGCCGGATGACAGACCCGTTGAGCATGTCATTCTCAATGATGTGCCGCGCCAGGGATGCGTATTCCAAAGGCTGCCCAAGACGTTTGGGAAAAGGCACCTGCTCACTTAAAGCATCGACAATTTCTTTCGATAGCGTTCCAAGCAGCGGCGTCTCGAAAATGCCAGGCGCAATTGTAACCATGCGAATGCCATGACGGGAGAGCTCACGCGCCAAAGGCAGGGTCATACTTACGATACCGCCTTTGGACGCGCAGTAGGCTAGTTGGCCTACTTGTCCCTCGAAAGCAGCAACCGAAGCCGTGGCGACGATTACGCCTCTTCCGCCGCCTTCATCCGGTTGGTTTGCAGTCATGGCCTGAGCGGCTCGCCGGATCACATCAAACGTACCAATCAGATTGACCTGAAGAACGCGGTTGAAATTCTGAAGATCGTGAATCCCATTCTTGCCGATCAGCTTCTCGGCAATTCCGATACCGGCGGCGGCAACGGCAATATGGAGTCCGCCGTGAATCTTGACTGCTTCATCAACGGCAGCTCGTACCTCTTCCTCTTTGGTGACATCCGTTTTTATAAAGGACACCGAATTGCCAGACTCGCCGGCCAACTGACGCCCTAGCGCCTCATTGATATCGGCGATTACTACCTTGGCGCCGGCAGCAGCCAGAGTGCGGACGGTAGCCGCCCCCAAGCCCGATGCTCCTCCGGTGACCAGCGCACTCTTACCTTGAATCTTCATCAGTTAACCCCCATAACTTAACCCCAATGACTCGCCCCAAAATGGCTCAAATTCACAAGATCACCGTGATTCTTCTACCGGTCGCTTTTGGTCTTTTTTTAACGTTCAATCATGAACGATCCATGATTAATAAATCAATGACTTAAGGATGAAACATGAAGAGTTACTCGAAGAATGCGTGCAGGATCACTAAAGCCGCTCAATGATGGTCGCGTTGGCCATGCCCCCACCTTCACACATGGTCTGCAGTCCATAGCGTCCGCCGCTGCGCTGCAGTTCATGCACAAGGGTCGTCATCAATCTCGCTCCGCTTGCGCCCAAAGGATGGCCCAAAGCGACCGCGCCGCCATTCACGTTCACCTTAGCGAGATTGGCTTTCGTTTCACGCTGCCATGCGAGAACGACGCTGGCAAAGGCCTCATTGATTTCGATGCAATCGATATCTTCCAGCTTGAGCTTGGCGCGATCAAGCACGCGGCGGGTTGCCGGAATCGGGGCTCCTAACATGAGAACAGGATCTTCGGCGGCAAGAGCAAACTCTACAAAACGAGCCAGGGGCCGATGGCCAAGACGTTCGGCAGTAGAGCGCTCCATGATGAGGACGGCAGCGGCTCCATCGGTGATTTGGGATGAATTGCCCGCCGTGACCACACCATCGGACTTAAACGGCGCCTTCAGGCCCGCCATCTTCTCCAGCGTGCTCCCAACCCGAATGCCTTCGTCTTTCTCCATGACAACCGCGCCCTGTTCGGTTTCCACGGGAGTGGGCAGGATTTCGTTACGAAAGCGGCCTTGTTCTGTGGCTTGTGCTGCCCTGCGATGACTCTCAAGGCTATATTCGTCGAGTTCCGTCCGGCTCAACTTCCACC
Organism: Candidatus Angelobacter sp.; assembly: GCA_035295685.1. Taxonomy (GTDB): domain Bacteria; phylum Acidobacteriota; class Terriglobia; order Terriglobales; family Acidobacteriaceae; genus Angelobacter. Next base: position 3,356 of record DATGIO010000016.1, read on the forward strand.
GCTCCGCGAGCATCTCTGCACTGATGCCCTGATTGAAATGGACATCGTGATAGCGCTGCATCATACGGGGGCCAAACGGCTTGCCCGGACCGGAAGCCGCAGACGACCCCATGGGCACACGGGTCATGCTTTCTACGCCACAACCAATCGCAATATCGTAGCTACCGGCGATCACTCCCTGCGCTGCAAAATGAATCGCTTGCTGGCTGGAGCCACACTGCCGGTCCACAGTCGTTCCAGGTACGGATTCAGGAAGGCCTGCTGCCAAGACGGCATTGCGGGCGACGTTCACGGATTGCTCGCCAACCTGCATGACACAGCCAGCGATCACGTCGTCAATCAGTTCAGGTTTGAGATTGGTTCGCTGAATCAGGCCACATAGAGTGTGGCCCAACAGATCCACCGGATGCCATGTCTTCAACATGCCATCGCGGCGACCCAGTGGCGTCCGGATGGCGTCTACAATGACCGCCTCACGCTTCATGGGTCGGAATCATATCAGGCCAGGAGGTCTTGGAGGGTGGTTTTTCCAAAACCGAGTGCTGAGCGGATGGTTTCAGCACCAGGAATCGCGCATCGTCCACATTGGCGGCGTTCTGCACTTCATCAAAGAGCCCAAGCAGCCGAATATTCCGATGCATGCCGGCTTGTTCAATGAGTTTGCTTTCGAGTTGTAGCGCGGACCACAATCGCGGAACTTGCAGGCATACCAAACGCACGGCTCCGCCCTGCTCGCTAACTTGAAAAACGGCAGTTTTCACTTCGGACTTCTCCTCGAGGTTAATTCGGCCAGATGAGTAAGTAGAGTGTGCTGAAGGTCGATTTGATAGGCCTTCGAAGAAATACTTTGCTTACCGAGGAGATAACCGCGCCGGATCCTTAGCAAGATGGAAACTGTTGATTTCTATGGGGCTTAGTGGACGACAAGCACAACCGCGCTTTGATTCTCGGAAAATTCGGACGCTCTGATCGTGCTTTTATTGGCGAGACTTCGCCTGATGCCGCAACGCCCGGCCAGCTTTTACTCCAGTAAGACGCCCGTCTTCATATTCGAGACGCCCATTCACCAAGACGTATTTCACCCCTTGCGATATTTGCGCGGGCTCGGTGTAGGTGGCTTTGTCGACAATGGTGGCCGGATCAAAGATAGCGATATCGGCATAAGCCCCTTCTTTCAAGAGCCCCCGTCCGGAAAGCCGCTCCCGCTCCGCTGGCAGGGACGTGATCTTGCGAACCGCCTCCTCTAACGGGAGCAGATGGAGTTCACGAACATAGTGACCGAGAAAACGCGGCATCGAGCCAAATGCGCGTGGATGGGTGTGCGGCTCAAACAATGGGCCGTCCATCGACAATTCTCCGGCATCAAGGCCGATGCTCGTCCAGGGCTGCTTCAGGCCATATTGGAGATCGTCTTCGCTAGCCATGAAGTACAGCGCGCCCGATTGCCCGTTATCGGCGAGAATGAAATCGAATAAGGCATCCAGCGGATCTTTATTTTGCTCAACGGCAATCTGGGCGACGGTCTTTCCGGTGAACTGCTTCAAGTCCTTATTTACCACGGAAGAGACCATGACTCCCGCCGCTCCGCCGCTATCAAAGTACAGATTCTCCCAATCGGAGTGATCGCCAGCAAGTTCGTCTTTGATCTTGGCGCGCACAGCGGGGTCATGCAGCCGTCCAAGCAGCGGATTCAATCCTCCGTCCGCAACCCAGGGCGGCAGGCTGGAGACCAGGGCAGTAGCTCCAGCCACGTAGGGATACATGTCCGCGGCAACATCTTGACCTGAGTCGCGCGCCGCCTGAATCATTCCAACAATCTTGGCCATACCTCCCCAACGGGTTTTGCCGCTTACCTTTAGATGGAATATCTCAACCGGAACATGAGCTTCGCGGCCGATCCGCAGGGCTTCTTCCACTGCTTTTATCTCGCTCTGTCCTTCACTCCGCATGTGCGAGGAATAGATGCCGCCGTAGCGCGAAGCCACCTTCGCCAAAGCGATTAACTCCTCGGTTTTCGCGTAGTGCCCCGGTGGATAAATCAACGCGCTGGAAACCCCAAGCGCTCCCTGCTGCATGGCCTGAGCCACGAGCGCCTCCATCTTCTCGAGTTCTTGTTTGGTGGGCGCCCGATCCACATCTCCTAAAACGGCCTCGCGAACCTGAGCCGCTCCCACGTAAGTGCCGAGATTGAGTGGGGTTCCGTTGTTCTCAAGCCGGCTGAAATATCCAGCCAGGTCCTTCCAGTCTATTTTCAGGTGGTAGGGGTCGATGGCTGGCTGAAGGGCGGCAAGGGTAAGTTCGTTCTGCGGAGCAATGGAACCGCCTTCGCCGGTGATCTCGCTGGTGATTCCCTGGGAGAGCTTACTAAGGGCGCGGTTGTCGATGAGCAGCGCGGTCTCCGACTGGCCCAGCATGTCGATGAAGCCCGGGGAAACAACCAACCCCGAAGCATCGATCGTTTGTTGGGAGGTCGCGCCTTCCAACTTGCCGATGGCTACGATGCGATCGCTGCGAATGCCGACGTTGCCGGAAAATGCAGGGCGTCCGGACCCATCGATGATTCGACCATTCCTGATGATGACATCGTAGACGTTGGCATTGGCCTTGGTATTTGAAGCGGCGAGACTTCCGCCGAAACCAACAGCGCCCAACAATCCAAGACTGCAACACACGATGATCGGAAGAACTGTTCGTTTGACGATTCGCCTCACACTGCCCCCGCTATTTATTACTTCATTCGTCGTTCATTGTTGATCAGTCATTATTCATTATTCGTTGGCTTTCATCACGGACGCCGATCCTTCTGTGTCGTCGTATTCGGGCTTGCTCACGCCCTGCAAATACTTATCGAACCAGCCCACGATGTGCTCCAGGCGTTCGATACGGTGCCACGGCTGACCGGAGCGGGAAAGCTCATGGGACTCGCCAGGAAAACGCACCATGACTACCGGCTTTTTCAGAAACTTGAGCGCGCGGAACATCTCTTCGCCGCCAGCTTCTGGTGGGGTGCGGAAATCGGCTTCGCCCAGGATCAACATCAACGGCGTTTTTACGTTCTGCACATAGGTAATAGGAGAGCGGTTCACATAGTCCTGCGGATCCTGGAAAGGCGGAGCCTTGAACCAGGTGGGTTGAAAAAGAGTGAAATCGGCGCTGTACCACCATGCGGCCCAACTAGCGATGTCGCGCTGCGAAACTGCGGCGGCAAAACGATCGGTGTGCCCAATCACCCAGTTGGTCAGCAGGCCGCCACCACTCCCGCCGGTCACGCCCATCTTCTTGGCATCGATGTAACCTTTCTTCACGATCTCATCTACGCCCACCATCAGGTCGCGGAAATCGTCGCCAGGATAGTGGTACTGAATGATGTTGCCGAACTCCTGCCCGTAGGTGGTGCTGCCCCGCGGGTTCGGATAGAGCACCACGTAGCCCTTGGCCGCCATCCACTGAAACTCATGATCAAAAACGTAGCCGTAGGCCGTGTGAGGCCCACCGTGAATATCCAGAATGAGGGGATACTTCTTGGAAGGATCGAAGTCCGGTGGCTTCTGAATCCAGGCCTCAATGCGCTTGCCGTCAAAGCTGGTGTACCAGAACTCCTCGGGAGCCGTGAGATTCAGCTGAGCAAAAAGCTTCTCATTAATATGCGTCAATTGTTTGGGGCTTCCGCCGGAACGCTCCACCAGAAACAAGTCGCCGATATTGGTGGGGGTTGAAATGAGAACCACCAACTTGGACGCATCGGCGCTCGCACGATACCTCTCGATTGCCTGGTTGCCACGGGTGATCTCCGTCATCTTTCCGGAAGAAGCATCCACCTCTACCAGGTTGGATTTGCCTTCACGCCCCGTAACGACGATCAAGCGATTGCTATCGGGTGTCCAAATGACCGGGTCGCCACCGGCGGCTCGGGGCGTGCCCTGATCTCCACCGACTCCAGCGCACATATCGAAATCGTAGTCGGCGGTCAGGTTGTGAGGTTTCGCTCCCGAGGTCAAATCCATCACCCAAAGATCGGGTTCGGTGTAGGAGTAAACCGGCTCATTCACCGAGGCACAAAACGCCACTCGCTTGCCATCGGGACTCAGGGAGAGGCCGTTTACACCTAAATCAATCGAGGAGATCTTCGTTGGCTCTCCGCCCGTGGCAGGCGCCGAATAGAGGTCTGTGTGCGGCAGCTCATACGAGGCATCCAGGACGCGCTGTGTAGTGAAATAGACCTGAGATCCGTCTTTCGACCAAAAAATCTGACCTTCGGCATAGGGGCCGCTGGTTAGCTGCTTGGGTTTGGCCATGTCCTCGGAGCTTTGCGGGGCGGTCATTACCCAGATGTGCGGAGGATGCTTTGGATCGAGATAACCGCCACCATTCATGCGATATACGGAGCGGGTAATTACATGAATGTCGCTCTCGTGCTCGGGCGTGCCCGGAGCGTTGGAGCCGCTACCCTCTGCCGCGCTGCTCTTCTCGCCATCCGCTTTTTCGCCGTCTTTCTTTTCTCCCTTGTCCTTTTCGCCCTTGTCGCCTTTGCGTTGCTTAGCCAGATCATCCGGAGAGGCGCTATTGATGAATGCGATCATCTTGCCGTCGGGCGACCACACGGGATTGCCTGCGCCCCTGGGCAGATCTGTGATCCGCCAGGACTCGCCCCCATTCATCGGCAACATATACAGCTGCGGCCCGGAAGGCCGCACGGCTCCACTACTACTGGTGCCACCCGCCGGCGACTCAGGGGTGCGAACAAAGACAATCCACTTACCGTCCGGAGACCAACGCGGCGAGGAATCATGACTGCCATCGGTAATGCGCCGCGGGGCTTCATCTCCGCGAGTCGAAACGCTCCAGATGGAAGTGTCATAGCCATCCTTCTTCTCGTTGACGGTGACCTTCACGAAGACCGTGCGAGAGCCATCGGGAGATACTTGCGGATCGCCGATCCAGTTGAACTGGAACAAATCTTTTTCAGTGATGGAACGCTTCTGCGCAAAGACGAGAAGCGAAGCACAAAGGCAAAGCGACAAGACTAAAAGGCGCCGGCGGCGTAGCATATTCAGCTCCTTGGGAGTGAGACTGTTTGTTATATAGCATTTTCAGCGTTTTGTATCCGGTCGTCGGCTGAAAACGCTTTAGCAGCTTCCGAATCGGGATCTCCAGAAGAAAGACGGCCCGCAAGCGATTGTGTCATCGAAACAAAATCGAAATAAAAAAGGGGACGCAGCCTCCACGCCGCGCCCCCTCTTTTCCCAGCCTTACGTCAGTTGTTGGGCTTGCTATCTTTTGATCCTTCGGTCTTTGATCCTTCCGTCGGCCCGGCATTTGCCGGCAAATCGGGCGGCGCATAGTAAACCTTGCTGCCACCAGATTTCTGAACCTCTTCGGCAAAAGTGGTGCCGTAGTCCTTCTTGGCGTCGGAAAGGGCGTAGGCCTGCCGCTTATAGTTCCAGCTCTTCGGATTCAATCGCTGGGCCTCTTTGAAATGCGGTATGGCTTCCGGAAGATGCCCGGCCTTATAAAGCTGTTCCCCCAGGCCAAATTCAGCCGAGGCAAGCAGGATATTCGGATCGTTCACCGCTACTTTATCGCGAAGCTTATCCTCGCTCATCACGAACGTGCTCTTCTCGCCCTTTTCCGCCCAGTCTTTCAGGGCACTGAGGTACGGAGCCGAATCCATGCCGGTGAAGTTCTTAAAACGATCGTCGACAAAGGCTACTTCATTCGGACGGACAATTCGCCCTTGTTCGTTGATCCAGACGCCGGTCGGGACATTGACCATGTTGTAGAGCTTGGAAACCAGATGCTTTTCGTCGATTAATACGGTGTAGCCGGCCTTGGCGTCGGTGATCCATTTGCCGGCATCTTTCACGCCGTTGGTGTCCTGAGCCACGGAAACGATTTCAAAATTCTTATCTTTGAGCTGCTGATAGATCACTTGCCAACCTGGCAAGTCGTAGCGGCACCCTCACCAGGAGGCCCAGGTAACCAAGAAAACCTTCTTGCCTTTGAAATCGGAAAGCGAATGCATCTTGCCATTCATATCCGGCAAGCTGAAATCGGGAGCAATCAGCGAAGCGAGCCCTTGCCGCTGGTCTCCACGAGGACCAAAATACCAGGTGGAAAGAGCCTCATCGTGCGCGACCGGCTGGTGCACCAGTTGGGCGAAGGCGGTCAGATTGAACCACTTGGCCCCAGCGTTTTCGTGTACGAACTCCTGCTTCCTCGACTTGGGCAGCGGGAAACATAACTCATCGCGGCAAACGCCTTGCGGCTTCACTTCAAAGCGCGTGGCCCGCTTGAGATCGGTGGAGGTGATCCAGAGCTGTCCCGCATCTTCATTGGCGGAATCGATCTGAGTGGATACATCCTCGTAGATGACGGTGGAGCGGGTTTCTTTCGCCTGCACGCAAGCCGCAAGAACACCGCACATCAGGAAAAACAAAATACTACGGATGAATCTGGGTCTCGTCATTCCCCTCTCCCTCAAAAGATTAAACTCAGTCCCCTGTGAATGCTTCTCCAGGCAAGTCGCGCGGAGCGTAGTAGGGCTTGCCTGCCAGCTTGGCCACTTCCTTGCCAAAGCTCGTGCCGTAGTCGCGCTTGGCGTCCGAAAGCAGATATGCCTGCCGCTTATAGTTCCAGCTTTCAGGATTGAGGCGCTGCGCCTCTTTAAAGTGGGCAATCGACTCGGCAAGATATCCAGCCTTGTGAAGATGCTCGGCCAGACCAAACTCCGCCGCAGCCAGAGCCCAATCGGGATTCGGCATCGCCATCGTCTTTCGCGTTCGCTCTTCGCTAAAAACGTAGGAGCTGCGATCGCCTTTCTCTACCCAGTCGCGTAGAGCCGCCAGATAGGGAGCAGCTTCAAGCCGATGAATATGGGTATAGCGGTTATCCACATAGGCCGCCTCATTCGGACGAACGATTCTTCCCTGCTCGTCGATCCATACTCCCGTTGGAACATTCACCATGTTGTAGAGCTTGGAAACCAGATGCTGCTCGTCGATCAAGACCGCGTAGGTGGGTTGGGGCTCTGCCTGTTGAATCCAGATGCCCGCGTCCTGCATGCCACGAGTATCCTCCGCAACCGAGACAATTTCAAAATTACGATCTTGCAGCTCTTCGTAGATTGCCTGCCAGCCTGGCAGATCGTAGCAACAACCTCACCAGGAGGCCCAGGTAACCAGCAAGACCTTCTTTCCACGAAAATCGGAGAGCGAGCGCTGAACGCCGGTGGCATCCGGCAAGGTAAAGTCGGGAGCTTCGAGCGAAGCGATTTGTTCACGCTCATCGGAGCGCTGGCCAAAGCACCAGGTGGCCCGCAAAGGCTCGAAGGCCACGGGCTGCGAGAGGTGCTGGGCAAAAGCGATCAGGTTGAACCATGTGGCGTCCTCGAAAGTTCTTACAAACTCATCCGAGCTCGTCCCCGGTAGAGGGAAACAAAGACTATCGCGACAAACGCCATTCGCCTTCAACTCGAAACGCGTGGTACGCGCCAGGTCGCTGGTGGTCATCCAGAGAGAGCCATTGTCGGTGATAGAGCTCACCTCGGTGGCTACATCGTCATAGATAACCGTGGCTCGAATTGGCTGACCTTGCACGAGGCTCCTCGCTTATGCTGAAAACGCTCTGGCGGCGAGCATTATACATTTTTGGCCGCCAGGTGATCGCTTTCGGAAAGCTCCCAAAGGTGAGTGCCCTCTTCCAACGCATCCTCAATCACGCTGTAAACATAGTCGAGATCGGCGGGACTTATTACATAGGGAGGCAAGACATAGAGCACATTCCCCAGCGGGCGCAGCAGCACTCCCCGATCAAGAAAGTATCGATAGAGCTTGGGCTTGAGGCTTGAAAAATATCCGGGATCGCTTGCTCGCAGCTCAATGGCCGCCACCGTGCCGAGCTGCCGGGTCTGCTCGACTCGCGGATGAGAAGCCAAATGCAGCAGACGCTTTTCATGATTAGCTGCAATGGCTTCGATACGGGTAAAAACATCCTCTGTTTCGAAAATTTCCATATTGGCAACGGCTGCGGCGCACGCCAACGGGTTTCCCGTATAGGAGTGCCCGTGAAAGAAACTCTGTCCGGCTCCAGCGAATGCCGCTTGAATTTCCCGGGTACATAGAGTTGCCCCCATCGCCATAAACCCGCCGGTAATACCTTTGGACAGGCACATCAGGTCAGGAACAACCTGCGCCAGATCGCAGGCAAACATTTTTCCGCAGCGGCCAAACCCGGTCAGCACCTCATCGGCAATCAGAAAGACATTATGCCGGGTACAAAGCGCCCGAACCTTCTGAAGAAATTCCACGGGATGCACGATCATTCCACCTGCACCCTGAAGCAGAGGCTCCACGATCACGGCGGCTATCTCGTCGTCCTTGTGTTCCAGCAATTCGGCTAGCGACTGTACGCAATCGATATCGCACGTCGAGCGCTGCTTCCCCACCGGACACCGCAGGCAATAGGCGGAATGCACGCGGTGTACGGGAAAGAGCATGGATGCAAAGGGACTGGTGAAGGCCGACTCGGCGCCCACAGACATCGCGCCAGCCGTATCTCCGTGATAGGCGTGTTCAAGGGCGACAATTCCCTGTTTCTGGGGACGGCCTTGATTTCTCCAATACTGCAGCGCGAGTTTGAGCGCAACTTCCACGGCCGTGGAGCCGTCATCCGAGAAAAAGATATGCTCCAGCGCGGCGGGAACTACATTTCGAAGCTGCTTGGTAAGCGCCTCTACTTTTGGATGCGAGAATCCAGCGAGCAAGACGTGATCGAGCGAGCCGGCTTGGGAGGCAATGGCCGCGGCAATCTTGGGATGGCAATGTCCATGGAGGTTGACCCACCAGGAGGAAATTGCATCGATGATTCGCCGGCCATCCTCAGTGTAAAGGTGCACTCCCTTGGCGCGCACCACCTTCAAGGGTTGAGGATCGATATGCTGCTGTGTAAATGGGTGCCAGATCTTTAGCATCTGGCATTCACGGTAACAGCCGCAATACCAGACTGCAACCCTGCGAGGACCAAAGCTCTTACTGGATCCAAGCGATATAGCTTGTGGGGTTATACCGCAAACGCCGATTGCCGAAAATGCTGCTGGAAGGCCGACCTCAAACTCTCGCGATTGATTTCTTTGAGGATTGGAATCCTCCCTATCAGTTCAACATTTCCGTAGCGTTCAATCGCGTTCTCATTCTCAGCATCAGGCGGGCCAATCGCAACCACTCCTTTGACTTCCACGTGAGCGGAGCGAAGGCTCTGCAAGGTCAGGAGAGTGTGATTGATGGTCCCGAGCGTGCTGCGGCTCGCAATGATCACAGGCAAGGCAAGATGCCGCATCAGATCTATCATCGATTGCGCATCGTTGATCGGCACAAGCACCCCACCGGCTCCTTCAACAATCAGCGTGGTTCCAGAGGGATTGTTCGGGAGCTTGATCGGTTCCAATGATATTGAGGCCCCGGCTCGCCGCGCAGCCAAGTGGGGCGATACAGGATCATCGAAAACGTAAACCTCGGGAATCGTCTGGCTTTCATCGAGGGCCGCCCACTCCCTTACCTGCCTGCAATCCGTTCCTTCGATCGATCCGGTCTGAATGGGCTTCCAATAGCGAGCAGGCAGAGAGGCGCACAGGAGCGCTGAAAGCACCGTCTTGCCTACATTGGTATCGGTGCCTGTGATGAAAAATCCATTTTGCATGCTTGGTTCGTCAGGGGATACTCAAAAGAAAAATTGCCGCGTAAGGATCATAGCGCAATTTACAAAACGGGAGGAAAATGCTCTTGCTTGTTACTCTTTACTTCTTGGGATCTTGTGGATTCCATACTCCAACTGGATGCTATTCGGAAGTTCGCATCAATGTTGAAGGAGCACAGACATGCTGTGCTCCCTCATTTGAATCGTGGACGAGTGAAAGTTAGCTACGAAAACTAGCGGCAGGGCTGCCGTTCGTTGCGGGACTCGGCATCTACAAAGCATGCTTCATCAAGGTATTTGTGTTCACCAACCTGTTGGAACACGAGGACGGTGCTGCGATCTGAAGATGCCTCGGGCGATACAAGGACACGCCGGTCCACATCCACATCATCGGAATCTCCACCGTGGCGGAGTGCCTCCCGTATAACGCGGCCTCTGAGATGTCCAGTGCCTTCAAACGAGAAGCCCAAGATGTGAGCCAGAGTAACCGGAAGGTCGGCGTTGCTGACTGGGGCTTGGTCTACGAAGCCATGCTTGAAGTCCGGTCCGAATACGGCCATGTTGTTGAAGGTATTATCGCGTGCGAGCGAGCCATGCATTCCCTGGCCCTCTTGCAACGTGCTATCGGCAATCTGCACTGCGCTTTGAAGCGGATTCTTAGAATCGAGCGAGAAGGTCTTGAAACTCACGACAATCGACGGGCGCGGAACCGAGCTCGAACCTACCAGGTTGACGGCACTCATCGGCAGCGTGCCAGGGAAACCACCAAAATCGTCGTTGACAAAGATTCCGCCCACATAATCCTGCTTGCTCAGGAAGGATACGATCTTGCCTACCGCTGGGCGTCCTCCATCCAGGACATAAATCAGATCGGATCCGCCGTTGGCTCCAACAATGACTTTGGCATCGGTCTTCGTCAGCACCGCTCCGGTTCCACCTAGTAAGCCATTGCCCGCGGAGGGGTGCTGGCGGACGTTTGCCGTCTGCTGCGGGATCGTCGGATCTACCGGTTGGTAGATCAGATTCCCATGATTGTCATGAATCTGGGAATCGGGATCGAAGATCGGCAAGTTTAGAAAATGCGCGATATCGATGGCGAGGAAGCCAGCCGGCAAGAATCCAGTATTGACCTCCTGGCGGCCAGTTGCGTCCTTATAAGTAAAAGTAGATGCGTAGCTGCTGGTAAAGCTCTTACCCGAAGCATCGATCTCATGTTTGCTGATGGTGGCAAAGCCATGGTCGGCAGTCACGACGATGTCCGTGTTCTCTCTCAGAGCCTCGTCGCTGTTGATGAAATCCAGAATCTGCTTCAGGTTGTTGTCGGCATTCTTGACGGCAGCCTTGGATGTGGTGCCGTTGATGCCCGGTGCAAGCTGGTTCAAGCTGTCACCCTGATTGTGCTGCGTGCCATCGGGATCGCGAGACCAGAAAACCACGATGAAGGGCTTGCTGGAGGCTTTGAACGTCGGCAGGATAGCCTTCGTCATGGCATCGGCAAAAAATTGCTGCTGTCCGATGTTGGCTTGCAGTGTTCCCGGCGTCGCATTGTTGCCGGCAGGCTGCACGCGCGGGGTGGCAACCGTCGGCAGTCCGGCGGCCAACAGAGCGTTATTGATGCTCGGTGGAACCGGCACTCCGGCGGCTGTTCCGGTTGCATCGTCGATGATGACGGTTTGCGTCAGGGCAAATCCTCCGGCCGAAGGCTGCAGCTCCGCCAAGTCCTGAATGCCTACCGGGCCAACCTTACCCACAACGGCAGTGTTGTATCCATGAAGGCGGGCGACCTGGAGGAGGGTCTCTTCATTCATGAAATTGCCGCCATTCTGGCTATTGATGTCCGCCAACACCTGATCGTTCTCGATAAATGGAACCTGTGTCCCAGCCGTTTTTCCGAAATTGCCGGAATTGAAGATCGGGAATCCAACAAAGATGGAGTTGGTTGTTACGCCGGTATCTCCCTGCGTATGACCAGTCGCAATGGCCGATCCATTTGGCATGGTGAAGGTGGGAAAAATGGAATGGCTGTTGCGGAAAAATACGCCAGCTTCGCGAATTTTCAACATCGTTGGAGCGTCGGTCGCGTTGACGCTCCCCGCTCTGAGACCATCGGCCACAAAAATGACGACGTTGCGATGCTTGGCGCGGTCGTCTCTGTCGTGTTCCTTTTCTTTGCCTGTTGCGGGAATCACCAGCAACAAAATCCCCATGAAAAATAGGGCAGAAAAGCGCTTCATAAGAGTCCTCCGGGAGTGTTGGCAGAGTTTGGGTGGAGGGCAAGTCTGGTGCTTGCAAAAAAAACCATGGGAGCATACAAACCCACCCCCGAAAAGCTTCGAGGGGAATATTAAAGAGCTATCATGAATCCAATGGTTAAAGCCGCGTTAAAAAAAGCATGGGGCATATCTGCACTCTTTTGCAGACATGCCCCACCGACGCGCCTAACCGTTTTCATTCAAACTGATTGGTCGGCACATGGTCCTCGACCGATTATGAGTTTGCCAGTTCCGCTTCCCTCTCCTTTTCGGATTCCGTCCTTCTCCTCGGGTCGACAAAATCAGTCGCTTTCGCTGGATTTTCCAGACCGACGCTAGAATCGGGACGTACCGTGATCAAGCGGGCGCTACGGTTGAAGCTGAAGTAAGACCATATCCACTCCATCAGGACCATGAACCGGTTCTGGAAGCCGATCAGGGCTACAAGATGAATGAAGGCCCAGGCCATCCATGCAAAATGCCCAGAGAAGCGAAGGCTCCCCATCTCGGCAACCGCCCGCGATACTCCGATCGTTGCCATGTTGCCCCGGTTCTTATAGTTGAACTTTTCCCGAGGCTTGCCTTCCAGCGAATGCTTGATCTGGCGGGCTACAAACTGTCCCATTTGAATGGCCGCCGGAGCAACTGCCGGAACCATCCCTCCTTCGATTTTTGCAGCGGCAAGATCTCCAACTACAAATACATCTTCATGTCCAGGCACGCTGAGATCCGGATTCACAAGTACGCGACCGGCCCGGTCGACTTGGGCGCCTAGCATCTTCGCCAGGGGCGATGCCGCTACACCTGCACACCAAAGAACCACTGCTGAATGAATCTTTTCATTGCCTACCACAACGGCATCAGACTCAATACCGCTGACGAGAGAGTTGACATGCACCTCCACCCCCATTTCTCGCAACTGTTTTTCCGCGCTGGCGGAAAGATCTTCGGGGTAGTTCGGCAGAACACGCGGACCGCCTTCCAGGAGAATCACGCGGGCCTGGTCGGTTTTGATCCCTCGAAAGTCGTGGACGATGGACCTTTTTGCCATATCGGAGATGGCCCCGGCGAGTTCCACTCCCGTTGGTCCAGCCCCAATCACAACAAAATTCAGCGGAGCGCGATTTCCAGTTGTAAGGGCTTCCAGTTCGGCAATCTCAAACGCGAGCAGGATGCGGCGGCGTATCTCCAGTGCATCTTCAAGCGTCTTAAGGCCAGGAGCGTTTTGTTCCCACTGCGGATTGCCAAAATACGAGTGGCGGGCACCGGCGGCAACAATAAGGAAGTCGTAACTGATCTGTCTTTCCCCGATGACTACAACCCGATTTGATAGCTGTATATCGGTTACCTCTTCCAGCAATACTTCTACATTTCTTGTACTGCGCAGAATCCCCCGGATAGGTACCGCAATCTGAGCCGGAGAAAGACCGGCCAGCGCTACCTGATAGAGAAGCGGTTGAAACAAATGATGGTTCTTTTTATCAATCAGCGTTACCTGCACCGAGGCACTCGCTAATTCCCGTGCCGCGTTGATGCCGGCAAAACCGGCACCGATGATTACTACACGGACGCGTTTTTCTTGATGTCTCATCTTCAAACTCTACATGCTATTCGTGTGCCTGTGGGTTAAAGCGCCAAAAAACGTACATTAAAAAATGTTCTCATCGAGCTATGGAACTTCAGTAACGATAATATTTATGCACTCAGCGGAATATTCACGTAATCGCGCTTATAACAGATGAAATACTTCAGTTTGTAACATCAAGCTCAAAGATTGATAAAGGCAGCTCGAATCTCAAACGTACAGCTTTTGTACATCTTTCGCGCTGCCTCATGGCTATGGATTGGTCTTCGTGCTTTACGGCAGCGGGACGACAAACGCCCAATGACACGCTGACGGAATCGACAAGAGCGCAGCTAACCTGGTTGCTCAATGATATTGAGCGAAATACAGCTAGGAGCGCTGTGAATCGTACCGCCATTTGGTGGAGTAAAACGTTTGATGGCTAAAGATTGGCGCGGCGGTCGTGCGTAGATCGACAAGACGCCAAAGGTCTGGCTGGCTCTTGTTGTGCCGGCGCAGAGAATCCGATTGGTTGGTCTCGCGGCGGCTTCGTTTGAAGAAGATTGAAGAGAAGCAAGAAGCAGACGCTCACTATCGCTTTGGCTCGGGTCGATGCGAGAAACGGAAGGGCTGAAGCTGGAAGTTGGACAATAAAGTATCTTCGCAGATGAGAAATGGATGCGTAAGCCGTGATGTGTATCTCCCACGCCTACGCATCCCTGGTTGAATAGAAATAGTTACGTCAAATCGCTGATCGTTAGCGCCGCAAGCGCAATGAGTTTATTGATGTAGTCGCTTCATTCGCAGCCGGCGGACTATATGCCCTCAACCATGAGTTTCGTATCAGGCAACGCCCTCAAGAACGGCAACATCAAGTCAGGACTGACTAAACGGCTGATGGCGTTCAGTGCGGAGGAAATCGCGCCTTCCTGCCATCCAGGCAATGACGATACCTGGTCGCCAACGATGAAGAATCGTGGATTCTTCTCGCCATTGACCCCAGTACCCTGAATAATGTGGTTGTAGTGGCGGACGCTGTCCGTAACGTTGTTCCACTGAGCCCAGCCACCCTTAATGTGAGCGATGTTTTGCCACGCGATCGTGACCCCGCGTTCGAGACCCGCGGCAAACTCGGCATTGAATAGCGCCGCACCTTCCCGTGCTTCTTTGAGCCGATCTGAAACCGACATATGGCCAAAGCGGGCGGCGTTTTCAGAAAAGTTGTACGCGCCCGTCAGTATGCCTTTTCGGTCGTGATAGGCATTGGATGGGTACCAGATCTGCGTGATGGGATGTTGGGTCCATGAGATTCCACCGTAGATCGGCACCACACCAAGCTCGGAGTTATCGGCAGCGGTCACCGAAACGCCGGCCTTATTGGTGCGCCTTTGGAAAGGCTTGCCTTGCCAAAGATTACGGTCGGCTTGCCAGCCTACCTTTGTGGTGCACGCCAGGAAGCGCAGAGTCTCGTCCTGGTGTGCTTGCGTCGCATAGACGGCATGAAGCGCCTGCTTGAAATCATCGGAAAAGCCAGTCTTCGCGCCGGGCGCCTGCAGGTTCGGAGAGAGAACTCTTTCGAGAAAAGGAATCGCGAGATTGCAGAAGCAATAGTCCGCGCGAAACGGCGCTTCGTGCCCCTCAGCCTTGATCACAAACTGGTTTGCCTTCGCGTCGTAATCGATGCTGGTTACCGCACTGTTCAGGTGCACCACGCCGCCAAGCGTTGCCACTTGCTGGCTGAACGCGCGTTCGACCTGATCCATGCCTCCAACCGGCTGGAACAACGTTGGCTGCCAGAGGAAATCGACGGGTTGGTAGAAGCGCGTCTTCTTCCAGTACTCGGATGCCAGCAGACGATCCAGGCCGATCGCTTCCGCGATCTCACCGGGCCCGACTCCAGGCAACACGGCGAAGCCTGCGCGGTCGGAAGCGTCCTCGTTGTCGTCTTCGCCAGGTTTGCTCGTACCCACGACGTAGTGCCCCTCAGGGGTTAGATCGCCGAATGTGACCATCAGCGAGCGCAATTGTTCTACTTGGTTTGCATCCTTTTTCCCGAGCAGTTCCGCCGCGTGTTTGTAGACCATCTCGGCGATCCAACCGCGCGTGTTGTGTGTGAGGCGGCGGTTGACCACAGGACCGTCCCCTTCAGGGCCGCCCTGCATCTGAGTCAAATTCGACTCGCTGGCCATCACATATATCTCGACCGCGACTCCGAATCGCCGCAGGTAATCGAGAAGACGTTTATGGCTCGACGGAATACGGCCGGGACCGGCGTTCAGATATGGCTCACTGTCGCCCACAGGACGCTCGAACCGCACCACTTGGGTATCGCCAGGGGTGCTGTAAAGATCGCTGTTCTTGTCTTCGGTAAGGGTATCGCCAGTCCGTAAGCTCAAGCAGCGGCCGCCGGTGCGGTCCCGAGCTTCCAGGACGGTTACCTGAATGTTGCTGTTATTGGCAAGCAACTCATACGCGGTCGTTAATCCGCCGACGCCTGACCCGACGATCACGACGTGTTTTCCATTGAAACTGTCTTTTACGATCGCACTCGGATCGTAAGCAACCTTCATCTGCTCGTTCGTAGCTCGATCGAGCGCAGCCCATGCGCGCGCAGACCGGTGGTGAGAGAGATATTCGCGACGACTTTCGGACATTGAGTCTTCCTATTTTCTATGTGGAAAATACAGAGTTTTGGGATATTCCTTCACGCTAACCTTACGGGAGCAGGAAGGAACAAGCTGAAATATTGAAGTTAACAACCTGTATGTGGAGTAAGAGAGTCTCGTGAAATGCAGAAATGGGGGCTGCATCCCAATCTAAGCGACTCAAAAAACAAGGCTGTTCTGAGATGATCCTATAACAGGAGTCTGCATTGCACAACCAGCCAAGCCCGACAACGGAAACTTGGGACGCATCGGCAATCCACCCTCGCCTGAGGGATCGATTGCCGTGAAGATTGGGTTACGGAGAGAAGAAAAAGATTAGGCGCCCTCGAGAGGGCGTCGCCGCATCCTTTATTCAATGCCTCATCATTTTGAGAACCTTGTGGGCCGCAAGACCGCCGACCAACTGGTCAGGCAGGGCGTCAGTGAAAATTGGACGCATTCGGATGTCGAGGCGGAAACTCGAATAACAATCCGGTTTCGATTTCGACTGCCTGCCCATTCTGCATATAAGGTTTAAAGGTCCATTGGGCCAGCGCCTCCTCGATGTTCCTGGCTTGAGCAGGAAAAGCACTGATCACGTGAATGTGCTTCACCTTGCCAGCCTCATCAATCACGATTCGTACGGGAACGCTGGTGAACTTGGGAGCGGCCTCCTCGGGATCAACGAAATGAATCACGTTTGATCCAGTGGCATAGTCTTTGACGCAAATGGGATACTTTCCGCCTCCGGAAGCGGCATTGACCGGGAAGGTTATCTGGCTCAGAGTTTGGACCAGGCGCTCGATCACCTTGGGATTGCGGCTGGTGATGTTGAAATTCAGGGTATGGCAACGGACATCGATCGCCAGATTGGCATGAATGAGTCCTGCGCCGGAGTAGTCGAGGCGAGCGAACTGCGAAGAGCCGATTTTCTGCGCAACCGCAACTCTCTCGACTTGAAACATCTCTCCAAGGTCGTGCTGTTGCTGTCGCAGTGATTTCAGAGCGCCACCAAGGGACCTGGAATCAAAAAACCAGTCTTGTGCGGAGATGACCAGCGTTCCATTCAAATCATCCTGCGGTCGAAGGGATAACAACGAATAAATTCCGGATGAAGACGGAATAGGCCCTTTGTAGTCTTCGCGCCAACCATCGAGCAGAGGATAGGAGAGCCCAAAGTAATCGTTGCGGTACAAGCCACTTTCCACCGAGCCAGCCTCGGGCTCGGGAGCCGCGGCTCCACTCGATCCGGGCACTGCGCCCTGCGGCCCAGGGCGCGAAGGCGGGACTGGAAAATCGCTCGTTCTATGGGCGTTCTGTGCCCACGTCAGGAAGTTCGATGCAAGATAGAACACAACAACGTACACGACGAAAAACGAGAATCTGGAACGCAAGGCCTTCTCCTTTGAAACCGCGATTTAAAAGGAGCCGCAGATGGACAGACGCCATCTGCGGCAAGAGAAATACAAATCGTGCGGGTCTTACTTCGTGTCATTTTTACAAAGAGCGCCTTACTAAAGATCGAGGCTTACAAAGAACGCAAGAACACGAGCAAGTTTTGCTGCTGGGTAGCGTTGAGCTGGAAGAAGTTATTGACGACCGTGTTGGCTTCGGAGCCGTTGCTCTGGTGGTCGGCAATTACGTTGATCAGGTTTCCTTCACGACCGTCATGAAGAAAGAACAGCCGGGACGCCGAACCCCACAACGGCGCGGTACGGAACTGATCCGCGCCCGCGACGCCCTGCATCACACCATCGGAAAGCCCGCTGCCCATGTGATGGAGTTGAAGGTCGGAATACATTTGCACCGGCCGGTTGCCCTGCATGGAGGGGAAGTTGGTGGTATTGGCGGTCGTGCCATTCGTTCTCAGGGGCTTGCCGGAGGCAAAGAGATCGGAATGGCAGGCATTGCAGCCGATCTGGTCGAAAACCGTATGACCGGCCGAGATGGTTGCACTTGAGCCTTGATTGGGCGGCTGCGAGAGACGCATCGCCTCAGTGAAGTTAATCAGATCGGACGACAGATCCGACTGTGCCACATTGGTGGCATTCGCTCCCGCTCCGACAGGATTCTTGAACGTGCCCATTACATCTTCAGGCAAGGCATTAAACCCGCAGCTAACATCCGTGCCGGTCTCGCCCAACTGGTTGTTATCGAGCGTGCGTTCGTTGGGGAACAGCTCGTTCGTGACACCCTGCTCCACGTTGTACGCCTCGCCCGTAAATAGCATCAGCGATTT
>DATGIO010000017.1:0-73040 GCA_035295685.1 Candidatus Angelobacter sp.
TGTACAAACACGGTTCCACCGCCAATCGCCCCGCGGCTGTGATCGATGGCGGCAACAATTCCTTCCTCTTCAAAAAACTTGCCGATTTCCCGCTGGAATCGCGCCCGTTGCGCAAATTCCTGGAAGCGCTGATCGTTTCTGTCCGGCGGCACCTGATACTGCCCAACCGCCGCCAGGGACTTGTCGTCGTACCGCTCCGAGAGCGGCTCAAGCGAAGGTTTTACCTCCACATCGTCGCCGAGCAACACGATCTTTCCTTTTAGCTTCCCCTTATATCTCGCAATATCCTGGGGCGTGCGGATATTCACGCGCACCACTTCGCCCTTCACCTCGCCGCTTGTGCCGGGTGTCCAGGCTTTGGCGTAGGCCAGCAGCGTGGCCACGCCTGGAGAAACCATGCGAACATTCACATATTCATTCGACCAGCCGCGTCCAAAAGGCCCCCATGGTTCGAGATGGGAATTGACCAACCCAAATTCCGTAAGCTTGTCGCGGGTCCATTCGTTGGCCTGCTTCATGCTGGGTGAGCCGGTAAGGCGGGGTCCAATGCCATCCATCAGGCCGGAGGCGATCTCCATAACCTTGGAATTGTGGAACCCTTCATAGCGGATTTTGGTAATTGTTTCGTAATCGACTTTTTCGTCTTGAGCGACGGAACTGAGGGTCAGCGCCAGGCATGTCAGGAAAATGCTTGCGGCAGAACGCTTCGACATCTTCGGTCTCCATTTATTACGGGAATCAGAGGTTGAATGGCCGAAAGTGTAAATGCCGAAACAGAAAGGATCAAAAAGTTCCTTGTGAAGATTTGTTTAGATGGGGCGTCGAATCGGATCGAGCAATCGGTAGGCATTGGAAGTAACTGCCGCGCAGGGTTAGAAAATTGCAGAAAATCTATGGGTTTCAGGATAAGGGATTTACCTTGCCGGTCTGCGAACGGCTCTCACCATGGTAACGACAAACCCAGTCAGTGCTGCCAGGATGGCTGTTGGCGCAGCCGCCTTATAGCTGAGGCTCAAATCCGTATGGATGTGCGCCATCGCGCCCGTGGCCAGTAAAAGCAGGCTCAAAAAAGCCACGGAGAGGAAAAAGCAGATGGCTCCCGCAGCTATGCCAACCCCCGCGCTTACGAAAAACTTAGCCATAAATCCCCGATTCGGCCCTCTGGATTCGCCTACGTTAAAATAATACCGTGAGTCAAACCACCCACGCAGAAATGCGTACCGCTCAGGATATCATTCGCGATGTCCGTATAACCCAGGCGCCCAACGGCGTCTGCTACACCTCAGTAGGCGAAGTTACCTTTCCTTCAGCCGACCTTGAACAGCTGGTTGCCGCTGTGCCCAAAACGATCGCTGCCGCTCTGGACCGCAATGCATTCTACTTCGTTCCGCTCACCGTGAGCGAAGACGATAAAACGCTGGTCGCCGAGCGGTATGATGCTTCCTTGGGCGAGCGCGCTGTGTGCCATCGCAACATCGAATCGGGCGATTCCCAATGTGTTTTTATCTCGACTCGGTTGCTGGACGATAAGTTCTCCATCGCCTTTGAGTTCTATATCAACGTGGCTCATGCGTTTGTCGATAAAGCCGGAATCTCCTCCGAGTTCGCCGATCTGGTTTGGAAACAGGCAACCGATTCCGTGCGCGGAGAGACCAGCCTGGATGCTTTTGAGTTTCGCAAGACGGCCCTTGCCGAAGATGGACGCATCGATGAAAAGGCCAAGTCGGACTATCTGAACGCCACATTCTCCGATTCGATTGCCGTCTACATGCTCTCGCTCTTTCTCGATGTCGATTACTATGAGCTGCGGGAGCGGGAGTATCCGCTGCTTGCTCCTGCGGCCCTTGCCGAAAGGCTCAGGAAAGTTGCAGGATTGTTTCCTCCCAATGCCGGATTCAATTTCAATATTTTTCACCGCAGGCGCGGATAGCTCCAGCCGATGATTGCTCATCTGCGGGGAACGCTGATCTTCAAAAATCCAAACCATGCCGTGGTTGAAGCTGCCGGCGTTGGTTACGAGGTCACAATCAGCGTTCCCACTTACTCCGGATTGCCCGCCCAGGGATCGCAGGTCTCGCTTTTTATCCATACGCATGTTCGCGAGGATGCCTTGGCCCTGTTTGGCTTTTTGCGCAGTGAAGACAAGCGGCTCTTTGAAAAGCTGATCGGCGTGAGCGGTATCGGTCCTAAATTGGCCATCACGATCTTGAGCGGCATGGAAGCTGATGCCATGGTCGCATCGATCAAGGGGAACAATGTCGCCGCTCTCACCCGGATTCCCGGTATTGGCAAGAAGACCGCGGAGCGGATGGTTTTAGAACTGCGCGACAAGCTTGATTCGCTTGAATCGGCGCAAGCGCTTGCCGCTGCTTCTCCCCTGGATGAAGACGTTCTCTCTGCTCTGGTGAATCTGGGCTATCAGCGTGGATTGGCGGAAAAAGCGTTGGCCCGGCTGGAAAGAGGGCCTGGCGAATCGTTCGATTCGCTTTTCCGAAAATCTCTGGGCGCATTAGCAAAGTAACCTCTTCGTGGGCACGGAAGCGCATGAAACGGGATACAGCAGGCGAAAAACAGGATAAACTCAGCCTGATGCGTTGGCGTGTGCTCCATCTCCTACTAGGAACCGCAATCCTCCTGTTGCTTGTTTCGTCGCTCTCGGCGGGCGGCAAGCGCAAGCGTCCTATGTCCCTCGTAAGGCCTGACCAGACTGCCGACCTGCAAATTCCCAAGCTGGTTACCTCTACTCAGAACTGTGAAAATTGGGCTTTGGCCGCTGGCCTGGAAACCATGTTGGCCAAACAAGATGTAGCGCTCAACCAGCAATTTTGGGGGATAAGAATTGGGGGAGGTCGGTGCCTGCCCGAGCTGCCGCCCATGGACGATATTACCGAGGCGGTCAATCGCGAATTTGTTCTGGATGACGGACGGCATATGCGTCTGGAATTGCGCTACCAGCATGGCGTTCCCACTGAAGTAGATTCCTTGATTTTGCGCATCAAGGACCAGAACCCCTCGATGGTGATCTGGCGCGGCCACCTCTACTACATCACCGGCGTCACCTACGACGAATATGACACCAGCAACGGCGGCCGTCACTACGAGGTAAAAGAGATACGTCTGGCCAACACCCTGGCCGGACAGCCTGGCGGCGCCTTTGAAAGAGAACGCGACGACCCCGCGGAGATCGAGGGCATTTTAACGATCGTTGCTACGCCTTTGTGACCCTTCGCCACGGGTGGGTTTTAGATTCGGCCCTGCCAGTTGGTGGGTTGTTGCCACTTTCTACTTCCCGATGCAAAAGCTGCTGAAGATCAGGTTCAAGATGTCATCGGCGGTGGTTTCGCCAGTGATGGTGTCCAAAGGGCGCAGAGCGCCATAAAGATCGATCATGATCATCTCATGCGGAATGGCGTCCCTCACTGCGGCTTCTCCCGCATCCAGGTTCCGAAGCGATTCCTCCACGAGTTGCTGATGACGAAGATTCGTAAGAAATCCTGTTTCCCGTTCAACCGCTGTGTGCCCGGAGACCGCCTGAAGGATTTCCTTGCGCAGCACGTCGATGCCTTCGCCGGTCAGCGCCGATGTGCCGAGTACCTTCAGGCCCTCGATGTTCGGTAATTCCAATGCAGGATCGGCCAAATCTGCCTTATTGGCGACCACAATCGCCCGTCTGTTTCTTACCGATTCCAGTAGCTCGTTTTCCTTCGGCTCAATATTGCTTTGCACGGTCGTTTGCGAGGCATCGAGCACCACCAGGATCATGTCCGCTTCGCTGAGGGCCTCGTAGGATTTTCGAATGCCGATTGCTTCCGCCTCGTCTACTGCTGTTCGTAGACCGGCCGTGTCTACGAGTTTCACGGGAATACCCTCCAGAGACACGGTCTCCGTAACCAGATCCCGCGTAGTGCCTGGAGTAGCCGTCACAATGGCCCTTTCGCGCTCTACCAGTCGGTTAAACAGGCTGGATTTCCCCACGTTGGGCCGGCCCACAATCGCCAACGTCAGCCCTTCGTGAACGACCTTGCCATAAGCAAACGAGGCGCGGAGACCCTCCAGCGGGGTCCGGACCTCTGCTATTCGCTCCAGAATCTGGTTTGCGGGAAGTACCGAAATATCGTCTTCGGCAAAATCGATTCCGGCTTCTAGCACGGCGATCAGATCGACGAGCCTCTTCTTGATTGGTTGCAGGCGGCGAGAGAGCGAGCCGTCCAGCTGCTGGGCCGCAACCTTCGCCTGATAGATGGTCTGCGACTCGATTAAATCGCGCACCGCCTCTGCCTGTGTGAGATCCAGGCGGCCGTTCAAGAAGGCGCGCATGGTGAATTCACCCGGCTCGGCCATCCTGGCGCCGCGGGCAAGGGCAATCTCGATCGCATGTTGCAGCACCACCGGGGAGCCGTGCGCCGAGATCTCCACCACATCGTCGGTCGTGTAGGAGCGTGGCTTCGCAAAATAGGTCACCACCGCCTCATCAATGCGCTCCTTGGTTTCCGGTTCAACCAAATCGACAAAGACCGCCCGGCCCGCCTCTAACTCGCTTCTAAGATCGAGCATTTGCCCGGCAATATCGCGCGCCTGGGGGCCAGAGAGGCGAACTACGCCAATGCCGCCGTGTCCCGGTGGCGTGGCAATGGCCACAATTGTGTCGTCAAGATGCACCAAGCCTATTGTAGAAAAAGCCGGTCAGTCCGAGGGATCGTATCTCGGGCAGGGGTAATCGCATGAAAGAAATGTTGACCGTTTATACGATCTCGAAATTTGCCCTACGGCTTGCGTGCTCTTTCGACTTCTCGATAAATCAGGGCTGGCGATGAAGCTGGCGCAACTGTGGAAGAGGAGCCCTTCAGGGCTCCGTTAAGCATGCCCAATAAATTCTCATGCCTTGGAGCACATGTGAGAACTCTTGTTCTCATTTGTGCTCCAAGGCATGGCACTCCGCGTTTCCACCCAGGCTTGCCTCTAACGAACATTCCCCTCACATAAAGGGGCTATCAAAAGCTTTCATGCGATTGCCCGGATGCCGATTCGGTTCTTCAGGCAGCCCCTCCAATCGAGACAGGAATGCCCAGATACGAAATCTGAGTTATTGCTTCAGCGCCACGGAATCCAGCAGCTCGCGAATCTTGTGCAGAAGCATGTTGGGTGTGAAGGGCTTGTGTAAGAACTCGATTCCGGGATCCAATAGCCCATGGTGAACGACTACGTCCGCTGTGTATCCGGACATATAAAGGACTTTGAGTTCGGGGCGGAGCAGAGACAATTCCTGGGCAAGCTTCTTTCCATGAAGTGTCGGCAGGACCGCATCCGTCAGCAGCAGGTGAATGGGGCCGCGAAACGACGCGGCAGCCTCCAGGGCCTGCAGGCCATCTGAGGCCGGCAGCACGGTGTAACCGTTTTCCGACAGAATCCGGGTGATGAGCCGCCGGTAAGACTCCTCGTCTTCCGCAAGCAGGACGGTTTCCGTGCCGTTGATCGCGCGGATCGGCTTGTCTTCCGCCGCACTATCCTCTTCTTGATCGATGCGAGGAAAGTACAGTTTGAATGACGAGCCCATTCCTGGCTCGCTGTAGACCCATATATAACCCCCGCTCTGGCGCACCGTTCCATAGACCATCGCCAGTCCAAGGCCCGTTCCTTGTTCGCCGCTCTTGGTTGTAAAAAATGGCTCAAAGATACGGGCAAGAGTGCTTGAGTCCATGCCGATTCCCGTATCCGTAACCGTCAGAAGCACGTAAGCTCCCGGCTTCACCTGCGGATGCAGCTTGCAATAGTCCGGATCCAGGTTGGCATTCATGGTTTCGATCATGAGCTTGCCTTTGGTCGGCATGGCGTCGCGCGCATTGATCACCAAATTGATGATCACCTGCTCAAGCTGAATACGGTCGAGCCGCACGTTTCCCAGTCGCCGGGTTTTCAGAATTGCCAACTCGATATCCTTGGTGATGAGCTGCTTCAGGCTCTTTTCGATTCCGGCGAGTACCGAGTTCAGGTTCAACACCCTGGGGTCGAGCGCCTGTTTCTTGCCGAAAGCAAGAAGCTGCCGGGTCAGAACTGAGGCGCGGTCCACAGCTTGCCCGATCTCGTCCGCATACTCGAGCAGGTCTGAAGATTGTGCCTGCCGCTGCAAAAGAGAGACGTAACCCATCACAACGCCAAGGATGTTGTTGAAGTCATGGGCGACTCCACCTGCCAGATGTCCTACGGCCTCCATCTTTTGGGCCTGGATGAATTGTGCCTCCAGGATCCGCCGCGAGGTCACATCCGTTAAAAATCCGACCATGCGCGATGGCCGGACTCCCCACTCTGCAATGAAGCGCCCTTTATTCTCAATGTAGAGATAGGTGCCGTCCTTCTTCTGCAGCCGGAACTCCAGCGAAAAAGGCTCATGCGTGCTGAGAACGCGGTGGACCTCCTTCTCGAAAAGAGGCCGGTCCTCGGGATGAATCAATTCTGTGAGCCGCGCTATGCCCCCCGCCAGAGCGCTGCTGTCATAGCCTAGCTTTTCCTGGATGCTGCCTGCATAGGTAATCTCATCGCATTCCACCATCCAGTCGTAGAGGATCTGCCCGCTTGCCTGCACGGCTCCCTCGTACCGTTTTTGCCAGTCCCTTAGCTGTGCGTCTGCCAATCTTTGTTGGGTAACGTCGCGTATAAGCTCCAGGCATACGGGCTGGCCATTCCAAAATTCGTCAAGAGAGGTGATCTCTACGTCGATCAAAGCTCCGTCTTTTCGGCGGTGCTGGAAAACCCTTTTGTCTTCGGGGCCGGTCTCGTGGTCGTCCCAGTCTTTTTCAAGCTGTACGTCACGGATGCTCATGGCCAGGAATTCGGCGTGTGAGAATCCATAGCTCGCAACTGCTGCATCATTGACCGCAAGAAATGCAAATGTCTCTCGGTCATAGACCCACATAGGCTGAGGTACCTTCTCAAAGAGTGGCTGGTGGGAGATGCGTGCGGGCTTTTGGGAACGGACCGGGCGTGTGCTCATGGAACACCCTGGGACCCAGATTTATAGCCTTACTACTTATCACTAGTTAAAGGCGGGCCGCAAAGGATTCTTTTCTATTTTGTTACTAAAGGTCAATGGCCAAGATCCTATTCCCAAAACGGGAATACAAGCGCGGTCTTCATCACTCTTTCGAGGTAATGACCAAAACGTTCGACCAAGTGCGCCTCAGCCTTAGTTGGTAAGATCCTGTTTGAGCACAGCCAGAAGCAGTTCGGTTTGAATATATTTGTGGGCATTGGACATCGCAGCATCCATTGCGCGAGAGCGATGCGCGTTCGCAAATTTCCCCTGCGCTGCTTTGAAGTTGTAGACTGCAAGAGACTGCATTGAATTGGATGGAATCGTCCGATGAGGGGCTGCCAGCAGCAGGCTCCCGTTCAAAAATGAGGAGGTGCATTGGATATGGCGACAGGATCACATTACGATCCGGAACTCGTAACCGTTTTTGATACGCAACAGGAATCGGAAGCGCTGATCATTCACGGCCTGCTGGACTCGGCAGGTATTGAATCGCTCATCCTCAACAGGGAAGCTCCGCAGGACGTACTTCCGGGAGTCGGTGGTGTTGTGATACGTGTAAGCGCAAGCGAAGCGGACGACGCTCGCCGGATCATTGCGGAATACAAAAGCACGGCGCCCGAAGGCGAGGCTGGCGAAGAAGCTTGAATGAATGAACCGGCTTCGTGACTAATTCGTTGGAATCCTGGTTTCTACGTTCTTCCCGTCCATCAAGAATTGCACCATGCCCAGCATATCGGTGCGGTAGACCTTTACGTGTGCATCGGACAATCTGTCCAGAACCTCGGCGCGCGGGTGCCCAAACGAATTGTGAAATCCATCTGAGATCACCGCGAATTTTGGATGGACGGCTTCAAGGAGCTCCGGAGTCGTAGAGGTAGCGCTGCCGTGATGGGCCACCTTCAATAGATCTGCCTGCGGGTTTTCGGCTGCAATAAACCGCTCCATCTTTTTCTCTACGTCTCCCGTCATCAAGGCGCTGTTTTGCCCGTAGGAAATCAGGAACGCCAAAGAGTCGTCATTCCGGGGCTTTGGTTTTGGCTCCCAGTCCAGCGGCGGTGAAAGCACACGAATCGTGGTTCCGCCCCAATCGCATGTCTGTCCTGCCGCTTTCGAGAGAATCGTCATGTTTTGACGGGAAGCTGCCTGAATGAGTCTGTCCAGCGCGCGAGTCGGCGGGTTGATGCCCAGCCACAACTCGCGCGGGTGGAAGTTCTCGACGATCCGCGGCAATCCGCCAATGTGATCGTCATGGGCGTGAGTCAACACTACAACGTCGAGTTGACTGATACCGCGCGACCAGAGATAAGGCGAGATTACATCTTCGCCATAGTCAAATTCGCTCCGTCCTGGACCAATAGCACCTCCGCCGTCGACCAGCATGGTTTGTCCTTGCGGCGACACAATCAGAAGGGAATCGCCCTGGCCAACGTCAATCGCGGTTATTTCCAGTTTGCCTGGTTCCAGCCTTGCGGCCGGGCGGTAGAGCGCAGCCAATCCTGCCGAAAGAAATAGCAGCGCTATTCCAGCCCAGGTGACTGCTTTTCGTGAACGTACTACTACAAAAGCGATCAGGATGCCTGTTGCCGCGATCAGAGAGATGGTCAGACCGGCGTCCGCAATCCTCCACTGGGAAACGCTCCATCCGGAGACCGTCGCTATCAGCGATAGCGTGAGGTGAAGCGCGGTCGATGCCACATACCCGGCGATCTTTGCGAGGAAGCTTGAGACGTAACTGAGGGCGATGGCGGCAACCCCTGAGTTCAGAAGGATACCTGCCAACGGCAGCACGAGCAGATTGGCCGGCAGGCCGGTAAGTGCGGCGCGGTGGAACCCCTCTCTCATAGGCAGTACCAGGACCGCTTGTGTGATGGAAGACACCACGATCAGGTCGTAAATGCTCAAGACAAGACGTGCTAAATGGGGGAGAAGAAAGCGAGCCCGATTCACCCCTGTGAGTTTTTCAACTCGGCCGCCAAGAAGCCTGAGGTCGAGACGAAACTGCGCAAGCCGAGGCTCAAGTGTAAGGTCGTACCCGGTGGAATCGATATGGGCCAAAGCCTGCCGGTAAGGTGCGGATGTCCGTTCGAGGATCGGCAGGCCAATGCCGGAAATCGCGAACAGTGCCAGAAAGGTAAGCTGAAAGGCGGGCTCAAACCACGCCGTGGGAGAAAGCACGAGTACAGCGAGTGCCGCAAACCCGGCTGTGTTGAGCGCCGCGCGGTCGCGATAGAGAAGTCGCCCTCCAAGGTAGACCGAGAGCATGAATACAGCCCGCAGAATCGGAGAGCCAAAGCCCGCCACTGCGGCGTAAAACAACGAAAGCCCAATGGTGACCAGCGAGGCTAGCCACTCCGGCGCTCGAAAACGCCTTGCCAGCCAGAAGACTGCGAATGCCAGCAACCCCACGTTCATTCCCGAGACCACCAGCAGGTGATAGACGCCGGTTTCCTGAAACTCCTCGCGTACGTGGCGCAAGAGCAGGGAATCGTCCCCCACGATCATCGCCGCAAACAAGGCGGCATCTTCCTCGCTCCATAGCCGGGCTTTCCGGCTGTGCACATGGCTCAGAATGCTGCGTCGGATTTGGCTCCGGAGAAAGCCCCAAGAATGAAAACCCCAAGAATGAAAGTCCTGCGTTGGCGGCAGAATCTCGATGCTCTTGGCCGAAACGGAAGCCAGCGTCGAAATGCCCAGCCCATGCAAGTAGCCTTCATAATCGAACGACCCTGGATTGTGGAAATTGCGTGGCAACCTCAGCTTGGCGGTGAATTTGATCCGCTCGCCATAAACCAGAAGCGGAAATCCGGCATGATCCTCGTCCGTTTGATATTCGTTCTCTTCGGATTCCACGCGCTTTCGGTCGCCTGCAAAAAGGGTGGCGCGCAGCCCGAATGGTTCGATGAATGTTGCATCATCGAGTTGGATCTGTTCGGTCTCCAGATCAAAGCGTTCGCGTGGCTGCCGCCCGGCGAGCATAGCGCCGTCGTTGGTCACATGGCCGATGATCTCAATGGGGTGATCGTAAAGAAACTCCGGCGGAGGGAGGACAACTGCCGGCGTCGGCATCCAAAGTCTGGCGAAGGCTCCAGCACAGGCGAGCGCGGGGAATCCAGCTGCGTATCCCAGTCGATAATTACCAATCGCAGCCGCGGCTAGGGTGCAAAATACCAGCGCGAGGGATGCGCTAGCCCAAAGCCATACTGGGCTTTGGAGAGCTCCTGCCAGCCAAACGCCCAATCCGAAAGAGGTTGCGGCAAACGTGAGCGGAGCGCTCTGGATCGAACGTTTTGAGTTAGAGGATTGCGAGGTTGATCGATGGGATTTCATGGAGCACGCGCTGAAGCTTTCAGGTCACAGCTTGTTTCGGCCCGTGGAATTCATGAAATCCCAAATCACTTTTAGGCAAGAGTGTCCCTAAAAGTTAAAGACCACTCCGCCCCCGGCCATGATGTTATGCCGTAAGTTGAGACCTGAGACGCCAAGATTGGGCGTTCCCGTAAAAAATTCTCGGCCTTCAACTCGGAGTGTAACGTGCAGCGCAGGCACCCTGAAATCGACTCCCGCACCGCCTTGATAGGCGGCTTTAATCGTACCTCCGGCCGCGCTGCCTCCGCCATTAAGAGCGGTGGTGCTGGGGGAAAAGCGCGCCAATCCCGCCCCGGCGGAAACCCATGGGCTGAGGTGAGTATGTGGCGCAAATTGGAGTTTCAGGGCCGGCGTTGCAAAAAGCGCGCCGTAGCTCTTCGAGGCCAGCAGGTTGAAAGAGTTCACATTGGACTGCGTAGTGAACACCAGCGGAAGTTCAACCTGCAAGGAAGCAAAGGGAAGGGGAAGAACTTCGTGGGCGTAGTTCGCTTCAAAGCCCAATGCGTTGTCGACATTGGTCTTGCCGTTGAAGCTGTTGGCGTTCCCGACGCCGGGTGTCACCTTGACGCCGACTACCAAAGAAAATTGGTTCTTCTGGGCTGCTGCATTCAGCCAAAAGCAAGCAACAAGACTAAAAATGAGGATCGCTTTCCGCATGTTGAAATTTTTTGCTCCTGATTTCGCTCAATAAATATTTGGAAAAGATACTATTTCCTGCCGGTTCCCGCCGCCTGCGCTCCTGCTAGTTTGTGGTCGTAATCCAGGTAGACCCGGTGGTCACGGCAAACGGAGACCCTGGCACCGAAGTTAAAGACCCACCGTTATTCACCGTAAAGGCGCTTACATTCGAAGAGCCGGGATTTCCCACATACAGGAACTTATTGGTTGAGTCGACCGTCAGAAAACTCGGCGTTGTGCCGGTGGCGAACGGCGACCCAATTACCGAAAAGAGGGCGCCGGAACTCGATCCAATGGTAAAAGCGGAAACGTTGTTTGTGCCGGGGTTGAGGACGAACAAGAGAGAGCCGGTCGAATCGGCCGCCATCACGCTTGGTCCGGTTCCCGCGGCAAATGGAGATCCCGCAATCTGGTTAAGGGATCCGGTTCCCGCCTGTACAGTGAACGCGACGATGTTGTTGCTGGTGGAATCCGAGACGTAAACGAACCGTCCAGTTGATTCGGCCGTTACCCATGCGGCAGTCACTCCGGCGGTAAAGGGCGAACTGGGGATTGGAGTAATAATTCCGGTTCCCGGAGCGGTAAATACCGCCACCTGAGCCTTGGCTCCCGCCGCGCCTCCCGCAATATATAAAAAGTTTTGTGCGGGGTTGAGGGCCATGGAGGTGGGATTCGGCGGCACGCCCGTGGTAAATGGAGATCCGGTGGCCGCGGTAAGAAGTCCGGTATTGGGATCAATGGTAAAAGCTGAAATCGATGCCGATCCTTGATTCAGCACATAAAGAACCCCCCCACCCGCGGCCATGGCCACTGCGATTGGATGAGTACCCACAGCCACGTTGGCGCCATTCGCGCTCAAGATGCCGCTCGTCGTGTTCATGTTGAAAACCGAGATGTCGTTGCTGCCGCCATTGATGACGTAGGCGAATTTCTTTGTGGGATGTACAACAACGGCTGTGGGTGCCGTGCCTGTCCCGAAGGTGGGAGAGACAAGGGGCGAAATTGTTCCTGTGTTGCTTTGCGTAAAGCCGGATACGGCGCTGAGGGTCGGACCAACGACGTAGACAAACCTGGAGTTGCCGCTGCCGCCGCACCCTAATAAAACCAGTGCCATGAACAGGCCAGCCGCCGAAAAAATTCCTTTCATCGCTTCTCCGTATCTAATTGATTTGTAGGAAATTGTATTGAAAAGTGCGCTCAAGGGATAGCCTTTCATGGTAGGTACGAGGCTCAGGCGCACGAAGGCCATTATCCGTTGAACGCTTGGGCATGTGGAAACTTGCATCTCCTGTGCCACATTATTTTGTATCGGCCCAATCGACCCCGACCAGTCCCAGCATGCTCGGCCCCAAGCGTTCAAAGTTAGCAGATTCGTAGAATGTCATGCTGGACCGTCGCTTTCCTCCCCGGGAATTCGGCTTCGATTCTGCGCATGAGCTCTTCCGCGGTGGGAGCGCCATTCAATCCATTCAGTCCGTGTGCATCATCCATCAGGAGGATATGGCCCGGCACCGGATGTCTTAGAATCGCTTCCAGTTCCGAGGTCAGCCGCTGCTTGTTCCCTTGAAGTCCCGCCCAGCCGTAGTAACCCGCATCCAGCCAGAAGAGCGCCGGAGCTGAAAGGGTCTTCAGCAGTTCGGGCACAAGCTGCTGGCTGTCGCCCTGCAAAATCTGAATGTGGGGCCAACTCGAGAATTTCTTGATGGCCCTCTGCGCAAGCTGGGGATCGTATTCGATCGAATCGATCCGGTCGAAATTGCGCTTCATCGCGGCCACCATCTCTCCATAATAGGTGCCGGTTTCAATCAGGATGCGCAGGTTGTGCCTCTGCGCGTATTCGCGCACCGTTCGTTGCTTCAGCAGGTGCGGGGAGCGCGGGGGCTCGCCGCGAAGCTTCCAATACCAGTAGTCGGGATAATGGCCCAAAGCCTTATAGGCGCCATAGAACGGCGTACGCTTGAGCAATCTTCGGAATGCCTTCAATCGGCCTCGCAAATGGTCTTGCTACACTGAGTGCAGAATAAAACATTTCTCGCGTGCATTGTTGACCGATTTTTACGTTGCCGGTCGAATCGACGTGGCTGCCAGCATGCTTGAGTATCACAGACGCAAGGGCAAAGCCAGGGGAGATCAAAAAAGATGCCGGATCAGAAGCGCCGTTTTTCGTTTGTTCAGCTAGATGTTTTCACCTCGGTCCCGCTGGAGGGCAATCAACTCGCCGTATTCCTCGACGCCCGTGGACTGACCGACGCCGAGATGCAGGCGTTGGCTCGCGAGACGAACCTGTCGGAGACCACGTTTATCTTTCCAGCCGATGCGGCTGTAGAGCGGGAAAGAGGCGTTCGGGTGCGCATTTTTACCGTAAACGAAGAATTGCCGTTTGCGGGGCACCCAACGCTCGGCACCGCCATGGTGCTGCATGCGCTGCAATCTGAGACCGGAGATCAAACGGTTGCGCTGGACTTGAACGTGGGCAAGATACCCGTTCAATTTTCAACCAGGGATGGATTGCCTTTTGGAGAGATGACCCAGCGCGATCCGCAATTCGGGCAAACACACTCGCGGGAAGACGTGGCAAGAGCCGCGGGCATCTCCGTGAACGATATTGCCGCGGACCTTCCAATTCAGACAGTGAGTACCGGCAATGCATTCGCGATTGTCCCGGTTGTATCTCTTGCCGCTCTGCAAAATCTTTCCCCTGCATGGTCGTCGATGGGGGAATATCTCGGTAAGACTGATGCAAAATTTTTTTATTTCGTTTCGCGCGAAACAAAAAACCCCGACGCCACGCTTCAGGCGCGCATGATTTTCTACAACGGCGAGGATCCGGCCACCGGATCCGCCGCCGGGCCGTGCGCAGCCTGGGCAGTCGCACACGGCGTGTTCCCGCCGGAACGTCAGTCGTTGATCGAGCAGGGTGTAGAGATGAAACGCCGCAGCAAACTTTATGCGACCGGAGGAAAAACGGGTAACAAAGTGGTTAACATACGCGTTGCCGGTCATGCCGTCGAAGTGGTGCGAGGAGAGATGTCATTCTAAGGCGAGGCTGCGCGGACTTTTGTGTTTTTGCTGTTTTTCATCGCTCTGCACATGAAGGAAAAACCTGCAAGCGAGTAGTTCACCTGTTGTCTTTCACGGTACTTTACAGCGTTTTCGCGCGGGCCTAAGATTCGTGAACGTTGTTCTTGAAAGACCGCTTTCGCCCAGCTCACAAACTGACGACATAAAAAAAGACATTCCGAAAGGGCCCTGCTCTGGCGCCTTCGAGAATGCGGGATAAATTCAGGAAAATATGCGACCGAGAAGAACCATCCTTTGCGTTGACGACAATGAGCAATCTCTTTCCATAAGAAAAGTCATGCTGGAGACGCGCGGCTACCGCGTAACCGCATGCACAAGCAGCACCGAGGCCCTGGAAGTTTTCAAAAAAGGCGGGGTTGATCTCGTATTGACCGACTATCTGATGCCTGCGCTCGATGGCGCCGCCCTCATCGATCGAATTAAAGAACTCTCTCCCGAGACTCCGGCAATTCTTTTTTCAGGAAAACTGAAATCCTGCGAAAGGGATACCCGAGCCGATCTCTTCCTTCCTAAAGGAGCGCATGCTCCCGTCGAAATTCTGGAGCGCATCCGCGTTCTGCTGATTAAGAAGCGAGGCCCGAAAAAGAATGGAACGAACGGAACAGGCAGGGCCGGAGAACATCTTAAGGCTGCATCGTAATCCAGACTAACTAGAGCCTAGGGAAGCTGACTTCCAAGTGCTTTCGAGAGCCGGGTCGTGCCTTTTTTTTCGCGGCCCGGCGCGCAAGCATGATGCGCTAGGGTTTTCGCTGTGCGGATGCGCGGGCCATGATGTCTGTTAACATAAAGTCTTGGCTCACATCATCCAGGTCGAGAACATCACCAAGGTCTATAGGATCGGCAAAGTGGATGTTCCAGCTTTACGCGGCGTTAGCTTTGCCGTGGAGCGTGGAGAATTTGTCAGTATCGTTGGACCTTCGGGCAGCGGAAAATCGACCCTTTTTTACATCATGGGCGGCCTCACGCGCGCTACTTCCGGTCGCGTGCTGATCGATGGTGCGGATTTTGCAACCTTGTCCGATGGGCAGCGTACGGAGATGCGCAAGCAGAAGATTGGCTTCGTTTTTCAGAAGTTCAATCTTTTGCCGACGCTCAATGCGCGCGACAATATTGAGATAGCGCGAGAGATCGGCGGTCGGCGCAACGGCAATGATCGCGAGTTCTTCACCAAGGTCACGGAGATGCTTGGCATTGCCGGACGGCTGGAGCATCGTCCATCGGAGCTGTCGGGCGGTGAGCAGCAGCGAGTGGCGTTGGCGAGGGCCATGGTGAATCATCCAGCAATCGTGCTGGCGGACGAGCCCACCGGAAATCTCGATTCCAGAAACTCCGAAATCGTGTTGAACATGTTGCGCGATGCCAATCGGCAGTTTGGACAGACCGTGCTGATGATTACGCACAACCCTGAAGCCGCAACCGTGGGTGATCGAGTCATCCACATGCGTGACGGCCAGATTGTGGGTACCGCTACAGAAACCGGCACTGAAGGCGCCGTGGGAGATGGCAGACCCGGCGGAAAGATCCTGGCGAAGCGCTAAGTCAACACTACGCAAGATAGAAACACCGGAAGTCTTTAAATCTTTTGGAATAATAGAACAATCGAGGGCTCTTTTATGAAAACCATCTCCCTTGGGAAGACAGAAGCTCGGGTGCCCGCAATCTGGTTGGGCTGCATGGGAATGTCGGAATTTTATGGCGGCAGCGATGAGCAGGAATCGATCGCCACGATTCATCGCTCATTGGAATTAGGAATCAATTTCCTGGATACATCCGACATGTACGGCATCGGTGAGAACGAAAAGCTCGTGGGTAAAGCCCTTCACGGGCAGCGCGATAAGGCGTTTATTTGCACGAAATTCGGTATCATGCGCGACCCGGCGACCAGGGTCTCCACCGGAGTGAATGGCCGCCCAGAATATGTGCGGGCGTCATGCGATGGCAGCTTGCAGCGCCTGGGAGTGGAGAGCATTGACCTTTATTACCAGCATCGGGTTGATCCGCAGGTTCCGATTGAAGAAACGGTCGGTGCCATGGCTGAGCTGGTTCGATCCGGCAAGGTGAAGCATTTAGGGCTGTCAGAAGCGAATTCCGAGACGTTACGGCGCGCTTCAAAGGTTCATCCGATTGCGGCATTACAATCCGAATATTCGCTCTTTAGCCGCGACGTTGAAGAAAATATTCTGCAAACCTGTAAGGAACTTGGAATAACCTTTGTTGCCTATAGTCCACTGGGTCGGGGCTTCCTGTCCGGGCAAATCAAGAGTGTCGACGATTTGGCGAAGGACGATTATCGCCGTGTGGCTCCTCGTTTCCAGGGAGAGAACTTCCAGAAGAATCTTGATCTGGTGAGGAAGATTGAAGAGCTGGCGGAGAAGAAACACTGCAGCTCGTCGCAGCTCGCACTGGCTTGGGTGCTGGCGCAAAACGACCATGTCGTCGCTCTGGTAGGCACCAAGCGCAGGAAATATCTGGACGAGAATGCCGGCGCTTTGCATGTGAACCTCACGGATGCGGACCTGGCCCAGATTGAAGCGATTCTGCCGAAGGACCTGATTGCGGGTCCGCGTTATGGCGAAGCCGCCATGCGCTTTGTTCAGGTGTAGATTGGTTGGAACCCGGCGCTGAAATGTTTGACCATCGCCCCGTTGACCCTGCATTTTCACGGCGATATAATAGCTATCGGCCTTCTAAGCGGGAGTAACTCAGTGGTAGAGTGCGACCTTGCCAAGGTCGAAGTCGCGGGTTCAAATCCCGTCTCCCGCTCCAAAAGCTAGCGTTTCCAACGCCCCTCGCCACTGCGAGGGTTTCTGCTGTCAGGCGTTGGGCCAAGCGAAGGTTGCACAGATCAGGGGCGCGGTACCCAAGTGGTAAGGGAGAGGTCTGCAAAACCTTTACGCGTCGGTTCGATTCCGACCCGCGCCTCCAACCTCCCAGAAATAAATCCCCTCAGCTTCTTTTCAGGTTTCCATCAATAGCATGGGCCAGTCCTACGACTACTTGTGCTGCAAATTGAAAAGGCACGCTCATCCATGTCGGAAAAAGCGTGCCCAATGCGAAGAAGAAAATTTCTATTCTTGCTGATTGCTGACTGCCTTTTACGGATTGGTTTCGTGGTCTTTCATCTTTTGGGCCGAATAGTGCCGCGCATTCTCTGCAATTTGCTTTGCTTGAGGTAAGAGGCCCAGCGCCTTCTGGATCATTGGATCGGTTTCAGTGTGCGCCTTAAGGCCTTCTTGCTGCCCAAACTCCGCAGTAAATAATTCGCCCTTGATCTCTGCTTTTGTCCAGTTCTGCTGGTGCTGCAGCTCGCTCTCCGTATAGGGAACTTTCTCGTCTATAAGGAAGCTATGGAACTCTTTCATTACGTCGTCCGTTACCTGGAAATCTTTCGTGATGTGTTTGTTGAGCAGGTAATGCTTGGCAAAGTTGAAGAAAGCGTAGTGCGTTAGGAGCTGCTCCTGCATGTGGTCCAGCTTGGGAGTCTCCACCTTCTCGTCTGGGGTAATTCCACCGCCGCCATAAACGGTACGGCCTCCATCGGTAATCCGCACCTCACGGGCCTTTTCATCACGCGGCTCGGTCCCACGGGAGTAGTAGTAGTCATACAGCGATAGGCCGTTGTAATCCCTTTGAATTAAGCGGCCGCTAGGAGTGTAATACCGCCCGGTGGTGAGTGCCAAACCGGTGCTCTCGGAGAGCGTGAATACCGACTGCACGAGTCCTTTTCCAAAACTGGTTTCGCCTAGGATCAGCCCTCGGTCGTGGTCCTGAATTGCTCCAGCTACAATTTCCGCCGCCGAAGCCGTACCTCGATCCACCAGAACGACCAGAGGATATTCCTTGCCCTGATTGCCTTGTTTTGCGTAATAAACCTGAGTTGGAAGTGCCCGGCCCCGCTGCGAAACAATAACGCTTCCTTTACGTAGGAATTTGTCCGCCACCCCTACAGCTTCATTGAGAAGACCGCCTGGATTGCCACGAAGATCGAAGACCAAGCCTTTGAGATCGCCAAAACGCTCCAGTGCTGCCGCAATTTCGCGAGTTGTCGTCTCGTGAAAGCCGTTGAGATGGATGTACCCAACGCCTGGCGAGATTTCAAATGACAGGTCCACGGAGTTCCTCGGGATCTCCTCGCGCACCACCCGAAACTCAAGAGGATGTTCCGAACCTTCACGAGCGACCGTGATGACTACCTGAGTGCCCTTGGGTCCTTTCAACAAATCCGAAACCTGATTGCTGTCCATATTGGTAACGGATTTTCCGTCTACCCCGAGGATGATGTCGCCCGGGCGGATGCCCGCACGATAAGCGGGCGTTCCGGAAAGGGGAGCAATCACGATCATTTTGTCGTTGCGCGGGCCGATCACCATCCCCACGCCCTGGTACTTGCCCTGCTCCTCTTCACGGTAAGAAGAGTAGGACTTGATATTGAAAAAGTTCGAGTGCGGGTCCAGCACGTGCAGCATCCCCGGAATAGCACCCTCGTAAATCGTCTTGCTGGGGTCAACCGGATCGGCGTAATTTTCTTCCACCAGGCTGTAAACCTCGGCAAATTGCCGCAGGTTATCGTTCATTTCGGAATCGCCAACCACGGTGGTTCGGTTTGGGTTTCTCTGGCCGAACGCGGTTCCTGCAATACCACACAGGAGGACTAGGCTGAAGAAAATGCGGGGAGAGATGACTGGATTGCGCCTCATTGGAATCACCTTGACACTCTTAGACGAGCACATCGCAATAAAGTAATACGGTATCGTAGCCCCTCATTGGGCCAGTGGCAACTCGCTTTTTGCGACCCTAAGGCCAATGTACTAAGCGAATCTTTTTCCTTCGAGCAGTGCATGCTTGGCTTTCCTCGATCCTTGACCAAAAGCCCAAAGCTTTCGTAAAGGCTAAGCCCTTTCGTGTAAAGAAGAGTCAAGCTACAGGCTCTTATCCATCGTCAGCTACCGGCACTCCCACTAGCTTGCGTTCATTTCAATCCAGATGCTGAGATAGCCTGCGGGATGGTTAGCTTCCTACGCAGAATACCTCCCGGTATCCCCTGAAACCCTGAGCCCTAAGCCCTAGAACCATAAACCATAAACCATGAACGATGAATCACGAACCACTGAAACTGGACGTTTTCGTCAGCCCGTTAACTGCAAGCCGCGAACCCCGGGGGCTCTTGGAATTACATCTGCGCAACTCCTCTCTCGCGTGGCACGCCTTTATCAAACCACCCAAGAAGAACCCAGTCCGGCAATTAGGCTCAAGGGAGAACTCGATCAAACTTCTCCCGGCGTAATGCCGAAGTTGAAAAATTGTGCAGTTGGAGAAGCTCCGAATATTGATATGCGGTAAAAATTCAATAAATTGCTATGACGAAAGTTCGTGCTCCCGAGGATAATCTCAGTTTTTATTTTCTGTAACTACAGCCAATAGTTATCGCCTCTAAAGCCGAGCGACGATAGATGATTCTGGTTACTTAAGATCGATCTATCACGGGGTACTTAGCTTGCGAAGGCCAAGCCCGGCTTGTTAGCATGAGCGCGAAGGAGCCATTAATGGATACTCAGTCAATACTTTCCGAACTACACGAGGAAAGAGATCGTTTGGATCAGGCTATCGCCGCTCTTGAGGGGAGTTCGCCGCGCCGGCGGGGGCCAGGTCGCCCTGCATCTGTCTTTACAAGCAGTCTTGGAGTTAGAGGAGGCCAGCGGAAGCGGCGTCCTCTGAGCCCCGCTACCAAAAAACGCATTTCTGAAATGATGAAACAAGCATGGGCTGAAAGAAAGAAAGCCGCTGGCAAGGCTGGTAAGGCGGCTAAGGAAGCATAAAAATCATACAGGCGTAGAATTTCATGCGGTTGGGGTCATTTTTCTCGAGCGCTGCACGGCCTGTGTGGCGCTTTTTCATTCTCAACATTCACTTTACAAAGTAAAATAATACTCTATTTGTACTCGATAAATATAAAGAGTTCCTTTGAGCGAGTTTGCCCAGGGGTGGCCCGGAGCGCCGATTCAAGGTGCAGGCCACTACGGACTCGCAATTGCAAAAGCAAATTCTCTGCAAATTGTGCGATGCGGCATTCGTCATCGATATAGCTTCCGCCCCGATATAAGGGTTGGTCTGTTAAATTCTTACGTAGCCCGAATTTTGAGGGCGTGGAATTCTTAAGATGGCAAGAATTTACTTCATTCTTCCGCTTCTATTGATTTTGTCCGCCATGTGTCTGGCTCAGGACAACTATGAAATTCAAGTATACGGCGCGGAAACGGTCGAGCCCCACGCCACGATGGTGGAGTTCCACACGAATTTTACGGCGGAAGGCAGCAAGACCGTTGTCGATGGTGTGCAGCCTACCAATCACGCTTTGCATGAGACCATCGAGATTACTCAGGGATTCAACGATTGGTTTGAAACCGGATTCTACATTTTTACCAGTGCGCGTTCCGGGAGCGGATGGGATTGGGTAGGAGATCATATTCGTCCCCGCTTTCGTGTTCCGGAGAAATGGCATTGGCCTGTCGGTGTAAGTATCTCGAACGAGATTGGCTACCAGCGCCCAAGTTTTTCCCCAGACACCTGGACATGGGAGATTCGCCCGATTGTCGACAAGAAGGTGGGCCGCTGGTACCTGGCATTCAACCCCACGGTAGACAAATCCATTCACGGCGCGAACTCAGGCAATGGTTTTGAGTTTTCACCCAATGTCAAAGTGTCCTACGACTTTTCCAAGGTTGTGAGCGGAGGGCTTGAATATTACGGCGCTTTGGGGCCGATCGGAAGCTTTGATCCTGTTGCTGAGCAGCAGCAACAGTTTTTTCCCTCCATCGACCTGAACGTTTCTCCCGAGTGGGAATTGAATTTCGGCGTGGGGGTTGGAACCACGCGATCTACCGATCACCTGATCGTCAAGGCAATTATCGGAAGAAGACTTAGCTGGGGCCGCGGCGCGAATAAAAAAGCCGGATACTGAAGTTCTCAATCCAGTTGTGTCTGTTTCTTCACAGATGTCATTCGTGCTCTATAATCTCTCGCTTAATCTGTTTTCGATCCGGATGTATCGATATAGCCATCGACAAATCCCGTATCCAAAGATACGGATGTATCCAACAGTTGAAACTCCGTTTGTGCGGACATAGCAGATCGAAACAGGAAAAACATTACCAGCCTTTATGTTCACGGATGGAACGATGGTAGAGCGTCACAGCGTTATGAAGCTTTGAATTGAGCGGAAACCCATCCGGAGTACAAACAGGGGATGTAGCGACTGGTATAAACGATTGTTCCCTCTTGAACGAGGTACAAAAATGCTGCGTACGATTCTCTCTTTAGGCATCCTTCTCATGGCAACGTCGATACCTCAAATGTTTTATGGTCAGGATCGTTCCCACGGACGATCCATGGTAATTACGGATCGCGGCATCGTTGGCACAAGCCACTATTTGGCTTCCCAGGCCGGCGCGCAGATTCTTGCCAAGGGCGGTTCCGCAATGGACGCCGCAATAGCTGCCAATGCCGTTCTCGGCGTCACCGAGCCGATGATGAACGGAATCGGAGGCGATCTTTTTCTGATCTATTGGGACGCAAAGAGCGGCAAGCTCTATGGGCTGAATGCGAGCGGCTGGGCTCCGAAAGATCTCACGATCGACTTTCTGGCGAGGCAGGGCATTACCGCAATGCCGCACGATGGCATTCACAGCGTCACTGTTCCCGGAACTGTCGAGGGATGGAGCCAGGCCCACCATCGCTTTGGCAAACTGCCTTGGAAAGATCTGTTCAGCGCAGCGATTTATTACGGCGAGCGCGGATACGCTGTGCCCGAAATCATTCAAGAGTATTGGGCCGAAGAAGAAGCCAAGATGCAGAAGACCGACGAGGCCCGCCGGGTTTTCCTTCCTGGTGGAAAACCGCCTGAGCTGGGTGCGAGATTTAGCAACCCCGATATAGCCAAGGCCCTCAAGCTGATTGCGTCGCAAGGAAAGGATGCGTTTTACAAGGGCGAAATCGCCCAGGCGATTGTTCAAACATCCTCTGCTTTCGGTGGAACTATGCAGCTCTCGGATTTAGCTGAGTTTTCCGCCGAGTGGGTAGAACCTGTTTCAAGTGAATACCGCGGCTGGACCATCTATGAACTTCCACCCAACGGGCAAGGGATGGCTGCGCTTGAGATGCTCAATATCATGGGCAACTTTGAGCCCGATAAAGCGGGGCCCCAGGGAACTGTTGAGCTTCACAAGAAGATTGAAGCCATGAAGTTGGCCTATGCCGATCTGTATCGCTATAACGCAGATACCAGGTTTGCCAAGGTGCCGGTGCGTGGATTGATTTCCAAGGAATACGGCGCCCAGCGCGCTTCTCTTATCCAGCCAGATAAGGCCAATTGCGATCCGGGCGCCGGCAGCCCTTCCATGAGTGACACCACATATTTGGCGGCGGTCGACAAAGAAGGAAATATCGCGTCGCTGATACAGAGCAACTATTCCGGCTTTGGATCGGGAATTGTTGTTCGAGGAATGGGATTTGCCTTGCAGAATCGCGGTGGACTCTTTTCGCTTGATCCCAAGCATCCCAACGCGCTGCTTCCGCGCAAGCGTCCGTTCCACACCATTATTCCTGCATTCATGGAACGCGGCGATGTCCACATCGGTTTTGGAATCATGGGAGGCGCAAACCAGCCTCTCGCGCATGCGCAGTTCGTTTCGAACCTCGTGGATTACGGCATGAACATCCAGGCTGCAATGGAAGCGCCTCGATTCACGGTGGCCGGCGGTAATGTTAGCTGCGATATTTTGATTGAATCGCGGGTCAAGCCCGACGTTCTTCAAGCCCTCCGCGGCAAGGGCCACAACCTCATGGTTCGCAAAGAGTACACGGCGAGGATGGGCCGTGGGCAAGCAGTCTTGCATAACTCGCGCACTGGCATGAATTACGGAGCATCCGATCCACGAGCGGATGGCATTGCTGAACCGGAACCGCCCGAGATTCACTGATCACCCGCTTGCGGTTGTGGCGTTTGGCAAAAGTGTTTGTCGGTATCGTCTGCTGCCCTTTGGTCTGCAACCCAGACGGGGCAATCGCATGAAAGAGATGTTTGAGCCGTCCTGAAACTTATCTCACGGCTAGCGTGCTCATTCGGCTCCTCGATAAATCAGGTCGGCGATGAAGCTGGCGCAACTGTGGAAGAGGGGCCATTTATGGCCCCGTCAAGCCCACCCAATAATTTCATGCCTTGGAGCACAAATGAGAACTTTTGTTCTCATTTGTGCTCCGAGGCATCGCTCTCGGCGTTTTCTACCCAGGGCTTGCTTCTAACTAACATTCCCCCTCACATAATGCGGCTATTGAAAGTTTTCATGCGATTGCCGTGGCAAACAAGATGAATTACCGCGAGTTCAGCTTGGAGCTGATGAAATATTTCTCGGTAATGGGGTGCGGGTACCGATAGAAGAACGGGTAACTGATAGAAGCGAATGTTTGGGCCGCGTACAGAACCCCTATCGCTTTGCGACGCATTGCACAAGTGAAGCTTATCAACGGCCCTGATTCTTTGATTGCTGTGGCGCGTCATTCCACTTGATTATTTTTGATGTTTCCAAAATGCCCCTTGGAATCAATCTTTAGCCTTTAAGAGTGGCTTCCACCTGCTTGCGAAATCATAGGCAGCACCAGAATTGGCTCCAGCATGAAATCGAATTGGTTGATGGCGCGTGCCGCGCGTTCCACAACATTTGCCGGAACGGGCTCTAGGGTCACAACAAAAGAGAGATTCTCCTTTGCCATGTGTGGCTCTTGCAGCACGGAGTCGATATTGATTCCCTCGCGGGCAATGGCTTCGGCAATTCTTGCAAGAATGCCCGGTCGGTCGCCGATGGTGAGCCGCAGATACCAGGGAACTGGACGGGTGTGATCGGCGAGATGCAGCTTCTCCGGCTGATGAAAGCCTGACAAACCACTCGGCATCACCAGGTCTCGCCCTAGATGTCTTGCAATTTGCACCACGTCGGAGAGAACTGCCGCGCCGGTAGCGCCGCCGCCCGCCCCGCGTCCATATAACATCTGTGTGCCAACGCTCTCGCCCACAAGGAAAATGGCGTTATTGGCTCCATCGACTTTG
This sequence comes from Candidatus Angelobacter sp., assembly GCA_035295685.1. Classification (GTDB taxonomy): domain Bacteria; phylum Acidobacteriota; class Terriglobia; order Terriglobales; family Acidobacteriaceae; genus Angelobacter. Next base: position 24,255 of record DATGIO010000017.1, read on the forward strand.
GCAAGCATAGAGTCGCGCCGTACCAGCCAGGGCCTCACGGAAATTGTGATGTTGTTGCCATACCGTTCCGCGGCCGCCACCAGTCTGATGGTTGAATCGAGGCGGTACGCGTAGTGAAAATCGGTAGCTTTGATGCTCCTGATGCCGGTCACGGGTATATGCGCGGGAGGAACGCCGCTATTAAAAGCCAACCGCGCCAGGATGGAAATTTTGTCGCGGGCATCGAGTCCATCGATATCCAGCCCGGGATCGGCTTCCGCATAGCCGATGGTCTGTGCTTGTTGCAGGGCTTCGGAAAATTCAACGCCATGGCTTTCCATCTGAGTCAAGATGAAATTGGCCGTGCCGTTCACAATGCCATAGACGGCTAGGATGCGATCGGCAGCCAGAGCCTCGGAGATCACGCGAATCACTGGAACTCCACCGCCAACGCTCGCCTCAATCCCCACTGGAACTCCAGCACGGTCCGCGAGGGAAAATATCTCTTCTCCAAATTGGGCAAGTAGAGCTTTGTTGGCGGTCACAACCGCTTTGCCGCTCAGGATGCTGGAGCGGACAACGTCGTGGGCCACCCCGGTTCCGCCCATGGCCTCAATAACAATGTCCACATCTTTGGCGCTGACCACGTCTTTCCAATCGGAAGAGATCTTGATGCCGTTCACCCCCGTTTCTTCGACGCCTGGGCTTCTGCGGCATAGCCTCGTTACCCGAATGGAAACGCCATCGGTACGACGCCGAATCTCTTCGGCGTTGTTGGTCAGGATCTCCGCTGCTGCCCGGCCGACCGTGCCGTAGCCGACGATGCCCACTCCGATCTCCGCCGCCGGGCGGAGTTCATGGCGTTCAACAAGAGGCTGTTCTTCAATTCCCTGCATAAATCTGCTCCAGTGTTCTGATGACTGCTCCTGCATCCGCTTCAACCGGTCCAACAAAACGATTTCCTTTTGCCTGCAGCATGTAGTCCGCGTCCTTCAGCATATGGCCGGTCAATACCAATACAACCGTTTCGGTCGTCTTTACGAACTCCGATTTCACCAGCTTTTTCAGGCCTGCCAGCGTGGCCGCAGAAGCCGGTTCGCACCCGATTCCCTCAGCGCCAAGCTCGGCTTTGGCGAGGGCAATTTCGTCTTCGCTCACGTCTTCCGCTGTGCCGCCGGTATTTTGCAGAACCGCCACGGCCTTCCTCCACGAAGCTGGATTGCCGATGCGGATGGCCGTCGCCTTCGTCTCGGCGGTGACTTTGACGAGTTCTTTTCCGTTGTTCTCTCGCATCGTGCGAACCAGTGGATTGGCGCCCGCGGCTTGGATCACCGAGATTTTGGGTGGCTTGCTGATTAGGCCAAGCTCAACAAGTTCGAGGAAGCCCTTTCCCAGCGCCGAGCTGTTGGCCAGGTTTCCGCCAGGAACGATCACATGATCGGGAACGCTCCAGTTCATCTGTTCCATTAGCTCAAAGGCCACCGTCTTCTGCCCTTCAAGCCGATAGGGGTTCACAGAATTGAGCAGATAGGCGGGAAACCGTTGGATAACCTGGTGAAGAAGCTGCAGGCAGCCATCGAAGTCGGTGAGCAATTGCACCACGGTGGCGCCATATTCGAGCGACTGCGCGAGTTTTCCCGCGGTGATCTGTCCGGCGGGAAGAAACACAAGGCTCTTCATCTCGGCATGGGCCGCGTAGGCTGCAACAGAAGCCGAGGTGTTTCCCGTTGAAGCGCAGCAAACCACCGGAAAACCTTCTGCCTTGGCGTTTGAAATAGCGACCGAAATCCCTGTGTCTTTGAAGGAACCGGTCGGGTTCATTCCCTGGTGCTTCACCAGAAGGTGGGAAAGGCGAAGCATTCGCGCCGATTTTTTCAGCAGAAGAAGCGGAGTGTTGCCCTCGCTCATCGTGACAATGTGCTGCAAGTCCGTGCGCGGAAGCAGCTCTCGATAGCGCCATACCCCGCTTACGTCTTCCGGAGCGGTGGAAAGCCGGCGCTCCTGCCAGATCTTTTTCAGGCGCGCCCCAGATTCGTTATCGAGCGTTTTCCAATGCGGATAGGAGACTTCAAGCAGTTCACCGCACTCGGAACATCGAAACAAGCGGTCTACTTTTCCCTGGACACTGCTGCAGCGCACGCATCGCAATAGGTGCGCGCTCATGGTTGTGTTTGACATGGTCGTATTTGACGAAGTGGATTTCATCACATTCCTGAGGCCAGCGAGACTTGGGATTGGGATGCCGCTAGCACGAAGTCCTCATGCCCGCAGAACTCGTGATGGACCGCTCGAACGATCTCCGTGGCATTGGCCGACGGTACGGCGAAACAAATGCTCAACTCGCTCGCGCCTTGCGCTACCGCAATCACGCTTACCTGGCATGCGCCTACGGACGAGAAGACCCGGCCAAGGACTCCCGGCGTGCCGCGCATCGATTCTCCGAGCACAGTGACTACCGCTACGTCGTTCTGCACCGCAACGGGATGGAGGACTCCCTGAGCTAACTCAATTCGAAAAACGTTGTTGATCAGCTTCAGGATGCGGCTGCTGTCCTCCTTGCGCACCACCAGGCCCAGTGCATGTTCAGGCGAGGATTGCGTGGCGAACAACACGTCTAGCCGCTCTTGTCCAAGGCGAAGGAAGAGGCGTCCAAACAGCTCTGCGGGGTGAACGTCGCGACCTGTGACCAGTGTGATCAGAGAAGCGTTGCCGACGCACGTGACCGCCTTTACTGGCGAATTGATCGATACCGCCGAAGACGCGATTTTGGTTCCAGGAACTTCGGGGCGAAACGAATTTTTGATCCAGATGGGAAATCCCGCATCAACGCCGGGATATACAGCCTTCGGGTGAATGACCTTCGCGCCGTAATAGGCCAACTCGATGGCTTCGGCAAAGCTGATCTCCGACAAAATGGTTGCTTCGGGGCAAATCCGCGGATCGGCGGTCAGCACCCCGTCAACATCCGTCCAGATCCAAACTTCGTCGGCTCCTACGGCGGCGCCGAGGATCGTTGCGGAGTAGTCCGATCCGCCGCGCCCCAGCGTGGTGGTTATGCCGTTCTTGGTCGATCCGCTGTAGCCGCCAACGATCGGAATCTTTCCAGAATCCAGCAAAGGCAGAAGATTCGACCCGCAGGTTAACGCCGTGGCCTCCATGTCGGGAGCGGCATTGCCAAATGTGTTGTCCGTAATGATGGCGTCCTCTGCGCGAACAAATTCGCCGTCGGTGCCGCATTGGCGCACATAATTGGCGAGCACCCAGGACGAAATGCGTTCTCCCAAGGCGGCTAGGGAATCCATGGCCTGTCCAGAAATCTCGGAGCGTAATGCCAGCAGAGCCTGGCTGGAATTTCGGAACTGCTCGAATGTCTTGCGGGCGAATTCCAGAACTGGCTCTGCGGCTTGTTTCTCGAAAAGCTCCGCGATCAGTGTTTCGTGCACGGCCACAAATTTTCTCACGCTGGCTTCAGTCGTCGCCGCATCGCCATGACGGGCCGCATCAATGGTCTTGAAGATCAGGTCGGTAACGCCCGCCATAGCGGAAACTACCACGATGATGCGGTCGTGCCGAGCGGTGGACGCAATGATCCCTGCGCACTGTCGAAACCTCTCTGCGTTCCCGACGGACGTGCCGCCAAACTTCATGACGATCAGGCGTTTTCTGCTCATTCCCATGTCCTTCAACGTTGTTGCTACGTGGTTTGTAGAACTTCCGCCGCCGATACCGGCACGCTCGTGATGGAAGCTCCGTTGTTGTCGGCCTGTGTACATAGGGCCTCGGTTTGAACTTTTTCAGCCGCGAAAATTTCTTGCAGGCTGCGTGCAATCTCCATTTCATGGCTGGTGGCCATGGCAATCACCGATGATCCTGAACCGCTGATTGCGACCGCCAGGAGTCCTTCGTGGCGGAACTTCAGGGCTTGAGACATTCCTGGTACAAGTTGCTGCCTGTACGGCTGGTGCAGTCGGTCATCGAACAACTCCGGGAATAGCTCAAACTTTCCCGAAAAGCAGGTAGCGGCAAGGAAAGCGGTCCGCTGCAGCGTGTGCAGCACCTCGCCACGCTCATAGGACGAAGGCAGGACCTGCCTGGCCGCGTGTGTGGGAACCATGATGGAAGGCGTAACCACAACCAGCTTGATGTTTTCTGGGAAATGCGTCTTCAGCGTGGTGACCCGCTGCACATTGTTGGAGAGGCCGAAAACCAGTCCCCCGTGGTAGGCTGCGGCCGCATTGTCGATGTGGCCTTCCATCGTATTCGCGAGGTGTAGGATGTCCTCCTGCCCGGGCTCCCGATGGCAATACTTTGCTCCCAGCAGCAAGCCGGCAATGATCGCCGCTGCACTACTCCCCAATCCCACTCCCACTGGAATATCGCTTTCCACATGGAACCGCCCCGAGGGTATCGGGGAGTCAAAATGATGAAGGATTTGTCGGAAAGAACTGAGCACCAGATTGGAGTCGTCGAGGGGAATTCGGTCGGGAGTCTTGCCGTCGTACTGAAGGGTAATGCCCTGAAGGGTAATGCCGGTCGCGTCGGACGGGGTGAATTGGGCCCGAAGATACAGCTTCAAAGCCAACCCGCCGCAATCGAAGGCACAGCCCAGGTTGGCTGAAGTAGCGGGAACCACCGCCTTCCACGCCGTACATCGTGCATCCGTTGTCTTTGAGTGATTCATGTCCTTGTTCTGTGTTCTGTAAAATAACGTTCTGTGCTCTGTAAATAACGTTTTGCGCGGAAAACAAAAAACCCACCCGCCTTTGGCGAGTGGGTTAGGGATCTTTCTTAAGATTGCCTTATGATCTTTGAACCGACTCGCCGGAATGTCGCTTGAATGTGCATGTGCATGTGTTCGTGCAACACATGGCCATGGCCTTAATAATCGCGATATTCCGGGAACCGTTCATTACGGAACCTACTATAGTCATAGAGGTTTCGGACTGTCAAGCATTGGGTGCGGCCTCCAGAACTTTGGTACCGTAAAGCAGGTCAAGCGTTTCAAAGATTTTCTATAGCAATAAGGAGAATGAGTTGTCTGCCTCAAGTTGCGTTGGTAAAAGGATACGGGGCTGGAGTATTTCATTCAGATGAAAATGCAGGGACTAAAAGTGGAATTCTGTTTGTTTTGGTCTCTTACCTTTCTCCGGAAGCTTGACAGGAAGTTATCTTCGGCAGTAAGGTTAAAGCTGTTTATGCGAATTAACCGCCAGAACATGGTCATGTGTATGTGTTGTTGCGAAACGACACACGTGTCTCTGGCATTGATCGCTGTTACTTAAAACGCACTTATAGAGTTTAAGAACAGAGGCCCACAGCCAGAGCAGGCGGTGGGCCTCTTACTTTTTGGGTTGAATTTTGCGGTGACAGGAAAAACGCAATGAGCGTAGTGGCAGAAAAGTCGACCGAAACCAAGGCGCAGCGCGCCGAGCGGCTGAAGCGCGAAAAAAATCCGTGGGAGTGCCTGGACGAGCTTCGTGGCTTTGCCCGTCTTGGATTTAGCTCGATTCCTGAGCAGTGGATCAAAACCTATTTCCGCTGGTGGGGCGTCTACACCCAAGGTGATGGCGTAGGTGCGATTGGGGGAACGGGTGGCGAAGGCAAGATGGCTCCGTACTTCATGCTTCGCATACGGCTTTCCAACGGCTTTCTAAACTCCCAGCAGCTTCGTGTGATTGCATCGCTTGCGGAGAAATATGCGCGCGGAATTGCCGATATTACCGTTCGCCAAAACTTTCAGTTGCACTGGGTCACCATGGAAGACCTGCCGGATGTTTTGCAGGCGCTATCCGATGCTGGGCTTACGTCCCTCGGAACCTGCGGTGATGTGACCAGGAACGTCACTGGTTGCCCTCTGGCCGGCCTGGATGCTCATGAACTATGCGATGCCTCGCCGTTGCTGCATGAAGTGTCGGATTTACTTGTCGGCAATCCGGATTTCTACAACCTTCCGCGCAAGTGGAAGATGAGCATCAGTGGATGCCGCGACTGGTGCTGCTATCCGGAAATTAACGATTTGGCGCTTACTCCGGCGGTAAAGGATGGGGAAGTCGGCTTTTCTGTTCGTGTCGGAGGAGGGCTCTCAACTGAGCCACACTTGGCCGTGCGACTCAACGCCTTTGTTCGTCCAAATCAAGCGGTTACGGTGGTCAAGGCGATTACCGAAATTTTTCGGGAAGCGGACAGCCTTCGCGAAAACCGGGAGCGTGCGCGCCTCAAGTATCTTTTCTTGCAGCACGGTTGGACTGCGGAGACCTTCCTGCAGGAGTTGGAAAGGCGTCTAGGTTTCGCGCTGGAACCGGCGGGACTAGAAGATGTTCCGTCCGACATATTTCGCGACCATGTGGGCGTTCATCCGCAGAAGCAGGAAGGGCTTTTCTACGTGGGAGCGTCCGTCCTTCGGGGAAGGATTACTCCGGAGCAGATGCGCGCCGCGGCGGAGTTGGCCGATCACTACGGCAACGGCGAGTTGCGGACGACCGCGACACAGAACCTTATCGTCGTGAACGTTCCAGAATCGAGAGCACGTGCGGTGGCGATTGGCCTGGAATCTGTTGGCCTTCATGTTGCGGCATCCGCTTTCTGGCGCGGCGCCGTTGCTTGCACCGGATCGGAGTTCTGCAAGTTGGCCATCACCGAGACCAAGGCTTTTACGCGCTGGTTGGTGGAGGAATTGGAAGAACGGCTTCCAGCTTTCGATCAGCAACTAAGGCTAAATGTTACGGGATGTCCCAATAGCTGCGGTCAGCATCGCCTCGCCGATATCGGACTTGAAGGAAAGAAAATCAAAGTCAACGGCCATCTGACCGATGCCTACTATTTTTGCTTGGGAGGCGCGGTCGGCGAGCACGCTGGATTTGCACGGCCGGTCGGCTACCGCTGCCCGGCAGACGAGGTTCCCGACGCGATTGAACGCCTATTGCGGGCCTATCTTGAGGGCCGCACGCCGGATGAAAACCTGCGCAGGTTCTTCGCGCGTCACAGCGAAGCTGAACTGCGCACCCTCTTAGCCGGTGTTGATGTTGCTGCGGTAGCACGTGACCCATCTCCGGGCAGGGTCCCACACGCGGTAGAAGCCTGATCGACTGGGAACGCAAATCCTCAGGGGGGCCAAGAGTTTAGAAGCTTGGCATGGTTTGAAGACATTCTGAAACATGGACGAAAAAACGAGGGAGGTTCGGTGAAGCATGACAATCGATTCTGAAGTGCAAGCGACGCCCGTACTCTACCCGATGTTTTTGAAGCTCGAAGCCCGCAAGGTGCTTATCGTTGGCGGAGGAAAGATTGCGGAGGAGAAAATCTATGCCGTGCTCCGGTCGGCAACCGATGTCACGGTGGTTTCTCCCATCGTGAGTGAGCAGATTCGGCAATGGGTGGAGCAAGGACGTCTGAAGCATATCGCCGATGAGTATCGCGTAGGGATGGCCAGAGAGTACTTTCTGGTGATTGCTTGCACCGATTTGGAGAGCGTCAATCGTTCCGTCTATGAAGAAGCAAAATGCGCCGGGGTGCTGTGCAATGCTGTGGATGATCCGGAGTATTGTGATTTCTACGCGCCGGCCGTCGTGAATCGGGGACATTTTCAGATTGCCATCTCTACTGGAGGGAACAGCCCCGCGTTAGCGCAAAAGATACGCAAGAAGCTGGAGTTGCAGTTTGGCCCGGAATACGAGTCGTGGACGAATTGGCTGGGCCGCGTGCGGGCGGGCCTCGTGAAGGCCATGCCCCGAAGCGAACGGCGAAAGGAGATTCTGCACCTGCTGACATACTCCAAATAGTTTCAAGATTGTCGCTACAGCGACACTGTGGAGGGAAACATGAGCAATTATTCGACGCTGGCCGCAAAACTGAGAGAAGTGCTGAAGGACCATCAGCGTGACGGATTGAACATGATCGGCAATGTGGACAAACTGGTCGTGAGCCTGGTGCACGCTGTTGAAGACTGGACAAACGAGGAGACATCGCTCTCGGCCAAGAAGAGTGCGTAATCAAAGCAAATGACAGGAAAAGTTTTCATTGTCGGGGCAGGACCGGGCGCCGCAGATTTACTTACTGTGAAAGCGGCATCGGTCTTGCGCACGGCCGAGGCCGTTTTGCACGACGATCTCGTGCCACAGGAAATCCTCGACCTGGTATCGGCAAAAGCGGAAATGATTCCTGTCGGCAAGCGCTGTGGAAGTCACGGTGTTACCCAGCAGCAGATTAATCGGTTGATGGTGTCCTATGCCCGGCAGGGGAAGGCTGTCGTACGCCTTAAAGCCGGGGACCCAGCCATTTTTGGAAGGCTGGGGGAAGAATTAGAAGTGCTGCGCGAAGAGGAAATACCGTTTGAGGTTGTTCCCGGCGTAACTGCCGCAGCGGCAGCGGCGGCGGCGGCGAGCCTCACATTGACGGATCGCAGGGCCGCGTCGGCTCTTGTGGTATTGACTGCCCACAATTGCCATGGCCAAACGCTCGTAAAAACTTTACTGGATCCGGAGCAGACTACTTACGCGATTTATATGCCCGGTCCTCACTATGGCGCCACGGCCCAGCAGCTTTTGCAAATGGGCCTGGATGCCAGTACGCCGTGCGCCCTGGTTTCCAATGCCAGCCGCACGAATGAACAGGTTCGTTTTTTGCTTTTATCCGAATTGCCGTCCGTAACGGGAGTCGTTACCCCGGCGGTGTTGCTTGTTGGCCGGGTGGCGGGACCCGGCATGATGGCGACGCCAACACTACTCCTGGAGAAAATACATGAATCAATTGGCAGTACCACCCAGAATCCCGCGTATCAATGAGCAGGCGCCTGACTTTCAGGCCAAGTCTACTCACGGTGTGATTCGCCTCAGTGACTACACCACCAAGGGAAAATGGGTCTTATTGTTTTCCCATCCCGCCGATTTCACGCCGGTGTGCACCACCGAATTTGTGGAATTTGCCCGCAACCATTCTGAATTTGAGAAACGCAATGTTCAACTCATTGGCGTCTCCATCGACTCGGTTTACGCTCATATCGCCTGGATGAGAAATATCGAGCAGAATTTTAATGTCAAAGTGGAATTTCCACTGGTGGCCGATCTCGACCAGAAAGTGGCCGCCTCCTATGGCATGGTGCACGAAGCGGTCAGCGATACAGCAGCGGTTCGCGCAGTCTTTTTTGTCGACCCTAAAGGTGTAGTGCGCGCCACGCTCTACTATCCGCTTTCGTTAGGACGCAATATTGACGAAATTGTCCGCGTTTTCGATGCTCTCCAAACAGCCGATGCCAACGCTTGCTCCACGCCCGCCAATTGGGTGCCGGGCAAGCCGGTGATTGTCCCTCCTCCGCTCTCCAAAAAAGATGCGGATGCACGGGTCGCGTCGAACGGCGATTTGAAAGTTACCGATTGGTACTTTGCACAGAAGGAAATAAAGGCCTAAATAAATAGGGAATCGATTGTTGGTTCATCATCTTGGGCTGTGGCATGGACTTAAGTGCTACGGCCCACGTTGTTTTTTGCGGACTTTCCCTCGCCCCTTCGAATCTCAGTCCTATAATTTCGCGAATATGAAATTGTGGTTTCCTACTGCGCAATCGATCTCGATGGTGATCTTTATTGTCCTTGGAAGCCTTCCGTCTCCGGAGGACTCCTCCGGGGAAGGATCTCTGCGGATACCCACCGGGCACGCGATCAAAATCGATGGCGTTATCTCGCCCGGCGAATGGGACGACGCTCAATCGGTCGAAATTGAGGCCGCGCCCGACTGGAAGATCACAGTTCTCTACAAACATCATGCCGAACGTCTCTATCTTGCCTTTCGCAATACTCTCCATGGCAAAGAGAGGCTCTATCCCGAGGTCTTGATCGACAGCAAGAATGCAAAGAGCGATTCTTGGCAGGCAAGTCAATGGTGGATTCACGCTTCCTATAGTCTCTGCGACGCGGAAGGGACTTATAACGTATATGGGCCGCGATGCGCCCGTTCCAAGGGTGGATGGAACGCGAACAGTCCTCCAACGACCGATGTAGTTGAGTTTGAAATCGCCCTTTCAAAACTCGATCTGCAGCCAGGCAAAGCGTTCGGACTGGCATTTGACATGACCAATGCAACCGGGGACTCCAAACAGCGATGGGCTTTGTGGCCGCACCAGGCGCTGCTCCAAACGCCGAAAACCTGGAGCCAAGCTGTGCTGGCCCAATAGGGCAAGCTGCCACCCGCATCTCAATAGTTTTTATAACGTTTGTTCCCACGCGGCTTTTTTATGGGACTGGCGGGCGACGTCTTGGCTTGCGGAGATGTCCATGCCAGGAAGGCTGTAGCTCGTCCGCCACGTTATGCCTGCGATCCGGAACTTTCCTGTTTCTTCCAGTGTCAATTGATTGCAGCGAGCGCGCGCAAATCCAAAAAACTTGATTGTCTGGAGGCGAACGATGGCAATGATGCCTGGAAGCCGACGCGGGCTTGCGTGCGAAATGAACGTGACGCCCATGATCGATGTGCTGCTCGTACTGCTGATTATTTTTATGATCGTTCTTCCGCACACGACGGGTGAAAAGGCGGAACTGCCCCAAAAGAGCACGGATGGAAATCCTCCTCCACCGGATTCCACCATCGTGATCGCTCTTCATCAGGTCGGTGAGGAGCAGCGTCCCGATCTAACGATCAATCATAAGAGTGTGAAATGGGAAGACTTGGAAGACCGTTTGAGAGACATCTATCTGCGCCGGGTGGAGAAGGTCGCGTTCTTGAAAGGCGATGCCGATGTCTATTTTGAGTACGTGGCCGAGGTGGTCGACATGACTCATCACGCTGGAGTAGATCGCGTCGGGTTGCTGGGCCAGTCAGATTAGAGCATTGCCCGGAGCCTCCGGCGCGGAGTGTTCAACGGTCATAAGCGCCTTACAGATTGCGCAACCCGATCGCAAAAATCATTTTCGTCATTTTGGAGGGCAAAATGAAATATGCAAAATAGTGAACTGGAATGACGCGATTCAGGTTTTCCAAGTTCGTCAGGTTGAGCTTCGTCAGGTCAAGCTGACGAACTTGGATTCAGTATTCAGTTAGGCCGTTGAAACGGGGCGCTAGAGCGGGTTCAATACCCCTCTTGCCGGCCATGCTGTTACGGGTAAGCCTACCGTCAAGCCCGTTCAACCGACTTATACCGATTGCGGTTATGCCGTTGTAGGGCGTTTCTTGTGCCAATCGGTGTGCTTCTGGAAGATACGGGCCACCTGAACCACTTTAGCGTCATCCAGGGCATTGCCGATAAACTGGATTCCCACCGGCAAGCCATTCTGTCCAAATCCGCACGGCACGCCAATAGCGGGAAGTCCGCAGAAGTTTCCAATTCCCCCGATCGGGTCGGAGTACGAGAGCGAATCATCCAGGTTGGCGTCGAGTTTGGTTGCCGTCACCGGTAGCGACGCGGTTGCTAGAACGTCAACCTGGCTGAAAAGATCGTCCATTTTCTTTTGCAGGATTCCACGAATCCGCTGAGCACTGATGAAGTCCGCGGCGCTGATCTCCTCGTTGACATAGCCTCCGATTCTGCTCAGAGGATCGCTCAGTTCGGCAACCCGCCCGGACTGGATCAGGTCATGGAACGCAGCGGCGCCTTCCACGGAGACGATCACTCCAGCCGCGGCCTCCCACGGTCCTTCCGGCAACGTGGCTGTGGTCATGCTGAGGGAGGGGCTGCTCTTCAGCACCTGTTGCGCTGCCGTCAGAGCCGTATCCACGTCTTTTGAGAGATCCTTCCATTGATTGACTACCCAGCCTACCCGCAGCGGTTTTTGAGGTTCCGCAGCGCCTGGGTAGCTAGCCGAAGGCTCGTGAAGAGACCCTGCATCCAGCGGATCGTGCCCGGAAATTGTCTTCAGGATAAGGTCACAGTCTTCCACGCTACGCGCCATGGGTCCGATCTTGTCCATGGAATAGGAAAGTGCCATGGCCCCATATCGGCTCACGCGACCATAAGTGGGACGCAATCCGGCAATACCTGTGAACCCCGAAGGGCAGATAATCGAGCCCCAGGTTTCGGTTCCAATTGCGAAAGCGGCAAGGCCGCCGCTTACCACCGCCGCCGATCCGCTGGAGGAGCCACACGTCCAGCACTCTTCATTCCAGGGATTCTTAGCCGCTCCGGTGGCCGACGCCCCGGCAAACCTGTATCCAAGGCCGCCGGCCAATTCGATCATGGCCGCCTTTCCAATCAGGATTGCACCCGCCGCTTCAAGTTTGCGAATTACGGTGGCGTCATAGTTAAACGCCTGGTCTTTATAGGGACGGGCACCCCATGTGGTGGGAAATCCCTTTACCGCCAGCAGATCTTTCGCCGCATAGGGAATGCCGTGAAGCGGGCCGCGATATTTTCCCGCCGCAATTTCTTTTTCAGCCGCCTGCGCCTGTTGCATCGCTAAGTCAGGAGTCAACGTGGCGTAAGCATTGAGCCGCGAACCAACTGTCCGGCTGCGCTCCAGGTAGCTTTCAGTGAGTTGAACGGGAGAAATCTCTTTCTGCCGTATCCGCTTTGCCAGCTCTGTGACGGAGAGAAACAGGATGTCGTTGCCCAGCATGACTATTTCGTCTCCTTTCCGCTGTAAACGCGAAACACAGCGGCAGGCTGGTCGCCATTCTGCAATAGGAACTCCCGCATCTTTTCCAGGCCGCTCTGTGTATCCGTTAGGACCTTGCGGACATCCGCTTTCTGCTCATCGCTGAGCCGGCTGCCGTATTTCCTCATCACATCGTTGAACTTCATCTCAACTTCGGCCACGGACGCCGGTGAAAGCGCCGGCTGGTTGGGAGGCGGTTGTTCTCCAAAGGCTGAAGAATGGGAAAGAGCCCGGCTTGGCTGTACCAGCGTTACGCTGGCGGCGGCTCCCAAGGCGAGATAGCCAAAGCTGCGGCGGCTGATCGTGGTGGTTGTCGAGGTGTCGTGTCGATCGTTCTGCGGGGGACGCGCCATGCCGAACTCCTTACACAAAAGATCAAATTACTGGAAGCCGGAGAGTATATGAGAGGTGGTACAACCGTCAATGTCCAACAACGAAACGATCCAAGATCCGATCATCTGTCATCAATCATAGGACATGGATTATGGATCACGGGATCATGGATGATCTTCCATCCATGGGACTCAGAGCTCATCACCTTGCCGATAGATTCTTTCAGAGCGATGAGCCCCGATACAGGGTTATTCCCAGAGAAACGAAAGTCTGGAAAAAACGAAAGCCTAGAAAACGAAAGCCAATCCGCCACGCACCGCTTTGCAGGACTGAGTAAGGTAGATGAACCGTCCGTCTTGGCCCATGACTGGCGTATATCCTTGCGATAGGAGGTTGCGAACATCAACCAGGGCTTCGAGCTTTCCAGGGACGAAGGAGGTTCCTGGAATGGGCTGCCGGACGAAAACGCTGAAGTAAGGGTCCATCTGCCCTGGTGACGAATTAAATTCGTCCACGGGCGAGAGTGTATTGCCGCTGGTCCACCGGTACGATGTGACCCAGCGTGTTCCGGAAATTGGGATGTAGCCGGAAAATTTTGCTCCAAGGGTGTGATGCCGCTCCGCAGCCAGGGAAGAGCTTACATTCTGCCACGCATTCGCCGGATTGTTCATTTCCACCGCTCCGCCGGTTGAATAATCAACCGTGGCGGTTAGATCCTCGGAAAACTTTCTTTGGACGACCACCCGCGCTCCTGTTGTGCTCAAAGTGCCGCCACCGTAAGAAAACGTTCCCGAATACACATCCGGCAAAACATTGTCAGAATAACCAGAGGGATCGCCGACGCCTGTAAGCACCAGGTTATGAATTCGATCCACGAAATAGGCAACTTGGATGTTGTTTTTTCCAAAACGCCTGGAGACAGAAACTTCATGGTGCTGAGCTTTCTCAATTTCGGGGATTCCACCGCCAAGCGTCATACGAGGGCCGGATTCGCTCAGATCGGCGGGCGCGGTATCAAAGCCTTTTTCCGCACGATTGTCCGCTACAGAGGTGGCGTAGCGATACTCCACTACCATATTCGGTGCGACATGCAGATCGGCACTGCCGAAGGGCCGGAATGCAGTTACACGCCGCGCAAATTCCACCCCCTGCAGATTCGCTCCATAATTCAGATCCAGAACCCCAGCCACTTCCATGCTATCCGAGGCTGCCATCTCCACCGCTGAATAGGCGCCATCGCGAATTGCGACACCGGGAGCCGTAAAGTGCCGGTACGTGACCGCAATTTTGGGGCGGGAGATATCGCCGAAATCGTGGGTATAAGAGATGCGCAGGACTCCTGCGGGATCGCCCGACGACGAGGAGCCGATATTGCCGTTAAAGGAAACGGTGCTCGAGGAGAAGAGCGATTTTTCCAGAGCGAAAGCGGTGGTCATATCGCTAGAGCTTCCAAAGCCGTCGGCTTCGGATCCCGCGATAAAAGCTACCTGGGCCTTCATCGGATGGTCTTCACGATCTTCGGCAGTGGAAACCACCAGCGGGGCACCGTCCATCACTCGCAGGATTGGCCTGTTTGCGCCCGAACGCAGTGTCCAGTGCCAATCGTCATCGTCTGCGCGGCGAGTATTTTTTTGAGGAAGAAGTTTGAGAGCCTCGGTGAAGGTGCTCAGCGTCATGTTTACCAGCACCCTGGTGCCCGCCCGGACATTCACATTTTCTCGGAGAGCTGGAAGGAAGGCCGCAGCCGAAACTTTAACAAAGTAAACGCCTGGAGATAGATTTTCAGCGGTGTAGTGGCCCTGAGCATCGGCAAACACAACTCTACCCAGCGAGGCAGACGAGGTGAAGACTTCGACCGCCGCTCCTGCTTGCGCGATGCCGGAGGTGCTCTTTACGTATCCGGCAATTGCGCCCGGCGTTCCTGCGAACGCCGGAGCGCATGCCAAGATCACGGCCAGCAAGTATTTAAGTTTATGGGCCATTTCCACCACCTTACAAAGATGTGGAGTCCCCCAATGTCCTTATTCGACGTTCTTATTCCACCTGAAACTTCGTCGTCGGCGAGATGGTCTGCTTTGAAATAAGGTCATTGATCTTAATTGTTACCTGGTAAACGCCCGGATCGAGCTTATTGGGCGGCAAGCTTTTGGCCAGCGTGAGCTGATCGCCGACATTGCCCATCTGCTCTGTATTTTCCGTAAGGTTCACCACTTCCTTGTTCGTCGCAGTGTTTACTACCTGATATTCCACGGTTGCCGAAGGCTTCTTGGTTTTGTCGTCGACACTCAGGTTGTAGACCTGCATCCACAGGTTCACCTTCTGGTCATGCTTGAAGGCAGTGGGCTTCCCGTTCGCAGGGTGTACCTTGGGCCGGACTCTGTTGGTGCCGATCACAAAGCTACCGGTGCCAATCTCGCGCGTCGGCACAGGCTCTAGCACGTCTGCCAAGATCAAGGTGGACGTTGCCAGTTTGTCGTCGCCGCTGAAATCGGGAACCTGAATTCCCTGGCCAATGCTTCCTACCTTATCGCCATTCACGTCTTTCAGCACGATATCCAGGCGATAGCGACCTGGATGGATCGGCAGTGCCTTTTGGTAAACCGATGTGCTGCCGATGAACTTCTCAAAAAGCTCGACCGGTTGATCCAGGCGCAAAGAATCTTCAAAGGTCTGAGCGACTTTGCCGGTTAGCGTGGTGAGGCGTCCGAAGATGTTCAGCGATGCCCGTTGTACGCCTTCTTTATTTACGTAGGTCAATTCGCGGTTCGGAATCTGAATGGTAATCGGTACCAGAACCGTGTCGGAAGTGACCTTCGCGTAATCCACCTGCACATCGAAGGGCAGCAGGTTATAGCGGATCTTGGTGTTGACAACCTCTTCCAGATCTTTGAACTTCACCGGAGGCGGAGCATTCAGTTTGGCGAATTGCTCGAGGCGATCGAACTGCTTGGTTTGCAGGTCGCTGTTAAAGAAGCCTTGTCCCAGGCTCTCCAGGCCGCCACGGAAACGGTCTGCCTTGTTCGCCATGCCCATGGCTTCCATGTCGGTGAGGCCGGCATTGGGCACGTGCAGCAGCGCATCTTTCTCGGAACGGTCCAGGGTCATGTGGTACTCGCCGCAGCCGCAAGGATCCACAAACTCAATCTCGACTTCCTGACCGATGTTATCCAGGTAGCGATAGCGCCATACCTCAAACGGAAAGGTCTCCGTCTGGCCTCCGCCTTCTTCTGCCGAACGTTGATAAGGCCCGCCCGCCGGATGCGAGTCAATCGAGTCAGGCTTGCCGTACATAATGTACATACGGCCGCGGTCTGTTCTCCAGCCGGGTACGCCCGCGGCAAAATGCTCGTTGGAGTAGGCAATGCGCCGGTAGTGTTCTTCTTTGTATTCGTTTTCCTCGGTATCAGGCGTGGGATCGCGCCGCTGCCAGAACGTCTCAATGAACTGGTCGCGCTCCGCGTTGGTCGAAAGCTTCTTGAAAGCCTGCTCTTCTTCGGAGGTAATGATCCAGCGAACGTCTTCATCAAGCCAGCGTTTGTAGAACTTTCCTTCCGCCGGGTTCGGCTTGGGCTTGCGAGGGCGGCTCAATGGATCGTCGGCCTGGCCTTGCTTCTGGGCGCCACCGTCTTGCTGCTGGGCTGTTGGCGCCTGGGCGCTTTGCGGTTTTGCGTCCTGGGCCTGCACCAGAAAAGCGGCAGCGGACAGAACGAGCGTGCTTAGGAAAAAGCGATTGCAAAAACGAATAGGATCGGTCACCTGCGCAACTCCTTTACGAAAGAGCAGAGGTACTAAAATTCTAAGTCTTTGGTTGTTCAGAATCAAGATTCAGAGCATCCTTTTTGGGTCTGGAAAAGCCTTAATTTTAGGTACATTCCTGCCGCTTCAAGCGTCTTAAAGCCACCCGCCACTCCTCAGAGCATTGAGATCATTGCGGCGGGATGTCGGCATATTCCCCGCTCTTGTGTATTTTTCCAGTCTTTTCAAAGGCTTGGCCGCTACCCCTCATCCGAGGAAACCCCTTATTCAACCCGAAACCTGGCTGTCGGCGCAATCGTTTGCTTGGCGATCTGGTCGTTCACCGTGATCGTTACCTCGTAAACACCGGGCGCCAGTTTGTTGGGCGGAACAATCTTCGCCAGGGTCAACTGGCCACCCACATTGCCCAATTGGTCTGTGTTTTCCATAAAGTCCACCATCGGCTGCTTGCTGGCGGCATCACGTACCTCATACTTGACTGTAGCCGAAGGCTTCCCGGTCTTTTCGTCGAGGGCCAGATTATAGACCTGCATCCAGAGGTTGATCTTCTGGTCGTGCTTAAAAGAGGTGGGCGTTCCGTTCGCAGGACGCACGCGTGGCCTGACCTTGTTTTCGCCAATCACAAACGTTCCAGTTCCGATGTCGCGGGCGGGCACGCGCTCCAGGATGTCCGCCAAGATCAAGGTTGATGCGGTCAGTTTGTCATCATTGCTGAAATCCGGCACTTCGATCGATTGCCCGATACTGCCCAACTTATCTCCATTTACATCTTTCAACACGACGTCCAGGCGGTAATGTCCCGGACGCAGCGGCAGCGCCTTCTGATAAATGGAGACGCCATCCACAAATTTCTCGAAAAGTTCCGCCGGTTCATCCAACTGGAGAGACTCTTCAAAAGTCTGCGCAACCCTTCTGCTCACCGTCGTCAATCGGCCAAAAATGTTGAGCGACGCGCGTTGAACCCCTTCTTTGCCAACGTAGGTAAGCTCCCGGTTGGGTATCTGAATGGTAATGGGCACAAGCACCATATCGGAAGTCGCCTTGGCAAAGTCCACCTGCAAGTCAAAAGGGAGCACGTTATAGCGGATGTTGTGGGAGACGATCTCTGCAAGATCTCTAAATCGAACCGGCGGTGGAGTTAAGGCTTTTGCGTAAACATCCATCCGGTCGAACTCTTTGCTCTGGAGATCGCTGTTGAAGGGGCCTGGACCAAGATTTTCGAGTCCGCCGCGGAACCTCTGCGTCTTTGTAAATGAGCCCATGTCTTCGCCATCGGTAAGTCCCGCATTCGGTACATATTTCAGCGCATCTTTCTCCGAACGGTCCAGCGTGAGATGGTATTCGCCGCAGCCGCATGGATCCACAAATTCCAACTCGACTTCTTGCCCGACGTTCGGCAGATTGCGATACCGCCAGATTTCAAAGGGATATGTCTCCGTCTGCCCGCCCCCTTCTTCCGCCGGTCGCTGGTAAGGGCCGCCCCCAGGGTGCGAATCGAGGCTATCGGGCTTCCCGTAGACGATATAGATGTGTCCACGGTCGGTCTTCCATCCGGGAATACCCGCGCCGAAGTGCTCGTTGGCGTAGGCGATGCGGCGATAGTGCTCGTCTTTGAATTCGTTTTCCTCCGTATCCGGATTGGGAGCGCGCAGCCGCCAGAACGTCTCAATGAAGTTGTCGCGCTCGGCATTGGTGGAGAGCTTCTTAAACGCCTCTCGCTCCTCGGGGGTTATGATCCAAGACACATCTTCCTTAATCCAACGCTCGTAGAACTTGCCCTCTGCAGGAGACGGCTTGGCCTTGCGCGGCCGTTTCAGGGGATCGTCCGCCTGACTGGAGACCGTCTCTTCAGCACTCTTTGGCGTTTTGGGGCTTTGGGCTTGCGCATCGTTGTCGTGCGCGTCAGGCACGGCGTGCGAAAATAAGGCTGCGCAGGAAACAACGAAGACGAGCAAAATGAATCCAATAGGTCGGGAGCGGAAGCGAAGGGCGTCGGTCACCTGAGCAACTCCTTTAGAAAAGCGCAGATGTGCTTAGTAAGAAGAACGCCAAGTCTTATTTTTCTTGCGGCCCTAATTTCCGGGAATCGGTCCCTCCCTGTTACAAAAGTATCCGCTTGCCGGGAATATGGATTTCTGTAAATGCTGGTTCTTTCGAGCCGACACTTGGTTATAATCTACTAAGCAAAACGACGGACTTGCTCCCTCGCTCGGATGCGTGTGCTTTTACCGCAATGAAGGAACCTTTCTGGTCTCTTGAGCGTATCTCATAGGAACGCAGGATAATTATTTGGCGTTAATGGAGCGCTGCGGGGTGGGGTCAAAGGGGATTCATGAAAGTTAAAAAATTACTCTTGTTGGCTGGCGCGCTCGTGCTGGTGCTGGCGATTGTTGGATTCTCCGTAAACCAGACACAGAAAAATCTAGTGACCGTGCAAACGGGCAAGGTTGCCAGGCAGGATTTGGCATCGTTTGTGAGTGCTTCCGGTGAAATCAAGCCCAAGACTTACGTAAATGTTGGGGCAAATGCTATGGGAAGGATCCTCCGTCTGCCTGTCAAAGAGGGCGATCGTGTGAAAGCCGGAGACATCGTTGCCCAGTTGGAGAATGTGCAGCCCGCGGCCGATGTCGCCTTGCAGCGTTCTACCTTGCTCAGTAGTGAGACGGATACGAAGGCACAGGAAGCCGCACTGAAGACTGCGATGGCCGTGCTCAACAGCAGCAAAGCGGACTTGGTGCGCACCAAACAGGAATATGACCGTGCGGAAAGCTTGTACAAGAATCAGCTCATTGCCAAAGCCGATTACGATGTAAAAAAGTCTGCGTACGATGTGGCCGTGGCGACCGTTGAGCAAAACGATGCTCGGGTGGTGCAGACCAAGGCCCAACTGGATTCCTCCAAGGAGCACGAGAAACAAGCGCAGGCGCAACTGACTCGATCAAGCGATGTGCTCAGCAAGACCGTCTATCGGGCGCCCTTTGACGGAGTTGTTACCAGCCTTCCAGTCCGCGAAGGCGAGATGGTCGTGATGGGAATTCAAAACTCCCTGGGCAGCACGCTCATGACGATTGCCGATCTTTCGGTGATTACGGCAGAGGTGCAGGTGGACGAGACCGATATCGTGAATGTGAAGCTTCGCCAGTCGGTGGATGTAACCATCGATGCAATTCCTGGAAA
Organism: Candidatus Angelobacter sp.; assembly: GCA_035295685.1. Lineage (GTDB taxonomy): Bacteria > Acidobacteriota > Terriglobia > Terriglobales > Acidobacteriaceae > Angelobacter. Next base: position 44,078 of record DATGIO010000017.1, read on the forward strand.
GGTTTTTAAGGGAGAGGTAACGCAGATCGGCGATAATGCGATCATTCGTTCCAGTGGTCTGGCTACCTCGCAAAGCACCACCGGCAGCCAGGAAGCCAAGGATTTTAAGGTGACGGTCACCTTAACGGATCCCCCACAGGATCTGCGGCCCGGACTTTCGGCTACGGCCAAAATTACCACCGGCACACGGAATGCAACTCTTACGATCCCGATTCAGGCGCTTACGATTCGCGACAAGGCGGATGTGGAAGCGGCAAACTCCAAGGGAGGAACCGCGGCGCCCGTTGCAGGAACGAAGGCCCGGAAAGAGGAAATTCAGGGTGTCTTTCTTGTGCATCCCAATCGAAAGATTGAATTTTGCAAGGTGGAGACAGGTCTAACCGGCACCACCGAGATCGAAGTGAAGAGCGGCGTGAATGAAAACGACGAGATCATTACCGGCAGCTACAAAGTCCTGCGCACGATTCGCAGCGGAACGTCGGTCAAAGTCGATAATTCGTCGGGCGTAAAAGAAGCATCGTAAACTTTCAGAGCAATTTGTCGTCTAGATAGATAGAGAGTGAATGTACGTTCCAGCTCCGGAAGGGGCTGTCTCCGGGGAGGGTACTCATGGCAACCCAAGTGGCAGACGTTTCCGCTGGCGCCCCGAAAGCGCCCGCGGCGAGCTGTATTATCTGCACCGAGAATCTGTGGAAGACCTATGAGATGGGATCGGAGCAGGTGCACGCGCTTCGCGGTGTAAACCTCACCATCAATCGGGGCGAATATGTTGCCATCATGGGTCCTTCAGGGTCGGGTAAATCGACGCTGATGAACCTGATTGGCTGCCTGGATTCACCTACGAAAGGCCAGTACTGGCTCAATAGCAATCTGGTGAGCGAACTGGACGACGACGAACTGGCCCGTATCCGCAACAAAGAGATTGGGTTTGTTTTTCAGACCTTTAATTTGCTCGCCCGCGCCACCGCGCTGCACAACGTTGAGCTGCCCCTGATCTACAGCGGGACGCCTGCGGAAGAAAGGATCGAGCGGGCCAAAGCGTCGCTGCAGGCCGTAGATTTGGCCAGCCGTATGAGCCACAAGCCCAACGAGCTTTCCGGCGGTCAACGGCAACGTGTTGCCATCGCCCGCGCCCTCGTCAACAACCCTTCGATCATCCTGGCGGATGAGCCGACAGGAAACCTCGATTCACAGACGGGCAACGAGATTATGTCCCTGTTCGCCGAGCTGCATCGGAAAGGGAACACAATTGTCCTCGTTACCCATGAACCGGATATTGCCGAAAATGCGCACCGCGTAATCTATATAAAAGACGGCGTTATCGCCAGCGACGAACGCAAGAAGCACTAAACGCTTCAGTCATTTACGCAAAAAAGTAAGAGTATATGAGAATCGGACAGGGCTATATTGGGTGCAGCTGCGATTCGTAATCGTGCAGATCCCTTTTGGAGCCCTCATAGAATTGGTGCCCCTACAAAAGGACACCCCTCATCCAAGGCACTCCGCCAAACTGATTTGACTAGGAATTTCTCAGAACTTGCCAGGCAGACTTAATCGAAGCCCATGTGAGATTGGCAGCAAGGGAGTCCTTGCTAGTGGTGGGACTCTGTACAGCGCCGCTGATGGTTGGACTGGAATTGGGATCGGGCTGTTGTAAAGAACCACTTGTGACCTGATTATTACTCATAAAGATAGGTCCTCCTAAAACAGTGTAGCGACAGTGCCTGAAACAGTATAACGACAGCGGAAACCCATTTTCACACCTTTATTTTGCTGCCCTATTTTACGCCCCAGATTTTGCTGCTTCGGCTTGTTTGGATGCTCCAGCCTCGCCTGAAGGTGCGGCAATGATTTTTCCTATCGCCAATCCAACCGCATTCGCCAGGGCAAGATCGCCTTTTTTCATAGAGTTGAACTCTTTAAAATCAAGGCTAAGGACGGCAATGCACTCGCCCGATGGACCTTTTACGGGAACGCTCAAGAACGATCGAAAGAGAAACTCGCCGCTCTTGGGCGGGTCTAGGATTTCCAGATCCATGCTTATGTTCTCAAGGGCGGGTTCTTTGGTCGAGTCTTCATTTAGGGATTCGAATGTCAGTGTCAGGGCATTCGGCATGAAGACTCCACGAAAAAGTTTTCCTTTTCCCGGCAGATAGATGCGGGGAACATATCGCGAAATTGAATCTTTGAAGACACTCCCTGCAACTCCCTGGCCTTCCTGTAGAGTGACCAGGAATCCAGCATCGGTGGTTTCAGGAAATACCTCGTTATGGGCGATGGAAATCTTGCCATCCGCTTTTCTATGCAAGACAACGTGGGCAATCTGCAACGGCTCGAACATCGTGTAGATATGCTTCAAGAGCTCTCTGATTTCGAGAGCCTTGCCTTGGGACTTGAGCGTCCGGTCGAACTCGTATAGCCGGCCCAGTCTGAAAGCTAACGCGTATTTCTCGCGCTGCTGCTTTTGCGCTTCTGTTACGTGTCGGAGCGCAATGGCCAGCAAGAGCATCCAGTATCCAGCCAATAAGAGCCATCGTGCCCAATGTTCACTCGCCGAGGGGACTTCTCCGGCGTGGTACAGGCCGCCAAGCAATTCGATGCCCAGCGGAAAAAATGCCGCGGTGAGGATTCCCAAGGTAGCGCCGATCTCAATGGCATAGCTCCAATAGAGCAGATAGACTGCCGAGACGACGAAACGTAGCGCTCTCTTCCGAAACGATTTCTTCTGTTTCTTCTCTGCCATGTTTGAAAAGCCTATAGTCTATAGCGTTCCAGCGTCGTCAGGTCCCGTTGCGCGTGTTTTCGCTGCATTTTCTTCAGCAAAAAAGCCGCATCGAGTGCGCAATTTCGCTGACGACTAGGCTGCCTGTGCAAACTCGTACTGCAAAAAAGATAAAGATCAGGAGCCGAACCGATCGGGGGTAATCGGAGGCATGCCTGTTCTGGTTGGAGTGAGCGCTACATCGTAAGGTAGAGCAGCCGCAAAGTCATCACAAAACCTGTCCTTTTAGGAAAAGGCTTGCAAGAGCCTGCGGGGTCTCGAGATGAGGTCTCGAGATATCGATAGGATGAATGACCCTTATATGATCCATCGATTAGGCGAATTATCGGGTGCGCGGTATAGTCGTCGCCAGGAAGAATCATTTTGTGAAAATCATTTTTCTTTATCGATGGAAAGGATGTCCCAATGCAATCCGAATCGCATATTCGCCTTTTTAATCCCAAAGAGTTGCACACGCCCATGGGCTATTCGCATGTGGGTGAGGTAACGAGCGGGAAGCTGGTTTACATCGCCGGGCAGGTCGCGCACGACGTCAGTAATCATCTTGTCGGCGCCGGAGATTTGAAGGTGCAAGTGGAGCAGATATTTTCCAATTTAAAGACGGCTCTCGAAGCGGCTGGAGGAACGTTCCAGGATGTCGTGAAGCTGAATTTCTACTGTGTGGATGGCGCGGATGTGCCTCAGCAGTTGCCGGCCGTACGGGAAGTTCGCGACCGCTATGTGAACACACAGAATCCACCCGCCAGCACATTTGTTTTTGTCAGCAGGCTCGTGCGCCCGGAATGGATGATCGAAGTGGAGGCCGTGGCAGCCGTAAAGTAATGAGGCCCGGATGGTGGACAGGTATTTTTATTGCTTAGGGAATCCTGCTTGCTTCGCTAGTCAACCCAGCCGCGCCACCTGAAGATGAATTGTGAAAAGCTGCAATTCTGGAAAAGTGGGTGAAGTGATTCAGCCTGACACCGTTCTGCTTCAGCTGAACTCCAAGGAGGGAAACGGTAAAAACCTCCTCCATCGCCCGCTATTTCATTTGGATGCCGATTGCCTGCAAGATAGAGCGTGAGACTCTGGTTCTCTTGGGCCATCGTTCATTTTCCATTTTCATCACGCAAGGGTGAATCATCACGTCAGGGGTAAATCATCGCCCGGTGAATCTGGGCTCCCGTTTTTCCATGAAGGCGCGCACCCCTTCTTTATGATCGTCGGTCTGTCCGCAGCGCAAGTGTGTCTCAGCCTCTCGATCCAGCAAGGTGCGGAAATCGGTATGCGTTGCCAGATTGACGTTGGCTTTCATATAGCGATAGCTGGTTAAAGGGCCTCCGGCAATTCGAGTGGCTACCGCCGTTACCTCATTTTCAAGTTGATCGTGATCCACAACACGGTTGATCAATCCCAATCGGTAGGCCTCAGCCGCATCGATTGTGTCGGCAAGGAAGAATAATTCTTTTGCCTTGGGCGCTCCCACGTATTGCGTGAGCAGCCATGTAGTTCCAAAGTCACCACCAAAGGCGATTTTGGCGTAGGCGGTTCCGAACTTTGCTTGGGCGGAAGAGATCCTCAAATCGCACGCGAGGCAGATTCCCAGGCCAGCTCCCATGGCAAATCCGTTGACGGCGGCGATGGTGACCTTAGGAATGTTGTAGAGCAGCCAGGAGAATTCCTGGGCTTCCCGCAAGCGATCGATATTTTGCTCATGGGACAACTGGGTAGCCTGCGCCATGCCGGAAACGTCTCCACCGGCGCAGAAGGCGCGCCCCGCACCGGTCACAACAATGGCGCCAACTTCCGGATCGGCGGCCCACCTGTGCAAGACCTCGATCGACTGGGATAGGAGTTCTTTGTTCAGTGCATTGAGCTTGTCGGGACGGTTCAACGTGAGAGTGGCGACACGATTTTGTATGTTGGCGATAATCACGGTTCCCAAGTAGAACACGACCGTTGGATTTTGCGCCAGTAGGGATGGAACGCGATACCGGAGGCAAGTCCTTTCGCCTTTGCAACGGTTGTGCAACCAACGTTCCGTGGCACATTGCCACGCGCTGATATAAGCTGCCTTTTTATTTGGCCCAGACCCAGATTTCGATTTTTAGTCTTCGACTTTCAGTCTTCAATTTCTAAATGCAGGAATCTGAGTGTGTGGGAAAACATTGGAGTGTTGTTATGAGGCTTCACGTTCCGCGCTTGGCGCTGGTGCTGATTGCTCTGACCGCTGGTTCCATTGGTTCCATGGCTCAATCGCCGCTCGATGGCATCATGAAGCGGATTGAAGGTAGCGAAAACCGTCCGCTTGCAACCGATCGTATTACCGCTGGCTTGAAAGAGGCATTGCAGGTGAGCACGGGTAAAGCGGTTGCTTCAACCGGCCGGCCTGATGGCTTTTTGAAGAACGAGGCGATCAAGATTCTTCTACCGGAGAAGCTGCAAGGCATCGGCAAAGGGCTGCGGCTCGTCGGTATGGGCTCTCAGGTCGATGAACTTGAGGTGGGCATGAATCGCGCCGCGGAGCAGGCCGCGCCCGCCGCAAAACAGATCTTTATCGACGCCGTTCTTAGCATGAGCTTTGAGGATGCGCGCAACATACTCTCGGGCGGCGATACCGCGGCCACCGAATATTTCAAGGATAAGAGTTCAGGACAGTTGACCGAAGCGTTTGCTCCGATTGTCCGAAAGGCAATGGAGAATGTGGGCGTCATCCGGCAATATGATCGGCTTATGGAGAATCCCATGGCCGGCCGCCTGGCGGGCGGAGCGAACCTCAACATCGATAGCTATGTGGTGGAAAAGACCCTCGCGGGGCTGTTCCATGTGATGGGTGAGGAGGAAAAGAAAATTCGCAAAGACCCGGCCGCGCAAACCACCGCCCTGCTCAAAGATGTATTTGGCCGGAAGCGCAGTTAGTTGTACAAATGCTCTGACTCCTGCGTCGAAAACGAGGCAAGCGCCACTCTTCCACAGGCACAGTTGCGCCAAGCTTCATCGCGAGCCTGAATATTAAGGAAACACTTTTGTCGTTTCGTGATTTTTGAGGATACGAAAGAGCACGCGAGCCATGGTCACAAGGCTCAATCCCGTTAGCAGTTTGTTCCCGCGCTCTCTTTGGAGATCGTCTTCCATGCCCAGGCCATGCGCGGCGTATTGTGGGCGATTCCAATTCTCCCTTGCGGATCGAGAACAATGATGCCGCCATGTCCGTTGAGCCGCGTCTTCAAGTAAGAGATCGCCTCATTGCTTGCGCCCTCCGGCGGTCTTCCTTCGCAGACGCGATCCGCGGCCCGTTTTGCCAGCACGAGTTTCATGATGGGCTCGCCCCACCCTGTACAGGAAACTGCAGCGCTCTGATTGTCGGCATAGCACCCGCAACCGATCAACGAAGAGTCGCCAACACGCCCAGGGGCCTTATTGAGAGTTCCTCCCGTGGAGGTTCCAGCGGCGAGATTCCCATGCATGTCCAGGGCAACTGCTCCGACGGTGTCATGCCCGAAATCCGATCCGGCAAAGGTCAAATCCGGTTGTCCCGCGGCCGCTTTGGCTTGAGCGTCCTTCAGCCTCGCTACCTCGCGTGGAATAATCAGATCTTCGTTCCGGCACGGCTCCATCCCCAGCCCCTCGACAAACCGCTCCGCGCCCTCGGCTACAAAATACACATGGGGGCTCTGTTCCAGCACCAGTCGCGCTGCCCGAATTGGGTTTCGAATATGCTCTACGCAGCCCACGCCCCCGGCGCGCAGGGTGGCACCGTCCATCATCAGGGCATCGAGCTGTACCCGTCCGTCGCGGGTGAGAAAGCTCCCTTTCCCAGCGTCAAATGTCTCATCGTCTTCCATGGTTACGATCGCCGCTTCAATGGCTTCTAGTGCAGTCGCGCCGCGCTCCAGCAACCGCCAGCCTTCCGTGAGCGCATGACGCACTCCATGAAGGTGAGCTTCAACCATATCGTCCGGGATTGCCCAGGCGCCGCCATGCACTACCAACACAGGGGTCTGTGCCACGCTATTCCTCACAGGCAAATTCAAAAACACTTGAGTGTATCAAAGGATTGTATGAGGGGGATTTGTGGGAAGGGATAGTGCAAAAGATGGCTTGCGTGCAGGCAGATATCAGTAGCTTCCTGGGCTGTTGGATAGAGGGTTCGCTTAGTTGAATGACGGAATCTGATGGCTGGGCTTTTGGCTGTTTCGCTCTGCTGCGAGCACCTTCTGCTGGGCCGCTTCCTCTGCTGTCTTTGCGTCGAGAATTTGCGTCTGCTGATAGGTGTAAAGAATGCGATGAATCACTGTGATCGTGGATAGCACTGCCAGCACCCACAGCACCGGGGCCATGGCGTGCCACTTGGCAAAAAGACTGCCGATGATCACCAGAACGATGCGCTCCGGGCGCTCCATGAAGCCGACCTTGCAGGAGCCAATCAGCGATTCGGCGCGGGCGCGGGTGTAGCTGACCATGACTGAACTGACCATGACGAAAGCCACCAGGACTAGATAGAAAAAGCGGTTGGCGCGGGCATAAAAAACCAAAAGGCCAAAGAACAGGGCTACGTCGCTGTATCGATCAATTACCGAATCAAAGAAGCCGCCGAAGGCGGTGACTTGATTGGTAGCGCGGGCCACGCGGCCATCCACCATGTCAAAAATGCCAGCCCCGATAATGACCAGGCCGGCATACAGAAACATGCGGGGGTAATTCTCGGCGTTGGCGTAGCCGAAAAGAATGGCTGCGATGATGTTAATGACTAGGCCGATAAATGTGAGCACATTCGGCGAAATGCGGGTTAACGCAAGCCCCCGCACAATGGCGTTCAGAAGTACCCTGCAGCCTCGTCCGAATGCGCCCGTCCAGGTCATTTTTCCTCGTCGTGAATCGTTAGCACTGCCAATACTTCCATTTCCCGTTTGCCGTTGGGCGTGACGACCACTGCCATGTCGCCGACTTTTTTCCCGAGCAGCGAGCGGCCGATGGGAGAGGTAGTAGAGATCAGCCCTTTTGTGACGTCCGTTTCTTCGCTGGTCACCAGCTTGTATTCAATCTCTTCGTCCTTAGTGCTGTCGAAGACACGAACGCGGGATCCAAACGCCGCCCTGTCTTTGGGAATGTTGGCCAGATTCACTAGCGCCAGTTCGCTCATGCGTTTCTTGAGTTGGCCCAGGCGCGCATTCACAAACTCCTGGCGCTGCTTGGCCATGTGGTATTCGGCGTTCTCGCTCAAATCCCCCAGGGCCGCTGCTTTCTTGATCTCTTTCGGTAGCTCGTGGGCGAGTTCATGTTCCAGGAGCCGTATTTCTTCTTCTAGTTTCTTCTTGATGTGCTCAGGCATCTGCGGAAAACCTCTGGCAAGCCTCGTCAATGGGGCGGTGTGCCAGCAAAAACTTCATTATAAACTCACTCCCCGGCCATCGTGGCAAGCAACCTCGGGGAATGCGGCTAATAATCTGCGCGGTGCGACCGTAATTTTTGTATGATTGCCTAAATACCATATATGATTTAAGATATATTCTGTCCGGTAAGTGTTCCTCTTCGGGTCCTATCTTGGTGAGTCATGAATGTTCAATTAAATTTCCAAATCGGCGATAAAGTCGTGTACCCCAACCATGGTGTGGGGGTGATTGAGCAAATCAGCAGCCGTACGATAGGCGTCGACGTTCAAAAGTTCTACCTTCTCAAGATCAAAGCAAGCAGCCTGAAAGTAGAAGTCCCTTTCAATAATGTCGGCAGCGTAGGCTTGCGTCCAGTGGTCAAGACCGGTGAAGTGACCAAGATTCTCAATTTCCTGATGGATGGCAAGTGCGACAATCATACCGACTGGAAATACCGCTTTAAAGAGAACTCCGACAAGATGCGCACCGGTTCGTTATTGGAGGTCGCCGTGGTTCTCAAAAGCCTTCTGCTCTTGGCGCAAACCAAGCCTCTTTCGTTCCGGGAGAAAAAGATGCTGGAGCGGGCTCGTTATCTTCTGGTAACCGAACTGGCAATGGCAAGAAACGAAGAAGAAGCCGAAGTGGAAGATGTTCTCAACAAGGCGCTCTCCAAGTGCAAGCTCAAATTCCCTGAGGTTACGGCGGACGCTTAACGTTCCGCTTTTCGCGACTCAAATCTTGAAATCTTGAAAACTGCGATCATGCCTCGCATCGTCTAGGCAGGCCTTGTTCAATGGGCGGTCTTGCCGCCAAGCAGATCAAGCGCATGAGGCAAAATTCCCACCACTGCCAGTAGCGATTCCACCGCCGCAGTGGGGCTCCCCGGCAAATTCAGGATCATAGATGTATCGCGTATTCCGCAGACTGCGCGGCTTAACGCTGCCATAGGAGTTTTGCGGGCTCCTTCGGCGCGCATTCTTTCTGGAATGCCCGGAACCAGGCGATCCGCCACCGCCAGCGTTGCTTCAGGAGTTACATCCCGCTGCGCCATGCCGGTGCCGCCGACGGTGACGACCAGTTTGGCTTCTCCGCAGCAGCGGATAAGATGCTCTTCAATTTGCTCGCGTTCGTCCGGCACGATGGATGTTTCTACAACCTTGAAGCCGACAGCTTCAAGAGCCCTTACCACGGCTGGGCCGGAGAGATCGGCGCGTGTCCCATGGAAAGAAGAGTCGCTGATCGTTAGAACGGCGCAGGTATTCACGGATCAGGCTTCGAGAACGTTTTCTTCGGCATCCCGATTGGATTCATCCAGGAGCCGCAATCCTTCCAGAAGAAGGCCCTGCGTGGAGCGTGTGACAGTCTGTTCCGTGCTGCTGCCGCTGAAGTTGATCTCGAAATTACCACCTGTCCAGCAGATCACCTTATAGACGGCCTCGTCGCCCTTTACCTTTCCGTAGACGGCATGATTGATCTGGCCTTCGGTGAAGAAAAGCTGGCACCTTTCGGCATTGTTGCTGAGGGCCAGCGCGCAGGTCTTATGGCCCATGTCGAGTGATTGCAGCAAGTCCATCACATTCATCTGCGACAAGCTGCCGCGCACCACCGAATCCCCGGAAGCTTCGCGCGCCATTTTTTCCAGGGAAATCTTATCGACCACCTTCTTCATCCGCGCTGCCGCTTCTTTCACGAAGAAGGGTTTCTCGATGAAGTCTTCCACCGTGTCTTGAAACGGCTTGAGCTTTTCGGAAATATCGGTCTTGCTGGCCATCAGGATTACAGGAACATTGGCGGTGCTGGCCCGTCCTTTGATCTTCTGAAGAAGCTGTTTGCCGTCCATGGCTTCCATGGTGTAGTCGGCAATAATCAGGTCGGGCTTGTCGTCAATCGCTCGCAGCAGCGCGTCAGCGCCATCGGTCAAGGTGCTCACGGACGAGAATTGGGACAGGGCTAGCCGCAACATCTCCAGAATCATGGGATTGTCGTCGACGAGCAGGACCTTGATATTGCTTGGCATCAGATTGATTTCTTCGCAGGAGTGCGGGAGAGCTTGCGCTTATATTCGCCGCTCTTTCCTCCTGTTTTACTTTCCAGAATAACCTCGCGGATGGCAATGCCTTTATCCAGGGCCTTGCACATGTCATACACCGTCAATGCAGCTACACTGGCTGCGACCATTGCCTCCATCTCCACACCTGTGGTGGCGGTGGTGGCGACCCGGGAAAAAATCTTGATGCCATTCTCGCACACCTCCGTGCGCACATCAACGAAAGACAAAGGCAGCGGATGGCACATGGGTATCAGGTCTGAGGTGCGCTTGGCCGCCGTAATGCCTGCAAAACGTGCGATTTCCAGAGGATCGCCCTTGGGGTTCTTTGGCAGTTCCTCTAGAACGGTTTTTGACATGGCGACGAACGCCGAAGCCTCGGCCTCACGTTTCGTGGGAACCTTTGCCGAAACGTCCACCATGGTGGCGCGGCCCTTTCGATCGTAGTGCGATAGTTTTGGAGAATTTACCTTGGGCATGTCCGCATCAAAATAGAAACCATTTCTCCCGCGCCGATGAACTCACGGTCAGGCGGCACAACGATGTAGCAGTTTGCCTGCGCTGAAGCCATGATATCGCCTGAGCCTTGCCATGGAACTAGCTCCACCTGGGCATCCAGGAGATCTCCCGTCAGGCTTGCAGGCAGAAAGCGCGCGAGTCCCGTTTTTGTCTTGATCTCTTTCGCGAGCCGTGCCTTGGCGGAGGGCAATCGCGCTGGAGCCGAGCCGCTCAAGGCCTCCAGCACCGTGCCGGCAAAGAGTTCGAAGGTGACCATCGTGGAAACCGGATTTCCCGGCAAGCCGAAGAATGGGATTGTTTTCCCCCGTCGCCGGTCGTGTATCTCGCCGAAGACCACAGGCTTTCCTGGTTGGATCAGCACGCCGGTAAAAAAAAATCTGGCGCCTAGCTCGGTGAGTGCCTGTTCCACGAGGTCGAACTTTCCCATCGATACGCCCCCGGTAAGCAGGAGCATGTCTGCCAAAAGCCCCTCGTCGATTGCTGTGCGTAGCTTGTCGAGATCGTCCGGCGTTACTGGCATGGGCAGAGGTTCGCCACCACTGAGCATTACCTGGGAAGCAAGGGAATAGCTGTTGCTGTTGCGAATTTGATGTGGTGAAGGGATAGCAGCGGCGTCAACGAGTTCATCTCCTGTCGCCAGAATGCTCACGCGCGGCTTCTTATAGACCTGCAACGTTGTCTTGCCGGCGGCGGAGGCTACAGCGACCTGAGCAAATCCCATCCGCGTCCCTGCAGGAATCATTTGTTGCCCTGCTCGCGCTTCGCTGCCGGGCGGCACGACATTCTCTCCTGGCGAACCGGGCCGATGGACGCTGACGAAGCCTCCTTGGATCGCATTGCCGTCGCTAGGACTATCGTCATTCGTCATATGTTCCACCATCGTGGTGTGCTCTACCATGACCACCGCGTCCGCACCCCAGGGGACAGGAGCCCCGGTCATGATCTCAACCGCTTGCCCTTCGCTGACACCTCCCACATAGCCTGCCCCGGCTTTTGCCTGACCGATGACTTGAAGCCTGGTAGGCAAAGCCTTGAGATCACTGGAACGAAGCGCATAGCCGTCGCGCGTAGCGCGCGGGAAGGGTGGAAAGTCGCGGTCGGCGGAGATGGGCTCGGCCACTACCCGCCCAAGTGCTTGCAGGATCGGAACCTCCTCACTCCCGATGGGTTTCAGAGCTCCGCAATAGTCCAAGACAAGCTTGTGCGCTTGCTCGAACGGCAGCACTGTTTCCGCTTTCGGAATCGAAGCCATCAGGTTCAATTTTACAATTTGTGATGAGTACTGAAATTAAAGCAATGACGACGCGTCTTTTGTGAGTGGGGAGTTGCAAGTGTTCCTAGGTACAGCTTGAAGCAGATTGTGAATCAAGTTGCGGACATTTGTACTGCGCTTTTTGTTCTGGCCATTGGCCTGGGAATGGCGCAGGGGTGTGCAGGCGACTCGGGAAGAAACAGGACAACGCTATGATGCCGGTGATTCTTCCGGTCTCAGACTGCCAGCCATGGACCCGGGTGTGACCGCTCCGGAGAAAGTCGCAGATTGCCTGAAGCGGTTCAAAGCTCGTTGATGAAGGAGTATTCGGTGATACTCGCGTATGAACGGCATAGAAAATGATGATGCCAAACGTGCGCCAGAGATCATGGTCACGCTAACAACAACCCCAAGCCTCTCCTAAGCAGACTCGTCACACTTCCAAAATGTATGTCCCCGTGCTGCCTTCCTACTGTCTATCGACTCGTCGCTGGTTTTCTCTGGAAATGTATCGGGGTAGGAGGTTTCACGGAGAACCGCGTCTGTGCGTTTCCCTGATTGACGGCGATGCTAAGGCGCCCCCGGGAGTCGATATACAGTAAGGGCTCATCTCGAGCAACATCACTGAAAGTGCGCACAAATTGAATCACATAGGACCTGTCGGCGATCGTGCAGTGAACCTTGTCGCCGAGGCTGTAGCCAAGTTGAGCGAACTGCTGAGCTTCAATATTGGTGATGAGATTCCCATAGGGGCCATCCGTTCCAATGACATCACCGGTCAGGACGGTTTTATCCATCTTCGGCTCGGTAAGTTGAAGATGTACCAGTTCCGTCACCTGGGGACCAACTTGTGTCCAATCATTGCCGCGCGCAATGCGTGCCCCAACCGGCGAGAAAATGTCTCTGCCGTGAAAAGTTGACGAGAGCTTGGCTCCCAGCATCCAGTCAGGATTCGTAATCTCCCGTGCTTCGAGAATGCCGTCCCTCTTTTCGACCATGGAAAGCAACCCGTTGTCGGGCAGCACAAAGTATTGACCGAGCTTAGATTTCGCCACAATCGCTTTGCGCTTGCTTCCAACTCCTGGATCGATCACCGCGACAAACACGGTTCCAGGTCCGTAATAAGGTGTAGTTCCCGCCAGAAAGCGGGCGCCATCAAGAATTGAGTAAGGCGTAACCTGATGGGTAATGTCCATGATTCGCAGATTCGGATCGAGTTGCAGCATGACCGCTTTACAGATAGCGACCGAATCGTCTAGCAAGCCGAAGTCGCTCATGAACACAAGCTTGTGTCCACCCTGCTCGGAAGCATGTATCCCGGTTTCTTGATCCTGTATTCCAGACGAGGCTAGCAGAGGCAGGACGAATAACAGGGACAGAAGCGCCTGCAGTGATAAGACCTTTTTACTGACGGAAAACATGAGCGATGATAGCAAGGATTCGCATGAACGACTGAGGAAGCAGCAGAGCACATTTTGTTTGGAAACCATTTGGAAAACGGTTTGGAAAATGGTGGAGTCGCACGAGCAAAGTGCTCAAAACGCTAGATAATGGTTACCGGGTGCATCTGCGGACAATAGCTACGATTGTCAATGGAATATCGAGTTCTGGTGTGAAAATCGAGTCTGGCATGAAAAAGATGCCGTCACCTTTTTGGCCCAGCTCAAAACGATAAAACTCGGTAAGTGATTGAAACCTTGGTGGCGGCGGCTGGACTCGAACCAGCGACCTACGGATTATGAGACCGTCGCTCTAGCCGCCTGAGCTACACCGCCAACTGTGAACTGCGACTTGCAACATTTTATCATTGACTCGTTTTCGCGCTCAAAAAGCCCTTTGGCTGACAGCCGCCTCCCTGGCATGGAATGCGCCGGGCTATGGAACCCGTTTCATTTCGTTCGGAACGAAGGTGGCGCTCCACTTTGTGCGAAGGCTTTGAAGGAGCGCAGGATACACGAACACCTTGCGGAAGGGATCGATCAGGGCCATATAGATTGGCATGAAGCGGCCGATAGGCTGAACATAAATCGCGAGATAGTAGCGGTAAATATTCTCAGCTTCGATTTCAACCAGTGCGCTCAACGCCGCCGCGTGGACGGTACGGTTGATCAGTTCCAGAAGTTGCTCGTTTTCAAAGCGGTAAACAACGCGAAATGGCCCTTCACGCGCATCTTCCGGCAAGAGGGATTTTGCGCGATCTACGTTTGTCATACGCGCTGCAAAGGACTCCCACGCCGTGGCCGGCGGCTCGCGGTCCCAGCCAAGCAGCCTGCCCAAAAAGAGACGCAGCCCGAAAAGTATGCGGACGGCGGGCGCTGGTTTGGACGGCCCTGACTTAGACAAAGAGCGGCTTGTAGCCTTTAAGAACTCGTCCAACGTGATGCCTGAACGTGCCCGTGGCAAATCGATAGCCCAAACATCGTGAAGGGCCCTCCTGAGAGTAGCTCGTGCACCCGCAACGGCACGCTCTCGAACTGTTCGTTTGGGATTCGGGGCATCGCGTGCTTGTTTGTTCCTCCCAGATTTGGCAGTGGCATTCAAGAAGATTGAGTCACAAAGCGGGCCGGATGTCTGCGGGACTGCCAAGTTGGGGTTTGCAAGAATATTTGAGCGCCTGATTGTGCATCGCAATTTGGCGCCAGGGAACGGAGACCCACCTTTATTTATCCCGATGCACAGTATCGGGAGAAAAGGCGGGGAGACAAATGGCAATATATTCCGTGCCTTCTTCCGGCGTAGAGTACCGTATCCACTCTCCGGGGTGAGACACGATGGCCTGTCCGGCCCGAACTTTCAGAATGCCGCCTTTGTGTTCAACGTTGAGACATCCCTGGAGGACGATCGTGTATTCGTCGAATTCCGGCGTTTGTCCCGGCTCCTGCCAACCGGCCGGACTGCGCATGTGAGCGACACTGATCCGTCCCTCCTGAGTATTCAACCGCCCTACATATTCATGAATGATCTTAGGCACGTTGCCCTCTGCCGGAACGCGCGTCGGTTGTTCAATGAGTGTTGGCAAGCGTCAAGCTCCTTTTTTGCTTTCTTGTCTTGTTTTCTTTGGGGGCGGAACGATCTTTCCGCCGATACCAAAATCTTCTAGGCTACCCAAGTTGAGCCCGGCATTCGGCGAATGCGAATCATCGCCTACAAGTCTTGTTTTCAGTCCCTATAGTATCCGGCTTCAAGCAGGTAACATAACAGGTCTCAACTAAACCGGACAACCGGCTGCCGATTGGAGAAGCAATGAAAAATGCCCTCGTGCTGGCGATCGTGCATTTCCTTGGATTACTCGCCGCGGCACAAAGCAGCATCAATGAGAAATTACGAATCGATGCGACCGACGCGCCTCGAAACATCCTTCACGCAGTAGTGACCATACCCGTCAATCCGGGGCCAATCACACTCGCCTACCCCAAGTGGATTCCGGGGAATCATCGGCCAACCGGCCCTATTCAGAATCTAGTGGGCTTGCACATTCGTGCCAACGAGCAAGACCTCGCCTGGCAGCGGGATCTGGTGGATATGTATGCCTTTCATCTGGAGGTGCCGCCCGGAGTGCGCGAGATAGAAGCCTCCTTCGACACCATCACCTACAACGGAAAGAATTCGGCTGCTTCTTCCAGAGTGCTGGACCTGTTGTGGAATCAGGTCGTCATCTATCCTGCGAACGCCGCCGCAGAGGCGGTGCGGGTCACCGCCTCCGTGCATTTACCCCGTGGATGGAAGTTCGGAACTGCCCTCGACGTGGCGAAGCAGAACGGAGATGAAGCCGAATTTCAGACTGTATCGCTCATTCGGCTGGTGGATTCTCCGCTGATTGCCGGAGCCATCTATCGCCAGGTGCAGCTATCGCATCCGGGAGAGAGGCCAGTTCATGTTATCGATATCGTGGGCGAGAGCGAGGCTTCGATTGAGATTACCGACCAGGATCTTGCCAGCTACCGCCAACTGGTTGCAGAAACGCAAAAACTCTTCGGCGCGCGCCATTACGAGAAATATCATTTCTTGCTGACGCTGAGCGACCAGACCGCCCATCACGGCTTGGAACACCATGAGTCCAGCGATAATGGCGCGGCGGAAGAGACGTTTAGCAATCCTGATTGGCACAACTTGCAGGCCGACCTTCTTCCCCATGAGTTCGTCCACTCCTGGAACGGGAAATATCGCCGCCCAGCAGGCTTGGTGACGGAAAACTACCAGGTACCGATGAAGGGCGACCTGCTATGGGTGTACGAAGGGCTGACGGACTATTTGGGCGATATTCTCTCCGCCCGCACCGGATTGCGCAGCCCGGAACAATGGCGTGAGAATGCCGCTTATACGGCCGCGATGCTCGATCATCGAGTTGGACGCACTTGGCGGCCATTGCAGGACACTGCAACCTCCGTTCAAAGCTTGTTCAGCGCACCGGCGGAATGGACCAACTGGCGGCGCTCCGCCGATTACTATCCGGAGGGATTCTTACTCTGGCTGGAAGTTGACACTTTGATTCGCCGCCAGACCGGAGGACAGAAGTCGCTGAACGATTTTTGCCGGGCATTCTACGGTGGCCAGGATAGTCCACCGGCGGTTGTTCCCTACAAGTTTGAGGACGTTGTGGCAGCGCTCAACCAGGTCATTCCTTATAACTGGGCTGGGATGTTGCGGGATCGCCTCGATTCAAAGGCTGCCCACGCCCCTTTGGGCGGTTTTGAGAATGGTGGTTGGAAGTTGACCTATACCAGCGAAAAAAATATGACGATGGATGCCAGCGAAAAGACCGGAGAGAATCTCGACCTCGCCTTTTCGCTCGGAACGCTTGTCTCTAAGGAAGGTGCATTGATCGACGTTATTCCCGGCTCTCCGGCGTATCTGGCCGGACTTGGTCCTGGAATGAAGCTGATTGCGGTGAATGGACGAAAATATTCCAAAGACGTGATTCGAACCGCCCTCCGCGCCGCCGCGCACAACAACGACCCAATCGCACTGCTGGCTGAAAACGCCGAGTTCTACGCAACTTACCAGGTGGATTATCACGGCGGTGAACGTTATCCGCATCTGGTGCGGATTGAACAGCAGCCCAATTTACTGGATGACGTGATCAAGCCGATTGCGGGAGCGAGATAGTCGATTGGTGTGAGCCCCAAGCCGGAGCGGATTCGAGCGAGCGTAAGTAAGGTCGCCAGAAAGTAAAACAGCCCGCCGATCAGACCGGCGGGCTGGCTAGAACGAAACGTGATCGTTAGAACGTGAGACGACCGCCGATAAAGAACTGGCGACCGTTCGCTGCGGTAAGGGCAGGATTTGCAAAGCCCAGACCAAACGACGACCTGCCGGCATCCTCCAAGCGCGGATCAATGCTGGCGAAGTTGAAGTGGTTGAGAACGTTCACGGCCGTGGCACGCATTTCAAAATTCACGTGCTCACCGAGTTTAATTCCCTTGGCCACCGACAGGTTGGCGGTGTTTTGAATCGCGTCTGAAGTACCGTTGCGCGGTGCATTGCCAAATGGAGTGCCGAATAACTGCTGGGAAGCCCCGCCGTTGATGATATAGCGGACCTGGCTGGCTGTAACGACAAGAGGCGCTTGCGACCCTGGTTGCGTACCTGGACCGGTGAGGAAGCCACCTTGTGGGTTTCCGGGTTTGATATTCAATGAATTGAGGCTGAGGAGCGCGTTCGCTGGCGTCAAAAGGGTGTTGCAGGCCGCTACGCGAGAGAACGTAGGATCGGCCGCGGGAGTGAGCGGTGCGCCTGTCGAGGTTGTAAAGAAGCTCCGGCAGAGATCGGATGCAAAGATGCCAACGGTATTGGCCGGAGCGCTCATGCTGCCGATGAACGGCCGGGCACTGTCGCCTCCACCAAAGTTGGCTACGAATGCATTGTCAAATACATTGCCGAAGGCAGACGTGGCGACGGATTCACCAAGCTGGGTGGGAGTATAGGGCTGCCCCGAAGCCAGGATGTAGTCCGCCGATATTGTCCAGCCGCCTAGAGCCCTGCCAACGAGCCCGTGCTGCTCGCGGAAGAAGGGCAGTTGCTCGATAAAGGTCATCGTCCAGGCTTGAGGAACGTTCAATCCTGAAAGCGAATATTCACCCTTACTGGGTTAAACGGATTTTGCGCCACGGTGATGGTGTTGCCCGCGTTTCCTGTGCTGAAGATGTCGCTGGCGTTGTCCAGGTTCTTGCTCCACGTGTAACCGGTCCGAACCGTTAA
Organism: Candidatus Angelobacter sp.; assembly: GCA_035295685.1. Lineage (GTDB taxonomy): Bacteria > Acidobacteriota > Terriglobia > Terriglobales > Acidobacteriaceae > Angelobacter. Next base: position 62,227 of record DATGIO010000017.1, read on the forward strand.
TTGTTTGAACAGGTTATTGGCGCGGAACTCCAACTGCAATCCACTGTAATTGGAATAGCCGCCATTGTTGCGAGCGGCAAGGAGTCCCTGGTTGCAGTTCTCGCGGCCGAGTGCCGGGTTGGGAGTGCCGTTGGCGATCTGGGTGGAATTCTGAACGACTCCCGGAGAGGTGCATCCGGTCACTCCACTAGGCACGAGGTTGGGGAAGGCTTGCCCTAAACCAGGATTGGCTGCCGTACCAACGTATGGGTTGCCGTCCACAGTCTGAAACAAGTTCGTTCCGCTGGTACCCACGTAGCGAGCTTCGAAAGCCGAGTTCTTGGTGAGCTCGCGCTCAATGCCAAAGCTCCAGGTGTGCACTTTGTCGGGGCCGAAATTGGGGGAGACAGTCGTCTGGTTGAAAGTGCGCGGATCGAATACCCCTCGGGCCGTCGAGGATGCTAATGCAGCCCTGGCATTTGGCCCGGTCGGATTAGATGGAAGGAAAACGTTGGGCACCGCAACGTTGGGATTGGTCAGAGATCCGTTGAGCGACTGTAGGAAGGCAAACGGCGCTGACGTGGAGACGTTCAGGAAGATGTTGTAGAAGGGCGGATCGTACAACAGGCGGTATCCGCCGCGAAGGACCGTCTTGCCATTGCCGGTGAGGAATCCTCCCCACTGGGGTGAATAGGCAAAACCGATACTGGGGCCAAAGCTGTTCAGCACTGATGGAAGCGTTGGATCCGTTCTGGCGGCAAGCGGAATTGCGGTGCCATTGATAGTCGAGGCCCAGAAAGCCGTTGCCGGATTGCTCTCACGCGGAACGGAATCGGCGTTGAACAGGTTGGAGGGCTGGCCGTAGTAAGTCCAGGTCAATCCCAGATTCAATGTTAGGTTTTGCGACACCTTGTAGTCATCGCCCACGTAAAAGAAGGTGTCATACTCGCGGAAGTCGAGGCTGGGGTTTCCATTGCCGATCGTGACCTGATTCGGGGCATCGGAAGTGACGAATGAGTTGAAGCTACGGAATCGGAACTGGCCGTTGATATCGGGCAAAAAGATATTCGGCGACCTTTGATAAGTCCAGTTCACACCGGCTTTCAGGGAGTGCTTTCCGAGAACGTAGTTCCAGTTGTCCTGCGCCTGCCAGGTATTGACGATGCGGGCTTGCGGCAGATTGACGGCAGGACCAATACCCAGAATACCTCCGGTTTGGAAAGAGATATTCGCGAGAGCTGAGGGAAGGTTGGCGGCGGTCGGCTCGAAGGCGTTGCCGATGGTGTTGCCGCCGAAGTCGACGTTTAACCGATCAAAGCCGATACGGGCCTCGTTGACCATGTGCGATGAAAGGTTGTGAGTCCAGCTCATGAGGACAGCTTGGCTCAACGCGGTCGTATTTTCGACCCAGCCGCCGGCGCCGTTGTCGGAATTGTTGAAGCTATTGTTCCGCCTCATCAAATAGCGGCTGCTAATTGTGTCTTTGCCAAGTTGCAAGTCGGCGCGTTCAATCCAGTTAAATTGGTGAACGGGCGTCGACAAAGTGCGGGTGACGCCGCCGAATTGTACGCCAGGGCATCCTGTGACAAAAGGAGTCTTCCCGTCGAGGGTGTGCGCTCCAATTGGAGTTGGGTTCCCGGCGCTGAAGGCATACGCTCCAAATTTATTGAGAACCGCTAGCGCGCTGGGATTGAGCCCGGTGCAGCTATTCAACGTCTGAAGGCCGGCAGGCGTAGGAGTCAGCGCACCGGTATTTAAGACGGTGTTTCCGGAAAAGAGCTGATCGTCCAATCCTGAAAACAGGAACACGCGATTTTTGGCAATCGGGCCGCCAATGGTGCCGCCGGTGAACTCCTGATTGAATCGCGGAGGGCCGGTCAGGCCGCTGCCGAACTTCTGGGTATTGCTCAGAGCATTCAGATAGGAGTTCTGTTCAGTCCCGTAGACGCTGCCGCGCCAGGCGTTGGTGCCGGTCTTGGTAATCAGGTTGACAACGGATCCGGCATTGCGGCCATACTCCGGACCAAACTGGTTGGTAATGAGCACGTATTGCTGCACGAAGTTGGGGTCGCTTACCTGCAGTGCAGGGCCACCGACGCTGTTGTCATTGTTATTCTGACCGTCGATCTCCTGGTCGTTATTGCGACCGCGGATGCCAGCGACAGAGAAGCCGACGCCGCCGTTTGTGTTGGAAAAGTTGTCTGACCGGCTATTGACGACGCCCGGCACAAACAGGGCCAAACGATCCAGCCCCTGGTTTTCTTCGATACCGGCAAAATTAGCGATCGTCGTACCTTCGAATGTGTTCGTCACCTGAGACTGGGTCGATTCAACCAGCGGCGCAGTGGCGGAGACCTCAACCGTGGTGCTGGTTTCGCCGATGCTCATGTGAATCGTGCCCATGGCGCTATCAGAACCGGCAGAAACCGAGATGCCTTTGCTTGCAGTTGTCTTAAAGCCTTGGGCGGTTATCTCTACGTTGTAGGTTCCGGTCGGCAGCAAATTAAGCCGGTACAATCCGGAGTTGTCGCTGGTGGTTGTGAAGACCGCTCCGGTCTCCAAATTCGTTGCTTTTACCTGTGCGCTGGAAACAACCGCGCCGCCAGGGTCGGTGACTGTGCCCGAAATCGAGCCCTTCAGCACCTGCCCCGTCGACGGGATGCAGACCAACACTGCGGCAAATACAACGAGGGCCGACAAAATACGCAGTTTTTTGTCCATTGTTTTCTCCATGGTTGGTGAAGCTCAAAACAGCGGGAAGACTTGTACAACCCAAAACGTCTCAAAATCGTACTGAGACGTCCCTAATCAAAAATCTGGGGAACCCGAGGAATGGCTCGTATTAAGGCAATCGTAGTTCCAATGTCATTTGTTTTAAGAACCAACGTGTTACGTTAACTCTTAACGAATCAAAATATTTCTTTACGGATTACTCCAAGGCGGGTATTCCAATTTACGGAATATTCCTTTTTGTGGAGGATTTCTTCTTCTTCGGTCAATTGTGAAAGGTGGCTGTTCAAGAAGATGGGGTGGGTACGTAAAAATTGCCCAGGTGAGATTCTTCCCTTTTTGGAGTCAATAGATTTAAAGGTTGGTTAGACGAACGGAAGATATGAAATTTGGAAGGATATCAAGCGTGGCGCTTTTCGTGCAGAAGGCTGCTTACCAAGACCAGATCTTTAAGACCCGGAAAAAACATCAGAGGCAGCCCGGTTCATCCGAACTGCCTCTTCAAGTGAACTGCGATTTTTCTTACAGCTATTTCTTCTTGCCCGCCTTGAAGGAGTTTTCAACTTTGGCGCCGATGAACTGGATCATCTGTTTTACATCTTCGACGTGGCCGCCGGTGGGAGCAAGCTCCAGGTACTTGTTGAGCGCTTCGGCAGTGCCCGGAGGCGCAGAGAATTTGTTGTCCTTATCCATCTTGCCCTGACCCATCAAAAGAGAGCCTTTGATGAAGTAGGCTTCGGCTTTGGTTGGGTCGGCGGCTATTGCCTTGTCGCACGCCTCAAGGGCGCCATCGGTATTTCCAGTGTTGTACTGTGTGGCGCAAATATTGTAGTAGGCTACCCCTGGATTCGGAGACATCGCGGCAGCCTTGTTAAAGGATTCGATCGCTTCCGCATTCTTGTGCAGCTTGATGTAAAGGTTTCCCTGCGCTGTCAGCATTGCGCCGATGGCTGCCTTGGTCTTGGCTGGATCGGCCTTCGGATCGCTCGGGGCGTTCTGCGCCAGCGGGATGGCTTTGTTGTACGAATCCAACGCCTCATCGGTCTTCCCCTGATTCTGCTGCATATCGGCCAGGGCCTTGGCGTACTCCCAGCGACTGGGGCTTGCCGCCACCAACTGCTTCATGGCGGTCTCCGCATCAGCCCAGTTCTGCGCCTGCTGGGCTGTGTTGTATTGAGCGATCAGGACGTTTTCACCCTCGGCCTTCTTATTCTTTTCTTTGATCGCATCTACCTGTTCCTTGGACATCGGAGGTGGTCCGGTCTTGGAGAGGTCGACAGAGAATTTATGTGTGTCCACATCGCCGGTCACCGCTACCTTTTGTTTGAATAGCGCCGTGCCGTCCGCGCCCTGAATCTCAACCTGGAACTGGTCATAAGGAACGCCAACCAGGGAGAATTCGCCGTTCTTGTCGGTTTTGGATTTGAAAGCTCGATTGTTCGTGAGGCTGGTATACGTGACCTGAGCCTCAGCCAGAGGTTTGCCGTCGGTTCCCAAAATTCTTCCGCCGATTTGCGTCGTCACCTGGCTCCAAACTGGCATCGAGAACAGCGCAAGCACCAGGCATGCCAGCGCAACAATGGTTGAATTTCTCTTCATGGTCTTGATCCTCCCGGCACTCTAAGTCTTCTTTAGGGCTGAGCCCTCAATTTCTTTCATGATCGCTTTGAGCGAGATTGCGCGCCCGCTGGCTCCGGCACGTAAGGAATCGGGTCCTCGGCTCCTGCGGCTGCAAAAGCGCGCAGGCGCAACACGCAGCTCTCGCAGGTTCCACACGCCCTATCTTCCCGAATGTAGCACGACCAGGTCAACTCAAAAGGAGCGCCCAATTCCATTCCCAATTGAATGATCTCGGCTTTTCTCATCCGGATCAGCGGCGTCACCACTTCAATGGTGCCCTCCCGCGTCCCCTCGCGAATCACCCTGTTGAACGCTTCATAATATGCTGGACGGCAATCAGGATAGCCGGAGCTATCCTGCTCGACCGCCCCAATATAGATTCTTGTGGCCCCCAACACCTCGGCCCAACTCACGGCTGCGGAGAGAAAGTGTGCGTTGCGGAAGGGCACATAGGTAACGGGAATCTCGCCCGTGCCAATGTCCTCGTTGTCCTTAGCTTCCGGAACGGCAATATTGAGATCGGTGAGCGCAGACCCGCCAATCGCTCGAAAAATTTCGTTTCTTAACGCAAGCCTTTTCCCGATTCTCAGTCGGTCGCAGATTTGCTCAAAAGAGCGCAGCTCTCGTTGTTCCGTCCTTTGTCCATAACCGATGTGAAGCGCGGCAGCCTGGGTATCGCGGACCGCCAACGCGGCGCACACGCATGAGTCCATGCCGCCGCTGAGCAACACAATCGATTGTGGTTTTCCGTCAGCCAAGAAATTCACTCCAGGGAATTTCCAAATTACCTGCGATTCGCTGCATTCTTCTGATGGTCATCACGCGCGAATCGCTGCATTGTAAGAGAAAAATATACTTCGCAACTTATTGTAATAGAAAGGGTTGTTGTTCCTTAGGCCCGAGTTCGTCTCTTGTGTATTCTCCGCCTAAACGCCCTTGGTGGCAGGTTCCCACACGAACTTATGAACCTGCAAACCGAGACGGGCATTGAGTTTGTCCTCCAGCATCCACTCCACCAGACTGCGCGGATCAAGCTCGCAATTGGAGGCATCGCGCTCCGCCGATGGACTCTTCCGAAATGCCGGCGAAAGGATCACGTTTCCCACCTTCTGTTCCAACGCGTGCCGGTGTATGAAATCGCGCGCAAACTCGTAATCTCCGCGGTCCACGATCACAAACTTTGCCTCGTCTCTTATTGTCAGCGAAGCAAGATTGCTTTCACGGAACGTTCCACCTTCCCCCGATCCAGGGCACTTCACATCCACAATTTTGTGGACTGCCAAAGGAACCCGTTCCAGGGGCCGCTCTCCGCTGGTTTCGAGCAGAAGGGTGTAGTTGCGGTCGAGCAACCGCTCCATCAGCGGAACCAACTCCCGTTCCTGAAGCATCGGTTCGCCTCCGGTAAACTCGACCAGCCCATCCGGAGATAATTCGAGCACCTGCCGCTCCACCTCTTCCGGAGACATTTTCTTGCCCCCGGTGAAGGTGTATTCGCTATCGCACCATTTACACCGTAAGTTGCAGGCTGTGAGACGGACGAAGATACAGGGCAGGCCGGTGAAGGAGGACTCTCCCTGGATGGAGCGATAAATCTCGGTAATCTGCATGGAACGTTTGGAAGCCCGCTACTCCGGCTGAAAACGGCTCTTGCCTGAAATGGGCTTTATTCGGAATACCGCGCGGTCGTCGTCTCCGTCTCCCAAATGGTCACATCTCGGACGGCGACACGTCCCTGTGTCAATGATTTCAGGCGGACGTTCGCTTCGTCGTAGAAATACTTGGCCAGATTCTCCGCGGAAGGGTTCAGACGGGTGAATGGCTCAATATCGTTGAGCATCTGGTGATCCAGCCGTTCAATCACATGCCGCATGATCTCTTTCAGTTCTTTGAAGTCCAGCAACAGGCCGGCGCGATCTAATTCTTTTCCTCCAAGGGTCACCCGCACCCGGTAGTTATGACCGTGCGGATTCTCGCACTTACCCTTGTATTCGCGCAGGTAGTGGCCCGCGGCAAATGATTCGTCGACAGTAACTTCGTACATCTGCTCCCCTCGCCCGCACCCTCCATTGGGGCCTTCGGACACGATTCCTTAACTTTTTATTGTAATGCGTGTGCGACAGAATCGAAAAATCGGCCAGGGCCAGGGCAATCGCATGAAAGAAATGTTGATCGTTTGGCCCGTCTCGAGATTTGTCTCACGGCTCGCGTGCTCCTGTAGTCCTCGATCCTCAAGCTGGCGAAGCTGGCACAACTGTGGAAGAGAGGCCATTGATGGCCCCGTCAAGCACGCCCAATAAATTTCATGCCTTGGAGCACATGTGAGAACTTTGTTCTCATTTGTGCTCCAAGGCATCTCACTCGGCGTCTTCTGCAGAGTCGCCCAAATCCCGTTTTCCCACGAAAAACTCCTCGACTTCGCCTAAATCGCGTGTTCGTTTGTAGCGCGGCAGGCTTTCAAGAAAAACCTTGCCATAACGTTGCTTAGCGATCCGGTTGTCGAGCAGGGCGAGTACACCTCGATCGCTGACCGATCGAATCAATCTGCCAAACCCTTGCTTGAGCGCAATCACCGCGGCCGGAACCTGATAGTCGTAGAAGGCATTTCCGCCGCTATCGTTAATCGACTGGACGCGCGCCGACACCACCGGGTCTCCTGGCACCGCAAACGGCAGGCGATCGATGATCACGCAGCTTAATTGGTCTCCCTGCACATCCACGCCCTGCCAGAACGACGATGTTGCGAACAGCACCGCATTGGCCGTTGTACGGAACTCCTGGAGCAGGGCATTTTTAGGCGCCTTTCCTTGCAGGAGCATGGGGAAGGGAACCTCTCCGTGAAGCGTCTCGTAAACGCGGTTCATCTGGGCGTAGCTTGTAAACAGGCAGAATGCCCGTCCCTTCGTAATCAACAACAGCCTGCGGATCTTCTCCGAGGCCAGCTTCACAAACTCTTCCGACTTTGGATCGGGGAGATCGGCTGGGACATACAGAATCGCCTGTTTGGGATAGTTGAAATGCGACGGCACCACCAGTTCCCGCGTGTGCTCCAGGCCAAGTCTCTGCCGGATGTACTCAAATCCGTTTCCTTCTTCGTTGCCGGCCACGGTCAGGGTCGCGGAGGTAAGTATGGCCGTCTCCATCTTCTCGAACAGCGTCTCCCGCAAAATCTGGGAAACATCGATCGGAGTCGCCCGCAATACCACATGCAGCCGGCCTTTCAGTCCTTCGTTGCGCGATTCAATCCAAAAAACGGTGTTCCGGCTCTTCGATTCCATAATGAAGGCCAGTTCGTTCCTCAGATCTAGAATGCGCCGTTCAAAATTGGAAACTTCGGCAACCGGCTTCTGGGGCAGCAACTCCATCTCGCTGCGAACGCCTTGCAGCGACTCCATGACCGAGACATACTCCGCACCCTGCTCACCAAGGAACTCCTCGCGGTTTTCAAATGCCGTCCTGCCCGGTTTCACCGGCAGGATTTCAAAAAAGAGGCGCGAATGATTCCGCATCCTGGCGATCGCGGTGAGTAGATCGGGCGTCATCGCGCCCTGGTCCTTCAGCGTGTTTTCGATATCGCGCGCCAATTCCTCGAAGCGCAGGTTGGTGACGCTCACCCCAAAATAGTCGGTGGCCACGTCTTCAAGTTCGTGCGCCTCATCGAAAACCACCGCGGTTACGTCCGGAAGCACTCCCGCGTCGGGAACGTTGCGTTGCTTCAACATCAGGTCGGCAAAAAAGAGGTGATGGTTTACGATGATGATGTCGCTCTCAGCCATCTGGCGGCGCATCTCATTGATAAAGCAGTGATCCCACTGCTGGCATTTCTTGCCGGTGCAGCGCTCGCGGTTGGCATCGAGTTTTTGCCAAAGCTCGCTGTTTTCGGGAAGGCCTCGAATCTCCGACCGGTCGCCGGTCGCGGTTTCCGGCTCCCATTCTGCAATTGCGGGATAGTGCTGAATCTCCTGAAGTCCGGCGAGGGTGGGATTGCGCTTAAGGTCGTAAAGCTTCTGCCGGCAGAGATAGTTGCTTCGCCCCTTCATGTAGCAGACGCGCAGCTTTCCCAGGTGCTTTTCCAAAAAGGGTATATCTTTAAAGAAGAGCTGTTCTTGTAGGGTCTTGGTGCCGGTCGAAACAATGACCCGTTTGCCGCTTCGGATGGCGGGAAGCAGGTAAGCCAGGGTTTTGCCGGTTCCGGTGCCGGCTTCTACGATCAGATGGCGGCGCTCCTGCAAGGCCATCTCGACGGACTCGGCCATCTGGAGCTGTCCCCGCCGGAACTCGTAGTTGGGGTGCGCTCGGCTCAGCATGCCCTTGGGAGCAAAGAACTGGTAGAGAGAAGGGTAGGGCGAAGGTGCCTCTTCCCCGGCTGCCAGTTCGAGTTTTGGTTCGGGCTTGAACGGAGTGGGCACGTTGGAAACCGTTCTTATGATAATAGGTTTGAAGTATCCGATTTAGAAGCCAGGCCGAAAACGGCTCACTTCCGCGCCTGGGGAATATTGCAAGATTTCAGGGAGGCAAGACATCGCAACTTCAGCTCCAATACTTGCCATCGTTGGCCGCCCCAACGTTGGGAAATCCACGCTCTTCAACCGCCTGATCGGTTCACGTCGGGCCATTGTCGGTGACGAGCCGGGAATTACCCGCGACCGCCTCTATGGTGAAGCCGTATGGAATGGCCGCCGTCTGCGCGTCATCGATACCGGTGGAATCGTTCCCGACGATAAGGAGCTGATACCGGCGGAGATCTTCCGTCAAGCCCGCGTGGCGCTCGATGAAGCCGCCGCCATTGTCATGGTGGTGGACGTTCGCACCGAGCTTGCGGCCCCGGACTTGGAACTCGTCCGCTTGCTCCGCCGCCTCAATAAACCTCTATTTCTTGCGGTCAACAAGGTTGATTCTCGGAAACAGGAAGCGGAAGCCGAGAATCTTCGGACTCTCGGTATTGATCGCCTCTTTCCTGTGTCGGCGGAACACGGAATTGGCGTGGCAGAGCTTTTAGAGGCCGTGTTGCAAGCGATTCCCGTGAGTGAGCCTGGCAAGGACGGAGCGGGCGCAATTCAGGAGCATCCGGTTCAGGATTCCCCATCGGAACCTGCAGATGATGAACAGCCGGTGCCAGCCTCAAAAACGACGGAACCAAAGGAAACAAAAGTAGCCATCATCGGCCATCCGAACGTCGGCAAATCCACGCTACTGAACGCTCTTACTGGCGTGTCGCGCGCGATCGTCTCGCCGATAGCCGGAACCACCCGCGATGCTGTGGATGAGGTGGTCGAACGCGATGGCCGCCTGTATCGTTTCATCGACACCGCTGGAATTCGCCGCAAGGGTAAGACCGAGCTGATGGCGGAAAAACTCTCGGTCGTCATGTCACGTAAGCACCTCGAGGCCGCCGATATCGCTTTGTTGATCATTGATGCCGTCGAAGGCGTGAGCGCTCTTGATGCTCATATCGGCGGCTATGCTCACGAGAGCGGCAGGTCGGTAATCATCGTAGTCAACAAATGGGACTTGGTGGGACCAAACCGCACCGATGACCGGACTCCCGCCGACAGCTCAATCTACGAGCAACAGCTTCGCAAGGCCCTGAAATTTCTGGACTATGCTCCCGTCTTATTTGTTTCTGCCAGCGAAGGCAGCAATCTGGGAAAGCTTTGGAGTACCATCAACTTCGTGGCAGAGGAGCGCCGCAAGCGCATCAGCACTTCTCAAATCAACCGCTTCATCGAGAAGGTGGATTTTGAACGGGCGTCCGTGCCTCACCGGCAAAAGGTCAAGATCTTTTATATGACGCAGGCTGCCGTGTCTCCGCCCACGTTCATCCTTTTTACCGATAAGGACGTGAAGCTCCATTTTTCCTACGAGCGCTTTCTACAGAACCAGATTCGGAACCACTTTGGTTTCATCGGTTCGCCGATCTGGATCAAGAACCGTCCACGGCGCAAGGTGGAGCTGCCGCCAAAAAAGAAAAAGAAGAAGGCTTGAAGAAGAAGGCTTGAAAAGGTGAAAGGCTACTGTTCGCTTAGCCCTTGCACGATCTTCTGGAATCCTGGCTCAGCGGCCAAAGGCTTCAACTCAGGATCTTCGGTAAGTGTTTGCCGTCGTTTCAAGCCACCTCGCTGAACCGCCTGCTCCAGGGCTTTGATCGCTGCTTTTTTGTTGCCCGTATGCACCTTGGTCTCTGCCAGCATGACCAGTGGCCACGCCTGATCAGGAGCCACGTCGGCCATGAGGTCGAAATATGCCGCAGCTCGCTCATACTGTCCTTGGCGGAACTGGTCTTGCCCGGCTTCCACGCCTTGAATCCATAGTTGATTGAAGGCGCGCGAAGCCACGCCCCGGTCTTTATCGTTGGATCGTGCCTCCTGGCGCAGGCTTTTCATCGCGGTGGCGACGCGCTGGGAAGCCTCTCCTTGCTCCTCGCCGTTCAAGTTGGCAAGCTGAACTAAGTCTCCGCTCGCGCTCCCCGCAAGCGAAGCTTGCTTCTC
>DATGIO010000018.1:0-33177 GCA_035295685.1 Candidatus Angelobacter sp.
ACAACTTCCGCGGCTTCGATGCGCTTGGTGAGAAAGCGAATCCGCCCATCGATCTGCCGCAGCCGCCGCTTGCCGTACTGATAGTCGGCGTTTTCACTGCGATCGCCATTGCCCGCAGCCCACGCCACCACTTCCACCACCGCGGGGCGTTCCCTGGTGAGCAGAAACCGGTGCTCATCTTTGAGACGCTCGAGGCCGCTCGGCGTGATGTAGTTCTTGACTGGCGCCGTGGGCTCGTCCGGTTGTGGTTTTCTGGTGAAGCCTTTTCGCATCATGTAGTCCTTTGGGGGACGAATCCGTTAGGGGTATGAACGCGGCGACCCCATCTGAATCTTTTCATATTTTCCCGGAATCCGAGAGAAGTTCCCACTTTTTCGCGGGAGGGGAAGAGTGTTCCTTGGGAACACAACGTCACGACCGAATCGGTGCACACAACGGCGTCACGACAGTAAAAACGAAAGAAAACAGGTAGCAGCACTTCTGCCGGTCCTGAAAAGGGCCCCGAAGTGTTTATTCCTAAACTTCCAAACTCCCGGCAATACATTTCTTTACGGACGAATCCCTCTCGTCCGGATACAATCCTTCCCTGAAAGCTACTAACGCCTTTGGGGTTCAGAATAATGCTTCGACCGGTGCGATGGAACGGCATGTTCTTTTTCTATCTGCTCCTTGTCCCATGGACACAACTGATGGCGCAAGGCGTAGCGGTTCCGGGCGATCCCTGCAAGCCGGTGAGTGCGCGAACACAGGAAATTGGCTGCTGGATTCTCGCAGACAATCCCGTAGGTCAATTCACACAACCGCAAGTATTCTGGCATCTCGATGCCTATCCAACCCGCATTGCGGCGCAGGCAGACAAGGGGCCGCGAGGTGTGGTTGTGGAGTCATTTGGCAAAGTCTGGTTGATGACCATCGAGGACGAGAACTGGAGGCCGGCCCATGGTACTCCGGTTGCCAAAATTGGTCCGCTTCCGATCGTGGCCGGAGAAAACTACTCGGCGCAGTTGATGGAGGCCAACTTCACACCCGGGATGACAGCGCCCGCACACGTCCACTCTGGACCCGAGGCTTGGTACGCGGTGGGCGGCGAAACCTGCCTGGAGACCTCCGATGGCCGCATGCAGATCGGTCGAGTCGGGGGCCCGGCAGTAATCGTCCCCATGGGATTATCGATGCATCTCACCGCCATTGGGACAGAGCAGCGTCGTTCTATCGTCCTCATCCTCCATCAGTCCTCGCAGCCACCGACGACTTTGGTCCACGATTGGACGCCAAAAGGGTTATGCAAGGCGAACCATTGAGCTGGGATCTTGACATCCAATAAACTGGGTTACGTTCCGTCCGGAACCTTCGGCCTCGATGACGCGTCAATTTGTTGACCCGAAGGCCGTGCCTTATAGCTATAGCAACGTAATGCTGACCTGTCGTCCGTCGAGATATACATTAAAGTCAACTCCACGTTCGAACACCAGCGTTGTCCGAGGCTGCGTTTCTGGCAGTTCATAAGCCTCTACCCAACAGGCGAGATAGAAGCCTACCTCCGGGCCGAGTCCCTCCTCGGTATCAGAAAGTACGCGGGTGACAACCGCCTGTCGCTCTTGCGAAGGGTTCTCGTCCAATACATTGAACTTGAAACGTTGCCCTATTTTAATTTCAGATTGCATTTGAACTCCTTGATTCGCTTTGCCGTCAGTGGAGCAGTATAGGTCATCGAAATCAGGCGCGTCCTGGGCACGGGGACTCACGTGCCATAGCTTACACTCAAACCACATGCTCAACCGGGGCCATGCCTATACCACAATCATCGGCAGCAAATATCACGGACGCATCCTGCTCTCCCACCTGGCCTGCCTTTACCCGCACTCAACCGCACAAGCGTGGCAACAAAATCTGAACAATCGCGAAGTCACCCTCAACGGCGTCACTGCAACCGGAAGCGAATCGCTCATTTCAGGCCAAACCCTTGTCTGGAACCGTCCGCCATGGATCGAACCCGACACTCCTCAGCACTTCGAAATACTGTTCGATGATCCTTATCTGTTGGCCGTCAACAAACCTGGCGGGCTGCCCACCCTCCCCGGCGGCGGCTTCATGGAAAACACCCTCCTGCGGATGGTGCAAAAGCAAATCCCCAGCGCAAACCCTGTCCACCGCTTGGGACGAGGCACTACCGGCATCGTTCTCTTCGCCAAAACAGCGCAGGCCGCTGCTCAACTCGGCGCAGAGTGGAACACTCCCAGAATTCAAAAAATTTATCGGGCGCTGGCTCAACGCGTTTCACAACAAGACGCCTACGAAATCTGCACGCCCATCGGACTTGTACCGCACCCGCGCATCGGCTCGGTGTGGGCCGCCAGCCCGAGCGGCAAGCCGGCAAAGTCATTGGCGAAGGTCATCTCACGCACCGCAAGCACCACAACATTTGAGGTAAGCCTAAATTCGGGACGCCCTCATCAAATCAGAATCCATCTGGCATCCATCGGCCATCCGCTGGTAGGCGATCCTCTGTACGGTTTGGGCGGCCAGCCTCTTGAAAATCTCCCCGGCCTCCCCGGCGATGGAGGATACTTTCTGCACGCCCAATTTCTGAATTTCCACCACCCCATCACCGGAGAACAAATCAATCTTGAGGCAGCCTTGCCGGCGGGATTCGAAGTGCACGAGTAGGTTCAGGGCGGGATTCAAATCGGGGTGGAAAAGAGTGGCCCATCCACCGCCAAATGTGTCAGTCGTCAGGGTCTGAATCCTCCCAGTCGGTTAGAGCCGAATCCAGCAACTCACAAATGGTTTGCTCGAAATCTCCCCCATGAAGGATCAAACGCACGTTTCCGTTTTCCGGATCCTCCGGCGTTCGCGGCAAACAAAAGACTTGATATCCGGTAATGTGGAATTTCGGCGCTCGTTTGTATCTTTCCAACATCTCAGCCAGATGCGGATCGATTTCGCCTGGGTTCACCTGCAAAAGAAAATCTCGTGGGGTGGCTGGCGGCTGCAGGATCTCGTGGACTGCCGGAATGATCGACTCCCGGACGAGGTTGTCGAGGTCGATCTTGGACGCATTGCGTGGCGGTAGGTAAAGCACGGTGACGCCGCACGGCGTCAACAATGGCGAGAGCAGGGGCGTTCGCGCTTTGGCTTCTAACAGACCTTGGCGCACGCGTTCCCTGAATTCCTTTGACTCTCCTTTTTTCACTGCGCGAGCCCCAAAATCAACGCTCATGAAGGAGTGCTCGTATACAGAAAGAACCATTCGTGATGTCGCTCGCAGTATCGACTCCATCCCGGGGTGCTTCCTGAGGCGGGCGTAACGTGGCCGAAGGAGGGATGCTAAGGTCCGAAGATTCACGCGGTGAATTGAGAGCGCCGCCTCCTGTGCGTCCCGCTTCCAAATCAGTAATGCAGCACCGTCTCGGCGTCCTGAGCAAATGCGCCGACATTTAAGGCTTGCATAATAATCGCGATGATTCCAAAAGCCAATTTCATGATGCTTCGTGCCTCGGCATCTGCGTCGCAATTATACCTTGCACGCGGGTAGCCTATTCAAGCCGCATCTCGGCTTGAGCGAGGCAGTTCGAACGCGGCGACGCGATGCAGCGGCTGGCCCACCTTTACGCCCTCCGTAAAGGTGGGTTGAGGCCAGCTTTACTGCGTCGGCCGCGACTCCGGCGGCACAAGACCTGCGAGGCGGTAGTACACAACGAGCTGGCCGTAGTGTTCTCCGCTATGTTCGATGATGCCGTAGGCAATGTCGAGCACGCGCGCTTTTTGCTCAGGGGTGTACACAACCTCCGTCGTCAGGCCTTTTTCGCCTTTCGCCTGGATGGCGGCTGCACCGTCGGCGAAGGATTTCTTGACGAAAGCGACGACGTCGGCCTTGGACTTGTATTGCTCGCGCTTGGGATCTTCCGCGGGAGGCTTCTGCCCCGTGACCGTGTCCGTGAAGTAGTAGGTTGAGCCCGCCGCGTGCAGCAACTGCTCGGCGAAGCTCCGCTGCGCGGGTGTCGGCTTGAAGTCATATTTGTCCGCGGGAAAATCTTCGGCCATGGCGATGAGTTTGTTGCCAACCTCGTTCCAGGAATCGAGCACGACTTTCAATTCCGGATCGGCAGGTTTGACGGCTGCGTCTTTCTTCGTCGCGTCATTACTTCATTGCGTCATTCTTGGCGTCCTGGGCATCCGCGTGAAATGCGAATGCCAGCAGGACAATGACGATAGCGAGAAACGGTATGCTTTTCATTTTTTCTCCACCACTGAGTTTACAAATTTACACATCAACTTCTTATTTCGCCTGCGCCAGCCCCGCAACTACTGCGGCAACTTTATCGAGTTGCTCATTCCAGCCCTCGAGTTGACCGCTGTTTTTCGCGCTCTCCATGGGTTCATTGCCAATCAAGGTGAGTTTCGTCCGGCCATTCCCGAGATCCTCAAAGATGGTCACGTCGTACGCACCCTCTATCGCCTCATCTTCTATTCCTAATTCCGCAGGGTCAATCTTGTTTCCCCTCGAGTCCGAAAAGTACATGGAGGAAACGATCTTTTCCAGAGGAACAATCTCATGGTATTCAACCGCATTCCACCCCTCCTGCCCATCCGGCGACTTCATGCAGAGCAACAATTTCCCTCCTACGCGAAAATCGACCTCGCAAGCGGGGCAGCTAAAGCCTTTCGGTCCCCACCACTGCATGATGTACTTCGGGTCTGTCCACGCCTTCCAAACCAGTTCGCGTGGCGCATCAAAAATTCTTGTGATCACCATTCGCTCGGTTTCGTGCGCCGTGCTTTTTGTCATCTCTGGCCTCCGCTTTCTTCATTTGATCTTTCTTCATCTGATTTACAACCGCATCCAGTTTGTCGAAACTCTCTTCCCAGAATCGGCGATACCTAATCGCCCAGTCGCTGACTGTCTTAATCGCCTCTGGCCTAAGCGTGCACACACTCTCTCGTCCACGCTTGGTCTTGATCACGATCCGCGCCCGCACCAGGTAGGCAATATGTTTTGAAATCATCTGCTGCGAGAGTGCAAACGGTTCCGTCAATCCATGCACAGAGGCCGGCCCATGGGAGAGCCGTTCGATCATTGCCCGCCGCGTTGGATCGGACAAAGCGGCAAAGGTTGTGCCCAATCTATCCACAACCGTATGGTAGTGGATTATCTAGCAATGTCAAGTGCGGATTTTGCGATCGCTGATTGCTGCTTACTGATCCCCAGTGTGCCAAGTCTTAGCCGGCAATTTGCCGCGAAATGTGTTTACAATTGATCTATGCCGGAGCCATTTACCCGCGACCGCATTATCGAGGCCCTCCAGGCGATGCCGCCAAATGCCACCATCGACGATGCCATTGAACGGCTCGTATTTCTGGCCAAAGTCGAAACTGGATTGGCCGAGCTCGATGGGTCCCAGGGCATTCCGCACGATCAGGCCAAGCGTCGCTTCGGACTGTAATGCGCATTCTGTGGTCGCCACAATCGCTGCGCGATCTTGACGCCATCCACGGATACATTGCCAAAGACTCTGAGCATTATGCAGGCCTGACCATTGCGCGAATCTTCTCTGCCGTTGAGCAGTTGACCCAGTTCCCGCGCTCGGGACGTATCGTGCCGGAGCGAGACGAACCTGAAATTCGCGAAGTCATCGTTGGACATTTTCGCGTAGTGTATAGGCTTCAAGATGAGTTTATCGAAGTGGCGACTGTTTTCAGAGCAGCGAGAGAATTCCCAGAAAAATTCTAAGAAGTGCGGGCCAGACCGGACTGAGCCAAGTTTCTCGGCAACAAAATCGTCCAATGTTGCGTCTCCCCTGAGCTTACCTTAGTGATCCTATCTGTAAACTCGCACAATGTGCCGGCAAGTTTCCGCCCACGCTACCCTAGAACAGGCACCGTGCCGCGGCTCGCTCCTCCAAAAATGATCTCTTTCTCCAACATCAATAAGCAGTATGGCAAGCAGTTGCTCTTCGTGGATGCTTCCTTTCAGTTGAATCCCGGCGAAAAAGTCGGGCTGGTCGGCCCTAATGGGGCGGGCAAGACCACGCTTTTCCGTATGGTGGTCGGCGAGGAAACTCCCGACGACGGCACCGTCTCCGTCCCCAAAAAGCTGACCATCGGCTACTTTCGCCAGGACGTCGAAGAGATGCAGGGCCGTTCGGTCCTCGATGAAGCCATCGCAGGGAGCGGACGCGTCGGCGATCTACACCACGAGCTCGAAGCCTTGCAGCGGGATATGTCAGACCCCGAAAAGGCGGACGACATGGACCGCATCCTTGAGCGCTTCGGGCACGTTCAGGAGGAGTACGACCATCTAGGCGGTTACGCCCTCGAATCGCAGGCCCGCGAAGTGCTCCACGGTCTGGGATTCAAAGACGATCAGATTGACGGCGACGTCGGCGCGCTCTCCGGCGGATGGAAAATGCGCGTCGCGCTCGCCCGCGTCCTGCTTGGAATGCCGGATGTCTTACTGATGGACGAACCGACGAACCATCTCGACATCGAATCCATTATCTGGCTCGAGCAATTTCTCAAGTCCTTTCCCGGCGCGCTGCTCATGACTTCGCACGACCGTGAGTTCATGAATCGCCTGGTCTCAAAGATAGCCGAGATTGATGGCGGCGAAATCATCACCTACTCCGGCAACTACGACTTCTACGAGCGCGAGCGCGCCGTGCGGGAGAGCAATCAGCAGGCAGCCTTTGCCAGGCAGCAATCCATGCTCGCCAAAGAGCAGCGCTTCATCGATCGTTTCAGGACGCACGCCGCCAAAGCTGCCCAGGTGCAGAGCCGCATTAAGGCCTTGGACAAAATCGAAAAGATCGAACTGCCCAAGAAACGCCAGGTCGTTAAATTCGACTTTCGCGTTCCGCCGCGCTCCGGCGAGCAGGTCGCCGTGCTTGAGAATCTGCACAAGAGTTACGGCCCGCGTGTAATTTATGACGGATTCAATCTCACCATCCGCCGCGGAGAGCGCTGGGCCGTCATGGGGAGAAACGGCGCGGGGAAGACGACGCTGCTTAAAATGATTGCCGGAGCCAGCGCTCCCGATGCCGGAAGCGTGCGCCTCGGCGCCAGCCTGCAAATGGGCTACTTCGCGCAACAATCTTTAGACACGCTCAATCCCGATCTCACCGTCACCGAACAATTACAGCAGGATTTTCCCCACGACACTATCGGCTCATTGCGCAACGTGGCCGGAGCATTCCAATTCTCCGGCGAAGACGTGGATAAGAAAATCCGCTCCCTCTCCGGTGGAGAAAAATCGCGCCTCGCCATCGCGCGCATGCTCTTCAACCCGCCCAACTTCCTCGTGCTCGACGAACCGACCAATCACCTTGATCTTGCCACCAAAGAAATGCTTGTGGACGCCCTCAAAGATTTTGAAGGCACCATGATCTTCGTATCGCATGACCGCATGTTTCTGCGCGGCCTCGGCTCCCGGGTGCTCGAACTCGGCGGTGAAAGCGGCACCGACCGCACTCCCACCGTTTATCCCGGGTCGTACGTTGAGTACGTCCAGAAGCTAGGACATGAGGCCCCGGGGATCTATTCGTAGTTGTTCACGGATTTGCAAGTGTTCCTAAAGAAATATCTCGTCATCACGCACACGGGATAACACTTCTGTGATGACCCTTAAGGCCACGGAAACATCGGGAGAAATTGAAAACTAGATGCTTCGTATCAGGGCACGGCTTCAGCCGTGCCGAACCGCCCACCCTCTTCAACTTGTCATCCTGAGAGCCCGCGCTTTTCACCGCGGGCCGAAGGATCTCGCGCGCATCTTTGCCGCCCCAACCTTGCGCGCTTTCCGCCGCCAGGCCATCCGTGGGGTCGGTCCCGCCTGTCCCGCACTTGCCCGCGTGCGGACTTATAATAATTTGGCAAAATCCATGCTCATCACAGAGAAAATGCCGCAAGGCCACATCTACCCGCAGATAACGCAGGCCCCGATCATCTACTTCGACTTCCTGAATTTCTTTCGCGGTGGTCACACAATTGACGACAACCTGGGAGCTGCGAGCATCGCAGAGACCCTGCAAGCCAGCCTGCTCAAGGCCGCGATCAAGAGCGGGCATCTCAGAAAAACGAAGAACATGGCGATGCCCAACGAGTCCCTCGCCGACATTGTTCTGACTGAGCAAGGGGCTGAACAGCTCGCGACGCCGCAGAACTGGCAACAGCTTATGCCGGGCAGGAAATCCGAATGGGAGCGAGTTAAAAAAGAGCCATTAGGCGAGGGCGGACAGAGCAAGGTGTATCTCGTACGTACCCCTGAGAGAACAAAAGAGCGAAAACAGAGCCGCGACGCCATCATTAATCATGCGTGGGTATCTGCGAGTACAAGCGAATCGGCGCTACAGAAATCGAGAATGGAGTACGTCGAAGCGATTCAAACGTACCTGCGGGACGACAAACCCGAAGAGCTTGGCGCGATGAAAGAGTTCAAGATTCGAGACGATGAGAAACAAAGCCTCGACCGCTTGAGGCAGGAAATTGAGGTCCTGCAGCAGAATCGCCCCGGCCTGCCGAAGCTCTTGGGCTTTGACATAGAAGAACGGTGGATGGTCACGGAATACTTCCCAAACGGGACGCTGGAAGATCACCTTAAGGAGTACACAGGGAACGCGGCGCTCGCGTTGAAGGCCTTCCGATCAGTCGTTGCCACCATCGCTCTCCTTCACAACGAAAACATAGTCCACCGCGACATCAAGCCAGCGAACATCTTCATCGGCAAGGACCACGAGTTTGTCCTCGGCGACTTCGGGCTGGTCTTCGTCCCGAACCGCGAGGCACGTATCACACGCCTACACGGGGAGACCGTGGGAGCTGGCGATTTCATCCCTCCGGCGACGTGGAGAGGTATGGGCGCCAGACTTGAGACGGTCAAGACTGACTTCGATGTGTACATGCTCGGCAAAGTTCTTTGGTGCATGGTGGCAGGTAGACCCAAGCTTGACCGTGAATTTTGGGATGAGCCCGAGAACGACCTAACGAAGCTCTTTCCGAGCGACCCGCACATGCACATGATTAACTTGATTTTGGGACGTTCGGTCGTGACCAGGGAGGCGAACTGCTGTGGAAGCGCTAACGACCTGCTGCTCCAGGTAGATACCAACCTGGAGCAGATCAAGCAAGGCGGCCAGCTATTGCACGACGGCATCAGAAGGATCTGCCACGTCTGCGGCGTGGGAGAATATACGCGTCAGGTCTTAAAGGACACCCAGAGCTACAACATGCGACTTTGGAATTCAGGAGCTGCGATCCACGCCGCCGACCTGGGGATCGAGGTCTGGGAGTGCGACACTTGCCATCACATCCAGTTTTTCCGCACTGGCTAAAGAACTTCCTAGCAGCGCCGGCTCTTGGTAGAATCGCGGGCCATGAAACAGCTTCCGGACATACTCACATCTACGACCTTCTGGGCGTCGATCGCAACCCTAGGGGCGGCGTCCGGCGCGTGGTTCACCTACGTCGCCGCCGAACTGGCCTCGAAGCAACGGACCTACGAGGGAATACTCAGCCTGATAGAGGGCCTAGAGGCCGAGTTGGATTTGGTGAGTGCATGGGCGGCTGGCGACGAGGGCAATCAAGGCTATTTGCAGAAGAATCGGGCGCAACTCACCAAGGAACACACCGACTGGTTTAACCCAAGTCGTTCGATCTTCAAGTTCAGCACACCGACCTTGAGCAATCTGACGAACTCGCCCTACGCCAACTATCTCACTCCCATCATCAAGCCGCTCGTTATATTGAACCATTTTATTCGTCGCTTATTCGACAACATAGACCGCTACCAAATGTTCGTTTTTGGCGATGCCGAGAAGTACCAGAGCACGCTCCCAAAGTTTGCGAACAATCAACCTAAACCGGGGCTTTCTGTTATGCCCACGTCTATAGTTTCGCCTCATCCCTCGAAAATCGGCTTGACGCCAGATGAACTGGTCTACGTCAACCATATCTTCATGATGAACGAGGGAATACATCAAGGCATCATTGGCGGTGCTGACTCCGCAGACGAGGGCTGCCTTTACAGATCGTTCCGCACAGCGCGAGCAGCCGTCAGGAAGTTCAAGGAAGAGTTGAAGCGCGAGAAGCTTCCGCGCAAATTTTGGCTGCTGCACTTAGTCGCTGGAGCCATGGCTCTTATGGCAGCCTGGCAGGTCTTGAGATGGTTCGAGGTTCTTAGGTAGCGCCCGCCGCCCAGACCGTCTCCTTGCGGCCAGAGTAGAAAGATCCCGACTGGGATAAATATACTCGGCGTGGCGGGCAGGGTGGCGGGTGGCCCACCTTTACGCTCTTTGTAAAGGTGGGTGCGAGCCGTGAATGCCCTTCAGACACACGAACGGATCTCCGTTACTCGCTCCGACTGTCCGAGCGCGGCGGCAGGAGCACTAAGTCAGCCGCTTCCTCAGCATCTTTGAGGAGCGTCTTGCGCGGCGTGCCTATCCGCGCACGCATGGTCAGGCCCCGCGCAAAATCCGTGACTTGGATCGCGCGCGTGGCTACCGGAAAGTCAGGCGGGATGTCCCCCGCGCTGATCCCGTCCCGGAAACGGCGCTCCACCAGTGCAGCGCCGCCCGCCACCGCGCTTTGCAGGAACCGCTGTACCTCAGCGTCGTCCACAAGCGGCGCGACACACACCATAAGGCAGCCCCGGGCGGACCCTTTCTCGGTCGCACTTTCGACGGCGTACCTCAGAAAGCCCGCGATCGAGTCGCGAAGACTCTGTGGCGAAAGGAGTGCTTCGGCTGCGAGAGCGCCCTTCCGTTCTGCATACGCCTTAAGGACGCGCAAGAATATCGCCCGCTTGTCCCCAAAGACGGCATACAGGCTCGGCCGTCCCACACCCATCCCGGCGACCAGATCGTCAATCGTCACTCCGTCGTAGCCCTTCGACCAGAACACCTGAGTCGCCTTTTCCAGCGCCCCTGTCTCGTCGAAGCTGCGCGGTCGACCACGGGGCCTGGCGTCATTATGAAACATTTAGTTTAAAACTCCTTGACACTTGTTTGCTATTACACCAATATATAACCAAATAGTTCAAAATTGGCAAGCCGGCTCTGGCCTCGCGGGGCTTAATAGCCTAAAAGGATAGAAAAAATGAACGAAAGTATCTTAATAACCGGAGCAAATGCTGGGCTTGGGAAAGAGACTGCGCGACAGCTGGCAATGAAAAGAGAGACAAAAAGGGTAATTCTTTTTTGCAGAAATCAAGCGAGAGCAGAGGCGGCAAAAAAAGACCTTGAGGTGAAAACGGGGAAAAAGATTTTTGAAATTGTTATGGGGGATGTTACGGATGCAAATTCTGTAAGAAAAGCAGTGGAAAAAATTAAGGAACCTATTGATGCAATCGTTTTAAATGCAGGTGGAGTAGTTGGGAAAACGGCTGCGAAATCCACGCCTTCCGGTATGAATCAATTAGCTGCTACCAATATTTTAGGTCATGTAATTCTAGTGGAGGAATTAATTAAACGGGACAATTTAAGGAAAACAGTTCTATCAGTCAGTGCGGAAGCCGTTCCAGGAGTAAAGATGCTCGGAGTAAAACCAGTTTCGATGAAGACTTCTTCTGTAGATGAGTTTGTTGCTGTCCTTGATGGATCATATTTTGGTAATAAGTTCAATGCATTGCAAGCATACGCATATGTCAAGTATGCAGAAACCATGTGGACGTTATCAATGGCAAGAAAATATCCTAAGCTCAAGTTTGTTGTTGTGAGCCCGGGAAATACAAAAGGGACTCAAGCGCCAGATAGTCTTCCTCCGGCAATGCGATTTATGTTGAAGTTTGTGATGATGCCAATCGTATTCCCATTGATGGGCGAAATGGTGCATACGCTGGATGTGGGTGCGAAACGCTTTGTAGATGCCATTTCGGATGAGCAGTATAAAAGCGGCGTTTTTTATGCCAGTAAACAGGGTAAGTTATCAGGGGAAATGGTGGACCAGAGCACCTTTTTTACTGATTTGAAAAATACTTCATTTCAAGATAACGCCAACGAGGCAATTCACCATTTCATAAATTAGGCGGGTCGGACCCCAATTGCCTGCCCTGAGCCGAAATCGGCGAAGGCCTGCTCGAAACGGCGTAAAAGTTCCGTTAGGCTCGTCAGTTCCTGCATCGTGAAAGGCGCAAACACCGCCCCAAATTTGGCGACATTCAGTGCGTGCTGCCTCTTAATGATCGCCTCACCTTTTGCAGTAAGTCGGGCGATCTGTTTGCGGCGATCCGTAGGGTCTAAACACGATTTCACCAGACCATCGCGTTCAAGCCCCGTCATCAGACCGGACACGGTTGCGCGGGTCACGCCCATGGCAGTCACGATTTCCGTATGCGAGATGCCCTGCTCTCCGCTCGCCCAGAGTCCTACTAGTATTTGATAGCGTGCGGATGATCCTACCGAACCAGCCATCCACCCGCTGATGGCGTTGTCAACCCGTTGCGCCGTGCCCCGCAAGGCAAAGACCGTTGTCAGCCCCTGCATATCTCGCTTCGAGAAGCCTTGGCGAATTTTCGCTAGAACTTCTGGCGGCGGACTGTGAGGACGCTCGGCTGTGCTTCGAATTCTCATTCTTGTTCCTCCGAAGGGGTTGGCGCCGTGTGTTGCGGCGTAAACGTACTCGCTTGTACGCCATCTCAACGCGCCAAATTATTCATGAAACTTTTGTTAGGCCCCTAACATCAATTCGTTAGGAGCCTAACGATTATAGCTCGAAAGGATAACCCATGAACACCGCGATCACCGTTCACCCCAAATTGCAGCATTATGGTCTTAGCACCGCAAACCTCAATGCCATGACCGACTGGTATCAGAAAGTGCTCGGCATGACGATCAACCATCGTGCGGAGGTGCCAGCCGGGGCCGGGCCCCGGCCGCCGTTTTCCGCCTTCGGATTCGTAAGCAACGATGAATTAGACCACCGTATCGTATTTTTTGAAGTCCCCGAAGCCACGATAGACCCGGAAAGGCGCCGTCACACTGGACTTCAACACGTGGCTTTTAGTTGCGCCTCCGTTGACGACCTCTTGGGAACCTATGTCCGGCTGAAGAATCTGGGAATTCTGCCGCTGTGGGCTGCCGATCACGGGGTGGGGATATCGCTGTATTACCAGGACCCCGACCAGAACAGAGTCGAGATCAACGCCAGCAACTACAGTGATGCGTGGACCGCGACAGAGCACCTGAGGGTCTCGCGCGGAATGATGATGGCTCACGTTGATCCCGAAAAGCTTGTTGCGGCGCGGGAGGCGGGCGCATCACCTTGGGAATTGCATGAACGTGCGGTTCGCGGGGAGTTTGCCCCCGAAAAACCGTACAACCCGGGGGCAAACTGGTGAAGTGCTCGCAGCGAGGCGGACGAGACGGGTGGCCCAGCCTTACAACTCTAGGTAAAGGTGGATATCCCCACACAGACTCCGCTTATCGCATATATCTCATCAAATAAATGGGTGGCCCATTCTTGCGCGTTCCTTGCGCAAGAGTGGGAACCACTGAGGTACTATAGGCCTCATCCTCGATGGCGAGAGGCTAACACGGCTAGCTCCGTGTGTGGGGAAGACATTGAGAAAAGGTCGTGCGTTCTTGCTGACTTGCTTGTTATGCACCGCCTCCGCTGTCGCGCAGTCGCCGGATAAAGAATCGAAGGAAGTGGCGGTCGTTGAGTTGGGAGGCGCCGCCGAGCGGAGTCTGACGCAGGGCAGTTCAAGCTTTGGTCCGACAGCCGCGGTCGAATTTACGCCGATTGAACATTGGCTGGAAATCGAGGCAGGGATTACGCCGCTATTCAGACGACACGCGACGGAATGGAGCACCGACGTTTTGTTCAAGAAGCCTTGGAACATATCTCCGAAATTCGAGTTCATGCTCGGCGTCGGCCCCGAGTGGATTCACGCAAACGAAAACGGCAGAACGACAAATTCCGCGGGTATTGAAGTCGCTCCCGACTTCATGTTCTGGCCCTCCCATCGGCATAAATTCGGGTGGTATCTCGAACCGGCTTAGGATTACAAACTTGGCCCCGGCCATGAGCATTCGCTTGGCGTGAGTGGCGGGCTGCTAATCTCCATCCCGTAGTTTTTAAGCCTGAGAACTCTTTGCCGCGGCGGCATTTCTTAAACCATCCTCTTCAACTTGTCACCCTGAGAGCCCGCGCTTTTCGCCGCGGGCCGAAGGATCTCGCGCGCATCTTCGCCGCCCCACCATCCGTGTCGCTCCTGCTAAGGCGGACGGGTGGCCCAGAGCCTGCCCTGAGCGAAGCCGAAGGGTTTGCGCCGTTCTTGCGCGCTAACCTGGGCGATCATTCCCATGAAACATTCCTAAGTCGTTGACGATTCGTGGAAGTTGTTGATTCTTCGTCGGAGGCGATTTTCGGAGCTGCGTCAGCGTGTCTCGCAGCTCTCGTAAACACGCGTTTCCTGCGCTCAGGATGGCCTCAGAACGACGATCGTCCTCGCGTACGAGGTTAGCTCCCCTGTTTCGCCCAAGAGCCCCACGAGGCTGAAAAGTGCCTTCCTGTACGTTTCCCAAAATGGGACGCAAATGTATGTACGAAGGATGGATTACAGGCTGCTTTCTTGGCTCGCAAAAAGCAGATTCCTCAGCCCCAAAGGGTATTCGAAATGACAAGATTGCCGGCGCGAGGAACGGTAAGGGATTGAGACCCAGCCGGAAAGAGGGAAGAATCAGAAACCTGGTGCCCGGGACCGGAATTGAACCGGTACGTCCTGTTAAGGACCCGGGATTTTAAGTCCCGTGCGTCTGCCAGTTTCGCCACCCGGGCGCGTGGTTTATGATTACAGAATAATACGAAACCTTCCGTGTGGCGGTGAACTGCCAAATCTCTTTGCTAAGCTTTGGCGTCTCCTGCTGTTTTTTTATCGTAATTTGCTTGGTAGTTTCGACGCGTGTGCATCAAATTTGGCCGTGTTTTCAATAGAATCGCTTTACTGACGTGTAACCCCGCTGATACCATAAAATATTCAATTCACAATGCGTTTTCGAATCGGCTGAGATGTTTCTTTTGTCCAAAAGTACAAGAGGCCGGATGGGGTTCCGAAAATGCATGGGACAGTTCCTGAACCTGCCCATGTGTAAATCCGAGACTTGCTCGGAAATCTGGGACGGGTAATTCGCAGTTGTGTTCCAAGTCATGCAGAATCAATGGTATCCCGTCATCATTAATTGATTTTAGTGCGAGACTTTCCTTGTCGGTAAGTGTTTAGTTGTTGTTAGTTGAATTTTGGGCCCGGGTTGTTATTTGTTGTATTTGCAAGGCTTAACTCACGAATGCCTGGAAGTGAGAGGGCGGAGCTGCATAAAAATGTACGTTAAAATAAATCTGCGATTTAAACGCGGAATCTCTGCAAAACGCGTTTTTTGGATCGTTGCGCATTCTAGGAAGATATTTCGCCAGTGGTCATTTGAAGGCTGAGGTGATATGAGTAAAGCTCCATTCCACTCCCGTCGGTTCCTTTCCCCGATATTGCTGGTTCTGTTTGTTTTAAGTCTGGGCATGCTTTGGAGCCAGAGTCTTCCTACCCAGCCAGCCGGTTATTATGATCGCAAGACTGCGGTTCAAACACCAGATTCTCGCGCGGAGAAGGAAGCCGAGAGTTTGGTGTCGCTTTCACCAGAGACCATTATCTCGATTTTGCGTCGGGAAACGGGGCTTTTGCTCGAAGTCAAGAAAGCCGTCGTGCGTAAAGCTTTTGAGCAAGGCAGAATTCTTGATGCCTCGGAGTTGACAGACGACAACCTTTACACCATGGTCCGCGAGGATGACAGCGTAAGGGTATTGGCCACTCGTGAGATGGAGCAGCGGGGTTATATACGCGCCAAGCCTACGCAAGCAGAACTTGTGCGCACGCCTTTGTGCCCTCCTTCCATGCGTGCCAACGGAGACAAGCAAACCCAGGATCCAGATCCAAAACATTCCCAGGAAGAGGCTTACTGGGTGAAGCACGATGACGATTTGGACTGTTATTTTTATATGACGCCTCCGGAAGAGACGAATGGCGCGAATGCCAATGCCGCCCAGTCGGCTCCGCAATATCCCAACGCACAATACCCAGCTTCGCCTTACGCGCCTCAACAAAATCTGCCATCGCAATACGCACCAGTTCCGGCCACCCCACAGAATCCCTACTACGATCAGCGCCGCCAGTTGCAGGCTATACAGATGGAGCAGCGGCAAGAATTCGAAAGCATGCAAGGAACCACGGGTGGATCGACGCTGTCCGCCGAAGACCTGCCGGGATTGCTGAGCACCAGCACAGGATCCGGTGGTTTGGCAACTCTCGGAAGACGGAGTTCCGATAGCGGCGACTCGAGTCTCGGCATGAGCGGTTTGGGGAGCATGGGCGCGGGAGGAACCTCAGATTTTTCATCGTTAGGTTTGCTTTTGGGGCAACAAGGTCAAAGTATCTACGGATCCCAATTCCCGCAACAGGCAAGCTTAGAAAATCGGATGCAAATTGTGCCTCCACTGTATTACCCAAAGCCCTCTGAGCAACCCAAGTTACAGCACCGGCCTAATCCTTACGCCGACGTGCCAGCGTTGTATGACCTTTATGCGCAATATCAAAAACGATCTCCCAAGCTGCAGCGTTTTGGTGAAGATATTTTTGAGAACGGGACGGGCAATCTCAACCAGCTCCCCATGGATTTACCAGTGGGGCCTGATTATGTCGTCGGGCCCGGCGATGGCCTGACCGTCCAATTGACGGGAGCGGTATCGCGGCAGATTAAAGTGATGGTGGATCGTGAAGGGCGCGTCGCGCTGCCGGAGGTAGGGGCGGTCGAAGTTGCAGGAAAGAACATGGGTGACGTCCAGCGCATTGTTCAGACAAATCTGCGCAGTCAGTATCGCGATGTGGATGCCGATGTCTCCTTGGGGCGGTTGCGCACTGTCCGCGTTTATGTGGTTGGGGACGTCGAGCGTCCGGGAGCTTACGATGTGAGTTCTCTTTCCACACCCTTAAACGCGTTATATATCGCAGGCGGCCCCACTTCCCAGGGTTCACTGAGAATTTTGCGGCATTATCGCGGCAACAAGCTTCTACAGGAAGTGGATGTCTATGATTTGTTGTTACACGGTGTGAGCGGCGACATGATTCGGTTGGAAGCCGGCGATACGGTTCAGGTTCCTCCGCTGGGTGGTGAAGTGACGATTGAAGGCATGGTGCGCCGGCCTGCCATTTATGAATTGCACGGCGAAAAGAGCCTGTCACAAGCGTTGGAATTGGCGGGTGGCGTATTGCCTTCAGGCACCCTCCGCCACGTGGATGTGGAGCGGCTGGAATCCCATGAGACACGGACCATGCTCCGGCTTGACATCCCGGAAACAAACAATGAGGCCTCGACGCGCTCGGCGTTGGATGGCTTTCAAGTGCAGGACGGAGACAAAATCAAGATTTCTCCGATTCTTCCATTCCCCGACAAGACTGTTTACCTGGACGGTCATGTTTCGCGTCCTGGAAAATTTGCCTATCGTGATGGAATGCGAGTCACTGACTTGATCAAGTCATATAAAGACCTTTTGCCGGAGCCTTATCAAGCGCATGCCGAAGTCATACGATTGCGCGAACCAGACTTTGCACCGGAGATACTGGCTTTCAATCTCGAAAGTGCAATGGCCGGCAAAGACGATGACATTGTTTTAAAACCATTCGATACCGTACGTGTTTTCGGGCGCTTTGATTTTGAAGATCAGCCTGTGGTCACGGTGACTGGCGAAGTTCGCGATCCAGGCGATCACGTCACAAACGGTACTACAACTTTGCGCGATGCGGTCTTTTTGGCTGGCGGCGTGACGCACAACGCGTTGATGGATGAGGCCCAGGTTTTCCGTCGCACGGCCGACAATAAGATCGAGGTCGTC
This sequence comes from Candidatus Angelobacter sp., assembly GCA_035295685.1. GTDB lineage: Bacteria > Acidobacteriota > Terriglobia > Terriglobales > Acidobacteriaceae > Angelobacter. The sequence goes on from DATGIO010000018.1 coordinate 17,869, forward strand.
AGCGTTGATCTTGAAAAAGCGCTTGCCGGGGACGCAACCCAGAATATTCCCTTGGGCCCGAAGGATAGAGTTTTTGTCCACAAAAACTTGGCGCAAACCGATCCTCCGATTGTCACGATTTCAGGTGAGGTCGCCAGGCCTGGTAAGTATCCATTGGGCGAGAACATGACGGCGGCAACTCTTGTGAAGCTGGCTGGAGGGTTCAAGCGCGGAGCTTTCATTCAAGAAGCTGATCTTACGCGCTATGACGTGGAGCAAGGCACGAAGATGGTAAGCGAACGTGTAGATGTGCATATCTCCGACGCATTGGCAAATGTGGCTGACGCCGATGTACGCCTGCGGGATGGCGACGTTCTGGCAATTCGCCAGTTGCCAGGCTGGAAAGACTTGGGCGCAACGATCGAAATCACTGGCGAGGTTGTACATCCCGGAACGTATGGCATTCAAGAAGGAGAGCGGCTGAGTTCAATCATCAGGCGTGCAGGCGGCTTCCGGTCGGACGCTTATGCCTATGGGTCGCTTTACCAGCGCAGCGAGGTGAAAGACCTCGAGACCCGGAATCAAGCGGCGTTGATCCGCAGCGTGCAAAGCCAGGAAGCTGATGTAAAGTTGCAGCCCGAACAAACTGGAGAAGATAAGCTGGTGCGGCAAGCCGTGCTAGAACAATATCAGGCGACGCTGGAAAATTTGCAGAATACGCCACCGCAGGGCCGCCTAGTGATTCATATCTCCAATAACTTAAAACATTGGGAAAATACGGCAGCCGACATCCAAGTGCGAGCTGGTGACAGCATTCACGTCCCGAAACGGCCGAGCATGGTGTTGGTGGATGGCGCTGTATATAACCCAACTGGCATCGCCTATAAGCCCGGACGAGACGCGGGATGGTATTTAAAACAGTCGGGTGGGCCGACCACGGAAGCAGAGAAGAAAGCTATCTTTGTGATTCGTGCGGATGGTTCGGTCGTGGGTGGCCAAGGAGGCTTATTTCATAGCGGAGTATCGAGTGCATCCCTGCAACCGGGAGATATGGTCGTAGTTCCTCGAAAGGTGTATTCAGTGAGCCATGCCTTCCAAAATCTCGCGCTTTCAGCACAGATCGCGTCGGCTGTGACTATCGCTGCATACTATGCAAAGAGCTTCTAGGGATGCGATTGGGGAAACGGTTTTCTCGCGTATGCGATGGAATATTGCTTTGCATCTTGTGCGCGGGAATCACGAATGTGCTCTGGGCTCAGTCGCCGGTTAGTCAATCGGCGCGATCGGCTTCTGCACAGCCGGAGGCAAAGACCACCGGCCAATCTGCCGGCGCTGCCAATCAGGATGGCCAGGACACTGACGCCCAGCATAAATTTGATTTGCCGCCAGGCGAAGATCCGCAAAACCGATTGTTGACTCCGTTTCTCAAACATATTGCGTCTGATCAAGCGCGGTTCTGGACCTCGCCGACACGTTTCAATGTCAAAGATCTCAAATGGGTTGTGCCTTTTGTCGGAGTGACGGCCGGCTTCATCGCAAGCGACCAGTGGTGGTCGAAGCAGGTTCCGAATAAGCCCGATCAGTTGAACCGCAGTTTGAATATTTCCGACTATACCGTCTACGCAATAATTGGGGCCGGCGGAGGGGCGTTCCTGCTCGGTCAGATCACCAACAGCGACCATATGAAGGAAGCTGGACTGCTGAGCGGGGAAGCGGCCATCAATAGCACTGGCGTCGCCTACCTATTCAAGGAGATCACGCAGCGACAGCGCCCCATGGAAGGCAACGGCAACGGAAATTTTTTTACAGGAGGGGCTTCATTTCCCTCTGAGCACTCGGCCATTGCCTGGTCGATTGCCAGCGTTATGGCGCATGAGTATCCGAGTACGTTAAGCCAGATTGCGGCGTATGGAGCTGCCGCGGCGGTCTCGGTCACGCGGGTCACGGCACGGCAACATTTTCCTGCCGACGTAGTGGTGGGCAGCGCACTGGGCTGGTACTTCGGACGACAAGTCTATCGAGCTCACCATGATCCGGAAGTCGGTGGCAGCGCATGGGGTAATTTGTTTGAAGATAAAAGCGAAAGCGGCACGCGTAATCCCAACTACATGGCTTCGCCTTATGTTCCGCTCGATAGTTGGATCTATCCTGCTTTTGAACGCTTGACGGCGCTTGGCTACGTGCGATCGAACATGCTTGGCATCCGTCCCTGGACAAGGATGGCGTGCGCCCGTTTGCTTGATGATGCGCAGGATCAAATTGCCGGGGATGACTCCGACGCGGGAGACGCGGAGAAAATATATACAACTTTGCGGGAAGAGTTTGCCGTGGAAAGTGAACGATTGAGCGGGGCCGCGAACGTGGCAGCGAGTGTGGACTCCATTTACACACGTTCTACCGGAATCTCCGGGACGCCGTTACGCGACAGTTATCATTTCGGTCAGACCATCACGAATGATTACGGGCGCCCTTACTCTGCAGGGTATAACAATGTTACAGGGATCACCGCACAGGCAGAGGCGGGACCACTTGCCATTAATATCCAAGCAGAGTACCAACACGCTCCGGCCACTCCTTCTTATTCTGCATCCACGCTCGCCGCGGTCGCATCGGCGGATTTACGTCCGCCGATGGCGAATGGAACGGGTTCAGTTGATCAGGTGAAGCTTATCAACAGCACGGTTTCTCTCAACCTCAACAATGTGCAATTTACGTTCGGGGAACAAAGTGCATGGCTCGGCCCCGGAGAGTCCGGCTCGTTCTTGATGAGTGACAACGCAGCGCCTTTTCCCATGCTCAAAGTGGATGATGTCGTGGCCCACGAGATTCCCGGCTTACTCAAATTTCTGGGGCCCTTCCGCACGGAGTTCTTTATTGGGCAGTTATCCGGACATCATTGGGAGAGCTGTGTCGTTTCAACCTGCCAAGCTTATCCGGGGTATGCCAACGTGGTTGGCCCGGACATTATTCCGCAGCCTTTCATCCACGGAGAGAAAATCAGTTTCCAGCCCACGCCGAATCTGGAGTTTGGTTTAGGCCTAACCGCCATGTTTGGCGGGCCGGGATTGCCGGTGACATTTGGCAATTTCTTCCGTACTTTTTATGCACACTCTTCGACTGCGGCGAATAATCCGGGCAAGCGTATTTCACAGGCAGACTTTACCTATCGCATGCCTGGCCTGAGGAACTGGGTGACCCTTTACATGGATTCCCTGGTTGTCGATGAGGTTTCTCCAATTGGTTCGACGCGTGCCAGCGTCAGCCCTGGCATATACATGCCGCAAATTCCAAAAATACCGCGGTTGCAGCTGCGGGCGGAGGGATTCAATGAGTCCCGCCATCAAGCATTTGATCCTGGATTTGTATATGCCGACATCCGACGGTTTCTTGACGGATATACGAATAACGGATTGTTGATGGGCTCCGCTTTCGGACGCGCGGGGCGGGGCGGGGAAGGCTGGCTGACATATTGGCTGAGCAGCCGGAACAAAGTAGAAGTGAGCTACCGGTTACAGACTGTATCCCCCAAGTTTATCGGTGGGGGACGCCTCGCAGACTATACTGCTCGGGGAGAAATTCTGCTAGGGCAGAGCGTATCCGTTGCCGGGTCATTACAATATGAGCAATGGTACTTCCCTGTATTGAATCAGGCGAAGCAGTCGGATGTAGTCGCATCCGTGCAACTACAGTTTGCTCCACGGTGGCGGATTACGCAGTGAAGCGGTGCGGAGCGTATAAGTAGATCTTCGGCCGTTATTGAACCAAGTGATATGAAGCTTTCGACACAGTCCGTCGTGGATAATCCTCATGAGATGGAGATCCATCCTAGAGTTGAAGACCCACCTATGGCCACTCGGCCTCAAGGGATTGGCTGGCTTTGGTTGTTTTGGGAACAGAGACGCTTCCTGGGCCGGGTCACGGTTCGAGGTTTGATCGCAGCAATTATCGTGGCCATTTTGCTTCCGCCTCGTTACAGCTCTACGACGCGTTTAATGCCGCCCGATCAATCGGGCGGAGCTGGAATGCTGGCCGCGATGGCTGGCAGCGCTCTGGGCAGTAGTTCTACGAGTGGTGGGGGCGGAGCAGGCGCGCTGGGCGGCAGCCTAGGCGGACTGGCCGGGGACATGCTCGGGCTCAAAACATCGGGGGCCCTGTTTGTAGAAATGCTGCACAGCCGCACCGTGCAGGACGCGATGATTAATCAGTTCGACTTGCGCAAAGTGTATTGGGACCGGTACTGGGAAACCGCGCGCAAGGATTTAACCAAGCGAACCACAATTACCGAGGACAAGAAAAGCGGCGTCATTGAGATCGAGGTGAGTGACCGGAGCCAGCAACGTGCTCAACAAATGGCGCAAGCGTATGTTGATGAGCTCGATCGTCTGGTGGCCCAGGTCTCGACGTCTTCCGCCCGGCGCGAGAGAATTTTCCTGGAGCAACGATTGGTCGGCGTGAAGCAGGACTTGGAGAGGGATTCGACTGCCTTGAGCCAATATGAAAGCGCCAATACAGTTCTGGATCTGCCATCCCAAGCCAAGGCTATGGTCGAGTCGGCGGCGCTGTTGCAGGGTCAATTGATCGCCGCGCAGTCGGAATTACAAGGACTGCAGCAGATTTACACCCCAGAAAACGTGAGAGTGCGCTCACTGCAAGCTCGAGTTTCCGAACTACGCAGTCAGTTAGCAAAGATTGGCGGGGCAAAAACCACCCCGGGCCAGGAGCCGGATGGTGCGCATCAGGAGCAGGCAGCGGGAGATTTGTACCCGTCTTTGCGGCAATTGCCGCTCCTCGGAGTGCGCTGGCTGGACCTGTATCGTCAGGCAAAGATCGAGGAAACGGTTTACGAACTATTGACCAAGCAGTATGAAATGGCGAAGGTGCAGGAAGCGAAAGAAATTCCGACCGTCAAGGTACTGGATGCCGCCAATTGGCCGGAGCGCGCGTCGTTCCCTCCGCGCGCGATAATTATTCCTCTGGGGACATTTTTTGCGCTGTGTCTCGGCCTGGCCTGGGTGGCGGGATTGGCCCTGTGGAACAGTGGCGATCCGAATTCATCCGGCCGGCAGCTGGCCCTTGAAGTTGGTACGGAAATAAAGCATCAGTGGGATCGAGTTCGTCACCGCCTCCTCCGGCGGCGGGAAACAGCGTAGGTTCGGTCCTGATTCACCAACTTTTCTTGGATTGTTGCTGATCTACTAATCTGCATTTATACCGATGGAGTTCTCTAACACAGCGTATCCCGGTTTGGCCAATCGCGTCCTGGCCGGGGGATTGGCAGCCGCGGGCGCAGCATTAGCGGCTTCTCTTTTCTACACGCCGCTTCCATTGGCTCTGGCGATTGCAATTCCGGCATCAGTGTTTTTTCTGACGCGCCCCTATGAGCTGCTGTTGGTGATGGTGTTTCTTATCCCCTTTAACTTTGTCGTTCCCGTTGGTGGAGTGCCTGTGGCAGCGGAATTGTTGAAAGTCGCCTTATGGGTCCCTTTTCTTCTGGGGGTTGGCAGGTCAGGGGATCACATACGGACTAGCCGCTACAACAAATATTTCGCGGTGATCGGCATTCTAATCGTAGCATCCTTTTTTCGCACGCACGACCTTCCATTCACAGTGAAAGAGGCTGTACGTCTCGGCTCAAATATTGGATTGTGCTATCTCGTACTGAATCTGGTTAACACGCGTGAGCAAATCATGCAGATCTTCAGCGTTTTGATGGTGTCGACGCTGCTTGTCGTCTGCTATGGCCTTTACCAATTTGCGATCCAGGACTATGGGGCGCTGTTTTGGATTGTGAACCCGCGAGTGGATACAGCTCTGGCGCATGGACGCGATGCGTTTTGGGAATGGCGAAATCGCATGATCTCAGTACTCACTTCCGAAATGGAGATGGGGCATTATTTTAATCTTTGCATTCCTATTGGCGTGTTGCTATGGCTTACCGAAGGTAAGCGCCGCCTCCGCTCCCAGTGGCTTTGGATTGCCATTATGACTCTGCTGGGTCTGGTATTGACTTTTACTTTTGGTGCGTGGCTCACACTGGCTGTTACCGTTGCTCTTTTCCTTCTCTTTCTTGATAAGCAGGTGCGTTGGAAAATTTTGGGAATTGGTTGTGGGCTGGCGGCGTTGATCGCCAGTCTTCTTGCATTTGGGCCATTCCGTGAATTCATGCAGGATAAAATCACTGGCACTGGTATGAACAGTCTGGCTTGGGATGCTTACACGCGGCTGGATGTTTGGTGGTTCGCGGTGCAAACTTGGTTTTCGCATCCATTCATTGGGGTGGGCATTGGTAATTTTGAGTATCTCTACACGGATCATCCACATGTCGTATCGGAGTGGACTCCCGCCGGTAGTTCTCCGCATCAGACCTACCTTTATATTCTTGTCATGTACGGGGCCATTGGCTTGGTAAGTATTCTTGCAGTACTCGTGGGGAGCATTCGCGCCAATTTGCGATTGAAGGAAAACCCAGAGTACAGCCCAATCGGACTGGCATTGGCGTTTGCCCTGACTACCACTCTAATTTGCGGCTTCTCCGACGACTCCGGTTTTTTCGGGCCGCACGCCAGCTATTTGGTTTGGCTGCTTGTGGGGATAAGTGAAGTCGCCCGCCGACTGGCCGCAAGGCAGCCATCTGGTTCTTTGAACCAACCGATTTCCCTACCAAATGCTTGATCTGGAACAGAAGAAAACGCCCTTAAGCGGCAAGATGATCCGGAACGTTGCGTTCGGAGGATTGAGGGCCGTTCTTGTAGCGCCCGTTCCGTTCATATTGACGCCCCTGATCCTGCGGACAATTGGTTCCCGCGGTTACGGGACTTGGGCGGTGTTTGTCGCGATGAACAGCCTTACCAGCCTGGCAGATCTCGGCTTGCTAGGGACCCTTAGCAAATACGTGGCTGAGTATAACGCACAAGGCGACTTTGCCCGGCTCAACCGTTTACTAAATACCGGAGTGGCAGTCTTCGGCCTGCTGGCCTCTTTGATGGCGGGCACTTTATGGGTGCTCTCTTCAAGAGTTGTGCAGTTGCTGTTTCGAGGCAGCGCGCAGTCGCCGGTTGAACTGTTGTGGCTGTTCCGTTGTTCGCTGATCTTACTGTGGATCAACATCGTGACCTTTTCGTCTGCTTCCGTTACTTCTGGCATGCAGCGCCTCGATCTGACTAACATGTTGGCAGCATTTAATGTCGTATGCGCAGCGATTTTGGGCGGCACGTTTTTGCTCATGGGGTGGGGAGTGCGGGGACTGTTGTACGGCAGCATTCTGTCGGCGGGAATAACCCTGGCCTGTTATTCCTGGTTGATTAAAAAGCTGGTTCCGGAATTTAAATTAAATCCGTTCTACGCGGACAGGATTGAGGCCCAGAAAATATTTTCGTTCAGTTGGCGCGTCTACCTGGTTCAGGCTGCCGGCGCAATTCAGAATCATCTTGAGAAGGTGTTGTTAGCATTATTCGTCGGTGTTATTCCCGTGGGCTGGTATGACATCGCGAGTGATACTGCCAGCAAGATAAGGGGTGTTCCAGCCCTCCTTCTAAGTCCGATCTTGCCTGCCGCATCGGAATTGGATGCACAAGATCGGCGCTCCAAGCTGGAAGAGCTTTATTTCCGCTCTCATAAATATTTGGCATTCTGCGCAGTCCCGCTTGTTTTCTACGGAGTGGTGATTTCGAAGCGATTCGTCGATCTCTGGGTAGGGCCAGGTTTGGATGCGGTCGCAATTCCTCTAAGCGCTTTGCTGATAGTCAACCTCATCAATCTGACCACCGGTCCAGGGTTGATGATTTTGATGGGACAGGGGCAGTTATGGCAGGGAGTTTATGCGGCCATGACTGGAATTGGAGTTGGTACGCCGTTGAGCATTCTACTGATTTACCGCTATGGATTTCACGGGGCGGTTGTGGGAGCTGCGCTTTCATCATTCATTTCCAGCGTCCTTTTTTTTTACTTTTATCACCGTACGACTCACGAGTCGGCGATTCGTTTATTAAAAGAGGCGTATTCGGGACCCATTCTTTGTGCCGCGGGTTTGCTCATTCTCGAATTTCTCATTCGTCCAGCGAGCGATCTTTCGTGGTATGGAATGATCACCCAAGCTTTAATCTTTGCCGTCCTCTATTTGCTGATTCTACTGCCCTTGAAGTTCTTCGATTCTTATGATTGGGATAGAGTCCAAATGGTTCTACCGGTGATGCGGTACGCGCGCAAGATTACGAGAGATGTTTAAATTCCTTCCGGAAGTTTAAGGCAACCCGATGGCCCAAGATATTAAAATATGTCCCTTATGCGGAGGGACGCGGTTCTCTCGATTGTTTGTCGCCAAAGATCGGCAGTATGGAATTGCTGGGGAATTCCACATTGTTCGATGCGGTGCATGCTCGCTCGTATTTCTTAATCCTACATATTCTGACAAGGAGTTGGCAGCCATGTACCCGGCTGACTATTACGCCTATCAGGACAAGTTTCAGGTAAGTAAATGGCGACAGTTCGCAAAGAAAGTGTTGGGCTATCACATAGGGACGAAAGACCCGGGCTTTCCCAGTCCTGGTAGGGTCTTGGATATTGGATGTGGGAGCGGTTGGTGGCTGGAAGGCATGCGTGCGCAGGGCTGGGAAACCTTCGGCGTGGAAATCAGTGAGCAAGCAGCTGCGCTTGGCCGAATTTCAAAAGGGCTACAAATATTCGCTGGTACGCTCGAAGACGCAAGCTTTGATGAACAGTCATTCGATTTTGTCCGTGCGAATCATTCTTTGGAGCATATTAGCTGCCCCAACGAAACCTTGGATACAGTGCACCGGATATTGAAACCGGAAGGCAAATTCATGGTGGGCGTACCAAACGTGAATAGTTTCAATGCTCGATTGTTCGGCGAGTATTGGTGGCATTTGTGTGCCCCAGTCCACACGTTTAGTTATTCCGTAAAGACCCTCTCGCATCTCTTAGACAAACACGGGTTTCGCGTGGAAAGAGTAAAATTTAACTCGGATTATTTTGGCATTCTGGGTAGTTTTCAGATATGGCTGAACCGAAATACGAAGAAGAAATCCATGCAGGGATTTTTCGTGAATAGTTATCCCTTGCGTTTGCTTTGCCAGTGGATGGCTAATCTGACTGATCTGTTTGGCTGTGGTGACATGATTGAAATTACCGCAGTCAAGCTCAATAGGCCGTCAACGCGAAGGGATGCACTTCCTTTGGCCTATGCCGACGGGAACGAATCTGTTTCGGACATACCTGCTTGCAAATGAGTTTCGAACATCCAATGTCTACCGACCTTCGTCCACCAAAAGTATCCATCGTTCTGCTGAATCTTAACGGCTATGCCGATACCAGCGACTGCATTAAATCGCTGGAGCAGATTGATTATCCAAATTACGAAGTAATCGTTGTGGACAATGGTTCCAGCGATGGCTCCGGTGAACGCCTGGCTGGAGAATTTCCAGGTGTTCGAATGATCGTGAGTAAGAACAATCTTGGGTTCACGGGCGGCAACAATTTAGGAATGCAGGATGCTTTGCAGCGCGGGGCCGATTATGTCCTGCTGCTCAACAATGACACGGTTGTGGACCGTTCCTTTTTATCGCACTTGGTACGGGTGGCGGAAAGCGATCCCAGCATCGGATTAGTTGGCCCCAAGATTTACTATTTCTCTGAGCCGGAACGGATTTGGTACGCAGGAGGGGATGTGAATCTGGTGGCCGGTGCATGTGACCATGCTGGAAAGGACGAACTCGACACGAACGACCGGTTTTCAAGAGTGGCGGATACCGGCTTCATTACAGGGTGCGCTTTTCTGGTGAAGGCGAGTGTATTACGCCACATCGGCCTGCTCGATGACAAGCTCTTCGTATACTGGGAAGATACGGATTTTTGTGAGCGGGCGCGCAAACAGGGCTATCGGCGAGTTTTTGTGCCGCAGTCGCATGTATGGCACAAGGTTTCGCGTACGTGTGGCAAGGAATCGTATTTCACGCTATATCTGTCCACGCGAAATCAGTTGAATTGGGTCGCGACCCACGCTCCTTATCCGATAAAGCCATTTGCCTTGGTGTTTACGCTGGCTAAAAAAACAGCGCGAATGATCGTGCAGAGTGTGAGAAATAAGGAATCCGCGGTGGCCGTTGCGGTCGGCATATGGCACTTTGCACGGGGCATTTATGGCCCGCCTAGGAAGAAAATGCCTCAGAGTATGGTGGCGCAGCCGCCCCCGCCGCTCGCAACTTAAACGATTCGTTCGGGTTTAAGGCAATGTCAGGGTTATTTCGCTCTTAAAATATCGAATTTAAGGGGATTGCTGTCCGAGATGAATATTACATTTGTGGGCGGATTTGGTTTTCGACCCAAGGGAACGATTCAAGGAAGGGCCTTTCCAATTGCTGCGCAATTGGTGCGACTGGGTCATCAGGTCACGATCTTGGTGACCCCGTATGACAACCCGGCGGAGTCTGGGAAGGAGTGGGAAGAGGAAGGCGTACGCATTCGAGGGCTGAAAGCCGGCGCCGGACGGCTTGGCTATCCCGCATTGTTAGCCCGATTGCTAGCTGCGCTGGACGCGAATGGCAGCGATTTGGTCCATATCTACAAACCAAAAGGTTTTGCGGGTGCGGCCGGCGCCTATCTCCGCATGCGCGGGTGGAATAATGTTGTGTTGGACTGCGACGATTGGGAAGGTTGGGGCGGATTTAACGATATCAAGCCGTATCCGTGGATACTCAAGGAATATATTGATCGCCAAGAACGCAGCATGATGCGTTCTTCTCCGGCTGTAACGGTAGCCAGCCGATCTTTGCTAGATCGCGTTCAGGAAGTGCGTGGGACATCCTCAGGGGTTTACTACGTTCCCAATTGTGGCGCGTCGGCCGGAAATTCACTGGCGCATGATGCGGTGCGAGCGCAATCTCCGGAAGATACTAAGCGCGAACTGGGATTGGATCCGCGGCAGAAGGTGATTTTCTACAACGGGCATTTTGAGCCTGGAGACGACATTATGTTGTTCTGCAGGATCGCCGCACCCGTAGCGCAACGCAACGATACTGCGCTGTTGTTTGTCGGGGAAGGACCGGATCTGCCGAAAGTTCAGGAATATTTCGTCCAGCATCCCGAAGTGCGCGTTTATTTCTGGCCCCGGTTGCCCTACGATCAATTTGTGCGAGCTATTTGGGCATCGGACATCACGGCGTTTCCGTATCCTGATAATCCTATCCACCGTTCAAAATGCTCTTTGCGGGTCATCGATTACATGGCGATGGGAAAGCCAGTGATTACGTCGGCCGTGGGACAAAATAAGGAATACATCGTAGATGGGGAAAGCGGCATTCTCGCTCCGGCGGAGGATGAAGCTGGTTTTGCCCAGAAGTTGGAATTGTTGTTGCGGGATGCGGAATTAAGAATGCGATTGGGCAAAAACGCGGAGCAGCGTCGGAGAGAAAAATTTAGCTGGAGTGGAGAGCCCATGCGCGAGTGTCTGGCGGCATATCATCAGATTACTGCCAGCGCCGGGCGATGAATTGTGAAAAAAAAGAAGATTTTATTTTTCGTGGCGCATCCCGAGCTGGACGCAGGCAGTCGCTATCGCGTGTATCAGTTTCGCCCTTATCTGGAAAGGGCCGGGTATGAATGCGTTATCGCCCCATTTTCCAGTCCCATTTTATTTCAATTGCTGCGCACGAAGGGGCAATTACCTCGAAAAATCTATGAGATGCTGATTTGTACGCTTCGCCGGACGGTGCAGATTTCGGCAGCTTCAAAGTACGAGGTTGTCGTAATCAATCGTGAGGTGTTTCCGTTTCTCATGCCGTTGTGGGAAAGGGCGGTCTTGCGCAGAAATCGCCGAGTTGTATTCGGTTTTGATGATGCCGTCTATTCCAATCATCCCGATGTTTCATCTTTTCGCCATCCACTCTTGTACCGCTTTAAGTATGGCCGGGGTGTGGACGAGGTTATGAAGCGCAGCGCTTGCATCATTGCCGGCAACCGCATACTAGGTGAGTATGCGCGGCGTTTCAATGAGAACGTGACCGTAATCCCCACAGTCGTGGATTGTGAGTATTACCGCTATCGCGATGTGGATCCAGATGAAGAAGGAGTGCGGCCTGTTGTTGTGGGATGGATGGGGAGCCCGTCCACTGCACCATACCTGTCAATGGTGGAATCGGCTCTCACTCGTTTATCCGAGAAATATTCCGGACGGGTTCAATATCGTTTTTTTGGTTGTCCCGAATACCAGCCTCAGCTTCCAGAAAGCTTATCGCTCCCTTTTGTGCTCTCATCAGAAATCAAAGATCTTCATAGCTTGGACATTGGCATAATGCCCATGCCCGACACTGAATGGACGCGAGGCAAATGTGCGTTCAAGGCCATTCAATATATGGCGACCGGGGCTGTTGCGGTTGCCTCACCCGTGGGTGTGACTACAGACTTGATCCGCGATGGTGAAAATGGCCTGCTTGCGCAAACTCCAGATGAATGGTTTGCTGCCTTGTCACGGCTCGTGTCAGACACTCAATTGCGAAGATCCATATCGCGGCGGGCGCGCCAAACCATCATCGAAGGCTATTCTTTGCAAAAGTGGGGGCCAATTTATACGGAATTATTGACAGGGCTGGCTGCGGATACACAAGCTTGTGCTGGAACCGAAGTTCTACTAGGGGCGTAGTAGCAAAAGTCGATAACCATAGGATATAACTAAGATTCTAAAGAATTTCGAATGAGGAACATGAAATGAACCGAGCAAGTGAAACTCGTGGATATACTACCGGTAGCGTGCGCGGCTATTTCGCCGCATATCAGAGTGTGCTCGAAAAGATGCCATATGCCGAAATTGAGCGGGTTATTGCTTTACTTGTGCAAGTTCGGGAAGAAGCTCGATCAGTATATCTTTTTGGCAATGGCGGAAGCGCCGCGTTAGCCTCACATTTTGCCTGCGATCTGGGGAAAGGAATTCCACGTGGTAATGAGACGAAATTATTCCGAGTTATATCCCTCTGCGACAACATTCCTTTAATGACTGCGTGGGCCAACGACAAATCCTACGATAGTATTTTTTCCGAGCAAATTAAAAATCTTATGGTGCCTGGTGATATCGCAATCGCGATCAGTGGCAGCGGCAATTCGCCGAATGTTTTGAGAGCGCTTGAGACAGCACGGGGAATGGGTGGGACTACGCTTGGTTTAACTGGTTTTAGGGGCGGGAAATTAAAAAACCTTTGCGATTATTGCATGATCGTTCCTTCCGATAACATGCAGGTCATTGAAGATTTTCACTTAAGTATTTGTCACGCGATTTTTCTAGGGATCTGCCAAAAGATTCAACAGCCTGTAGGCATGGCTGTCGCTGCAGGGGCCGTCCTGCAAAGTGATTAGAAGCGATAGAGAGCCAAATATAATGAACTTGACCAGTCAGGCGGTGCAGGTTGAGCCCGTGCGCGGTTCTCGCGATGTTGCCTGCATTGCCACTCGGGACAAGATCATGAAGAGAATTTTAGATGTGTTTGGATCTTTGATGCTTATTACACTTCTTGGTCCCTTGATGATGTTTATAGCGCTCGCATTGCTGTTGGATCAGGGTATGCCCTTGATTTACAGGCGCAGAGTAGTTGGATGCAATGGAGAGTTTGACGCCTACAAATTCCGATCGATGCGGAAGGATGCAGATCGAGTTTTACAGTTAGATTCGCAAATGCGCCTAGCTTTCGAAGAGAATTTCAAGTTGAAATCCGATCCTCGAATCACCAGGCTGGGATCATTTCTGCGCAAGTATAGCCTTGACGAGTTGCCTCAGTTGTTCAATGTGTTGTTCGGCGAGATGAGTCTGGTCGGTCCACGGATGATCACGGAGCCGGAGTTGGAGAAGTATGGCGATGGTAAGAATTTGCTGCTTAGTGTGAAGCCTGGCTTGACAGGTTATTGGCAGGTATATGGCCGCCAGGAAGTTAGTTATGCGCAGCGCGTCCAAATGGATATTGATTATATTGCTGGCTGGCGATTTGGTTGGGACCTGAAAATTCTGCTGTTGACGCCCTACCGGGTGATTCGCGGCCGAGGAGCTTATTGATCTTGAAAATTTTAGTCTCTGGAGGGGCTGGTTTCGTGGGTTCGGTTTGTTGTGCCGAACTCGTAAGACAAGGGCATTCGGTGTTGGTAGTAGATGATCTGTCCAGTGGTCATGCCGCGGCGATCCCAAGAGGTGCAACTTTTCATCGTTGTGATATTGGGAATCAAGAGGCTATGGCGGCGTTGCTACGGGATAATCCCATTGATATTGTTTTTCACTTTGCAGCCAAAGCTCTGATTGCAGAGTCGATGTCCAACCCTGGTTTTTTTTTCCGGCATAATGTGGCTGCGGGAATCATATTTTTAGAAACATTGCGGAATGCCGGTATAAGCAAATTTGTCTTTTCTTCTTCGGCCGCCGTATACGGGGCTCCCCGGGAAACCCCAATTCATGAGTCTCATCCCAAGCAACCAGTCAATTCGTATGGTGAAACCAAGCTCATGTTTGAGCGGATTTTAGATTGGTATGTCTCCGCTTATGGTTGGACAGCCGTTTCTTTTCGATACTTCAATGCCTGTGGCGCGACTGCAGAGATAGGAGAGGATCACCGTCCTGAAACTCACGTTATACCTTTATTATTGAGGGCCGCTTCTCGAGGCGGCGAGTTTCACATACACGGTGATAATTACGCGACACCCGACGGAACCTGCATGCGCGACTATGTGCACGTCGAGGATATCGCTGCTGCTCATCTGTTGGCTCTGCAAGTTGCTGAGGGAGCGAAGGCTTACAATATCGGTACGGGGCACAGTTATTCAGTGCTCGAAGTGTGCCAAGCGGTTGAAGAGGTCACAGGACATTCGATCGATGTGCGCAAAGGGCCGCGACGCCCGGGCGATCCTCCCGTTCTATGTGCGAGCCCGGACAAACTCAAAGAGGAGTTGGGCTGGAACCCGAAACATTCTGACTTGCATAGCATTATTCGCAGTGCGTGGCATTGGAAACGTTCGCATCCCGATGGTTATATAAGTGAGAATCAAGAACTGGTAACTTTTGCAAGATGAAGCTTGCGACTGCTTGTTCGATGGTATGAGTTCCGATTGGATGGATATTCGTGAAAGCTAAGAGACTTAGATACTTGATACTTGCGGCCGATCTTATATGGATGCCGGTGGCATTGTATTTGAGCTATACAGTGCGCCATGGGGTCGCTCATACCCATACTTTTTGGTTGACGTACCTCCAGTTCATTCTGGTCGCGAGTGCTCTGTGGGTTGGATTGTTCTCAGCTATGAAGCTGGACGGCTTCCGCATGGGATGGTATATGCCGGCCGTGGCAT